>DASZXA010000021.1:0-35897 GCA_035546455.1 Pseudolabrys sp.
CGCTGCAGCGCAAGCTTGTCGTTGCGGAGATCAATGCCCTGCTCTTTCTTGAACTCGTCGGCGAGGTAGTTGACCAGCCGCATGTCGAAATCTTCGCCGCCGAGGAACGTGTCACCGTTCGTCGACTTCACTTCAAACACGCCGTCGCCGATCTCGAGGATCGAAATATCGAAGGTGCCGCCGCCGAGGTCATAGACCGCGATGGTGCCCGCCTTCTGCTTGTCGAGGCCGTAAGCAAGCGCGGCCGCCGTCGGCTCGTTGATGATGCGCAGCACTTCGAGGCCGGCGATCTTGCCGGCGTCCTTGGTGGCCTGACGTTGCGCGTCGTTGAAGTAAGCGGGGACGGTGATGACCGCCTGGTCGACCTTGGAGCCGAGATGGGCTTCCGCGGTCTCTTTCATCTTCTGCAAGATGAAGGCGGAAATCTGCGACGGCGAATATTGCTTGCCGTCGGCTTCGACCCAGGCGTCGCCGTTCGACGCTTTGGAAATCTTGTACGGGACGAGCTTCTTGTCCTTCTCGACCATCGGATCGTCGTAGCGGCGGCCGATCAGGCGCTTCACTGCGAAGATGGTCTTTTCCGGATTGGTGACCGCCTGGCGCTTGGCCGGCTGGCCGACGAGACGCTCGTTGTCGTCAGTGAAGGCGACGATCGACGGAGTGGTCCGCGCGCCTTCCGCGTTCTCGATGACTTTCGGCGACTTGCCTTCCATCACCGCGACGCATGAGTTGGTGGTGCCGAGGTCGATACCGATGACCTTGCCCATGTTCTAAGTCCTCTCTTTTGCGGCAGACCGGCCGGGCCTTGTGGCGCCCGATACTGAACCCGCGGCTCATCCGCGGGGCCCCTGAACCGATCCCCTAAATACGCGATTCATCGCCGTTTCCGGCTTCCGGGTTGATATAGGAGGGCCGTTTTTTCGCCGCAAGGCGGCTCAGGCCTCAAAGCTACAGTAGTTAATCGCCGGGCCGGGGCCGGGGCTTCTTATACAGCTTCGCAACCAGCCGCTTGAGCCGGCTCCGGGTATGGGCGGCATTGATCCGGGTCGACCAGGTGTGGATCGGGATAAGGGCGGTCTCGCCATAGCCGTCGATCACGACGAAACGCTCCTCCCCGCCTCGTACCGCCAGGACCAGATTGTGGGCGTGGAGCTTGCCGACCACGATGTTGTACTTGATCAGCTCGGCCTCGAACTGGGCGAGCTTTTGCAGGAGCTCGGGGGTGACGCCGTCGCGACGGGCCAGCTTGGCCAAAGTCGGCGCAAGTTCGCCGTCCCGGCCGACCAGCTTCTCGACGATGACGCCAACTCCATAATCGGTGTCGATGATGCCGGCGAACCTCTGCAGCACCGGAACGCCCTCGGGAAACTTGACGGCGGCCGCGAGGTATTCGGACAGCTCGCGCCGCAGGCTCATGTATTGCCCGTAGCGCCGGCTGGCTTTGTACCATGGCCGGCTGGGCCTGCCCCACCGCTCCTCGACGACGTCGGGCTGCATGACCTTGATCAGCAGCGCCGGCTCGGACGGATGCTGGAATATGAATCGCTTATGGCCGTGCGCAACCGGCGTACTGCCGCGCAACGTCAGCATAATATCTCGCCCCCACCCCGCATGCTCTTAGCGAGATAAGGTCATCCCGCGCAACTCCGCTTTTACAGGCTCATCGCCGACACAATAATGGGCTATCTATCCGCCTGATGTTCCGAGCCTTATTCATTGCCATAGTGATGGCTGCCGGCATTTGCGTTGTGAATGCCGAACCGGTCTTTCCGCCCGGATTGCGCGTCGGGCTTGAACCGGCCGGCGATCTCAAGCCGGGACCTGGAATATCCGGCTTTCAGGATATCGACCGCAAGGTCACCGTGACCGTGGCCGAGCTGCCGGCGGCAACTTACGGCGAACTGACGCGCGCCTTGTTCGGCCCCGCCCCCGCCGGCGCCACTAATGTTGAGCGCCAACTCTTTCCGTTCCAAAACGGCGTCGGGTACCTGCACGAAGCGCGTGTCGTCGAGAACGGTGTGGCGATGAAGCACTGGCTGTTTCTGGCGATGCCGGCCGGCATCAAGGAGCCTTTCGTTGCGCTGATCAACGTCGCCGCGCCCGAAGCGGCGAGCAAAATTTATTCCGACGCTGTCGTGCGCAAGATGCTGGCGAGCATGGTGGTCCGAGACCCGCCGATCGCCGAGCAGCTCAAGCTCATCCCGTTTGAGCTCAAGGATCTCGCCGGCTTTCAGATCAGGCGCGTGACGCCTGACAGCGTCTTTGTCGCCGACGGACAGGACGATGATCTTTCGCAAATATCCTACATGATCGTGAGCATCGGCCGCGCGAAGCCGAAACAGTTGGACGACCCCGCGCGCTTTTCGCGTGACCTGCTGGCGAGCGCGCCGATACGCGACCTGACCTTGCAATCCGCCGAGAAAATGCGCATCGGAGGTGCTCCCGGTTTCGAAATCCGTGCACGCGGAAAAGGCCCGCGCGAAACTGAGATCTCGATGGTGCAATGGGTGCGGTTCCTGGGCGGCGGCTTTGTCCGGATGGTCGCCGTTGCGCCGACGGAAAAATGGGACGCCGTATTCAATCGTTTTCGCGCAGTGCGCGACGGCGTGACGATGCGCTAGCCGCTCGACGAGCGTTGCTTTGCTTCCAATTCGTCGATCGTCCGCAGCGTCTTGGCGAAGTGCCGGTCATTACTTCGGGTATTGAGGTAGTTGCTGAACCTTGCCAACGGAATGAAGGTGTTGACGCCGATGCCCTCGATCATCACGAGATGATCGCCGGCGGCTTCCGTCCAGCCATAAACAATGTTGTTCATGTTCACGTCGGTCGTGCTGACTCGAAGCGCATTGAGCTGCTTGCGCAAGTCCTCAACCTTCTGCCGGATGTCGGACGTAAACTTTCCCCTTTTGACAAGGTCTTGAAGCGTCGGCGCCAGATTGCCCGACCGGTCGGTGACTTTCACGACCACCATCCCGAGCCCCAGATCGGTATCCATGACTCCGCAGTATTCCTGGAAAAAAGTCGGGCGATATCCCAGCCGCATGGTGACGGAGAAATAGTGCTCCAGCTCGCGCATCCAGGTGACGTAGACGCCGTGCCGGCGTTTGTAGCCGATGCGGCCGCCGACCTTGCGATCGTAGTTTCGCTGCATTCTGTCGCGCTTCAGCACCTTGACCAGAAGGTTTGGATCGTCCGGGTGCTGATAGACAAATTGCGCGGTGCCGACCGCAATCAGTGTCTTGTCTTTAAGGACGATCAAGGCTGGCACACCCCCCTCCGCGGAATCTCCGTCGAGCGAGATCGCCGCGTGCGCCAGCTTTTAACCGCAGTTGCTAGAACTTCACAACGCTTCTGATGCCGATCACTGCGGCGTCCCGGACCGGAGTTCCAGGATTCGCAGGATCTTCAGCGTTTCCGCCGGGGTGAACGATGTACTGGAAGTCCGGCTGCACAACCCACCACGGTGCGATCTGCGCCGCGTAGCTCACCTCGAACACCACCTCGTTGCTGTGGATGACCGGCAAGCCGGCGTCGCGATCGGCGGCGCTCAAATCCGGGCTCATCTTTTCGTAGGCGGCGCCGATAGTAAGCGTGTCGTCGGCGCGGCCGGGCAGCAGGCCTTTCAGGCCGACACCGCCGTCGATGTAGAACGACACCGTGTTGCGATCGGTCGGCACGAAGCCGGCGCGCGTGAACACCGACAGACTCGTATCGCCGCTCTGCCAGATGGTCTGATCGGCGACGCCGTAGATGCCGAAATTGCCGTTGTGATTGGTACCGAAGCGGATGTCGGTGTAGTCCGCTGACGCATACCAGAGGCCGATCTTATAGACGCCCGGCAACCCTTTTGCGGCCTTCGCCTGATTGACGCCGAACTCCGCCTCAGCCATCGCCAAAACGCCGCCGGCGGTGCTGAAGGTCAGGCCGTTGTTGTTGCAAATTTGCGGATTGCCGCCGTTGCAATTGTCGCCCGCCGGATCGCCGGCGAAAATCGCCGCGCGGATTGCGACATCGTCCACCGGCCGCACTTGAATACGCGCGCCGGGCGTCGCCAGCGGATAGGCCGGACCGCCGCTCAGGATATTCGCCGACTGGATCGCGGCCCAACCGAACGTGCCATTGATCAAGCCGCCGGCCGTCGGACTGGTGAGAAATTCGTCGTCGGCTGCAAGCTGGCCGATGCGGAACGAGAAGCGATCGCTCTGCGACGGCTTCTCCTTGTTGTAAGCCGGATCACCGTACTGCAGCCACGCAGTGAACAGTCGCGTCGTGCGGAACGCATCGATGTTGCTCGGATCGGCGATGCTGCCGACATTTGTCGCGGCGTTATCTTTCGAGCCGTGAATATTATAGACGGTGACGTGGGTCATGAATCCGTCCCAGCCAAGCAGCTTGCCGAGATCGGTTTCGACCGTGAGGTCGAGGCGGCCTTCGTAGCTAGCGCGGCGATTGATGCCGCCGTGCATGACGTCGAGCAGCTCGTTGATGTAGGTGAGCTGGATATCGATGCCCTTGTCCTTGAGCGCAGTGCGCGCACCGCCCCAATCGCCGGTCAGCGTGTCCTGCTCCCAGATCGATTTCGGCCCCGGCTTTTCGGCGCTGTGTGCGGCGCCGGCGAGAGACGCCGCCAGGATCAGACATCCAAAACCTAAAGCCCGCTGCGCACCCATGACCTCAACCCCAATTCCCCGGTTTTGTTATATTATAACATTTTACCGTTTTGTCGATGAGCCGTCTGCCAGATCCACCAGCCGATCGAGCGCGCGGAAGTGTTCTTCTCGCACCGCCGGATTGAACAGCGAATAAGCCTCCGCGGCCTTGAGCACCTGACCGGCCACGGCGGCATCGTGCCGGTAACCGGCGTAAATGCGAGCCGCTTCGTCAAACTTGCCGGCCTCGCTCGCCATCGCAATCCGCCGCAGCGTCAGCACAACGTCGAACACGGCGTTGCGCGCGCGCCGGCGCTCGTTCAGGCCGCCTTTGACCGTCGGATCCTTGGCGGGCGGGAAGCTCTCACCCAGCTCGCGCCATTCATGGCCGACCGTCTCGACCGTCAGCCCGATGATCTCGCCGTTTTGCTGCGGGATCGCCGTGTCGAGCACGCTCGCAAACAGAGCGATCTCATCAAGCTCGGCCTGCACCGTATTGCGTGTGATCGGCTCATCGGCGTCACCGACGGCGTCGAGATAGGCCACGAGGTCGGTGCGTTCTTGCCCGGTCAGGCCGAGATCGTAGTGACGGTCAAAATAATCGACCACCTGCCGGAAGCTGTCGAAGCGGCCGTCATGGAAATAAGGCCCGGCCGACTTCGAGTTGATCAGCGTCGGCGTCTTGAAGCTGCCGCCGCTGCCGACATCGTGCACCTTGTGATCGACGAAAAAATCATCGGGGTGGTGACATGACGCGCAGCTCATCGACGCGTCGTTGCGGAACGGACGGCGGAAGATCGCTTCGCCGCGGCGCGCGTCTTCCGAATTCTTTCCGGTCAGCTTGCCATCGGCGCCGAGCTTGTCGTTCGGCAGGAACGAGATGTCCTTGATGTAGGCCTCGATGGCATCGACGACCTGCTTCGACGGCTCGGAGCCGCCGAACTCGTTGACCACCGCGTTATGAATGAAATCGCGCAAGGTCGCGAAGCGGCCGTCATGCGCATAAGGCGCAAGATGCACGGCGCCGCGCAGGCTCGGCGGCGTCACCGGCGCCGAGTTGCCTCCGCTGTGCGGGCTGAACATCCCATTCGCCGTCGAAAACGTGCCGGGCCGGCCCGACAGGCCGGGAATGAACAGCTTCGGATTGTTGTGCCCCTGCTGATGACAGGTGGCGCAGCTCAGGTCGGCCTTGCGCGCCATGCCCCCGAAAATGCCCGGCGTAGCAAACAGCATGTCGCCAAGCACGCTTTCGTAGCTGCGCTTGCCGCCATTCTGTTCCGAGTAGAACAGCTCGGTCGGCCGGTCGAGCTGATCGTCGTTGAGCTCGGTGCCGGCGGGCAGCACGCCCTCATCATGCGTGATCGGCCGCGCCTGCATCGGCACGACGGCAAAAGTCGCCGCCGCGATGGCGGCGAGCGCAATGCCGAATGCCTTGCAGGCGATGCCGTTCATTTGCGGCTTCTCCCGCCTCAGTCTTCGTCTTCGAGCTTGGTGGTCTTGAGCTTCAGCTTCGGGGCGGCCTGCTGCATCAGCGCAGCCAGCTCTTCGCCACCGACATGGACTTTCTTCTGGTCGAGGTCCTTGATGTCGTTGACCTTGACCAGTTCCTCCAGCGCCTCGATCTTGTCGTGGATCGTCTTGGCGAGTTCGGCGTCACGCTTTTCCAGCGTCGGCGCGAAAACCAGCTTCCACGCGGCTTCGATGCCCTCGACGTTTTCCTGCATGTCGATGTGCGAGGTCTTGGCGTAGGGCGACTCGCCGCCCTTCGACTTGCTCTCACCGACTTCAAAGGCGAGCTTGCTGGTGCCGTCGAGCAGCTTCTGCGGCGTGAAGCGGTAGCCCTTCACCTTCTTCTCGAACCGCGCGATGTCGGCCACCAGCCTGTCGGTCGGCTTGGCGACCTCGTCGATCTTGCCGGCAAACAGCGCGGCTTCGATCGCGTGATAGCCCTGCTTGGCGTCCGGCCAGGTATCGACCGCCTCGTCGAATTCGGGGAACAGCTCGGCGGTAACGGTTTCCATGGCCTCCCAGCCGCGGCGGGATTCGATCCAGGCGTCCTGTGCCGCCTTGACGTCCTTCGCCTTGACCGCCGCCTGCAATTTCTTGGCGCCGGCCAGCGCCTTGCCGGCATGCTCGACGACGAACGGCTTGTAGGCCTTGGCGCCTTCACTCATCGACTGCGCATTCGCCGACGTGGCGAGCAACGCAAATGCCAGCGCGCCAACGCAACAGATCAACCTGGACATGAATTTCCCCGCGGATTTCAGAAATGACACGGGGACCAATACGCCGATGCAGTGCGGCGTCAACGAAAAGCGCTGCTAGATCAATACTTTATAATTAGTCCAAAGAAAAAACCGACACGCGTCACGCAAGCGTGTCGGTGCCGCTGTTGTCATTCGCGGACGGCGACGGTGCTTTCGGCGGCGCCTTGGCGACCGCAACGAGCGCCGGACGCAACACGCGCTCGCCGATCATGAAGCCGGCCTGGATCACTTGCGCGACGGTGCCCGGCGCGGCGGAGCCATCGGCGACTTCGTACATCGCCTGATGGAAGTTGGGATCAAACTTTTCCCCTTGCGGCGTGAACATCTTCACGCCGTGCTTCTCCAGCACCTTGGCAAGCTCGCGCTCGGTCAGCTCGATGCCTTCCACCAGCGTCCGCACATTGTCATCAGTGGCATCGGAAAGCTCGGCGCCGATCGCATCGAGCGCGCGATGCATGTTGTCGGAGACCTGAAGGACATCGCGCGCGAAGGACGTGACGCCGTACTGCCGCGCATCGGCGACCTCGCGCTCAGTGCGCTTGCGCAGATTTTCCATGTCGGCCAGCGCGCGCAGCAGCTTGTCCTTGAAATCGGCGGCGGCTTCGAGCGCGGCCTTGACCTGCTCGGCTGGCACCATCTCGCCGGACGGCTCGGGCGCGGCGGCTTCAGGGGCCTCGTCGTTTTCGCGGCGGGGGTCGCTCATCTATCCATGTCCATTGTTCCGGCCCTGATATCAGGGCTCCGGGCGTAAAGATCAAGGCTGGAGCAGCCGGCCCACGACTTTCGCGGTGTAATCGACCATCGGGATGACGCGGGCATAATTGAGCCGGGTCGGCCCGATCACGCCCAGAACGCCGACGATCCGCCCGGCGCCGTCCCGATAGGGCGAGATGATGGTCGAGGAACCCGACAGCGAAAACAGCTTGTTTTCCGAGCCGATAAAGATGCGCACGCCGTCGGCGCGTTCGGCCCGGCCCAGGAGATCGATCACGCCGCGCTTGGTTTCCAAGGCGTCGAACAGTGAGCGCACCCGCTCCAGATCTTCCAGCGCCCGGAGGTCTTCCAGCAGATGGGCCTGACCGCGAACGATCAGCTTGCGATCCTCATTATCGCCGCCCGACCAGCTCGCGAGACCGGCGGCGACGACTTTCTGCGTCAGTTGATCGATTTCGGCACGGCTGTCTTCGACTGCCTTTTCGATCTCGTGGCGCACCTCGGCGAGCGTCTTGCCGCGGATGCGCGCGTTGAGAAAATTCGCCGCCTCGACCAGCGCCGAACCAGGCAAACCGAGCGGCACATTAAGAATGCGGTTTTCGACCTGCCCGTCTTCCGCGACCAGCACCGCCAAAGCGCGGTCCGGTTCCAGCCGGACGAATTCGACATGCTTGAGCCGCACATTGTCTTTCGCGGTCAGCACGATGCCGGCCGAGCGCGTGAGGCCGGACAGCATCTGCGACGCTTCGGTCAAAACGCTTTCGAGGGACTGGCCCTTTCGCGCCGCAGCGACTTGCGACTCGATCGAGTTGCGGTCTTCCTCCGCGAGATCGCCGACCTGCATCAGCGCGTCGACAAAGAAACGCAAACCTAATTCGGTTGGCAGACGGCCCGCGGACGTGTGCGGCGCCCAAATCAGTCCAAGTTGCTCCAGATCGGACATGACGTTACGCACCGACGCCGGGGACAACGGCATCGAAATAATGCGCGACAAATTGCGCGAGCCGACCGGCTCGCCGGTCGCCAGATAACTCTCGACGATCTGCCGAAAAATCTCGCGCGAGCGGTCGTTGAGCGCCGCAAGCGTTACATTCGTCGTGCCGATCGGAACGTCGTGTGAAGCCACATCCAACTCCTTCCCACGACCGCAGATTTGACCATTCTGCCGCCCTTGTTCAAGCCGCGCGTATCGGTATGGTGGCCGCCCAATCGCCGCCAATAATGAGGTTAACCGTGATCCGGCCGAGCCGCCGTAAACCCGATGAGCTGCGCGCCGTCTCGCTCGAGCGCGGCGTCGTCAAATATGCCGAAGGCTCCTGCCTGGTGAAATTCGGCGACACCCACGTTCTCGTCACCGCGAGCCTCGAAGAACGATTGCCGCCGTGGCTCAAGGGCCAGGGCCGCGGCTGGGTCACTGCCGAATACGGCATGCTGCCGCGCGCCACCGCCGAGCGCACGCGCCGCGAGGCGTCGGCCGGCAAGCAAGGCGGGCGCACGGTCGAGATCCAACGGCTGATCGGCCGGTCATTGCGAACCGTGGTCGATCTCGTCGCGCTCGGCGAGCGCCAGGTCACCATCGACTGCGACGTCATCCAGGCCGATGGCGGTACCCGCACCGCCTCGATCACCGGCGCATGGGTCGCGCTCAAGGATTGCCTGAGCTGGATGGGCGCACGCAACATGCTGCGCGGCGAAGTGCTGCGCGACCACGTCGCTGCCGTATCGTGCGGCGTCTATCAGAATGTCGCCGTGCTCGACCTCGATTATGCGGAAGATTCCGAAGCCGAGACCGACGCCAACTTCGTGATGACCGGGAGCGGCAACATCATCGAGATTCAGGCGACCGCAGAAAAGACCGCCTTCAGCGAAGAGCAGTTGTTGTCGCTGCTGTCGTTGGCGCGCAAAGGCGTCACGCGGCTGGTCGACCTGCAAAAGCTGGCGGTGACGTGAGCCATCGCCGCCTGACCGGCAAGGTCGTCATCGCGACCCACAATCCCGGCAAGCTCACCGAGCTGCGCGACCTGCTCACGCCCTATGGTGTCGAAGCGGTTTCCGCCGGCGAACTGGGCCTGCCCGAGCCGGAGGAAACCGGCAGCACGTTCATCGAGAATGCGCGCATCAAGGCACACGCCGCGACAAAGGCGACCGGCCTCCCCGCGTTTGCTGACGACTCCGGTCTCGCGGTCGATGCGCTCGGCGGCGAGCCCGGCATCTATTCGGCGCGATGGGCCGGCGACGACAAGAACTTCGCGCGGGCGATGCAGACAATTGAAGACAAGATTTCCGGATCGTCGAACCGCAAAGCCCAATTTGTCGCCGCGCTCTGCCTTGCTTGGCCCGATGGACACACAGAAGACTTCGAAGCTCGGGTTGACGGGATCCTGGTCTGGCCGCCGCGCGGCGACAAAGGCTTCGGCTACGACCCGATGTTTCTGCCGGATGGTTTCGATCGCACCTTCGGAGAAATGGACGCCGACGAGAAGCATGGCTTGCCGCCACGCGGCAAAGGCCTGTCGCATCGCGCGCGCGCCTTCGTGCAACTCGCGCAAGCGTGCTTGCGCTGAACCCTTGGGGGCAGCGAATTCGTTACAATTTTAACGACTTGCCACAGCAAAATTTCCGGCACCCGCTGTTATTGGCGAGGCGAAGCAGACATAATGGTTAACATGATGACGACGCAGCCGGCCGCATTTGGCGTTTATTTGCATTGGCCGTTCTGCCTGTCGAAATGCCCTTATTGCGACTTCAATAGTCACGTTCGCCACGCCGCGATCGATGAGACGCGCTACGTGCGCGCGTTCGCGGCCGAGATCGCGGCGACCGCTCAGCGAACGCCGGGCCGCACCGTCTCGACGATTTTCTTCGGCGGCGGCACGCCGTCGCTGATGCAGCCGTCGACCGTCGGCGCGATTCTCGATGAGATCGGCCGGCACTGGAAAATCGCGCCCGATGTCGAGGTGACACTCGAAGCCAACCCGACCAGCGTCGAGGCGACGCGCTTCCGCGGCTATCGCGCCGCCGGCGTCAACCGCGTCTCGCTCGGCGTGCAGTCGCTCAACGACGCATCGCTGAAAGAACTTGGCCGCCTGCACACCGCGCAAGAAGCGCTGGACGCGGTCGCAATCGCGCGCTCGATCTTCGATCGCTATTCATTCGATCTTATTTACGCGCGACCGCGCCAGACGCCCGCCGAGTGGACCGCCGAACTCAAGCGCGCCATCGCCGAAGCCGCCGAGCACTTGTCGCTCTACCAACTGACGATCGAGCCCGACACGCCGTTCTTCGCGCTGCGCAAGTCCGGCAAGCTCGTTCCGCCTGACGATGACACCGCGCGCGTGCTTTACGACGCGACGCAGGATGTCTGCGCGGCGGCCGGCCTTCCCGCCTACGAGATTTCCAATCACGCTCGGCCCGGCGCCGAGTGCCGGCATAATCTCGTTTATTGGCGCGGGCACGAATACGCTGGCATCGGTCCCGGTGCGCATGGCCGCCTCAACATCGGGAGCACTCGCATCGCCACCGAGACGGAGCGCCGGCCGGAGTTGTGGCTGATGCGCGTCGAGTCTCTCGGCCACGGCCTCGTCACCAATGAGCCGCTCACGGCGGGCGAGCAGGCCGACGAATATCTGCTGATGGGGCTGCGCCTCGCCGAGGGCATCGACCTCGCGCGCTACACCGCGCTGTCCGGCCGCGACCTCGACCATGCACGCATCTCGGCGCTGCATGAACAGGGCGCGGTCGAGACAATGCCGTCCGGCCGGCTGCGCGTGACGTTGTCCGGCTTCCCGGTGCTCGACGCCGTGGTCGCCGATCTCGCCGCTTAAATCTTCAGGTATTCTGGAAAGAGTGCGGCGCCGGACTGACCACCTGGCCGCCTTGCGGCGTGACACGCATCACCGCGAGCCCGCGCTCGTTGGTGCCATCGGGCCGGAAGCGGAACACGCCGTCGATGCCGGCGAAGCCCGACGTGTTGGTCAGCATCTGATCTGAAAACGCCGCCGGCCCTTGCGACTTCGACAGTGCCGCGACCAGCGCCACAGAGTCGTAAGACAGCGTCGCGGTGCGCACAGGATCCTGGCCATATCGTCCGCGATAGCGTTGCGCGAAACCGCGGAAGCCGGCCGGATCGGGCGCCGCATACCATGCGCCGCTCAAATTCGCATTGGCGAAGATGCGCTGCTCGTCCCACAGGCCGGTGCCGAGCAACTGCATGCGCTTGAGATTGACGCCCGCCGCGGCAAGCGCGCTCACCACTTGCGGTACGTTGTCGGCATTGTCCGGAATGAAGATCGCATCGGCGCGTGCTGCGCCTTGCGCGATCCGCTGCGCTGCTTGCTGGAACGATGGCGGCGACAGGGGATAGCGCTCGAGCGCAACAACGCGGCCGCCGCGGCGGGCGACCGCCTGCTGGAACGCAGCCTCGACCACCGCGCCGTACGCGTTGTCCGGTACCAGCGCGGCGAACGACCTTTTGCCGTGCGACACCGCGTAATCGACGATGCGGTGCACGTCCGACTCCGGCAGGAAGCTCAGCAGATAGACGCCGCGCGCCGCGACATTGGCGTCGGTCGAGAAGGCGATGATCGGAATGTTGCGCGGCCGCGCCAGTTGCCCGGCTGCGGCGACCGACTGAGCGAACAGCGGTCCAAGAATGATTTGTGCGCCCTCGTTGATCGCCTGCTGCGTTACCGCCTGCGTCCCCTGCTGTGTGCCGCCGGTGTCCTTGACCAGCAGTTGGACGTTCGGGTCCTTGAACTCGGCAATCGCCATCTCGGCGGCATTCTTCATCGACTGCGCGGCGAGCCCGGCATTGCCCTGTCCGGACAGCGGCAACAGCAGCGCGACGCGCACATTGCCAGTGCCGATCGGCGCTCCCGGCGGAGGCGCACCCGGTGCGGTCCCGGGCGGCGGCTCGGACGCGATCGGCGCGCTGAACTGGTCGAGGGTGTTACCGGCGCACGCCGACAGCGCCGCGGCCAGTGACGTGAGCGCCACCCCGCGCAGCAATGTCCGGCGCGCAATCAGCCCTGTGTCATGTCGCGGCGCGCGCGGCATTCTTGCTCCGGTGAATCGGTGTGGCCCCCGTAGTGCCTTGGAAATTATAGGGATTGTGCCATCAAGTAAATCTGCGGAATGACCGATTTGACCCGCGATGACGACCTCCGAAGCGCCGACTAGAGTGCCCGGATGGCCAAAAACGAAAAAGGCAAATGCACGTTCCTGATCGCCGGTCAGGAGGTCGCCGCACCGCCGACCGCGCCGGGCCTCTATCTGGTGGCGACGCCGATCGGCAATCTCGGCGACATCGGCCTGCGCGCGCTCGGCATCCTGGCCGCAGCGGATGCGATCGCCTGCGAAGACACGCGTGTGTCGCGCCGGCTGATCGACCACTACGGCATCGCCACGCCGCTGATGCCGTATCACGAGCACAACGCCGCGGAAGCACGGCCGAAAATTCTGGCGCGCCTCGCCGCCGGTGAAATTGTCGCCCTGATTTCGGATGCCGGCACGCCGCTGATTTCCGACCCCGGCTACAAGCTGGCGCGCGAAGTCAGCGCCGCCGGCCACCCCGTCACGGCGATCCCGGGTGCCTCTTCTGTCCTGACGGCACTGTTGCTCTCGGGCTTGCCGACCGACCGTTTCTTCTTCGACGGCTTCTTGCCGCCGAAGGACGTCGCGCGGCAGAAGCGCATCAAGGAGCTGGCGCGCATTCCGGCTACGCTGGTTCTCTTCGAGACCGGGCCGAGGATTGCTGACGCCCTCGCCGACCTCGCCGGCGAACTCGGGCCCCGCGAGGCCGCCGTCTGCCGCGAGCTGACCAAGCTGCACGAGGAAATCCGGCGGCGGCCGCTCGACATGCTGGCGCAGGATTACGCGAATGGCGCGGAAACACGCGGCGAATTCGTCATTGTCGTCGCGCCTCCTGCCGAGGAGCAGGCCGGACAGCAGGATATCGACGCCCTGCTCCGACAGGCGCTCACCCGCACGTCGGTGAAAGAGGCGGTCGGCGAAGTCGCCAGTGCGACCGGCGCATCGCGGCGCGATGTCTATCAGCGCGCGCTCGCGCTAAAAGGTGATGACGATGGCGCGACGCGCTGAACCTACCGGCGCGAAGAAAGCGCCGCAGCCCGAGCGGGTCGCAGCGTTCGGGCTTGGCCTGTCGGCGGAAAGCCGCGCCGCCGCCTACCTCGTCGCAAAGGGCTATCGCATCTTGGCGCGCCGCTGGAAAAGCCCGGTCGGTGAACTCGATATCGTCGCCCGGCGGCGGACCTTGCTGGTGTTCGTCGAGGTGAAGGCGCGCGCAACTCTCGACGAAGCCGCCGAAGCCGTGTTGCCGCGTCAGCAGCAGCGCATTGCCGCCGCCGCGGAAGCGTGGCTTGCGACTTACCCCGATCCGAAAATTACCGATATGCGCTTCGATGCCGTTCTCGTCGCGCCGGGCAAATTGCCCCGGCACATCCAGGGCGCGTTCGAGACGAGCTAGGCGCTGAGGCGGTCGAAGAACTGGTCGACTTCGCCGCGAATGCGCTGCGCCACGCGGCCAAGGTCGTCGGCCACTGCTTTCACTGCATTGGCGCTTGCATGCGTGTCTTCGGTTGCCGCGCCGACCTGACCCACATTGTCCGCTGTTTCAAGAGTGCGTTGCGCGGCGACGTCGACGGCGCGGGCAATCTCCTGCGTGGCCGCGCCCTGCTCGGTCACCGCCGCTGCGATCGCGGCGCTGATATCGCCGATTTCGTTGATGGTCTGCTCGATCGCCGCGATCGCGTCGATCGAACGCGACGTAGCACGCTGCATCGCTGCGATCTGCGCCGCAATCTCTTCGGTGGCACGGCCGGTCTGCCCGGCCAACGCCTTCACTTCGCCGGCGACGACGGCGAAGCCACGACCGGCTTCTCCGGCGCGCGCCGCCTCGATGGTCGCGTTGAGCGCCAGAAGATTGGTCTGTTCGGCGATATCGGTGATCAGCTTGATCACATCGCCGATGCGTTGTGCAGCCTCATTGAGCTCCTGCACCGCCTCGTTGCTGCGCGCGGTATCGGCGACAGCGCGGGTCGCGATGGTGTTCGACTGCGCGACCTGACGGTCGATCTCGCCGACCGAAGCCGCCAGCTCGTCGGCGGCGGACGCAATATCGCGCACGTTTGCCGATGCCTCGTTGGATGCGGATTGCGCCAATGTTGTCTTGGCCGCGGCGTCACCGGCCGCATTCGAAAGCTGCCGCGCCGCGCCGAGCATTTCATCGGCAATGCGGCCAAGCTCCGCTAGCGTCGCCTCGACGTCGCCGGAGAACCGCGTGATCTCCGCGCCCATCTGCTGTTGCCGCTGCGAACGCTTTTCGCCGTCGGCAACGACGGTCTTGTTGAGCTCGATATTGCGCTGCATCGCCCGCTGAAAGACCGCGATCGAGCGCGCCAGTGCGCCGATCTCATCCTTGCGCGTGCTGTAAGGCACTTCGCCGTCGGTATTGCCGGCCGCAACCGCTTCGGTCACTTCAGCGATCCGCGCGATCGGCTTGGCGACGCTCCGAGAAATAATGATGGCGCCGATCACAGCGAGCAGCACCGCAAGACCGCCGAACACGCTCATGAGGACGGCCGTCCGCGCGATCCCTTCATTGATGCTGGTGTAAATCTGTTCGGCGTTGCGCGCGTAAATTTCGCCAAGCTTCGTCAAATCGTCGGCCAACCCGTCGCGGATCTCCGGGACGTCATTCACCATCGCCCAGGCTTGCGCCGTCTGCGGCCCGTCGTGGGACGCCATCTGCGCCAACTGGCTGGGAAACTCCTGGTAGCTCGCAATCCGGACGGCGAAGTCGCTGAACTTCCTCGCGTCGCTTGACGTCACTTTGCTCTGCCACTCGGACACGGTGGCGCTGATGCGCGCGTTGGTCTTTTCCAGTTCGTCGGCATATTTGGCGGCCGTCGCGTTGTCGGAAGCCAGATAGATGGCGCGCGCTTCTGCCTCGATCGCCGACATGAGGCCATTGACACGCTCGACGTTGCGGCTGCCGGCATTGGCGTATTCGAAGGCATCGGTCAGCGCGGCGTGGTCTCGGGCGCTCGATACCGCCACGACGGCCAGAGCCAGCGTCGTGGTGGCCAATAGGGCGAAGATGGCATAGAGCTTCGCTGTAACCGACAGCGAGTGGACCGAAGGAAGCCTCAAAAAATCACCTGAGCTGAAAAGGGCAGACCTGGCGCAATTATCGGCTTAAAATGTTAACGAGTGTTGGCCTTAACAAAATCTAAACGTGAAACGCAAAGCGCGCATGAGCCTCAAAGTCGCCGTTCAGATGGACCCGATCGACCGCATCAATATCCGCGGCGATTCCACATTCGCTTTGCTGCTCGAAGCGCAGCAGCGCGGCCACAAGCTTTCCTATTACACGCCGGACCGGCTCGCGATGCTCGACGGCAAGGTCTTTGCGGCCGTCCAATCGCTGACGGTGAAGGACGTGGCCGGCGAGCACTTCTCGCTCGGCGAAAGCAGGCGGACCGCCCTCGCGGATTTCGACGTCATCCTCCTGCGCCAGGACCCGCCGTTCGATCTCGCCTACATTACATCCACGCATCTGCTGGACCGCGTCCATCCGAAGACGCTGGTGGTGAATGACCCGTCGAGCGTGCGCAATGCGCCGGAAAAGATGCTGGTCAACGAATTCGCCGACCTGATGCCCCCGACCCTGATCACCCGCGACCTGGCCGAAATCAAAGCGTTCCGCGCGGCCCACAACGACATCGTGATGAAGCCGCTGTACGGCCATGGCGGGGGCGGCGTTTTCCGGGTGACGCGCGAGGACCTCAATTTCGGCTCGCTCTACGACATGTTCTCGGCCACTTTCCGGGAACCTTGGGTGATCCAGAAATTCCTGCCGGCCGTGAAGCAGGGCGACAAGCGCATTCTGCTGGTCGACGGCGAATTCGCCGGCGCCGTCAACCGGGTGCCGGCCGCCGACGACCTTCGTTCCAACATGGTGCGCGGCGGCGCGCCCAAGGAAACCGAGCTCACCGCGCGCGAGCAGGAAATCTGCAAGCGCCTCGGTCCGGTCATGCGCGAACGCGGCATGATCTTCGTCGGGCTTGACGTGATCGGAGATCAGTTAACGGAAATAAACGTTACTTCGCCGACCGGTATACGCGCCGTTAAAAACCTCGGCGGACCGGACGCTGCCGTGATGGTCTGGGACAAGATCGAGCAAAAACGGTTAAGCCGTTAGTTCAAAGTTTTTATCGCGGCCATAGTCCGTCCTTAAGTGTTGACGTGGAACTATCCGCGTCGATGGTGGGCTACAATTCAGATCTATCGACGGCGCTCGCCGCGCCGCGGCCAAGCCGTTTTGTCGAGATCGGACCGACGACAGCATTGCTGCTCGCCGGGCTGGTGTTGCCGAATGTGCTGTCGCTGGCGACGCTCTTCAATCTCATCGACATCGGTCTGCCGCCGCGGTCCTACGCGATCGCGCTCTATGCGCTCCTTGCCGTCGCCGCGCGCCGCGTGTCGTTTCCGGTTCTCGTCACATGTTTCGCGATCGTGCTGATCGAGGATCTGGTCTGCACCATCTCCTTGATGTTCCGCCTCGCGCCGCTCGATCTGCTTGCCGCGCTTCGTTTCGCGTCGCGGGTTCACGTATTTGAATCTCCGCTCTACGTCGCGCTGTTCGGCGTGATGCTGGCAAACTCGGCTGCAATCGTGTGGCTGTTGCGGGATCGCGCCCGGCTGCTGAAGGGAAATATCGCGGTGCTGCTTGGCGGGATGGCGATCTTCCTGGTGGTCGACTACGTCAGCAACGTGTCGCCCTACTTCACCTTCGGCACGCTCCTCGGGCGCAACCAGCCTGTCGTCACCGCGGGCGAGACGTCCGGCTTCGACAAGGTCGCCGGCAAGAACGGACGCAACGTCGTCTACATTATCGTCGAGAGCATGGGCTATCTGAAAAATCCGGCGGCGCGCGACCTGGTCTCATCGCCGCTCAACGACCCGGCGATACAAGAGCGCTACACCGTGACGTCCGGTCACTCCGGCTATTACGGCTCGACCACGAACGGCGAAATGCGTGAACTGTGCGATACGCGCACGCCGTATAAAGAGCTGACCAAGGATATCGCTGCGCAGTGTCTCCCCGCGCAACTGCATCGCCGCGGATATCAGTCGTTCGCCTTCCACAGCTTCAGCGGCGAGATGTTCGACCGCACCCATTGGTATCCGATACTCGGCTTCGACAAGATCGCCTTTGGCGAAGACCTGCTTCCGAAATTGAAGCGGACTTGCGGCACCGCATTTCCCGGCGCCTGCGATGTCGATGTCGCCGGCGTGATCGCTCGGGAAGCGGCTCAGACGACGAAGCCAAAGCTGATCTATTGGCTCACGCTCAACACTCACATCCCCGTTGCGCCGGGTTATGCGGTGACGAATTTCAACTGCGAAAATCCCGGCGGCCGTGGCGTCTTTCAGCGTGCCGGCGTCTGCCGCATGGGTGAGTTGTGGCACGACCTGTTTGGCTCGATCGCCAAACTCGCGCTCGATCCGGCGATCGGTCCCGCCGAAATTCTGGTGGTCGGCGATCACGCGCCGCCGCTCTGGTCGCGCGCCGGTCGAGAGATGTTCATGCCGGGTCAGGTGGCCTGGTATCGCTTGACGCCGAAAGACGCCGATTCGGCGCACATTGCACAATCCGACGTTCACTAAATGTTCTTGACCTCGTCCGGCACTGGGTCCGTTTGATTGTGACATTTGAAGATACGGCCTAGCGGCGCAGCCTGCTTGATTGCATATTGCATGAGCGGTCATGCAGGAGCCGAAATGAAGCGCCCGAAGGATGCGAACCAATTAGCCAAGCGGATCATCGACGAAGCGACGGCTGACAAGAACCCTGCCGCCGTGGCGCTTGGTCGCTTGGGCGGCCTCAAGGGCGGCAAAGCCCGCGCCGAAAAGCTGACGAAGGCGCAGCGGTCCGCGATAGCAAAAAGGGCCGCTGAGGCTCGCTGGAAGGCAGACTAAAACCTGCGAAGTCCCCGATTTACCGGGACAAACGGAGCCTTACTCGGCGTCTGATTTTCGTCGCTATCTTCGCTGTTGTCTTCTTCAATATCCCGAACCGCCGCCTCTGCTTGCTGTTCTTTCGAAAGGAACCGCGTGTCGGGGATGCTGCCGGGACGGTATTTGGCCGGGGTATAGATTTCGTCGCGGAACCAATAGCCAAAGCCTGGGATGCGCACGAACCGATCCTGCATGCGCCACATCATGGTGCTCAAGATCATGTCGGGGTTCTTGCCGTGAAGAAAAACGCCGTTTTTCTTTAGGTCTTCCATCAACTCGCGACGCGGTATCGGTCGGCCCTTAGTCACCATCGACGCTTCGGCCAAATCGCCGATCAGCTGTTTATCGGGATTCTTGCCGACCGGCGGGGAGTCCGCCGTCATGGCAAATTCCGGCTCTTCCTCGATTTCCCCTGCAAAAGCCCGCCAATCGCGGAGAAATTGATCGACCCGCGCCAGTTCCTTGCGAAGTTCATCGACTTTTTGCTGAGCGAGGCTCAGTTCCGATACAATCGTATCTCGCCGTTCCTGCGCATTCACGAATGCCGGGTCAGAAGATGCCTTTGCCATAGGGGCAATATAGGACAGCGCAGATTCCTGCGCCACAAAATTCTGCTTGCGGCGAGATACGCAAATCTATACAGCGTATCTTGCCGGATGGTTAACCGACATGCGGCAACGGCTACCAGCATTTCTGCTGATAGCCGTCGAAAACCCTGAGAATTGGCCGTTCCAGAGGTCCAGCGCGGTCGAGTGGGTGAAAGGCCCACAGGAGGAGCGCCGTGTGGCTAGCGGCCGGGACATTATAGGCAGTGGGGCGGACCCCTACTGCAAACAGTATCGAACCGCTCGCGGATGCGGGGCTGGACGAAAGTCCGGCCCCGATCTGTCTCTGGCCTAGCAAGGGGTGATTCGCCTGTAAAGCGAAATTCTCCTGAGTCTAAAAGCACTTACATTCGAATCACTTAGCTACCTTCCAAATAATGCTTGACCGCTCAAGCATGTTGGAATATGGTTCGGTCATGAACAAACTTGACCGAGAAACCCGCGCCAAAATCCTGACCCTGCTTTGCGAGGGTATGAGCATTAGGGCGATCTGCCGCGTAACGGGCGCTGGCAAAAACACCGTCGCCAAATTGTTGGTCGATGCCGGTGTAGCGAGCGCCGCCTATCAAGACCGCGTTCTCCGCAACTTGCCGTGCAAGCGAGTCCAGGCGGACGAAATTTGGTCGTTTTGCTACACGAAGGCCGCCAACCTTCCGAACGCCAAGAAAGCCCCGCGCGATGCTGGCGACGTTTGGACTTGGATCGCGTTGGATGCCGACACCAAATTGATCGCCACGTTCTACATCGGTGATCGCTCATATGGTTCAGCTTACGCCTTCATCAACGATCTGAAAGATCGTCTCGCCCATCGCATTCAACTCACGACTGACGGGCATCGCGCATATGCGACTGCCGTGGAGTATGCGTTCGGCGACGAGATTGACTACGCGATATTACAAAAAATCTATGGCACTGAACCGCAGCGAGAGACTCGCTACAGCCCCGCGATCTGCATCGGCGCGAAAAAGGAAAACGTCGTCGGCAATCCTGACGCCGCGCACGTCAGCACGTCGTTTGTCGAAAGAAGCAATCTGACGATGAGGATGCACATGCGCCGCTTTACGCGGCTCACCAATGCATTCTCAAAAAAGATTGAGAACCATGCTTGCGCCATCGCGCTGCATTGCATGTTCTACAATTTCGTTCGTGTGCATCAATCGCTTAAGATGACCCCCGCTATGGCGGCTGGCGTCACCAAGCGCCTTTGGGAAATGACTGACGTTGTCGATATGATCGATGCGTGGGAGGCTCGACAGGTGCGGCAAACACGACTTGCCGCTTAAAAGGAAATAGCCGTCACGGACCCCAATACGCCGGAGGAGCTTTGTCGTTTGGAGGAACTTGCGGCGGCCCCGACGGTGGCGGATTTTCCCATCCCGTTACATAGATGCGAACTGAAAATGGGGTCGCGTCAGGCCGTAAAAATGTTCTCATACAGAGATCGCGGTCTTTGTTAACCGCAATCCCGCCGTTCGTGTATCGACAATCATGTTCGGTAGCCATGACTGGCAACTGCTTTTCGTGGGCCATCACGGCCACTGAGATGTAATGACGCGGCCCGTCAGGCTCGATCTTGTAGTTGATAAACGAGAATGGCGGGGCGTCGGGAAAGCGAAATGCGTAGGTTGAATTATTGTCGGCTGTCGAAACGAATGCGTGAAACGCAAGTTTTGGCTCACGAAAGACAAAACGATTCCCGTGCCACGTTCCCTCGCGATACATCACAAACGGGGCATAGAAAACAAGTCGAAGAAAGAGCAGCACGAACCACGCTGCCACAATAAACAGCGCGGTTTGAGCGATTGCGCTTTGCCAGGAGTCGGCAAGCATTAGACCGCGCCCGGTCCATTGCAGAGCCAGGGCGACGACTGCCAGGCCGAGAATGCTTCCCCAGTTTGTTGCTTTCTCGAACAAGCCGGCGGTCGCAATGCGCCAGCAGCGCCCGCCAAGCCAGCAAACGTGGCAATAATTTCTATAGATTTTTGTATCGCCCATTTATGCGATCCGAGAGCAATACAACCTAGAGTTCTTTCCTGCCTCATTCAAACGGACCCACTACCCCTCGTCCGGCAACCCGCTAGGGTTGTGACCGGGTTGAGGGCAGGCAATGGTTCAGCGCGTTGCCACTGTGGCGTTTGAGGGCATCGAGGCGCGCGCCGTCGATGTCCAGGTTCAGGTCGCGCCCGGCCTTCCCGCATTCAATATCGTCGGCCTGCCCGACAAGGCCGTCTCCGAGGCCAAGGAGCGCGTGCGCTCGGCGCTGATCGCCTCCGGGCTGGCGCTGCCGGCTCGCCGCATCACCATCAATCTCGCGCCCGCCGATCTGCCGAAGGAAGGCAGCCACTACGACCTGCCGATCGCGCTCGGCCTGATGGCCGCGATCGGTGCAATCGCGCCGGATGCGCTCGCAGGCTTTACCGTTCTTGGCGAGCTTGGCCTCGATGGATCGATCGCCGCGATTGCCGGCGTGTTGCCTGCCGCGATCGGCGCGAACTCTCGCAGCGAAGGTTTGATCTGCCCGGCCGCCTGCGGTCCCGAAGCCGCCTGGGCGTCACCGGAAATCGAAATTATCGCCGCGCAGTCACTGATCCAGCTCGCCAATCATTTCAAGGGCACGCAGGTGCTGTCGCGGCCGCAGCCGAAGATGCGCGAGCTCTCCGGCGTCGCGCTCGATCTCGCCGACATCAAGGGACAAGAGGCGGCCAAGCGCGCGCTCGAAGTCGCAGCCGCCGGCGGCCACAATTTGCTGATGGTCGGCCCGCCCGGCTCCGGCAAGTCGATGCTTGCGGCGCGGCTGCCGTCGATCTTGCCACCGCTGTCACCGGCCGAATTGCTCGAAGTCTCGATGATTGCTTCGGTCGCCGGAGAGATCGAAGGCGGCGCCCTGACCAATGCACGACCGTTCCGTTCGCCGCATCACTCCGCGTCAATGCCAGCTCTGGTCGGCGGCGGATTGCGCGCACGGCCCGGCGAGATATCGCTCGCACACAACGGCGTACTCTTCCTCGACGAGTTACCTGAATTCACGCCGCAAGTGCTCGACTCGTTGCGCCAGCCGCTCGAAACCGGGGAAGTCGCAATCGCGCGCGCCAATCATCGTGTCACTTACCCCGCGCGCTTCATGCTGGTCGCTGCGATGAATCCGTGCCGCTGCGGCCGTGCGTCCGATCCGGGCTTTGCCTGCAAGCGCGGTTCGAATGTGCGTTGCGCCGCCGACTATCAGGCGCGGCTGTCAGGCCCGCTGCTCGACCGCATCGACCTGCACATCGAAGTGCCGGCCGTCACCGCGTCCGATCTCATCCTTCCGCCACCGTCCGAAGGCAGCCGCGAAGTCGCGGCGCGTGTCGCCCGCGCACGCGATATCCAGGCGCGACGTTACACCGAGCTGCTTCAGCTCGGCATTCGCACCAATGCGGAAGCCAGTGGCGCCGTGCTGGAGGAAATCGCCAAGCTCGACAGCAGCGGCACCAAGCTGTTGCGTGACGCCGCCGACGCGATGCGGCTGTCCGCCCGCGGCTATCATCGCGTTTTGCGGGTGGCGCGAACCCTGGCGGACCTCGACGGCGCCGACAATGTCGGCCGCATCCATCTCGCCGAAGCTTTGTCCTACCGCGCCCTGGCCGACGAAATCCGCCGCGCTGCCTGATCTAATAAACCATTAACCAATTGGGCATTAGTTCCCCGTGGGCTGGCCGCGCGAATCAGCGGCTCGGGGACGTCGATGACACGCACACATATTGTCGCGCTGCTCGCGCTGGTGGCCGCCGTGCCGGCCATGGCGGTCGGAACCAACTCATTATTATTGTCGGCAGATGACACATCGCCCTGCTTCGCCAGCGGCAATACCGGCTACGAGCTGACCGGGCGCGCCAACGCCGATTTTGTCATCAAGATCGACAACGACGCGGCAGCGCCCGACCTCGTGATGCAACCGGTCGACGATCCAGCCCGAGCCGACTTCGTCCTGGCCGATGGCGCGGAAATGGCCGGCACTTGTGCCGGAATTAACACGGTTCGCACGATCCGCGTCGACGCCCAGGCGCGGGAACCCGATTTAACTGTCGCGCTGCGGCCGCACGATGCGGCCGCCCGCTACCGGATTTACGCCAACTCGTCCGGTTTCTCCGCGCAGGACGCGGCCGCGCTATTCGCGGTGATGGTCCAGTCCGGACGCAAGTCGGCGGCGCTGCGCAATCTGGCCGCCCGAAATGACGACGACGTCACCGGTTCCTTAACGCCGCGTTCACCGGGCCGCGCGCGGCAATAGATTGGCAACCGTCGCCGCGCACAGTGCGGCAATGGCGGATCCGCAAAAGCCGGGAAAGCTGACACCGACCGGACGCGCGGCACGAAACCACCGCGCCTTGCTGCTGTTCAGCCGCGGCGCGATTGGCACCCTCGCCGTCGTTTCGACGTGGCTCGGCTTCCTGACCGGCGTCCGCATGGGCAGCCAGAATTACGACCCACACACTTACGCAATCGGAGCCGGTGCGCTGTGCGCCGCCGCTTTCACCGTGATCGCGTTCATGCTGTATCGCCGGCGTGTTGCCCTTGGCCGCATGAAGAAGCTTGAAGCGCGCGTCGAGGAGCTGTCGGATCACAACTGGGAGCTGCACGATGCCGAGGTGAAGGCGCTCGGCGACGCTCGCGACCACGCGGAAGCGGCAAACCGCGCCAAGTCGCGTTTTCTCGCGACTGTGTCGCATGAGATTCGCACGCCGCTCAACGGCATCCTCGGCATGACGGGACTGCTGCTCGATACGCCGTTGACGCCCGAGCAGACCACCTATGTCAAGGCGGCGCGCTCATCCGGCGAGGCGTTGCTCAAGCTGATCGAGGACATGCTCGATTTCTCCAAGATCGAAGCCGGCAAGATCGACTTTGAAATGAGCGGCTTTTCGCTCACCGGCCTGATCGAGGAAATCGTCGAGCTGCTCGCGCCACGCGCGCAGGAAAAGGGCATCGAGATCGCGTCGTTCGTCGATGAGCACTTGTCACAGGTGACGGGCGATCGCGCCCGCGTGCGCCAGGTGCTGCTCAATCTCGCTGGCAACGCCATCAAGTTCACCGAGCGCGGCGGTGTCGCGCTGATCGCGGAGCCGGATGAAGACGAAGACGGCCGCATTCGTTTCACCGTGCGCGACACCGGCGTCGGCATCGCGCCCAAGGATCAGGAGCGCATCTTCCTCGATTTCGAGCAAGCCGATGGTTCGCCGACCCGCCGCTATGGCGGCACCGGGCTCGGCCTCGCGATCTCGCAACGGATCGTCGAAGCGCTCGGCGGCAAGATCGAGCTCACCAGCAAGCCAGGCGAAGGCACGACGGTTTTCTTTTCATTGTCGTTACCGGCCGTGCATGGCCAAGCGCCGCTCTACAAGGCTCCCGATCTCATCGGCCGGAGCGCGCTGGTTGTCTCCGCGTCTCCGGTCGAGCCAGCCTTGATCGCCCGCCGACTTGCGCGCTGGGGCGCCACCATCGGTATCGCCGCCAGTGAAATAAGCGCAGCTGAAAAGATCGCCGAGCGATCATGGGACGTGATGCTGGTCGACCGCGCCGTTGCGCGCGACTTGAATCAGCTCGCGAACGTCAACACTGCGCGCCGCATTGTTCTAATCGCACCGGGCGAGCGGCCACATCTTCCCGAATTGCGCGAGCTCGGTTTCACCAATTATCTCATCAAGCCGGTGCGCGCCGCGTCTCTCGCGTCGATGCTGCATGACGACGCCCCGCCGATCGTGCCTGCCGACGCCGAGCCGCCGTCGCTGGAAAAATCCGCACACAGCCTTTCAATCCTCGTCGCCGAGGACAACGAGATCAACGCGCTGCTCACCCGCACATTGCTGACCAAGCTCGGCCACCGCCCGACCGGCGTCACCGGCGGTGAAGCTGCTGTCGCCGCCTGGGCGCAGGCGCGCACCGCCGGCGAGCCCTACGACCTGATCCTGATGGACCTGCACATGCCCCACGTCGACGGACTCGACGCCGCCCGTCGCATTCGCGCGCTGGAAGCCGGCCGGCGGACGCCCATCGTCGCCCTCACCGCGAATGCCTTCGCCGAAGATCGCAGCGCGGCTCTCGAGGCCGGAATGGACAATTTTCTGGTCAAGCCGCTCGACCGCATCCAGTTGCGCGCGATTCTTGACGCAATTCCAAGCCTTTCGCCGCCGCCCCTTGTGGCGTAGCGAAATGCCCACAACATTGTCATAATTCGGCAGCCGCCGCGTGCTGTAGAGATTCAGCGTCGGTTAGGGCGATTCGCGAGAGAGCTCGAGGGACGGTTAGCGATGCAAGATCGCGGCTCCACAATAAAGTCGTTCGGCCTGCTCCCCCATCTCCAGGCGTTCAGCGGTGTCCAGGCCGGCATCGCCCGCGCGCTGCGGCCGCAGCAGACGCTCGGCCGGATCGGCAGCCTCGAGGTCCGGCTGGCGCAAAGCGCCGCGGAAATCCGCCGGGCACAAAAGCTGCGCTATCGCGTGTTCTACCAGGAAGGCACGGCGCTGGCCGACCCCAGCCGGCTGTTTGCACGGCGCGACATCGATACCTTCGACGCGATCTGCGACCACCTGCTGGTGCTCGATCATGCGACCCTGACCAAGCGCGGCAAGCCGGTCGTGGTCGGCACCTATCGCCTGTTGCGCCAGCAAGTCGCGGAGGATTTCGGCGGCTTCTATACCGCGAGCGAATTCAACATCGCGCCGCTCCTCGCGCGTCACCGTGGCCTGCAATTCCTCGAGCTTGGCCGCTCCTGCGTGATGCCGGCCTATCGCAACAAGCGCACGGTCGAGCTGCTGTGGCAGGGCATCTGGACCTATGTGCAGCACAATCGGCTCGACGTGATGTTCGGCTGCGCCAGCCTCGACGGGACCGATCCAGCGCGCCTCGCAATGCCGCTCTCGTTCCTGCACCACTATTGCCGCGCGCCCGAGCAATGGCGCGCCCGCGCGCTGCCGGAGCGCTACGTGGAAATGAATCTGATGTCGAAGGAAACGATCGACCCGAAGCAGGCGCTCCGCTCGCTGCCGCCGCTGATCAAGGGTTACCTGCGGCTCGGCTGCTACATCGGCGACGGCGCCGTGGTCGACCACCAGTTCGGCACCACCGACGTTCTGATCATGCTGCCGGTGTCCGTGCTGAGCTCGCGTTACGTCGAGCACTTCGCCGGCGCGGAGCGCCACGCGGCCTAGAGCCGGCGCAACGCCACTTCATCGATCGCGTGGCTCTCGGTCTTCTTCAGGATCAGGTCGGCACGCTGCCGCGTCGGCAGGATGTTCTCGTGCAGATTGACCAGGTTGATCCGCTTCCAGATGCTGGCGGCGGTTTCCCGCGCTTCCTCATCCGACAGGTTCGAGTAGCGATGGAAATATGACTTCGGATCGCGGAACGCCGTGCTGCGCAGAGTAAGAAAGCGGTCGACGTACCAGGAAAACAGCACGTCCTCGTCGGCGTCGAGATAGATCGAGAAGTCGAAGAAATCCGACACGAACGGAATCGCCTTGCCGTCCTTCGGCGGGCGGCCCGTTTGCAGGACGTTGAGGCCTTCGACGATCAGGATGTCGGGTCGGTCGACCTCGACCCACTGGTTCGGCATCACGTCATAGATGAGGTGCGAATAGATCGGCGCCCGCGCCGGCCGCCGGCCGGCTTTCACATCGGAGAGAAAGCGCAAAAGCGCCGATAAATCGTAGCTTTCCGGAAAACCCTTCTTCTCCATCAGGCCTTCGCGCTCGAGGATCGCGTTCGGATAGAGGAAGCCATCGGTGGTGATGAGATCGACCTTCGGCACGTTCGGCCAGCGCGCCAGCAGCGCCTGAAGCACGCGCGCGGTGGTCGACTTTCCGACCGCGACCGAACCGGCGACGCCGATGATGTACGGCATCTTGACGTCTTCGGTGACGAGGAAGCTCTGCTGCGCGCCGAACAAACGCTGGGTCGCCTCGACATACATCGAGAGCAGACGCGACACCGCGAGGTAAATATCTTCAACCTCGGCAAGGTCGAGCTTGTCGTGCAGCGAGCGCAGCCGCGCAACCTCTTCCGAAGTGAGCGTCATCGGCGCGTCCCGGCGCAACGCGGCCCATTCCGCGCGCGAGAACACGCGGAAAGGCGACAACGTCTCTTGCGTGCGCTGTTCCATCAGCCAATGGCCCGTCGGTCGCCGCTACTTACCAGTTCGCCGCTTGCGGCGCGATGCCTTCTCGGCATGGCCTGATTGCACGGTGCGCTTGCCAAGCTCGGCTTCGACATCGGCGAGCTTGACGCCGCGCGCCTTCAGCAGCACCAGCAGGTGATAAAGCAGGTCGGCCGATTCCGACACCACGCGCTTACGACTTTCGTCGACCGCCGCGTCTGCCGTTTCGCCGGCTTCCTCGCGCAGCTTCTTTCCGCAATGAGCGACGCCCTTGTCGAGCAGCGCGCGGGTATAGGACGCCTTCGCGCTCGCCTTGGCGCGCTGGGCGACCCGCTTCTCCAGATCTCGCAGACTGAACCTAGCCAAGTGACGCTCCAAACGACGCTTATCCGGCGTTCCCTATCACGGATCGAGCCGCATCGGCAGGCCGGCCTTGGCCATATAGGTTTTGGCCTCGCGCACCGAGTGCTCGCCGAAGTGAAAGATCGAGGCCGCCAGCACGGCGGTGGCGTGACCGTCGCGAATGCCGGCGACCATGTGGTCGAGATTGCCGACGCCACCGGAGGCGATCACCGGCACGCTCACCGCGTCGGCGATCGCGCAGGTCAGCGGGATGTCGTAGCCCTTCTTGGTGCCGTCGCGGTCCATCGAAGTGAGCAGGATTTCGCCGGCGCCGAGCGATACGACTTCCCTGGCGTAATCGACCGCGTTGATTCCGGTGGCGTTGCGGCCACCGTGCGTGAAGATTTCCCAAGTATCGCCGACCTTCTTGGCATCGATCGCAACGACGATGCACTGGTCGCCGAATTTCTCCGCCGCTTCCTTCACGAACGCGCGCCGATTCACCGCCGCGGTATTGATCGACACCTTGTCGGCGCCGCAGGTCAGCAGCTTGCGGATGTCGTCGACAGTGCGAATGCCGCCACCGACGGTGAGCGGCATGAAGCAGGCTTCCGCGGTGCGCTGCACGACATCGAAAATGGTGTCACGGTTTTCGTGGCTCGCGGTGATGTCGAGAAATGTCAGTTCGTCCGCGCCCGCCGCGTCATAAGCAATCGCCGCTTCGACCGGATCGCCGGCGTCGCGCAGATTGACGAAGTTGACGCCTTTGACGACGCGGCCGTCTTTCACGTCGAGGCAGGGGATGACACGGACCTTGAACATCACGCCGCCTTGATCAGCTTGAGCGCGGCCGCCGCATCGAGCCGTCCATCATAAAGCGCACGGCCGGTGATCGCGCCTTCGAGTTTTTTCGCGCGCGGCGCAAGCAGCGCCTTGATGTCGTCGAGTGAGGCCAACCCGCCCGAGGCGATGACCGGAATCGAGATCGCATCGGCCAGTGCAATGGTGGCGTCGAGATTGAGCCCCTTCAGCAGGCCGTCGCGCGAGATGTCGGTGTAGATGATCGCGGCAACACCGGCATCCTCGAACTGCCGCGCGATGTCGAGCACGGTCATTTCGGATGTTTCCGCCCAGCCGGCAACCGCAACCTTGCCATCGCGCGCATCGAGCCCAACCGCGACGCGGCCCGGAAAGGCCTCTGCCGCCTGCTTCACCAGCGCCGGATCGCGCACCGCTGCCGTGCCGATGATGACGCGGCGGATGCCCTTGCCGAACCAGCCCTCGACCGTCTTCATGTCACGCACACCGCCGCCGAGCTGCACCGGCATTTTCACCGTCGCGAGAATTTTCTCGACGGCCAGCGCATTCACCGGCTTGCCGGCGAATGCGCCGTCGAGATCGACGACGTGCAGATAATCGAAGCCCTGCTGCTCGAACGCGGCCGCCTGCGCGGCCGGGTCGCGATGAAATACGGTGGCGCGCGCCATGTCGCCCTGCTCGAGGCGCACGGCTTCGCCGCCTTTCAAATCGATGGCGGGAAATAGGATCACGGCTTCCACTTCAGAAAATTGGCGATCAATGCGAGCCCGAGTTTCTGGCTCTTTTCCGGGTGGAATTGCGTGCCGACCATGTTGTCGCGGCCGACGATCGCGGTGAGCGGACCGCCGTATTCGGTCTGCGCCACAAGGTCGTCGCGCCGCTGCGGGCGCAGCTCAAACGAGTGCACGAAATAAGCGTGCAAGCCGTCATTGCCGGTCGGAATGCCGTCGAGCAGCGCATGCTTCTTCGTCACGTTGAGCGTGTTCCAGCCCATGTGCGGAATTTTCAGACTCGTATCTTTCGGCGCAATGCGATCGACCTCGCCGGAAATCCAGCCAAGGCCCGGCGTCACCTGATATTCGCGACCGCGCTCCGCCATCAGTTGCATGCCGACGCAGATGCCGAAGAACGGCTTGCCCTTCTTGCACACATTTTCTTCCAGCGCGTCGACCATGCCGGGAACGGCATCGAGCCCGCGCCGGCAGTCGGCGAACGCGCCGACGCCGGGCAGCACGATGCGCTCCGCGCGTGCCACCACGTTCGGATCGCCGGTGACGACGATCGGCTGATCGTGTCCGCTCTCACGCGCGGCACGCTCGAACGCCTTGGCGGCCGAGTGCAAATTGCCGGAGCCGTAATCGACGATAGCGACGCTCACAGCCGACCCCCCGGCTGCGGGAAAAGGCCGATGATCTCGTCGCCGCTTGTGTGCGGGGCCGGCGGCGGCATGACAGACCGTGCCGGCTGCGCCACCGGCTCGTCGCCCGCGCGCGTAACCCAGCGCGCGAAGAAACGCCGCTCCGCTTCCTCCTCGTCTTCACTGGTCACGATGCCGAGCGTCGTCCATTTGTTGCGCGCGTAAGTCCAGCGCTGCAGCGTGCTGGCTTCGAGACCGACCAACACCATGACGAAAAAGTCGACCGCCATCTGGCTCCCGCGCGGTACTTTCAGAAAATAATAGCCGAGCTCGATCGCGCCGATCAGCACGACATAGCCGAGGAACGCCAGCCACAGCCGCCGATACAGCAGCCAGACCGGCGCGAGCAGGAACGCCCAGAAGTGGAATCCATCGCGCACGAATTCGAAGCGCTGCGGATCGGCGGCGCTGCCGTTTCGTGAAGGCGGTGCGTGGACGGTATAGGTCGGCATCGAAGTTACTCAACTACTCGTCGCGCTTTTGCGCGTCAGCCGCCGAGCGAGCCCTTGGTCGACGGCACTTCATCCTTGGCGCGGGGATCGATTGCGACAGCGGCCCGCAATGCCCGTGCCAAAGCCTTGAAGCAGGACTCGGCGATATGGTGGTCGTTCGTCCCATATAGGCATTCAGCGTGCAAAGTCACACCGGCGTTCATTGCGAACGCCTGAAACCACTCCTGCACCAGCTCGGTATCGAAGGTGCCGACCTTGTCGCGCACGAATTCGGCCTTGAACACCAGGAACGGCCGGCCCGAAATGTCGATCGCCACGCGCGTCAGCGCCTCGTCCATCGGAATGTGGACGTCGGCGTAGCGGGTGATGCCCTTCATGTCGCCCAGCGCCTGCTTCACCGCCTGGCCGAGCGCGATGCCGGTGTCTTCCGCCGTGTGGTGGAAATCGATGTGCAGGTCGCCCTTCGCTTTCACCGCGATGTCGATCCGCGAGTGGCGCGCCAGCAGGTCGAGCATGTGGTCGAGGAAGCCGATGCCCGTCGAAATGTCCGACGTGCCCTTGCCGTCGAGGTCGATCGCGACCTCGATATCGGTCTCCTTGGTCTTGCGTTTGACGCTCGCCTTGCGCATCGCGCGGCCCTCAATTCGCGGGCCTTTTATCAGGGCTTTGCCGGATTCGCCAACCGCCGGCGGCAACGGCGGTTAACCGCCGCCCTCAGTGGTAGCCGAGCATGGTCGGCAGCCACAGCGTCAGTGACGGCACAAACGCAAGGATCAGCAGCACCACCGTCAGCAGGCCGAGATAGCCGGCCACCGGCTTCACTGTCTGCTCGATCGGCACATTGCCGACCAGGCAGGCCCCGTAGAGCCCGAGCCCCAGCGGCGGCGCGAACAGGCCGATTCCCATGGCGACCACCAGCACGACGCCGAAGTGCAGCGGCGCGATGCCAAGCTGCGTCGCGACCGGCACCAGCATCGGCCCGAAAATGATGAGCGCCGCGGCACCCTCCAGCACCGAACCCATGACGATGAGAATTGCGATCGACAGCACCATGAAGACCCAGGTGCCGCTGGTCTGCGACAGGTGAACCAGGGCTTCGCCCATCGCATGCGGAATCTGCTGGAGCGTCAGCACGAAGGCGAGCGACTGCGCCGCGGCGACAATGAACAAAATGAGCCCGGAGCGGATCGCCGTCTGCGTGAAGCTTCGTATGACGCCACGCCAGCCAAGTTCACGGAACACCACGCTGCCGGCCACCAGCGCATAGAGCGCGGCGAAAGCGGAAATCTCCGTCGCGGTGGCGAAGCCGCTCTTGAAGCCGCCAAAGATCAGCACGATCAGGCCGACCGTCGCCGCCGCGCCGAACCACAACTGCTTGGTCGGCATGCCCGCCGTCGAACTGTCCCTTACGTCGGTGCGCGTGCCGAACAGGATCGCAACCGCGATCAGGGAAGCGGCCATCACGCCGGCCGGCACAAGGCCTGCCATGAACAGGCCGCCGATCGACAGATTGGCGACGAAGCCGAGAATGATGAGGTTGAGGCAAGGCGGAATTGCTTCGGCCATCACCGCGGACGCGGCCAGCAGCGCCACCGCGTTACCGGGATTCTGTTTCGAGCGTCGCGCCGCCGGCACCAGCACCGAGCCGACCGCGGCGACATCCGCCATCTTCGATCCGGAGATGCCGGAGAAGATCACCATCGACAGCACCATCACGACGTTAAGCCCGCCGCGTGCGCGGCCGATCAGGCGCTCGAGCAGCGCGATCAGGCGCACCGACATTCCGTTGGCTTCCATCAGGTAGCCGACGAGGATGAAGAACGGGATCGCCAGCAGCACGAAGTTGTCGATGCCGCGCGCCATCTGTTGCGCGAAGATGACGCCGGGCAGCGCGCCCTCGGCCCAGATGAAAATGAGAGCCGCGAGCGCCAGCGCAAATCCGATCGCCATGCCGCCGCACAGGCTCAAAACAAAGCTGACCAGCATCAGTACGCCAGGGCTAGGTAAGGTGCCCGGCGCAAGCGAACTCCAGACAAACCACGCGGCGATCACGGCGGCGACGATCGCAATCGACTGCAAAATGTCGGTCGTGCCGCGGCGGATATATTGATCGATCGCAAACACGGTCATGCAGGTTGCGCCCGCGCCCATGGGATAGAACGTCCATTCCAACGGCAATCCCGAGCCGGTCGTCTGCCCCGTCGTCATGTAACCAAGCTCGACGGCGTGATACGCGACGTAGGCGGCGATGATGACGACCAGCAGCGCGGAAACCGCATCGATGATGCGGCGCGCATTGGACGGCACCTTGTCGACGAAAAATGCGACGCCGGCATTTTCCGCGCGCGCCAACGCGCCGGCAGCGCCGAAGAAGCTCGACGCCACCATTAGGCCGCGCGCGACGTCGTCCGACCATTCGACCGGCGCATTGAACAGCGAACGTGCCGTCACCGAACCGATGATGACGGCAAGGTCCAGCGCTAGCGTGATCGCCGCAATCGCGTCAGTAACACCGAGCAGGAATGCAAGAGGCGCGCTACGGCGCGCCTCCGCAGTTGTCGTGGCATGAGTCACAGAATGGAGCCTCAGGCTTTGGTCGACTTAATCTTCTCGATAAAGCCTTTAGCATCCGCGTGCTTCTTGATGAAGTCGTCGGTCTGCGGCGCGGTGCGCTTGCGGAATTCCGCCTTGTCGACCTCGTTGACCGCAACACCCTTCGTCTTGAGCACGTCGATCGCTTCCTTCTCGACCGCGAGGCCGTGCGTGCGAGTGGCGGCGGCCGCTTTCTGCGCCGCGGCAAGGAACTTGTCGCGCACCTTGGCATCCATCCGCTTGAAGGTCGTCTCGCTGAAATAGACCGCCAGCGGCGAGAAGTTGTGCTGCGTCAGCGAGTAGAACTTCGACGTCTCGTAGAACTTCGACGCCAGAATGGTCGGCGGATCGTGCTCGACGCCATCGAGAACGCCGGCCTGCAAGGCCGTGTAGATTTCGCCGAACGCCATCGGCGTCGCTGCGGCGCCCATCAGGCGCAGGCACTCGGTGATGATCGGGTTCGGCAAAGTGCGGATTTTCGCGCCGGCCAGATCGGCCGGGCCATGAACGGCCTTCTTGGACAGGACGCTGCGCGAGCCGAAATTATAGGCCCAGGCGATCACGCGGATATTGGCGGCCTTGAGCAGCGCGTCTTCGACCGGCTTGGCAGCGCCATTGTCGAACGCTTTGGTCTGCTGCGGGAAGCTGTCGAACATGTAGCCGAGGTCGAAGGCGCCGACGATCGGCACCAGATTCGCCGAGATCGAGGAGCCGGACACCATCATGTCGATGACGCCGAGCTTCACGGAATTGATGACGTCGATCTCCTGGCCGAGCTGGTTGGACGGAAAGAACGCCACCTCGATCTGGTCGCCGAGGCCATCGGCTTTGATGTGCTTGACGAGATTGTCGTAAAGCACGCGGCCGTTGGCGTATTTAGGGTCGTCCGGCAGCGACGAGGACAGCCGCATCTTCATGGCGGCGGCCTGGGCGCGTCCGATCAGCGCGGGGCTCACGATTCCGGCTGCGCCAAGGGCCAGCGAGGTGGTAACAAAGCGACGGCGGTTGATATTTTTCATAATCCCTCCCTTGGCGCTCCTTCATGGACGCCTCTTTGGGCATATTGTATGACTAGATTTTTACGCGCCGCAAGCTAAAACAGTGACGCACCCTTTTTGACCGCAACCGATGTCCCCGATGTTCGATAGCCGGCAGACGATGCGCAACATTCACTCGCAGGTCGCCGACCGCATCGGCACCGGCATCGTGCGCGGCGATGTCGCGCCGGGTGAGGCGCTGCCGTCGGAGGCGCGCATCTGCGAGATGATGGGTGTGAGCCGCACCGCGGTGCGCGAGGCGATCCGCATTCTCAGCGGCAAGGGACTGGTGGAATCGCGCGCCAAGAGCGGCACTCGGGTACGGCGGCCGGATCAGTGGAATCAGTTCGATCCCGACGTGCTGCGATGGCAATTCGATACCGCCGACCTCGCGACCTACCTGGTCAAGCTGTTCAGGCTGCGCACCGCGGTCGAACCGATGGCAGCGGAATATGCCGCCACCTCCGCGACTGATCAGGATATCGCCCGCATTCGAGCCGCCGCCGAGGGAATGGCAGCGGCCGAAAGCAACGAGGCGTGGGTCACCGCCGATATCGAGCTGCACCGCTCAATTCACATCGCCACGCGCAACGAGTTTTTCTGGCCGATCGCGCAGATCTTCGACACGGCGCTGCGCCGCAGCTTCACTTTGGCGGCGCCGGGCGACCATCGGCCCCGCGCCATCGTCGAGCATCGCGCCGTCATGGAGGCGATTGCCGCCCGCGACCCGCGCCGGGCGCATCAGGCCATGGTCGAGCTGATTATCCATGCCGCCGGCGATTTGAAGCGAATGATCGGCATCGATCCGCTGGCCGGCGTGGCGACCTTCGGGGACATCCGCGCCGAGGGTTAAAAGGCTGGATTGAAACCCCGGCGGCGGTTCCCTAGATGAATCGCCGAGGGAAAATCCATGCAGTCAAACGAGCTTTGGCACGGCACTACGATTGTCACCGTCCGCAAGAACGGCATCGTCGCCGTTGGCGGTGACGGCCAGGTTTCGGTCGGCCAGACCGTTATCAAGGCCAACGCCAAGAAGGTGCGCCGCCTCGGCAAAGGTGAAGTAATCGGCGGTTTCGCCGGCGCCACCGCCGATGCGTTCACGCTGTTCGAGCGGCTGGAAGGCAAGCTTGAGCAGTATCCGGGGCAACTCACCCGCGCCGCAGTCGAGCTCGCCAAGGACTGGCGCACCGATCGCTACCTGCGCCGTCTCGAAGCGATGATGATCGTCGCCGACAAGGACGTCTCGCTGGTGCTGACCGGCACCGGCGACGTGCTCGAGCCGGAATCCGGCGTGGCCGGCATCGGCTCCGGCGGCAATTATGCGCTGGCCGCCGCCCGCGCGCTGATCGACGGCCCGCTCGACGCCGAGGCGATCGTGCGCAAGTCGCTCGATATCGCCGCCGACATCTGCGTCTACACCAACCGCAACGTCACTGTTGAAACGCTGAAAGCGTGAGCGCGGAAACGCATCGGGCAAGACCGATCGCGATCGCCGCGATCGTTCTGCTGCTTGTGCAGGCCGCGGTGCTTTACGCGATGGGCCGGGTGCCGATCTGCACCTGCGGCACGATCAAGCTGTGGCACGGCGTGGTGCAAAGCGCGGAGAATTCGCAGCAGCTCACCGACTGGTACACCTTCTCGCACGTCCTGCACGGCTTCATTTTCTATTTCGCGACATGGCTGCTGTTTCGCCGCATGCCGTTCGGCTGGCGGCTTGTCATCGCCATCGCGATCGAAGGCGCGTGGGAAATCACCGAGAACACGCCGTTCATCATCGAGCGCTACCGCGCCGCCACGATCTCGCTCGATTATTACGGTGACAGCATTGTCAACTC
>DASZXA010000022.1:0-52016 GCA_035546455.1 Pseudolabrys sp.
GAATCGGCGGCTCGCTCCTCATCCCGCGCGACGATCGCTCTTCGCTGCTCGTGCTGGTCGTTCCGCTGCGAGCGGAAACATACGGCCTGGGGCACGAGCGGAGGGGTGCAATCGTCTTCGTCAAAGATCCGGAACGCCCGACCAGACGCTCCCTGGCGGCGTTCATCGAGCATTTCGGGCTCACTCCAGCTCAGGCCGCGGTGGCCAACGAGCTGGTCAAGGGCGATGGTGTCGCCGCGGCGGCCGCGCGGCTCGGAATCTCTCGCGCGACCGCGCGCGCATCTCATCCATATCTTCCAGAAGACCGCCACCGGACGCCAGGCAGAACTCGTTCGACTGATGCTGGAATGGTCTGACACTCCGACGTGCCTCAATAACACAGCAACGCCTTAGCATTTTCGGGACCCATGCCGGCTCTGCTCATGCATTGCGCATGATAAGCGGCGCCTGGTTCAAAACCTCAACGGCTTGGCGCTCTGCACCTGCGGCAGCGCGCGCACCTTGGCGAGCACCGCGTCCGGCAGATCGCCGTCGATCTCGATCAGCGCGATAGCGTCGCCCCCGGCCTTCTCGCGGCCGACATGGAAGGTCGCGATGTTGATGCCGGCCTCGCCCAGCGTCCCGGAGAACGTGCCGATGAAGCCCGGTTTGTCGAGGTTGGTAATGTAGATCATCGACGGGCCGAACTCGGCGTCCATGCGGATGCCCTTGATGTTGACGATGCGCGGCCGGCCATCGGCGAACACCGTGCCGGAGACATGGCGGGTCTGCCGCTCCGTGGTGGTCGTGATGGTGATCAGGCTCTCGTAGTCGCCGGCCATCTCGCGAGTCGTCTCCTCGACGACGATGCCGCGCTCCTTGGCAACCAGCGGCGCCGAGACCACGTTGATGTCCTGAAGCATCGGACGAAGCATGCCGGCGACCGCAGCGGACGTGAGCGCCTTGGTCTTCATGCCGGCAACCGCGCCCTCGTAGGAAATCTGTACGCGGCTGATCCCTGTCTCGGTCAACTGCCCGGCGAACGAGCCGAGCTTCTCGGCGAGCGCGATGAACGGCTTGAGTTTCGGCGCTTCTTCGGCAGTGATCGAGGGAAAGTTGATGGCATTGGTGATCGCGCCGCGTAGCAGATAGTCCGACATCTGTTCGGCGATTTGCAGGGCGACGTTCTCCTGCGCTTCCGTTGTCGCCGCGCCGAGATGCGGGGTGCAGACTACGTTGGGATGGCCGAACAGCGGGTTCTCGTTGGCAGGCTCGGTGGTGAATACGTCGAACGCCGCGCCGGCAACGTGGCCGCTGTCGAGCGCGGCCCGCAATGCCTTCTCGTCAACGAGGCCGCCACGCGCGCAGTTGATGATGCGCACGCCCTTTTTCATCTTGGTGAGCGCCGTCGCATCGATGATGTTACGGGTCTTGTCGGTGAGCGGCGTGTGCAATGTGATGAAGTCCGCGCGCTTGAACAGATCGTCGAGCTCGACTTTCTCGACACCGAGGTCGAGCGCGCGTTCCGGTGACAGGAACGGATCGTAGGCGATCACCTTCATCTTGAGGCCGATGCCGCGCTCCGCGGCAATCGTGCCGATATTGCCGCAGCCGATCACGCCGAGCGTCTTGCCGGTGATCTCGACGCCCATGAAGCGGTTCTTCTCCCACTTGCCGGCCTGGGTGGATTGGTCGGCCTGCGGAATTTGACGCGCGAGCGCGAGCATCAAGGTGATGGCGTGCTCGGCGGTGGTGATCGAATTGCCGAACGGCGTGTTCATCACGATGATGCCGCGCGCGGTGGCAGCCGGGATTTCGACGTTATCGACGCCGATACCGGCGCGGCCGATCACCTTGAGCTTCTTGGCGTTGGCGAGAATCTTCGCCGACACCTTGGTGGCGGAGCGGATCGCGAGGCCGTCGTAATTGCCGACGATCTCGGCGAGCTTTTCCTTGTCCTTGCCGAGGCTCGGCTGGAAATCGACGTCGATGCCGCGATCCTTGAAGATCTGCACGGCGGCGGGCGACAGGGCGTCGGAAATGAGAACTTTGGGAGCGGGCATTATTTTATCCAATCCGTTTCAAGTTTTCCGCCGTCATCGTCCGCGAAGGGGGACGATCCAGTAATCGCTGTCGGGGGTTTTGAGCCGCGGCGCTTGCGATTACCGGATGCCCGCCTGCGCGGGCATGACAGCAATCGATCAGGCCGCCTTGGCGAGCGAAGCCTTGCCTTCGGCGAATGCCCAATCGAGCCAGGGCGTCAGCGCCTCGAGGTCGCGCTGCTCGACCGTGCAGCCGCACCAGATGCGCAGTGACGGCGGAGCGTCGCGGTGGTTGGCGACGTCATAGGCGACGCCTTCCTTCTCCAGCATCGACTCCATGCCCTTGATGAAGGCGAGTTGCGCTTCGGCCGGCAGCTTGGCCAGATCGGGATCGGCCAGCTTCATGCAGACTGACGTGTTGGAGCGCGTCTTTTCGTCCTGCGGCAGATGCTCGATCCATGGTGTGCGGGTAACCCACTCGGCCATGACCTTGGCGTTGCCGTCGGCGCGGGCGCGCAGCGCCTTGAGGCCGCCGATGCCCTTCGCCCACGTTAGCGTGTCGATGTAATCCTCAACCGCCAGCATCGACGGCGTGTTGAGTGTCTCGCCGGCGAACACGCCTTCGATCAGCTTGCCGCCTTTGGTGATGCGGAAAATCTTCGGCAGCGGCCAGGCCGGCTTGTAGGTCTCGAGCCGTTCCACCGCGCGAGGCGAAAGGATCAGCATGCCATGCGCGCCCTCACCGCCCAGCGCCTTCTGCCAGGAGAAGGTGACGACATCGAGCTTCTTGAAATCGAGGCCTTGCGCGAACGCCGCGGAGGTGGCGTCGCAGATGGTGAGGCCCTTGCGGTCGGCAGCGATCCAGTCGCCGTTCGGCACGCGGACGCCGGAGGTGGTGCCGTTCCATGTAAAGACCACGTCGGTGCTGGAATCGACCCGGGAGAGGTCGGGAAGCACGCCGTAAGGCGTCTTGAGGACCGTAACGTCCTTCAGTTTGAGCTGTTTCTCGACGTCGGTGACCCAGGCTTCGCCGAACGATTCCCAGGCGAGCATGGTGACCGGCCGCGCGCCGAGCAGCGACCACATCGCAAGCTCGACCGCGCCGGTATCGGACGCCGGCACGATGCCGATGCGGTAATCCACCGGCACTTCGAGCACTTCGCGGGTGAGATCGATGGCGCGCTTGAGCTTCGCCTTGCCCGGCTTCGAGCGGTGCGAACGGCCAAGAACTGCGTCGGTGAGGGTTTGGAGGCTCCAGCCGGGGCGCTTCGCGCAGGGGCCGGACGAGAAGTGCGGAACGACCGGCCGCACGCCGGGTTTCGTATTCGCCATAACCTATCCTTCCAGATAGCTGCCTCTCGGTGGGGAGAGGTGTCCCACTGATGGGCATACGCCTGTGGCCTGGCGCGGTCAATCAGCCGGAAGGGTAATGGGCAATATTTCAGGTGAGACGCCGATTAGCGATAGCTCGGCAGGTCCTCGAAGCTCCAGCGCAGGCCGACGCGGACTTCGTGACTCGCGACGTTATCGAACGTGATCGGCGTCGCGCCGCCGCTCTCGGCCTTGCCGACGTTGAGATAGCGATAGCCGAAATCCATCTGCAAATTCGGCGCAACGGTCCAGGCAACGCCCGCCATCCCGGCCCAGGCGAAATTCCAGCGGCTGTTGTCGGAGGTCGCGCCGGGCGCATCGGTCACCTTGACCATCGCCATGCCGGCGCCGGCGCCGACATACGGCGTCAGGCTGTACCAGGTACCGAGGTCGAGATAGCCGTTGGCCAGAATGTTGATCGACTGAATTTTGGCGTGGGTGTCGTCCGGCGTGGCGACGGTGCCGGTGTATTTCGCCGGGAACGCGTAGTCGGCGGTGATGTCGGCGCGCACGAAGCTGGTCTTGAGACCGATGCCCGCCCCCGCGATGGCGGCGCTTCCCAGCTTGCTGTCGCTCGCAGGCGCGCCGGCAGCATCGACACCGCCGACCAGGCCCCAGCGTGAGCCGAGATCGCCGCGCACGTACCAGCCGCTATACGACCACTTGGTCGCGGGCGGCGGCGGCAATGGCGATGGCGGCGGCAGCCTTGGCATGTCCGCCGCGCGCGAAACGGCGGACGCCAATACCGTCGCCAACGCGGCGATGGTCGCAACTCGAATTATTCCGGACACGTCTAGCCCTTGCTATGGAGCGGCGGCGGTGGCGGCTGATAGACCGGCGGCGGTGGCGGCACGTAGACGTATTTCGGCGGCGGCGCGACTTCGCAGCACAGCCAGCGGAAGGCGATCATGAAGTCGTGGGAGTAGATGTTCTTGTATTCAAACTTGTTGCCGCCGCAGCCGCCGGCGCAATCGACGGTGTCTTCGGCCGACCCAAGGTTGAGATAGCGATAGGTCAGATCGACCTTGAAGCTCTTGCTGACGTTGTAGGTGACGCCGCCATAGAGCGCCCAGGCAAAATTCCATTTACTGGTGTCGCGGCCTTTGCCGTACGTGATCGCACCCGGGTTCACGTCAACCAGGTCGCTGATGGTATTCCGGGCAAAACCGACGCCGACGCCGACGAACGGCGTGAAGCAATCCCAGGTACCGAGATCGACATAGGCGTTGAGCAGGCCGACCCACGAGCTCAGATGCCCGTTGTATTCGTCGGTGCCACCCGGTGCCGGGTTGGTGTAGGTGCCGAGCGCGTAGAGGTTCGACTTGAAGCGATATTCGAGAGTCGCGTCGAAGCGCAGCCAGCTATTCCATTCGTAGCCGACACCTGCGCCGATGAAATAGGCGTCGCTCATGTTGTGCGCGACGACCTGGTCTCCGGGATTCAGCGGCGAAATTTCAAATTTGTTGTAGCCCATCGCGCCGTAGCCGATCTGGCCGCGCAGGTACCAGTTGCCGGCGAACTCGGGCGCGGGCTGCTGGATGACGATCGGCTGCGGGGGCGGCTGATAGACCGGCGGCGGCTGCGGATAGCTGTAATCGGCGGCGTGCGCGGCCGCGGCCGCAAACAGCGGCACAAACGCCAAAGCCGAAACCATCAGACGCGCACGAACCATCTTACGTCCCTTGTTGCGCCGGCGAATCGCAATCGAATGCCCGCGTTGCCGGGCATTGGGACGATGGCAGCAAAGTCTTAAGTCGCTCTTAACCGTATTTTTTAATGCGGCGCTCACCATAAAACGCCGAAACGAAAGGCCCTCGCGACACGCTTGCCGCGAAGGCTCCTCGTTAAGTTTCGCTTTACCGTTTGGGCAGCGCGCCGCCGGTCGCGCTTATTTGCTCTCGGGCGGATTGTCGGCGTCGATGCTGCCGACATGCTTCTGCGAGTAGAGCTGGACGCCGAGGTCCTTCACCAGATCGAGCTGCGTCTCGAGGAAGTCGATGTGGCCCTCCTCGTCCTTCATCAGGTCCTCGAACAGGTCGCGCGACACGTAGTCCTTCACCGAGTGACAGTAGGTCGCCGCTTCCTGGTACAGCTCACGCGCGCCGACTTCGGCCGCGAGATCGCACTCCAAAATTTCTTTGACGTTCTGGCCGATCCGCAGCGGGTCCAGCACCTGGAGATTGGGGAAGCCGTCGAGGAACAAAATCCGGTCCACGAAACGGTCGGCGTGGTGCATCTCCTCGATCGATTCTTCGCGCCACTTCTTGGCGAGGTCCTTGTAGCCCCAGTGGTTGAGCTGCCGGAAATGCAGCCAGTATTGGCTGACCGCGGTCAGCTCGCTGCGCAGCCCCTTGTTGAGATACTCGATGACCTTGGTATCGCCCTTCATGGCGGAACTCCTCGCAGTCCAAAAAGGAAAGCTAGCCTAGTTTAGGATCATTCTAAAGAGGAAAACACCGCCTGGGGACGGCGGTTCAGGCGGCTGGAACCGCTTCGGAATCAGTCTTTTCGGCGCGGGCGTGGGAGTGATCGTGCACATGCGCCGCGATCGGTCGCCGATCATGGGCGTGATGCGGTTCCTGGCCGTTGATGTGCAAGGCGCAGGCGCAACCCACCGGGCATGCCAGGGCGGCCGGACCGATGGTCTCGTCGATGATCTTGCGGATAGTGCGGGCACAGCGGCCGCACTGAGCACTGCAGCCCAGGCAACCGTAGACGTGGCTGGTGGAACGACGGCTCGCGGTGCGCGCAGCGTCACGCACCTCGTGGTCGGTCAGCACATTGCAGGAACAGACGATCATCCTGCGATTGAGCTAATTGCTGGCCCGAATGGAGTCAACGAAAACCGCTCTTTAAAGAGGTTCTAATGTATTGTGCAGAAAGGATTTTTCGCCGTTTCGCGCCGCTTATGCGCGGCTGACATGCGTTACGCGGCGGCCTTGCTGAGCGCGCTGACGATGTCGTCAACAACGGCTTCGACCAGGATCTTGTCGTCGCCTTCGCCCATGACGCGGATCACCGGCTCGGTTCCAGAAGGACGGATGATGAGACGGCCGCCACGGCCGAGCTTTTGCTCGGCGGCTGAGATCGCGGATTTCACGCCGGCGTTCTCCAGCGGCTTGCCGTTCTTGTAGCGCACGTTCTTGAGCACCTGCGGCAGCGGCTCGAAGCGGTGGCAGACCTGCGACACCGGCTTGTCCTGATTGCGGATCACGGCGAGGAGTTGCAGCGCGGCGACGAAGCCGTCGCCGGTCGTGTTGTAGTCCGAGAGGATGATGTGGCCGGAGGGCTCGCCACCGACGTTGAAGCCGCCGGCGCGCATCGCCTCGAGCACATAGCGGTCGCCGACCTGGGTGCGAACGAGGTCGAGGCCGACGCCGGCCAGATGCCGCTCGAGGCCCAGATTGGACATTACGGTGGCGACAATGCCCGGCTTGGCCAGGCGGCCATCGTCCTTCCAGCTTTCCGCAATCACGGCGAGAAGCTGATCGCCGTCGACCAGTTGGCCGCGCTCGTCGATCACGAGAATGCGGTCGGCGTCGCCGTCGAGCGCGATCCCGATATCGGCGCGCACTTCGCGCACCTTGGCGGTGAGCGCGGCAATGTCGGTCGAGCCGCAATCCTTGTTGATATTGAAACCGTCCGGCTCGACGCCGATCGCGACGACGTCGGCACCCAACTCCCACAACGCGGCGGGCGCAACTTTATAGGCGGCGCCGTTGGCGCAATCGACCACGATGCGCATGCCGTCGAGATCGAGGGTGCGCGGCAGCGTGCGCTTGGCGAACTCGATATAGCGGTCGTTGACACCGTCGATGCGTTTGGCGCGGCCGAGATCGCCGCTGGCGGCAAGCATCGGCGCCATGTTGCCGTCGATCAGCGCCTCGATCTCGCGCTCGATAGCGTCACTAAGCTTGAAGCCATCCGGGCCGAACAGCTTGATGCCGTTGTCGTCGAACGGATTGTGCGAGGCGGAAATCATCACGCCGAGATCGGCGCGCATCGAGCGCGTCAGCATGCCGACCGCGGGCGTGGGCATCGGGCCGAGCAGCAGCACATCCATGCCGACCGAGGTAAAACCGGCGACGAGGGCGGTTTCGATCATGTAGCCCGACAGGCGCGTGTCCTTGCCGATCACCACGCGGTGGCGATGGTCGCCGCGCTTGAAGACGAGGCCGGCCGCCTGCCCCACCTTGAGCGCGAGCTCAGGCGTGATCACCCGATTGGCGCGGCCGCGAATGCCGTCGGTGCCGAAATACTTGCGAACCATGAACCCTCAACGCCCCAAAATTCTGTTCTTGCGGGGCGAACCCAGCCATATCCCCGAGGCGCTTCTTATAGTGAGCGCCGGCCGGTTTATACGTCAAAAATTATGAGCAATCCTTACCCTGCGCCGTTAGCGCGGCGTTAGCCATGGAAACGGCGGCGCCGCGCGGCTTTGCGGCCTTCCCGCCGGGCGGGCCGCCGTGGTAGCTCAAGGTTCCCGACATTCCCCACACACGATGACATCGCCTCACATGAAAAACGTCACTTGCGTCGAAGACCTGCATCAGATCGCCAAGCGGAAGGTGCCACAGGCCTTTTTTGAATATGCCGAAGCCGGCTCCTACACCGAAAGCACGCTGCGGGCGAACCTCGCCGACATGGAAGCGGTGAAACTGCGCCAGCGCGTGCTGGTGAATGTCGACGCGCGGGAGACCTCGACCACCATCTGCGGCGAGAAATTCTCCGTTCCGGTTGTCTTGTCCCCAATAGGCATGCTCGGCATGCAGCACGGCGACGGCGAAATCCTCGCGTGCCGCGCCGCGCATGAGGCCGGCATCCAGTTCACCCTGTCGACCATGTCGATCTGCTCGATCGAGGACGTTGCGGCCGCCGTCCACAAGCCATTCTGGTTCCAGCTTTATGTGATCCGCGACCGCGAATTCATGCGCGACCTGATCGCACGCGCGCTGGCGGCCGATTGCAGCGCGCTGGTCCTCACCGTCGATCTCCAGGTGCTCGGCCAGCGCCACCGCGACATCAAGAACGGCCTTACCGTGCCGCCGCAGATTCGGCTCAAGAGCCTGTTCGACATCGCATCGAAGCCGGCCTGGGCGTGGAGCGTGCTCAAGGGCAAGCGCAAGACGTTCGGCAACCTGGCCGGCCACGTGAAGGGCATGGACGACGTCACGTCGCTGTCGACCTGGACCGCGCAGCAGTTCGACCCGACGCTGAACTGGAGCGACATCGAGTTCATCAGGAAGCTGTGGCCCCGCACTCTGATCCTCAAGGGCATCATGGATGTCGAGGATGCGCGCATTGCCGCCAAGTGCGGCGCGCACGCGATCGTTTGCTCGAACCATGGCGGTCGCCAGCTCGACGGCGCGTCGTCGTCGATCGCGATGCTGCCCCGGATCGCCGACGCGGTCGGCGACGACATCGAAGTGCTGTTCGACGGCGGCGTCCGCACTGGCATGGACATTGAGCGCGCCATCGCGCTCGGCGCGCGCGGCTGCTTCGTCGGCCGCTCCTATGTCTGGGGCCTCGGCGCCCACGGGCAGGCCGGCGTCGCCAAGACCATCGACATCTTCAAGAAGGAGCTCGACATCTCGATGGCGCTGACCGGTGTCTCCAGCATCGCCGAGATCGGCCCAAACGTGTTGCTCGATCCGCCTTTCCAGCAGGTCAGCACAGTGAAGAAGAAGGCAGCGGCCAAGGCGACGGCAAAGCCGAGGAAGAGAAAGTAAATGTCGCGCGAAGCTCCGCTCACGCGCGCGGACTTTCCGCACTTTCTCGAAATCACCACGCGCTGGATGGACAACGACGTCTATGGCCACGTCAACAACGTGGTCTATTACTCGTTCTTCGACACGGTGGTGAACCGCTACCTGATCGACAACGGCGCGCTCGATTTTCGCGACGGCAAGGTGATCGGCCTCGTGGTCGAGACACAGTGCAACTACTTCAAGCCGGTTGCCTATCCTGACCGCATTACCGCCGCACTCGCGGTTGAGCATCTCGGCAACAGCAGCGTGCGTTATCGGCTTGCGGTGTTCAGCAACGACGATGACGACGCGGCGGCGCAGGGCCATTTCGTCCACGTCTATGTTGATCGGGCGACCAACCGTCCCGTGCCGCTGCCGGATGCGTTGCGCAAAGCGCTGGAGCGGATTGCGAAATGATCGATCGGCGAATTTTTCTCGGCGGCGCGCTTGGCGTGCTGCTGACGGCTACCCGCGCCTCGGCGGATGAGGCAGCGGACAAGTTTGACGCGCTGGAAAAGGCGATCGGCGGCCGGCTCGGCGCCTGCATTCTCGACACCGGAAGCGGGAAACACCTGTCCCATCGTGGCGACGAGCGGTTCGCGCTGCTGTCCACCTTCAAGGCGCTGGCGGCGGGCTGCGTGCTGGCGCGGGTCGATCGCGGCGAGGAGCGGCTGGACCGCCGCGTGATGTACTCGCAGGCCGACGTGCTGTCCTACGCGCCGGTGGCCAAGCTTCACGTCAACGACGGCATGACGATGGCCGAGATTTGCGACGCCGCGATCGGTGTCAGCGACAACACGGCCGGCAATCTCCAGCTTGCCAGCTTCGGCGGCCCGGCCGGACTGACGAAATGGCTGCGCTCCATCGGCGATAACGTGACGCGGCTCGACCGGATCGAAACGGCGCTCAACGAGGCGAAGCCGGGCGACCTGCGCGACACCACGACGCCGAATGCGGTGGCCGAAACGTGGCGCAAGCTGCTGACCGGCAATGCACTCAAGCCCGCATCGCAGAAACAGCTCGCCGAATGGCTGGTGAACAGCAAAGTCGGCAATACACGGCTGCGCGCCGGCCTGCCCAGGGATTGGCGCACCGGCGACAAGACCGGCACCAACGATGTCGGCTGCGCCAATGACGTCGCGATTACATGGCCGCCGGGCCGCGCGCCACTCATCATCGCCAGCTACCTCGACCATGCGGACGGCACGCCGCAGCAGCGTGATGCGGTGCACGCCGATGTGGCACGCATCGCGGCAGCGTGGCGCGCTTAAGCCAAATCGCTATACTGGCGTCACAGGTGCAATGGAGGCGACGCCATGAGCATCATGTTCCACGACGGCAACCGGCAATTGCAGGACCGATTCAACAGCCGGCGCATTTCCGACCGGCTCGAAGAGAAACTCACCCGCACGACGTTTACTGACGACGACAAGGCGTACATCGAGAGCGCGCCGTATTTCTTTCTGGCGAGCGCCGATGCGCAGGGCCGGCCCGACTGCTCGTTCAAGGGCGGCCCGCCGGGCTTCGTGCGCGTCACCGGGCCGTCCGAGCTGGCGTTTCCCGACTACGACGGCAACGGCATGTTCAAGAGTCTCGGTAACATGTTGGTCAACGAGAATATCGGACTGCTGTTCATCGCCATGCACGGCAAGCCGAAGCGGCTGCGAGTCAATGGCACGGCGACCGTCAGCGACAACGATCCGTTGCTCGGCGAAGTTATCGGCGCGCAACTCATTGTTCGGGTGACCGCACGGGCCATCTTTCCAAATTGCCCTCGCTACATTCCCGATATGCAGATGACAGGACCGTCTATTTATACGCCACAGCCAAACCACGATCCGCCCGAACCCGCCTGGAAAGGCTTCGACAGCTTCAAGGACGCGGTGCATCCGCGCCAGCCGACCTTCAAGGGATGACGATGCACAAGGCCGCGCCCGCGCTGACGCAGCAGTTCCTCGCCTGGGTTAACGAGGCGCCGCGCAGCTATGCCGACGCCGAAGCGTGGCGGCGCAGTTGCCCCCATCTGTCGATCTGGGAGGACGCGATCAGCGACGGGCTGGTGCGCTACGAGGACGGCGCCAGCATGCGCGAGGCGCGGCTGATATTGACAGAAAGCGGCCGGACTCTTCTGGCCAGCCGCTGAACTAATTTGTGAACCAAATGCGCGGTGAGCCGTTCTGGTCAGGATGACCGAGAACAGCCATGCGTGACCAGCGCGATCAACAACGAGCCGATCCAGCCTTGGTGCTGATCGTGATCGTCTTGACGGTGCTCGTCACGGTTACTTACGTCGGCGATCGGTCGTCGCACCCGAACCGGTATCAGGACAGCCGGTCGATGATGGCGCACTCGAATCCGGTACCCGGCGGCTAGCGCGGAACCACATCACCTTTGCCGACATTGACGCGGCTCGCGTCGAGCGAGCCGTCCGGCCGCGGTTTGGCACCGATGATCGCGACCTTTGCGCCGGGCTTGAGTTCGCTCGTGTCGCTGGTCGCGTAGGCGAGGATCACGGCATCGGGCGGCACCACGATTTTCTGTTCGCCGCCCTTGTACGTGACGGTGAGTGTCGGGCCATCGACCGAGGCGATCGTCTTGTCCACCGTGCCGTTGGTCATCGTTGATGTCGGTCCGCGATCCCAGGGGCGAAAGCCCTCGCCCACCCCGCGCTGGCTTTCCATGAATACCGTGATCTGCATGGCGCGCTGGCTGCCGTCCGCCTGCGGCATGGCGCCGACGCCGATGAAAGCGTTCGGCTTGAGATCATCCATCGTGCCCTTCCTGACGCCGTAGATCGCAACCTTGTCGGCGAGATGAACCGTGGCGGCGGCATCGCCGGAGTGCGGCTTCACCACCAGCGTGCCGCCGTCGGCCTTCTCTATGGTGCCGGCGATGCGCCGGGTCTGCGCCGGCTGCGCCGCGACTGTCGCGGTCAAAATCACCGTCAGCGCGATGCCGGCCAGGCCGGATTTCAGAATTCCCATAATGCGTCCTCTCGATGCCCCAGCCCCGATCAACACAGCAAGGCCGCCGAAATTCCCCGCAAACACCGTTTCGTGAGTCAGGGCAGATATGCCAAACAAGGCGGCCGCGTACGGGAGACGACATGAAAACGATCTTTATGGACTGCAACGACCAGCTCGCCCCGGTGTGGGACAGCGTGCTCAAGCCCGACGACCCGAAGATCGACGTCAACCGCAAGCCGTTCGCCAAGGATGATCTGCCGTCGATCATCCGCGGCTACGACATCGCGATCGACGATCACTCGTACATGCCGACGCCGCTGGTGGCGCAATGCCCGGAACTCAAGCACATCGTGTTCCTCGGCACCGGTCCGGCCAGCTACATGAACGTGCAGGAACTCGAAGGGCGCGGCACCAAGGTCCACATCATCAAGGGCTATGGCGACACCGCGGTAGCCGAGCACACCATCGCACTGATGTGGGCGGCGGCCCGTAACCTTGCGCGCATGGATCGTGAGGTGCGGCGCGGCATCTGGACGCCGCATGGCGGCATGCAGCTCACCGGCAAGACGCTCGGCATCATCGGGCTCGGCGGCATCGGCCGCGAAGTCGCCCGCATGGGCCAAGGCCTCGGCATGAAGGTGATCGGCTGGAACCGCACCAAACACGCCGACATCAAGGTGCCGCTGGTCGAGCTCGACGACCTGCTGGCGCAGAGCGATGTCGTCTCGATGAACCTGACACTTGGCGACGAAACCCGCGGTTTCCTGTCGGCGGAGCGCATCGCGCGGATCAAGAAAGGCGCGATCTACGTCAACACCGCGCGCGGCGCGCTGGCCGACGAGAAGGCGCTGATCGACGCGCTCAACAGCGGCCACCTCCGCCACGCCGGACTCGACGTCTATCACCAGGAACCGTTGCCGGCCGACCATCCGTTCACGAAAATGGAGAACGTGACGCTGGCCGCGCACGCCGCATTCCGCACGCTGGAGGCGTCGCAGACGCTGCTGCGGCGCGCGATCGATATCGTGAAGACGATTGTAAAATGAGTCGTCCCCGCGAAAGCGGGGACCCAGTAAACACAGACGCTCGCGATTGAGCCGCGCCGGCACGGCGTACTGGATGCCCGCCTACGCGGGCATGACACCGGAAATCAGAACAACCCCGGCGTCGCGCCGCCGTCGACCGAAATGGCGGTGCCCTGGATGTGGCGGCCTTTGGCGCTGGCGAGGAACAGCGCGAGTTCGGCGACATCCTCCGGCTGGCCGATGCGGCGCAGGCCGCTCTTCACGATCTGCTCGTCGCGCACCTGCTCTGGTGTCTTGCCCTGCGCCTTGGCGAGTTGCTCGAACAACATGATGACCCGGTCGGTTTCGACCTGACCTGGATGGATGACGTTGACGTTGACGTCGTCGCGGTTGCCGATCCCGGCCAATCCTTTGGAGAAATTTGCGAACGCCGAATTGACCGAGCCACCGATCAGGAAGCCGGGGCTCGGCGTCCTCGCCGCACCGCCGATGATGTTGACGACGCTGCCATGCGCGGCCTTGAGCAGCGGCCAGAACAGCCGCGACAGCCGCACGGCGGCAAAATATTTCAGCGCAAAACCATCGACAAAGTCCTGATCCGGCAATTGGAAGAAGTCGCCGGCGTTGGTCGCACCGGCATTATTGACCAGCACGTCGCAGCGCTTGAACTTATCGTTGACCGCCTTGAACAGCGCCTCACAGGCGGCAAGCTGGCGCAGATCGCCGGCCACGGTGAAGGGCACAGGACCACCACTCATTTCTTTCACCGCCTTGGCGAGATTGTCGGCGCTCGATGCCGCCAGCACCACCTGCGCGCCCTCGCGCGCAAATGCCTTGCCGATCGCCTTGCCGATGCCGCGGCTGCCGCCGGTCACCACCACCACCTTGCCCGCAAACTCCCCCGCCATTTCGATGCTCCGCGCGTTGTTGGCGCATTGACGCGCCCGATGCTCGCGGCACAATAGGCTAGAACAAGACAAAAGTGTCGGGGGAAACGTGAAGCCTGCGCCGTTCGCCTATGCCCGCGCCCGCTCGGTCGATGAAGCGGTCGCGCTGCTTGGCGACACGCCGGACGCCAAATTGCTGGCCGGTGGGCAGAGCCTGATGGCGACACTGAACATGCGGCTATCCGCTCCGCCGCTCTTGATCGACATCAATGGGATCGGTGGGCTCGATGGGATCGCGGTGAAGAACGGCGCGGTCGAGATCGGCGCGCTGACACGGCATGTGCAGGTCGAGCGATCGAAAGAGATCGCGCAGCACGCGCCACTCATTGCACTCGCGATGCCGCAGATCGCGCATCCCGCTATTCGCAATCGTGGCACCATCGGCGGTTCGATCTCGTTTGCCGATCCGGCGGCGGAATTGCCGGCGTGCCTGCTGGCACTTGGCGGCGAGGTCGATATCGCCGGGCCGAAGGGCAAGCGCACCGTGAAGGCCGACGATTTCTTCAAGGGTCTGTTCGAGACGGCGCTTGGCCCGCGGGACATTCTCGTTGCGGTCCGGGTTCCGGCAGCGACGAAGGAGACGCGCGTCGGCTTCGCCGAACTGGCGCGGCGGCATGGCGACTACGCCATTGTTGGGCTGGCAGCGAGCGCGAAGGCCGACGGCAAGGGATTGAAAGACGTGCGGCTCGCGTTCTTCGGCGTCGGTGCGACGCCAATACGGGCCAAGGGTGCCGAGACGGCGCTTTCGGGCGGCGATATCGAAGCCGCTGCGGAGGCACTCGATCTCGATCCGCCGGACGACGTGCAAGCGACCGGCGCGGTGAAAAAGCATCTCGCCGGCGTGTTGCTGCGCCGTGTCGCCAAGCAATTGATGGAGGCGAGGTGATGGAGCGCATGCTCGACATCTCCCTCACCGTCAACGGCGAGACCGTCAGCGAGCGGGTCGAAGCACGCAAGACATTGGTCGACTTCCTGCGCGACGATCTCAACCTGACCGGCAGCCATGTCGGCTGCGAGCATGGCGTCTGCGGCGCCTGTACGGTGCGCGTGAATGGCGCGATCGTGCGCGGCTGCTTGATGCTGGCCGCGCAGTGCGACGGCGCCAAGGTCGAGACCATCGAGGGCGTGTCGGATAGTGGCGCGGTTGCAGACTTGCAGGAGGCGTTCGAGAAAAGGAATGCGCTGCAATGCGGCTTCTGCACGCCGGCGATGCTGCTGACCGCGCAGGACTTACTGGCCGGCGGCGCCGTGCCGTCGCGCGACGCGATCCGCGAGCACATCTCCGGCAATTACTGCCGCTGCACCGGCTATCACGCCATCGTCGATGCGATTGAGTCGGTAGCAAATGCGCGGGGCAAGAAATGAAAATCGCCGACGACAATCCGTCCGCCCTCACCGCGCTCGACCGGCCGAATTCTTATATCGGCCGCTCGGTGCCGCGCCCGAACCTGCGCCGGCTGACGCAGGGGCGCGGGCAATATGTCAGCGACATTGTGCTGCCGCGCATGGCGCATGTCGCCTTCGTGCGCTCGCCACACGCCCATGCGCGATTGAAATCGATCAAGACCGATACGGCGAAGAAGTCGCCCGGCGTCGTCGCCGTCGTCACCGGCGCGGAGCTGGCGAAAGTGATGACGCCGTGGGTCGGCGTGCTGACCCACCTCAAGGGGCTGAAATCCGCGCCGCAATATCCCATCGCGGTGGACCGCGCCTGCTGGGCCGGCGAAGCGGTGTGCGCCGTGGTGGCGAAGAGCCGCGCCGAAGCCGAAGACGGCTGCGAGCTGGTCGAGATCGATTACGAGCCGCTGCCGGCGCTGACCGATCCCGAGATCGCCGCCGACCCCAAAACCGCGCCGATCCACAGGGACCTCGGCGACAACATCTGCTTCGAGCGTTCGCTCGATGTCGGCAAGGTCGACGAGGCGTTCGCGTCGTCCGACGCCGTGGTCGAGACGACCTTCGTGTTCGGCCGCCACACCGGCGTCACCAACGAGCCGCGCTCGACCGTGGCCGACTGGAACGAGGGCGAGCAGCGCCTCACCGTCTATCAGGGCACGCAGGCGCCGCACATGATGCAGGACCTGTTCGCCAAGCACCTCGGCCTCGCCCACCAGCAAGTACGGGTGCTGACCAAGGATGTCGGCGGTTCGTTTGGCATCAAGGTGCACACCTACGCCGACGAGATGGCCGCGGTCGCCCTGTCCAAGCTGCTCAAGCGTCCGATCAAATTCGTTGCCGACCGGATCGAGAGCTTCGTCACCGATATCCACGCGCGCGATCACAGCATCAAGGCCAAGATCGGCGTCAAGAAGGACGGCACCATCACCGCCTTCGAGATCGACGACATCACCGCGATCGGGCCCTACTCGGTCTATCCGCGCACCAGCGGCATCGAGGCCAACCAGGTCGTCAATCTGGTCGGTGGCTCATACACAACGCCGAATTACCGCGCCCGCGCCCGCGTCGTGTTCACCAACAAGAACGTCATGTGCCAGTACCGCGCCGTCGGCCACCCGATCGCGACCGCCGTGACCGAAGGCCTCGTCGAACTGGCGGCGGCGAAAATCGGCATGGACCCGCTGGAAATCCGGCGGCGCAATCTCTACGCCGACGATGCCTACCCGGCGACCTCGGCGGCCGGCCTCAAGTTCGAGCAGCTCTCGCACCACGAATCGCTCGCGCATCTCGACTCGATGATGAATTACGCCGCGCTGCGCGCCGAACAAAAAAAGCTGCGTGAAAAAGGCATCTATCGCGGCATCGGTTTCGCCTCGTTCATCGAGGTCACCAATCCATCGGCGGCGTTCTACGGGGTCGGCGGCGCGCGCATCTCCTCGCAGGACGGTGCGACGTTCAAATTGGACGCGCAGGGCAACATCAGCGTGCACACCGGCGTCTCCGAGCAGGGCCAGGGCGCGGAAGCTGTGATCGCGCAGGTCGCAGCCTCGTCGTTCGGCGTGCCGGTCGAGCGCGTTCGGGTCGTGATGGGCGACACCGACAACACGCCCTATGGCGGCGGCACCTGGGCCTCGCGCGCCGCCGGCATTGGCGGCGAAGCGGCGTGGCAGGCCGGCAAGGCGCTGCGCGCCAATGTGCTGGCGCTGGCCGGCGCGATGCTGCAGGCCAAGCCGGAGGACCTCGATATCGCCAATGGCGTCATCGTCGACAAAGGCACCACCACGGAGCGGCTCACCCTCGCCGAGCTGGCGCGGGTCGCCTATTTCCGGCCCGATACCCTGCCGACCGGCGTCCAGCCCGAGCTGATGGCAACGCGGCATTACGTGCCGCGCGGCTGGCCGTTCGCTTTCACCAACGGCGTGCAGGCCTCCTACCTCGAAGTCGATGCCGACACCGGCTTCGTCAAACTCCTGAAACATTGGTGCGTCGAGGACTGCGGCACCGTCATCAACCCACAGCTCGTCAACGAGCAGGTGCGCGGCGGCATCGTGCAGGGCATCGGCGCCGCGCTGTTCGAGCAGTGCCTCTATGACGAGCGCGGCCAGATGCTCAACGGCAACATGGCGGATTACCTGGTGCCGATGGCGGCGGAAATGCCGGACATCGAGGTCGGCCACGTCGTCTCGCCGACCGCCGATAGCGAGCTCGGCGCCAAGGGCGCGGGCGAAGCCGGCACCGCCGGCGCGCCCGGCTGCGTGATGAACGCGATCAACGATGCGCTGCGCCCGCTCGGCGCAACGCCGCTGACCGACATGCCGTTCACGCCCGGAAAAATTCTCCGGGCGCTCGGCAAGGTGTGACCACTACTCGAACTTGATCGTGTCGCTGCGCGTCAGCGTCGAGGCCGCCGACACGCCGGGCGCGGTCTGGAAGTCGATCACGGTGGCGTATTCCGCATTTGCATCGACCGAAGACATGCCATCGACCGGCACGATCACCTTCATGCCGCGAAATGCAGCGCCGCTCGCGGTATAAAGCACCGCACCGTTCGACGCCGTGCCGACGGCGATCACCGTCTTGATGCCCTTGTCCTTCAAAATCTTCTCGAGATCGGTGTGAAGGAACTTGTCCGGGCCGGACTTCACCGAAGGCTCGCCCTGCTGTGCCGCGACGTCGGGCAGCACATCGTCGATCGTCGAATTAGCGATGATGGAATAGATCACCGGCGCCTGCGCCTTGCGCGCCGCCGCCAGCAGCTTCTTCATCGCCGGTAGGGTGGCCATGCAGCGCGGCCGCTTGCCGCAATTCTGCTTCATGAAATCGAGCATCAGCAGCGCGGTCGTCTTGGCCTCGACCGTCACCGGCTTCAGCGTGGGCGGCGCCGGCTTGATGCTGGCCCACTCGGTGACGATGTCGCCGGCCAGCGCCGGCCCCGCCATCATCGCCATGACAAAAATCGCCGCCGCTATCCGTTTCATGCACGCCTCCGATTGCCGTTTCGCTTGTCCGAACGCCGCTCCCCGTCGCATAGTGCCGTCCGCAAGAACGATAAGAAAGCCCGGAAGGAAGACGCCATGAACATCAAGGTCGACCGGCAGGCGATCGAGGAAGCCTCGAAGAAGCTCTCCAACTGGGGGCGCTGGGGCAAGGACGACATGATTGGCACGCTCAATCATGTGACGCCCGAGGACATCGTGAAGGCCGCCAGCCTGATCCGCACCGGCAAGGTGTTCGCGCTCGGCATTCCGCTCGACAAGACCGGGCCGCAGACCGGCCTGTTCGGCGGCCGCTTCAACCCGATCCACCAGATGCTGGCGACCGGCACCGATGCTGTGGCCGGCCGGCAGGACTGGAACAAGCTGCGCTACGCCGACGACACGCTGATGCTCTGCGTGCAGGGTGCGACGCACTGGGATGCGCTCGGCCACATCTTCTACGAGGACAAGGGCTACAACGGCCACGAGGCCAAGAGCATCGACTCGCGCGGCCTCAACGTGCTCGGCATCGAGCACTCCAAGAACAAGATGGCCGGACGCGGCGTGCTGCTCGACATCGCGCGTTTCCGCGGCGTCGACTGGCTTGCGGACGGCGAAGGCATCTCCAACGACGAACTCGACAAGTGCGCCAAGGACCAGAACGTCGCGATCGGCCGCGGCGATTTCGTCATCGTCCGCACCGGGCAAATGGAGCGCTGCCTCAAGGAGAAGGATTGGGGCGGCTATGCCGGCGGCGACGCGCCGGGCGTGAAGTTCGAGAATTGCTACTGGTGCCAGGAAAAAGAGATCGCCGCGATCTGCACCGACACCTGGGGCTGCGAAGTGCGCCCGAACGAGACCAAGGACGCCAACCAGCCGTGGCATTGGGTGGTGATCCCGGCGATGGGCCTCTGCATGGGCGAGATCTTCTATCTCAAGGAGCTGGCCGAGGATTGCGAGGAAGATGGCGTCTACGAGTTCTTCTTCTGCGGCCCGCCGCTTATCATCACCGGCGGCACCGGAAGCCCGATCAACCCGCAGGCGATCAAGTAATTATTTGATCGCCGCGTTGACCTTCGGCAGCACCTTCTCGGCCAACAAAACCATCGAGCGGCGCGCCAGCTTCTCGTCGACCCAGTCCTTGCCGGCATAGAGCAGCGTGCCGAAATCACCGACCGTCTCGCGGTATTTCAGGATCTCGTCGGCGACCTTGTCCGGCGTGCCGTAGGTAATGAGCGCGTTGCAGACATCCTCGGAATTCACGTCGCTGTCGGGCTGGTCGCGCCGCGTCTTGAACAGCTCGAGCCGCCCGCCCCACTTCATCTTGGCGTAGAGCTGCTCGTAGTAATAGCGGTACGAGCTTTTCGCCCCGAGCGCATACTCACGCGCCGTCTTCTCATCATCCGCAACGAAGATGCTGCGCGCGACGCGCCAGTTGGCGGGATCGGCCTTGCGCCCCACCCGCTCGCAGCCCTCGACATATTTCGGCCAGTGGCTCTTCACCCACGGCGCCATCAGGAAGTTCGCGGAGATCGGGTCCCAGCCGCGCGCCGCCGCCTCGGTGACGCCCTTGGAGAACGGCGCAACGGCGGTGACGACGATCGGCGGATGCGGCTTCTGCAACGGCCGCGGCACATAGCCTTGACCGAGCTCGGGCAGAAACTGCTTCTCGACACTGATGTTCCAGTATTTGCCCTTGAGATTGTAGGGCGGGTCGTTGGCCCACAGCGCCAGCACCTGATTGATCGCCTCGAGGAACATCTCGTTCCGGTTGGCGTCGAGATTGCCGAAAATCTCCGAGTCCGAAAGCAAGCCGCCCGGGCTGATGCCGAAGATGAAACGGCCGTCGAGCATATGATCGAGCATCGCGATCTGCGCCGCGATGGTGGCCGGATGGCTGTTCGGCATGTTGACGGTGCCGGTGCCGAGCTTGATGCGCTTGGTCGCGTGAACGAGGCTGGCGATGAACATCGTGCACGACGTAATGTTCTCGGCGCGGTCGGTGATGTGCTCGCCGACATAGGCCTCGCTGAAGCCGAGCTCGTCCGCGAGCAGGAACGCGGCGCGATCCTCGCGCAGAGTCTGCCGCCAATCCTTCCCCGGAGGATGGATCGGCATCGTAAAGAAGCCGAGCTTCATGCGAGCGTTCGTCCGCGTCGTCCCCGCGCAAGTCTCAATGTCGCGCGACGAAGGTCAATTACATTTTCGTCGGGCGCGCGCCGTCATCCACGATGATGGGAACCGATTTCACAAATGGAAAAGGCGACATTCAGAGCGAGGCCGGCGCGCCCGGCTGCTTGAGCGGATGTGCACGCGCGAAGGCGTCGATCGTCCAGCAGGCGTCCACGATCCGCTTAAAAATTGGATAGGGTGAAATATCGCACTTGAAATAGGCAGCGCCGATTGCGTTGCCGCATAGGCAGATGTCGGCCAGCGTGATCTGCCCGCCATGCGCGTAGGTGCCGGTCTGCTTCGCGCGCGACAATTCCGCCTCCAGCGCCTTGAGCGATTCCTGGTGCCAGTGACGGCCCCATTCATTGATGCCGGCCGGATCGACCTTGAACTCGCGGTCGAGATATTCGCGCACCCGCGGCACAATCAGCGGATGGGTGTCGGCGGCACAAATCTGCGCCAGCGCGCGCACCCGCGCCCTTCCCTTCGGGTCTTTCGGCAGCAGCGGCGGGTTGGGGTGCGTCTCGTCGAGATATTCGAGGATCGCCAGCGACTCGAACAGCACGTTGCCGTCGTCCTCGACCAGCGCCGGCAGCGCCATCATTGGATTGATCTTGCGGAAGGCGTCCTCGCGCTGCTTGCCTTGCACGAGATTGATGTCGATCACTTCGTCCGGCTGGATGCCCTTGAGGTTGAGCGCGCAGCGCACCCGGAACGCCGCCAGCGAACGCCAGAACGAGAAAAACTTCATCGCACTCTCCTGCCCACTCGAGACGATAGGCGATCGGCCGCGGCCTTGAAAGCGGGGGACGCCGCTGTCTTAACTTGCGCCATCGATTCTCAGGGCGGGCTCGCAATGGCAAAGAAAAAAGGCACGGTCGGCATCGTCGGCATGGGCATCATGGGCGGCGCCTTCGCGTCCAATCTGGCAGCCGCCGGCTGGCGCGTGATCGGCTACGACCGCAACACGAAGGCGGCTGCTGCGGCCAGGCGCGCCGGCGTCGAAACCGTCGCTAGCGCGGCGGAGGTTGCGAAGGCCGCATCGGTGATCCTCACCAGCCTGCCGAAACCGGAATCGCTGCACGCGACGGTGCGCGACATTGTCCGCGCCGGCGTCGATCATCGCGTCATCGTCGAGATGAGCACCTTCAAGATCGCCGACAAGGAAAAGGCCGAGAAAGCGCTGCGCAAGGCCGGCCACACGATGATCGACTGCCCGGTCAGCGGCACCGGCGCGCAGGCCAAAGCCGGCGACCTCGTGTTCTATGCGAGCGGCGATGCCGGCGCGATCCGCCGCGTTACGCCGCTGCTCGAAGCGTTCGGCCGCCACACCTACAATGTCGGCAAGTTCGGCAATGGCAGCCGGATGAAATATGTCGCCAACCTGCTGGTGGCGATCAACAACGTCGCCAGCGCCGAAGCGATGGTGCTCGGCATGAAGTCGGGTCTGCCGCCGCAGGCGATCTACGACCTGATCCGCGGCGGCGCCGGAAATTCGCGCATCTTCGAACTGCGCGCGCCGATGATGGTGAAGGGCCGCTACGACGACGTCACCATGAAGATCGACGTCTGGCAGAAGGACATGGACGTGATCGGCCACTTCGCCAGGACGCTCAAGGTCAAGACGCCGCTCTTCAGCGCGACCGGCCCGATCTACAGGAAGGCGATGCGCTCCGGCCTCGGCGGGCAGGACACTGCCGCGGTCTGCGCCGTGCTCGAAAAGATGGCGCGCTACAAGCGGCGCCGGCTCGGCTGACGGCCGATAATCGGGCGCCCCAAAAAATCGACCAGCGCGGTTTCCGCGATCACGGCGGCATCGGTCGAATACTGCCCCGCCTGCGCCTGCTCGGCCCCGGTGCGCGTGGCCTGAAGGTAAGCGCCGAGATGGCGGGCGCGCTCGATGATCCGGCGATTGTCCGGTAAGCGCGCCGCCTCGAAGGCCTTCAGCGCCGCCTCGATATCGTTGTTGTGCACCAGCGCCTCGACCAATGCGGCCGCGTCGTCCGCTGCCTTCGACACGCCGGCAGCGACATGTGGCCGTGCGACGAAGGCGGCGTCGCCGAGGATCGCAACGCGGCCGGCGGCCATCTGCGGCGTCTCAAGGTCGTAGATCGGTTGCAGCAGGGGCTCGGCGATCTGACGCACCACGGCGCGGAATTGCGGCGCCAGCAGCCGTTCGGCGGCGTCGCGCATTTCCGCCACCGCCTCCCCGCGGATCAGAGGCGGCGGAATGGACACCGAGTGGGTGACACCCTGCTCGTCGGTCAGCAGCCAGGGCAGCTTGGTCTGCTTGTCGGCCGGGCGATACCAGATCACGTTGTAGCGCCGATGGCCGGGCCGAAGATCGGTATTGGCTCCCGGAACCGCATAGCCGAGGAACTGTTCGCCCGGCGGCAGGCAGAACACGAAGTTGTCGAACACCTCGCGATGCACCTCCGGCGGTAGCGCGGTTTCCGGCAACAGCGCGCGCCACGCGACATAGCCGGCGTACTGCATCGCGACGTCGCCCAGAACGGCGCTCCGCACCGGCGAACGGAGACCATCGGCGGCGATCAGCACATCGCCACTGCGGCTTTCACCATCTGCAAATTGCGCGACGACACCTAACGCACCCTGCTGCAAGCCGGTGAACGTCTTGCCGCGATGATAGTGCGCCGCCGGAAACGCATCGCGCAGCAGCCGGTAGAGCCGTTCCCACGCCGTCAAAATCTGCGGGCGCTCTTTGGTGAGCGTCACATTGCCGTTTCGATCGAGAATTTGCCGGCTGCTGCACGACATCCCGAGATCGCTGCAGTCGAGCCCAAGCTGTTCGAGCCACGAGATCAGGCCCGGTTGCGCGACAATCCCGGCCCCCCGCCCGGCCAGCTCGGTTTCGCGCTCAAATATCTCGGCGGACCAATTGGCGCGCCGCAGCAACAGCCCCGTCAACAGGCCGCTCATCGAACCGCCGATGATGATCGCGCGCCGCTTCGCCAAAACTACCCCAATCTTCCGGTTGGACGCCCTATGCTATATATCTCGGACAAACAGCGGAGTGACACCATGGCCCTCACCATGCTCGACAAAGCGGCCGAGCGCAAAGAGAAGTCGCAGTGGCCCGCCGAGATCGCCGCCGAATTCGAACGCGAAAGCAAAAATCCCAACCCATGCGTCGGCAGCCAGTTGCTGTCGGAAACCGATCGCACCCGCGTCTGGATCATCCGTCTGGCGCCGGGCGAGCGGATCGGCTTCCACCGCCACGTGATGGATTATTTCTGGACCGCGGTGAGTGGCGGACGCGGCCGTCAGCATGTCCATGACGGCACCACGGTCGAATACACCTACGCGCCCGGCGAGACGCGCCACGAGAGCTACAAGGCCGGTGAATTCAAGGTCCACGATCTCACCAATCTCGGCGACCGCGAGTTGGTCTTCATGACCGTCGAATTCAAGGACAGCGCCAACAAGCCGCTGCCGCTGCCGGCCGGTGTGCGGCCAAGCGCCGCCGCCTGATCTTTTCGACCTCGTCGAAATTTGCCCACCGGCTCCGGCCGGTGGGCTTTTCGTTGGTGCAAACGCACTAGCCAAGCCGTTTCCGTTCCTGCAAATTGCACGAATGGATTTTTCGCTTCTGGCCAACGCGATCATCGCCGGCCTGTTGATCGGCGGCTTTTATGCAGCGGTCACCGCCGGCATTTCGATTTCGTTCGGCATGCTCGATATCGTCAATATCGCGCACCCGGCCTTCATCATTCTCGGCTCCTACATCGCCTACATCTTCAACATCAAGCTGGGGATCGACCCGATCATTGTCAGCATCGTCATGCTGCCGTTCTTCTATCTGCTCGGCGACGCGATCTACCGGATCTATTACCAGTCGTTCGAAAAGCGCGGTGCCGAATCGCTGCGCGGCCTCGCCTTCTTCTTCGGCGTGCTGTTCGTCACCGAAGTTGTGCTGATCCTCTGCTTTGGCGTCGACTATCGCTATGTCGAGGCGCCCTATATCGGCCCGGCGCTGAGCTTCGGCTTCGTCGATCTGCCGCTGCGCATCCTGGTGCCGTTCGTCGCATCGCTGGTGCTGTTCGGCGGGCTGCATTTGCTGATCAGCCGCACCTTCACCGGCCGCGCCATCATGGCGGTGTCGCAGGATCAAGCCGCGCTGCAACTGATGGCGGTCAATCCGATCCGCATCAAGCGCATCGCGTTCGGGGCGTCGATCGCGACGGCGGCGGTGGCGGGCGCGCTGCTGATCATCATTCAGCCCGTCGAACCCTCGGTCGGCCGCGAATACATCGGCCGGGTGTTCGCCATTTGCGTGCTTGGCGGGCTTGGAAGTCTGCCGGGTACGCTGATTGCTGCGTTGCTCGTCGGCGTTGTCGAGAGCGTGACCGCGACCTTCTACGGCCCGTCCTGGGCGCCTGCCGTGTCGTTCGGCTTCCTGCTGCTTACGCTGGCGTTCCGCCCGTCCGGACTGTTGGGGCGATAATGCGCAACCACGTCTTCGCCCTCGTCGCATTAATCGTCGCCGCGCTGGTCTTCATCACGCTGCGGCTGGTCGGCAACGAATATTACTTCGTCGCCGGTTACACGATCGTGCAGTACATCATCCTCGCGACGGCGTGGAACATCCTCGGCGGGTACACCGGCTACGTGAACTTCGGCTCGGCGGCCTTTTTCGCCGCCGGCGCCTACAGCTCGGTGGCGCTGATCACCTTCGCCAACAATATCGACGACCTGCTGCCGGGAGGCATCGCGCCGTTCTTCCATTCGATCTTTCCGTTGCCGATCCCGGTGCTGATCGTGGTCGCCGGCCTGGTGTCGGGGCTGATCGGCTACGGTATGGGCTACCTGACGCTGCGGCTGCGCGGCGCTTTCTTCGCCATCGCCACGCTGGCGCTGGCGGTGGTGCTGCAGACGCTGGTCGTGAACTGGGAATTCGTCGGCGGGTCGAGCGGCGCCTATGTGATCCGGCCGGAGTCGGTGCCGCTGATCGGCAATTACGTCCAATACCTGTTCGTGCTGATGCTGGTGTTGGGGGTCATCGCCCTGACCATCGCCCGCATGATCGAGCGCTCGAAGCTCGGCGCCGGCTTCGCCGCGATCCGCGACGACGAGCTGGCCGCGGAAGCCTCCGGCGTCCCCACTTTGCAGCTCAAGTTGATCGCGACAGCGCTGTCCGGCGCGCTGATGGGCATGGCCGGCGCGCCGTTCCCCTATTTCATCGGCTTCCTCCAGCCGCAGTCGGCGTTCGGCCTTGAATACGCGGTCAACTCGATTGCGATGCCGATGATCGGCGGCACCATGAACTGGGTCGGCCCGCTGATCGGCGCCGTGCTGCTCGGCACGCTCCAGCAAGTCGCCAACGTCACGATTTCCTCCTCAGTGAACCTGCTGCTGGTCGGCCTGCTGCTGATCGGCTTCGTCATCGTCGCGCCGAACGGCATTGTCGGCCTGGTGCAGGACCGGTTGCGCGCGAGGAAGAAGCCGGGATCGAAACCATGAGCGCGCTCCTCCAGGTCAAAGGGATCGGCAAGAAGTTCGGCGGCTTCGTCGCGCTGGGCGGCATCGATCTCGACGTCCGGCAGGGCGAACGGCTCGGCCTGATCGGCCCGAACGGCTCCGGCAAGAGCACTTTGGTCAACTGCATCTGCGGCGCGCTGCAAAACGAGACCGGCACCGTGCACTTCGACGGCCAGCAGATGGACGGCCTTGCCGCCCATGAGCGCACCCACCGCGGCCTGTCGCGCAGCTTCCAGTTGCCGCGGCCGTTCCACAGCATGACGCTCGCCGACAATCTGCGCGTGCCGATGTACTACACGGTGCACAAGCGCAGCGGCACGCCGCTCCATGCCGACAATATCGACGCCCGGTGCCACGAATTGCTCCGGCTGGTCGGCCTCGAAGCCAAGGCCAGGCAGCGGCCGCGCGACCTCACTCAGGTCGAGATGCGCAAGCTGGAACTCGCCCGCGCCATGGCTGCCGAGCCCAAATTGCTGATCGCCGACGAGGCGATGGCCGGCCTGTCGCATTCCGAGGTCGAGGAAATTCTCGCGCTGCTGATCCGCCTCAACGAAAGCGGCATCACCATCATCATGATCGAGCACATCATGAGCGCGGTGATGAAGTTCTCGCAGCGCCTCGTCGTGCTGGTGACCGGCAAGAAGATCGCCGACGGCAAGCCGGAAACGGTCGTGCGCGATCCCGAGGTGGTGAGGGCCTACATTGGCGAGTAGCATCACCATCGAGAATGTTCACGCCGCCTACGGCGCCGTGCGGGTGATCGAGGACGTCTCGATCAAGGTCGATGCAGGCCAGACGGTCGCCCTGCTCGGCACCAACGGCAACGGCAAAAGCACGCTGATGAAATGCGTGATGGGCATCGTGCGCCCGGTCGCGGGACGCATCGTCGCCGAGATCGACGGCGTCAAGCACGACCTCGTCGGCAAGACCACCGAGGAAATCGTCGACCTCGGCATCGCGCTGGTGCCGGAAGGCCGCCGCCTGTTCCCGAAGCTCACCGTCGAGGAAAATCTGCTGCTGGGGGCGTTCCGCAAGACAGCGCGAGCGCAGATCAGGGAAAACATGGACTTCTGCCTCGAGGCCTTCCCGCGGCTGGCCGAGCGGCGCACCCAGCTCGCCGGCTCGATGAGCGGCGGCGAGCAGCAGATGCTGGCGCTGGCGCGGGCGCTGATGACCTCGCCGCGCATCCTGCTGGTCGACGAGCCGTCGGTCGGCCTGGCGCCGCTCCTCGTCACCCGCACCATCGACGCCATCAAGCAGCTCAAGGACCACTACAAGCTGACCGTCCTGATGGCGGAGCAAAACTTCACCCAGGCGATTCGCATCGCCGACCGCGGCTACGTGATCGTGCACGGCAAGATCGCGTTCGAGGGCCGCTCGGCCGACGAGCTCAACAACAACGACCTGATCCGCCAGTTCTATCTCGGGATGTGACGCCTTCTCGAAAAGCAAAACGGCGCGGACTTGAAGTCCGCGCCGCTGCATTTCAGACGAGCGTGAAACTTACTGTTTCGCTTTCTCGTACGGGTAGATCAGCTTGCCGGTCTTCATGCCGGCCGGACCCGCCACGACGGTCTGGGTGTCCATGCCCTTGAACTGGTCAAGGCCGTTGCCTTTGATGTCGTGATACTGGACCTGCATCATGCCCGACTTGGTCCACTCGCCGTCCTTGCCGAAGCTGACGCTGCCCATGATCGTCTTGGCAGGGTTCTTGTGCAGCCATTCGGCGAGCTTGCCGTCGTCGATGCTCTTGGTGCCGTTGACGGCATCCGCCAGCACTTCGAGATAGGCATAGCCCCAGGTGCCGAGGTAGTAGCCGAGCGGATCGACGCCTTCGGCGCCGGCGCGGGCCTGATAGGTCTTCAGGAACGCATCGGACTCAGGCGTGGCTTGCGCCGGCACCCAGGTTTCGTAGTTCACGATGCCGTTCAACGCCGGGCCAAGCTTCTGCTTGAACACGGTGGCCTGGAGACCGACCATCGCGCCGCCGACCATCTTCGGCTTGTAGCCGAGTTCGTTGATGGCGAGCGTCATGCCGACTGCGTCGAGCGGATACGAGCACAGCGTCACGAGATCGGCGTTGGCCGACTGCAGCGCACGGACGATCGGCGTGAAGTCGGTGGTGTTGCCCGGATAGCTCTTGTCGTAGACGACCTTGAAGCCGTGCTTCTTGGCGTTGTCGCGAGCGCCTTCGCAGGCGTTCTTGGAGAACTCAAGATCGGACCACGCCAGCGCGACCGTGGTCGGCTTCGGGCTCTGCTTCGCCGCCGCGTCGAAGAAGCCGGCGGTGAAGGACGGCTTTGTGTCCGGGCCCGACGGAATCATCGCGAAGTAGCGGTCGTACTTGAACTTGCTGTTCACCGCGAGGCCGAACAGGCCGATGAACATTTTCTTCTTCGAGATCACCACGGGCATCGCCGGCGCGATCATCGCGGTGGCGTAGGGGCCGATCACGAGGTCGACTTTGTCGACGTCGAGCAGCTTGGTGTAGATGCCCGGCACCGTCGAAGCGTTGCTCTGGTCATCGTAATAGACGAGCTTGACCTGACGGCCGAGCAACCCGCCTTTTTTATTGGTGTCCTCTTCCCAGATCTTGGCGCCGAGCAGCGCCTGCTTGCCGTTGGCGGCCAGCGGACCCGTGAGCGACATGCTGAAGCCGATCTTGATCGGCTCCTTGTTCTGCGCCGAGGCGGGACCCGCCAGCAGCGCGCCGGCGGCAACCATGCCGGCAAGCACAACAAACGTTTTCAGTTTTCGAAGCATCTGTCTTCCTCCCGATAGAAGCTTGTTTTGCAGCATCTTAGGCGTAATCGGAGCCGCCGCGCTAGGGGGCGGCAAATTCCTGCCCACTCTAGACCCCTTCCACCATCACCGTTTCCACCTCGCCCGCGCCGCTGCGCCGGAAGGCCGCAGCCGCGTCGTATTCCGGCGACCTGAAGCAGGCGATGCCCTGCTCCATGGTGGGAAATTCGATCACCACGAAGCGGTGAAATTTGTGTGGGCCTTCCATGATCTCGTAGGTGCCGCCCCGCGCCAGCACCTTGCCGCCAAACTTGGCCAGGATGCCCGGCACCTGATCGGTGTATTTCTTGTATTCGGCAGGATCGTTGATCTTCGAGCGCGCGACCCAATAAGCGGGCATTTTCTTCTCCTCATTCCGTGCGGCAGTTTCGTCTTATTGCCGCGTATAATGATTGCACAGGCAGGAGCAGAAAAGTCATGGCGCGCCGCATCATCGATATCTCGGTCCCACTCGAGAACGACGTCGCGGCCGATCCGCCGGGCTACGGGCCGAAGATCGATTACCTCAATCATCAGGACACTGCCCCGGACATCCTGAAATTCTTTCCCGGCCTGAAAAAAGAAGACCTGCCGGACGGCGAAGGCTGGGGCTTCGAATGGGTCAAGCTCTCGACGCACTGCACCACGCATCTCGATGCGCCCTATCACTTCGCCTCGACAATGGATCGGGGCAAGCGCGCGCTCACGATCGACGAGGTGCCGCTCGACTGGTGCATGCAGCCCGGCGTCAAGCTCGACTTCCGGAATTTCCCCGACGGCTACGTCGCGACCGCAGCCGATGTCGAAGCCGAGCTCGAACGCATTGGTCACACACTGTCGCCGCTCGAGATTGTTGTGGTGAATACCTCTGCTGGTGCCGCTTATGGGCAACCGGACTATGTAATGCGCGGCTGCGGCATGGGTCGCGACGCGACGCTCTACCTCACTGAACGCGGCGTGCGGGTCACCGGCACCGACGGCTGGAGCTGGGATGCACCCTTCATCCACACGATGAAGCGTTACGCCGAAACCAGGAACCCCCGGCTGATCTGGGAGGGTCATCGCGCCGGACGTGAGATCGGCTATTGCCACATCGAAAAGCTGCACAATCTCGATGAACTCCCGCCCACCGGCTTCACGGTTAGTTGCTTCCCGGTGAAAGTGCGGGGCGGCTCAGCCGGTTGGACGCGCGCGGTCGCCATCATCGATGACTGACAGTTGACCTGCCAAAGCGTCTGGTTACGATTTGTTTTAACGATAAAAGAATCAGAGGATTCAAGGTGGAGCGACGGCATTTTCTCGCCGGCAGCGCCGCAGCGGCAGCATCGCTGACCGTTGGCTCCGTCTTTGCAGACACCTTCCCCAGTCACGCGATCACCATCGTCATCCCGTTTCCGCCGGGCGGCGCGTCGGACGCCGTCACGCGGCCGCTCGCCGCGGCGATGGAGCCGCTGGTCAGACATCGGGTGACGATTGGAATCAAGCCCGGGGCCGGAGGCGAATTCGGCGCGCAATTCGTCGCGGACGCGAAGCCCGATGGCTACACGCTGCTGTCCCATGTCACGTCGATCTCCGGTTATGCCGAGGTCGACAAGGTGTTCGGCCGCACGCCAAAAGTCACGCACGCGGCCTTCGTCCCGCTCGCGCGCATCGTGGCGGACCCGTGTGTGCTGCTGGTCAACGACAAGCAGCCTTACAAGACTCTCGCGGATTTCATCGCCGACGCCAGGAAGCGGCCGGACGAGATCGTGTTTTCCTCGTCGGGACTCTACGGCGCCCTGCATATCCCGATGGCACTGTTCATGAAGGCTGCCGGCGATCTCAAGCTGCGGCATCTGCCGACCAATGGCGGCGGCCCCGCCCTCACCGCGTTGATCGGCAACAACGCGCAGGTCATGGTGTCGTCGATCTCGGCGGCCAACGCGCAGATCGCTTCGGGCAAGGCGAAGGCGCTGGCTATGTTCGGAGCCGAGCGGTCCACGGCATTGCGCGACGTGCCGACCATGAAGGAGCTCGGCTACGACATCGAGTACTACCTGTGGGTCGGCCTGTTTGCGCCGAAGGCCACGCCGGATAACGTGACCACCTATCTGCGCGCCACCATCGACAAGGCGGCGCACTCCAAAGGCTTCCGTACGGCACTGGGCCAGTTCGGCCAGGAGCTGGCTTATCTCGACGGGCCGGACTTCGCCCGGTTCTGGGACAAGGACGCCGCGCGCATCGAGGCCGCGATCAAGTCGATCGGCCGCGTGCCCTGACGACGCCGGGCGCCGGCTAGCGCATTCCGAGCACGGTCGGCAGCCAGAGCGACAGCCCCGGCCAGTAGGTCACGATTATCAGCCCGACGATCATCGTCATCAGCCACGGCCAGACCGCGATGGTCAGCTCGGTAATTCCCATTTTGGCAATACCGGATGCGACGTAGAGGTTGAGGCCCACCGGCGGATGGCACAGCCCGACCTCCATGTTGACGGTGATCAGGATGCCGAAATGGATCGGATCGATACCGAGCTTGACCGCGACCGGGAACAGGATCGGCGCCATGATCAGGATGATCGATGACGGCTCCATCACGTTGCCGGCCATCAGCAATAGTATGTTGACGACCAGCAGGAACGGAATCCAGCCGAAGCCCTGATCGATCATCCAACCCGCCAGCGCTTGCGGGATGTTCTCGTACGTCATCAGGAACGAGAACAGCACTGCGTTGGTGATGATGTAGAGCAGCATCGCCGATAGATTCGCCGAAGCCAGCAGCGCCTTTGGCACATCGCTCAGCTTGAGATCCTTGTAGACGAATACGGCGATGACGAAGGCATAGACCGCGCTCATCGCCGCCGCTTCAGTCGGCGTGAAGATGCCGGAGTAGATGCCGCCGATCACGATGACGATCAGCAGCAACCCCCAGACCGACTCGCGGAAAGTCCGCAGCCGCTCGGCGAACGACGCCTTCGGCATGCGTGGGTAATTATTGCGCCAGGCGCGATACCAGGTGACCGCGCCGAGCATGCTTGCCAGCAGGATGCCGGGGACAATGCCCGCGATGAACAGCTTGCCGACCGAGGAGTTGGTGGCCACCGCATAGAGCACCATCGGAATCGACGGCGGGATGAGGATGCCGAGCGAGCCCGATGTGGTGATGACGCCGGCGCCGAACCGTTTCGGGAAACCTTGCGCCACCATGGCGGGCAGGATGACCGAGCCGATCGCGACCACGGTGGCCGGCGACGAGCCCGACACCGCGGCAAACAGCGCGCAAGCCAGCACGCCGGCGAGCGCGAGGCCGCCATACCAGTGCCCGACCATCGAGGTCGCAAAGGCGATCATGCGGCGCGCCACGCCGCCATGGGTCAGGAACGTCCCGGCCAGGATGAAGAACGGGATCGCCATGATCTCGAAGCTTTCCAGGCCGGTGAACAGCTTCAACGCGACGGATTCCGTACGCACGTCCGTCAGCGTGAACATGAAAGCAAGCACGGTGAGACCGAGCGCGATCGACACCGGCATGCCGGTCATCATCAATGCGACCAGCAGGATGAAGATGATCGCAGCGCGGGCGCCGTCGGGCAAAGTGATGACATGGGCGGCGTGTGCGCCGCAGATCGCGACGATCAAAAGCGGCGCCAGAATGATGATCAGGCCGAGCGGGCTGATGCGGCCGGAATCGCCGCGTTTCGCCTCGGCGTCCGCCGGATGCAGGTCCGGCGCGTCTTCCAGGCCTTCAACATGGGCCGCATCGTGGTGCGGCAACTGACCCGTCCAATAGAACCACCAGGCAACCTGGAGGAAGCGGTAACACATCAGCGTCGAACCGATCGGCAGCGCCAGGTAGACAATCCACATTGGCGCTTCGAGATCGTTCGACTGCTGCCCCGTCGCGTACATCTGCGTCACGAACGCGCCGCCGAATACGGCCACGACGCCGGTGAACAGCGCACCGCACAACAGCGCGAAAATGATCACCTTCTTGCGCGAGGACGGCTGGAGCATGTTGACCAGCACGTCGACGCCGACATGGATGCCGGTCCGCACGCCGTAGGCCGCGCCGAACTTCGCCATCCAGATGAACATGTAGATGCACAGTTCCTGCGCCCAGGAGACGTCGAGCGAGGCAAGAAACTTGTAGATGCCGGTCAGAATCTGCGGCAGGACCGGCACGCCGTGCGCGGTCAGCCATTTGGCGGAATCGATTGAAACGCCGGTGCCATAACGATGCAGCACGGCGAAGAAGATCAGTATTGTCGCAGCCGCGATCAGCGCCGCGATCAGCCACTCTTCAAGGTGGTCAAGCCCACGATTGACCCGGCTCAGCACGCATTCCCCTCCCACAAAAGCGGCCGGGAGTTTCCATAACTCCCGGCCGTTTCCTTATTACGTCGACCGAGCTGAAAATGCTCAGTTCATCTTGATTTGCAGTTCTTTCGCCAGGAGGTCGAGAACTTCCTGACCGACGCGGCCCTTGGCCCAGGCGTAGGTGGGCTGCATGGCCTTCTGCCATTCCGCCTTCTGCGCGTCCGTCAGGTAGTGCAGGTGAGTCTTGCCCGACTTCTTGATCGCTTCCAGCGCGTCGACGTTTTCCTTGACCGCGATCGAGTTGGTGTACTCGGTCGCGTCATACATCGCCTTTTCCAGCTGGGTGCGGATGTCAGCCGGCAGGCCGGCCCAGAACTTGGCGTTCACGATCACCGCATATTGCAAGTGGGCGTGATCGGAGACGGTGATGTCGGACTGCACCTCGTGGAATTTCTGCGTCAGATAGTTCGACGGGGTGTTTTCGCAGCCGTCCACGACGCCGGTTTGCAGCGCCTGATAGACTTCCGAGAAGGCCATGATCTGCGGGATCGAGCCGAGTTCACGGAAATAACGATCGGCGATCTTGGAGCCCGAGATACGGACCTTGAGGCCCTGGAAGTCGGCCGGATGGAGCAGCGGCCGATTGGCCGAGACCATGTGGAAACCGTTGTCCCAATAGGCCAGGCCCTTGATGCCCTTCGCTTCCAGCTTCTGGAACAGCCACTTGCCGACCGCGCCCTTCATGGCCGCGTCGTAGGTCTTCTCGTCCTTGAACAGCCACGGCAGATCGAGCGCCTCGAATTCCTTGGCGCCGAGCGGCGCGAACTTCGCGGTCGACGGCGCCAGCATCTGCACCGAGCCGAGCTGGAGCGCTTCGATCTCTTCCTTGTCCTTGAACAAAGACGAGTTCGGGTAGACCTCAACCTTCACCTTGCCGTTGGTGTACTTCTCGGCCAACTCCTTGAACTTGAGCGAGCCTTTGCCCTTCGGCGTGTCATTGGCCACGACGTGGCTGAACTTGATGATGATCGGCGACTGCGCGGCGGCCGGTCCCGCGGCGATGCCCAACGCGAACAACGCGGCGCCGAACGCAAACAGTGTTTTCTTCATGTTTGAATCCTCTAAGCCTTTCCTCCCGAAGGGCCACGGTGGCCCCACCACACATAACGCCCGCTAGGGGGCGCAGAAAGGTGGGGCATCTTATGTTCGGACAGCCGGGAAGGCTAGACTTAGTGACGCGCGGCTATTAGCCGGATCGCAACGCTATTTCTCGACCCAGTCGGCGCATTGCGGCACCGCACCATTACCGCCCCACGGCATGATCGGAACCGATGACGTCGAGTTCTTCGGCGAGCCTTCGATGATGCGGTCGCTGTAGACCATGTAGACCAGCACGTTACGCTTTGTGTCGCAGCCGCGCACGATCTGCATCTTTTTGAAGAACAGCGAGCGGCGCGTCCTGAAGACATCTTCGCCCTGCTCGAATTTGGCCTTGAACTTGATTGGTCCGACCTGCCGGCAGGCCAGCGAAATGTCGGACACCTCTTCCGCAACGCCGATCCATCCCTTGAAGCCGCCCTTTTCCGGCACCGTGAAATGACAAGCGACGCCGTCCACCTCCGGGTCGTCGAGACCATAGACCGCGAGCTTGTCGTTCGGCGTCAGCCACTTGAACACGGTGGAGCGCTTGAAGATCAGGTCGGGTTGCTCGGCAGCGAATGACGGCGCGGCAAGCACCAGGAGAGCGGTGACGGCGAGGATGAATTTGTGCACGGAAACCTCCAGCGATTTGCGCTGGAGGTAATTACGCTGCGCGCGTCACGCAATCAGGCCCAGAGCCGCTCGCCCTGCAGGTCCTTGTAGATGCCGGCGACATAATCGCCGTAGCCGTTGAAGAGCTGCGTCGGCACCCGCGTGTTGGTGCCGATCACTTCTTCGGTCGCCTGGCTCCAGCGCGGATGCGGCACCTGCGGATTGACGTTGGCCCAGAAACCGTACTCCGACTTCTGCAACGCCTCCCACAGGCCGACCGGCTGCTTGTCGACGAAGCTGAAGCGCACGATCGACTTGAAGCCGTACTTCCACGGCACCGCGAGCCGCAGCGGTGCGCCGTGCTGCTTCGCCATCGGATGACCGTAAGCCCCGGTGGCGAGGAATGTCAGCTCGTTGGTCGCCTCCGCCATCGTCAACCCTTCGACATAGGGCCACGGATACCAGCGCTTGCGCTGGCCCGGCGCGACCTTCGGATCCATGAAGGTTTCCATCCGCACATATTTTGCACCGCTCATTGGCTTGGCGAGTTCGACCAGTCTGGCGAACGGAAAGCCGGTCCACGCAATCGCCATCGACCACGCCTCCACGCAGCGGTGGCGGTAGTTGCGTTCCTCCAACCCGACCTTGCGGATCAGATCGTCGATCGAGATGGTCTGCTCTTTCTCGACCATGCCGTCGATCTTGATTTCCCACGGCCGGATCGGCAGCGCCTGCGCCTGCGAGGCGACGCTCTTCGACTCGTTGAATTCGTAGAAGTTGTTGTAGTTGCCGTTCACCTTCTCGTCGGTGATCGGCCGGTCGAGCGCGTACTTGTCGTTGTGCTTGGCCGGATAGAGATCGTTGGTCGGATCGTCGAGCTTGCCGACGTCGGAAACCCGCTGGGCATTCGCCATGCCGGGCGCCAGCGTGATCGCAGCCGCGCCGGCCATGAACGAGCGGCGGTTGAAGAAGAGATGCTCCGGCGTGAGCTGGCTGTCCGGAATTTCCCAGCCGCGGCGGCGAATGACGTTTGCCATGAATCCTCCCGTGATCGCGCCAGACCTACGGGCCGCACGCTTCACTGGCAAGTCACGGATGCGCTACTCCGCCGCCCGTCTTGCCGCCACGATCTGGTCGGCTGTTCGCCCGGTTAATTCCGCCATGTGGTCGAACTGGAACGAGAACGAGCCGACGCCCGCGGTCGCCGAACGCACCTCGATGATGAGGTCGCCGATCTCGGATTCCGGCATCTTGGCGCGCACCGCATCCCAGCCGTCCCAGCCCTCGCGGGTATCGAAGCCGAGGATCTGGCCGCGGCGGCCGGACAGGATGGCGTTGATCTTCGCGGTGGCGTCGGTCGGACAGACGATCTCGACCGAATAGATCGGCTCGAGCAGCACCGGATTGCATTGCGGCAGCCCGTCGGCGATCGCGATGCGGCCTGCGGTCTGGAACGCCATGTCGGACGAGTCGACCGTATGGTATGAGCCGTCGACCAGCGCCACCGAAATATCGACCACCGGGAAGCCGAGCGGGCCGTGCTTGAGCGCGTTGACGACGCCCTCCTCGACCGACGGGATGTAATTGCGCGGCACCACGCCGCCGACGATCTGGTCCTCGAACTGGAAGCCCGCGCCACGCGCCAGCGGCTTGATGTCGAGCACGACGTCGCCGAACTGCCCGTGACCGCCGGACTGCTTCTTGTGGCGGCCGCGCTGCTGGATCGGCTTCTTGATCGTCTCGCGGTAGCCGACGCTCGGACGGTGCGTGAGCACCGGCACGCCGTAGCGATCCGCCAGCCGCTCGCCGGCGACGCGCAGGTGCATCTCGCCCTGCCCCCACATGATGACTTCGTGGTTGTCGGCGTTGTGGATCACCGTGATCGACGGGTCTTCCTCGGTCAGCCTGGTGAAGGCGACGCCGAGCTTGACGTCATCCTTGCGTTCCTTGGCCGACAGCGCGTTGGCGAGCACGCCGGGATAGGGCTTCACCTGGACCACGGCCTTGTGCGGCGTCTTGCCGGTCGACAGCGTGTCGCCGGTCTTGGCGTGGTCGAGCTTGCCGAACGCCACGGTTTCGCCGGCCTGCGCCGGGCCGCGCTTGTCGGTGTGCTGCCCGACCTGCTTGAACACGCCGGATACGCGACCCGCCTCGCCCTCGGGCGTCTGAAATATGGCGCCATCGCCGGCCTGCCCGGACAACAGGCGCGCGACTGACATCTTGCCGCCGTGCGTGGTGTGCAGCGTCTTGAGCACCACCGCGACCGCATCGCTTCCGCCGTTGACGCCGAGCCGCTTCGCCGTCTCCGCGACCCCCGGCGCTTCATGGCGCAGCGCCTTGAGCAAACGCAGCACGCCGTTGGTGCGGTTCGCGACGCCCATCAGCACCGGGCAGACCTGCCCGTCGCGCAATTCCTTGGCGAGGTCGTCGAACACCTTGTCGCGCGGCGGCTGCACGTCTTCGAGCAGTTGCGTCATCAGCTCGTCGTCGTGGTCGGCGAGCGTTTCCAGCATCGAGAAGCGCGCAGCTTTCTCGCGCTCCAGCGAGTCGCCCTTGAGCTCGATCACTTCGGATGCGGCGCTTTCCTTGTAGACAAAGGCGCGCTCCAGCGCGAGATCGACGAAGCCGTTGATGATGCCCTGGTCATTCATGGTCGGGAGCTGACGCACCAGCAGCTTGCAGCGCGACGCCGGCTGCAACAGCGCGAGCGCATCGAGCGCGGATTGATCCGCCTTGTCGATCTTGTTGACGAAAAGGAAGTGCGGAATTTTCTGCTCTTCGAGCTCACGGAGAATAAGCTGGAGCTGCGGAATCTTTTTCTCGTCGAGCTCGCAAACCACGACCGCCGCGTCGCACGCCGGCAGCGCCGCACGCATGTCGTGTGAAAATTCGATCGAGCCGGGGCAATCGAGAAACGTGTAGCTGTCGCCCATGAACTCGGTGGTGGCGACAGTGAGCTCGGTGCTCATCTTGTGCTGGCGGGCTTCCTTGCTGGCGTCACCGACTGAGGTGCCGGCATCGACTGAGCCCTGCCGCTGGATCGCGCCGGTGCGCGCGAGGATTGCTTCGAGGAGAGTTGTTTTGCCGCTTTGAAACGGCCCCACGAGTGCAATGCATCGGGGACCCGAAGACCGGAACTTGGCTGCTTGAGCCATGCACGCCTCCCTTGCCGGCCGGGAGGGTCGGACCAGATACCCGGCCCTTACGCAGGTATCGTCTCAGGTGAATGCGGCACTGGCAAGGGCGACGTTAGACACGTGTTGCTAACGGTTCCTCAGAGCGCGCATACGCCATTGATAAGGATGGCGGGCGGCGTGCACACCAGAGTGCCGGACGAGCTGTTACCGGATGTCGCACCCGCGCCACTCAGGCCGCTCATCCAGTCGGTCGGATCGTCCTCGCGATGACGGCGGATCAGGCTCTTGTCCTTCTGGCCGAAGTAGAGGCGCAGGCCGCCGATCACGCCGTGGGAGTCGTGCTCGCCGGCAACGCCTTCGGCGAACAGTGCAGCCATCATGCCGTGTTGCATCGGGATACCGAGTTCAGCACCGAACGCCGCGGCGTGGTTACCCGCGAGGTAACGATGCCCGACATAAAGTTTGAGATTGTCGGTCGGATAGAACGCGACATTGGCGATATCGAAGAAGCGAGTCTTGGTATCGATCGTCAGCCCGCCGCCGGTCGTGTCGTTGCCGAACTCGACACCGGCGAGGCCCTGAAGGGTGAAGCGGTTGAGATAGAGTTCACCTTCCGCGCCGAGATGGCCGATCTTCACGCCACCGGCCTGATCCCAATAGGTGCCTGCGGCGTAAGCGCCGAGCAGCGCCTTCGACGGATCGCGCCAGAACAGGTGGCCGCCGAGCGAGCCGAGGAAGCGGCTGTCGAAACTCGCGGCACTGGCGTCGAACTGCACGCCCCAGCCGCAGCCGATCGGCATCGACACCGAACCGCTCGCGCCGCCAATTCCTTCATCGGAAAACGAACCGCCCCAGCCGGAAATCTTCGCGTTCACGCCATCGACGGCTTGCACGCAACCTGCAGCAACCGGTGCTTTATTTGGAAGATCGGCGGCAAGTGCCGCGCCGCTGACAAAAAGAACGCTCGCCGTCGCGATCAGCGACACCACTGACAACCGACGCATCCCCCGCCCCCGCTCGGATGGGCGGGATGAAAGCAGTTCGGCCGGAACCCGTAAAGCGGGCCTGTGATATCGGCGAATTACTTCAGATTTCCGCAGAAACGCTGGATACGGCGGCAGGCTTCTTCGAGGTCTTCCGTCTTGGTGGCGTAGGAAATGCGGAACGCCGGGCCGAGCCCGAACGCCGTGCCCTGCACCACCGCGACGCCCTCCGCCTCCAGCAATTCGGTGACGAAATCCTCGTCGGTGACAAGCTTCTTGCCGCCCGGCGTGGTCTTGCCGATCGTGCCCGCGCACGACGGATAGACATAGAACGCGCCTTCCGGCGACGGGCACTTGATGCCGTTCGCCTGGTTGAGCATCGAGACGGCGAGGTCGCGGCGCTCCTTGAACACCTTGTTGTGCTTCGGGATGAAATCCTGCGGCCCGTTGAGCGCCTCGACCGACGCCCACTGCGATACCGCCGACGGGTTCGAGGTCGACTGCGACTGGATCATCGCCATCGCCTTGATGAGCGGCTCCGGCCCGCCGGCGTACCCGATACGCCAGCCGGTCATGCAGTAAGCCTTCGACATGCCGTTGATCGTCAGCGTGCGGTCAAAGAGCTTCGGCTCGACCTGCGCCGGCGTCGTGAACAGAAAGTCGTCATAGACGAGGTGCTCGTACATGTCGTCCGTCATCACATGGATGTTCGGATGCTTCACGATCACGTCGGTGAGCGCCTTCAGTTCGGCGCGCGTATAGGCGGCGCCGGTCGGGTTCGATGGCGAATTGAGCAGCACCCACTTGGTTTTCGGCGTGATCGCCTTTTCGAGTTGCGCGGCCGTCATCTTGAAGCCGCTCTCCATCTTGCACTCGACGGCGACCGGCGTGCCGCCCGCGAGCAGCACCATGTCCGGATAGCTGACCCAGTACGGCGCCGGGATGATGACCTCGTCGCCGGGATTCAGCGTCGCCATGAATGCGTTGTAGAGAATCTGCTTGCCGCCCGTGCCGACCGTGATCTGCGACGTCTTGTAGGTCAGCTCGTTCTCGCGCTTGAACTTGCTGGCGATTGCGGTCTTCAGCTCGGCGATCCCGTCGACGTTGGTGTACTTCGACGCCCGGCCTTCCTTGATGGCGCGGATCGCGGCTTCCTTGATGTTGTCCGGCGTGTCGAAATCCGGCTCGCCGGCGCCCAGCCCGATCACGTTGCGGCCCGCCGCTTTGAGCGCGCGCGCTTTATCCGTGACGGCAATCGTCGCCGACGGTTTCACGCGCTTTAGGCTGTCCGCAAGAAGGGCCACGGGAATCTCCTATGGGTGAGAGGTCGGCGGGACTCGTAAAGGACCGCGCCTGCGGCGGCAAGCCACGATCCCTGATGCTTTTATCAAACGTGTTGATGGCGGCCCGAAGGCCGTCTAGCCGCGAGCCGCAGCCGGAACCGCTGGCACCGCCGCGCCCTGTTCGGCGCGAACCCGGCGCACGATCAGCAGGAAGACCGCCGCCAGCATCAGGAAGCCGAGCGGGATGAACGTCGCCCCGGCGATGGCGCGGTCGATGGCCGGCGAGAACCAGGCCACCGCCAGCACGGTCTTTTCCCAAGGGTGGAAGCCGCGCTTCAGCCCATGTGCGACGACCAGGGCAATGGCCAGCCCGAACGCAATCAGGTCGTAGTCGAGCATGTAAGGCGACGACAGCAGCGCCCCCGTCAGCAGCGCCGCTCCCTTGAGCCGGTGCGCGGCCTCGCTGCGCCAGATCCAGACACAGGCCGCCAGCGCACCGAGCGTCACCACGGCCTGCGCGCCGTAGGCGAGCGAGAGCGGCCCGCCAAGCGAGCGCACGAAAGCGAAGATGCTCTGGAATTTCTCGAAGCCGGTGTCGCCCGCCTCGAACACGATCTTTTCCGTCAGCGATACCGACCGGAAGAACGCCTGCCAGACCGGCCAACCCCAGATCGCGATGCTCGCCCCTATCGTCACGACGACCGTCGCCGCCGCCGCAACGAACGCGCGCCAGTAACCGCCGGCCGCCAGCACGAACGGCAGCAGGATGCCGAACTGCGGCTTGTAGATGAGCAGGCCGAACAACACGCCGGCAACCACTTCATTGCGCTGAAGCGCCAGCACACCGCCGCCAAGCAGCGCGCCGGTGAGAAACCCGGTCTGCCCGTGGCCGAAGCAGATCAGCACAGCCGGAAAACCGAGCGCGTAGAGCAGCGCCGCACGCCGCGGCAGGATCGCGCGGAACACCGCGAGCGCCGCGAGCAGCGACGCGCTTTGCCACAACAGGAAGGCCGGCAGATACGGCAGCACCGCCAGCGTCGCCGTCACCAGCAGAAAGACCGGCGGATAGCTCCACGGATAAAACAGATCGATGCCGTGTGTCTGCTTCTGCACAGCCCAGTGCATCTTCCAGTCGTAAGCGGCGGCGGCATGGCCATCGAGCGCCATGCGGCCCGCGGTCCAGAAGCTCGAGAAATCCGTGCCGACCGGACGGCCGAAGCTGTCGACCGTGCCCTTCGCCGTGACGAACAGATAGCCGAGCGCGATCACCGTCCCGGCCAGCATCATCGCCGCCACGACGCGCATCCGCTGCGGCGTCAACCAGATGCCCGTCGCCGCCGCGTTCACTGCTTCCGACTCACCTGCTCGGCCTTCGGCGTCAACCGCACCCAGGTCACCTTGCCCGGCGTGAACAGGTTGCGCCCCGCTTTCGACCACAGCGGCGGCGCGTGGTCGCCGACCAGCATGATCTCGGTGCCCGGCAGGTCGCGCGCCAGTTGCGCCACGCTCTGGAACAGGTCCATCCAGAGCTCGGTCATGTAGCAGACTTCTTCATTGCCGATCTTGCCGCCGCCGTTCGCGCAGTTGAGACGCGGCGTGCCCTCGGCCGGCGCGATCGGCACGTGCGTGCTCAGCGTCATCCAGTAGAAGAATGTCGGCTGCTTCGCCTCGCGTAATTTCTGCGTGATGACCGGCGCGACATCCGCATCGCACGGTCCGCGGAACGGGCCGCCGCACATGCGATGCATCGACGGCGCGAGGTCTTTGAAGAAGAACTCGTCGTCGAAGCCGAGCTTCGGATACCACTGCATCCGCTCGAAGAACGTGCCCATGAAATTGTGCATCGCCGAGGTGTGGTAGCCGCGATCCTTCATCTGGCGCGGCAGGCAGACGAACGGCTTGCCTTCGAGCGCATCCTGATACGGCTTGCGGGTGTCGCACAGCTCGCGCATCTCGGCCGCGGTGGTCGAGCCGTAATAGGTCGTCTCGCCCGACGTGACATTATAATGTGCGCGCAATTCCGGATCGGCGAACGGCGACAGCAAGATCTTCTCGCTCGCCGGATTACTGAAATGGCCGAGCGCCTCCACCACGATCATCACGACGCGCGGCTGGTTGCCGGCCAGTGCCATCGCGCGGAAGCCGGAACTGTCGGCCGCCGATTCCATCGGCTTGCCGGCGGCGGCGAGCGTGCCGAACTGATAGGCCGCCGATGTGTTCACGGCGAAATCCGCGCCTGCAAACGCGATCGCCAATCCGAGCATCACCACCGGATTGCCGGCGCGCAGCAATTCTCGCTTGCGCGTCAGCATGACAATGTTGACGCCGAGCAGCAGCGCGAGGCCGAACGCCATCGCGATGTAAAGCGGCGACGAGAACAGGTGCAGGTTGCCGGTCAGGTGCAGCGCCAGCGCGATCTCGCTCGGCGCCAGATTGAACAGCAGCGCGATCGTCGAGATCGCGTCATAGACGACGACCGCCAGATAGAGCGCGACGGTGACCGGCGGCGGCACGTTGCGCGCGATCAGCGCCAGCGTCGCATAGGCCATGATCGCCGCGGTGCGCGGCGGCGAGCCGATGCCGAAGATCAGCGCCGCAAGCGACAGCGCGTTGGGTAGAACAATTCCAACCAGGCACAGGAAGACGGTCGGATTCCAAAGCCGGCTGATGCTCAGCGGCATGGACCGGGCCACGGCGGCGTAATTCATGAAGGCGCTCCGGCGTCACCGGCCGCGTCCGGCCGCATAACGCGCGCTCACATCACGCAAAATGCCTTAATGAAGCTTGAAAGGCGCTTTCTTCAGGGAATCCGCCAACTTACAGAAAATGATCGGCAGCCTGATTCTTCCCCGCGCGCATCATCCATCAGCACGTTTCATCTTTTCGTCACTGCAATGTCGCGTGCGCGCCCGCTGCATAAATTTCGCATGTATTATTGAATTCGGTTTCGGCGGGGCCATGTAAATGCCGGACTTCGCCCATTGAGTGCGAGCGTCGAGTCGGACTGCGAGACCGGACTGGAAATGTACACGCTCTATTCAATGCAGCGCTCCGGCAACAGCTACAAGGTTCGCCTTGCGCTGGCGCAGCTCGGCGTCCCGTTCCGCAAAGTCGAAATCGACATCCTGCAAGGCGAGAGCAAGACGCCGGAATTCCTTGCGATGAATCCCAGCGGCCAGGTGCCGCTGCTGGAAGTCGCGCCGGGCCGTTTCCTCGCGGAATCCAATGCGATCCTGTGGTATCTCGCGCACGGCTCGCCGCTAGTGCCGGACGACAAGATCTACCGCGCCGAAGCGATGCAGTGGATGTTCTTCGAGCAGCACAGCCTGGAGCCGAACCTCGGCGCCGCGTTCTTCTGGCTGGCGCTGATCAAGGGCGGCCGCGAGTTGCAGACCCATGCACTCGAGGACTGGATGGAACAGGGCCATCGCGCGTTGAGCGTGATGGAGCGTCACCTGTCCAAACACCGTTTCTTCGTCGCCGATCGCTACACCATCGCCGACATCGCGCTCTATGCGTACAGCCATCTCGCGCACGAATGCGATTTCGATCTCGCGCCCTATCCGGCCGTGCGGGCCTGGCTGGCGCGGGTCGCCGCCGAGCCCGGCCACGTCGCGATGCAATGGCAGCCGCTCGAGCTGGAAGCGGCCCAATAGGCGGCCGTTAACCTTTCGTTAACCATATTCCACCGGTTTGCCGCCTTTCCTGCCGCGGCTTGCCGCAGTCGCGCCGCGGCTCCGCCCGCTTCGCGCGCGACTCTGCCGCCATGATGATTCGTCCTGAAACCGACACGCCCGAACCGGGATTTTGCCTGCCCAGAGTCCGCCCGCTCGGCAGCGAGCGGGCCACCGTGCTCGTTGCCGAGTTGATCGCCACGGTGGCTCTCGCTCTGTCGACTTTGACGGTAGCCGCGGTCGTCGCGCACGCCTGCGTCGTTTAGCGTCTTCAACTTCCAGCGAGCACGGCTGAAACCGCTCGCCACGCCGCCGCGTTTGCCCCAGCATGACGGCGATGAAAACCCTTCTCGCTTTTGTCCTGATGCTGACGCCGGCCGCAGCCGGCGCGCAGACGTTTCAATCGTCGGCCGGCGAGTTGCGCGTCGACACCGTCGCCAAAGGCCTGTCGCATCCATGGGGACTGCAGTTCCTGCCGGACGGCCGGATGATCGTCACCGAGCGTCCCGGCACCATCCGCATCGTCGCGAAAGACGGCAAGTTGTCGGAGCCGCTCAAGGGCGTGCCGCAGGTTCGCGCAAGCGGTCAGGCCGGCTTGCTCGACATCGCGCTCGACCGCAACTTCGCGCAGAACCGCACGCTTTATTTTTGCTTCACCTATGACAGCGGCGGCAATGCCGCGATCGCGCGCGCCAAACTCGCCAGCGACACCGCGCTCAACGACGTGAAGGTGATCTTCCGCCAGCAGGGTCCGGGCGGCAGCAACAATCACGGCTGCCGCATCGCGCAGGCACCCGACAATAATCTGTTCGCCACGCTCGGCGATCATTTCGGTCCGCGCGACGAGGCGCAGAACCTCGCCGTCGACAACGGCAAGCTGATCCGCATCGCACCCGATGGCGACATCCCGAAGGACAATCCGTTCGCCGGCAAGCCGAACGCGCGCCCGGAAATCTGGTCGTACGGCCACCGCAATCCGCAGGGCCTCGCCTTCAATCCGGCGAGCGGCGAATTGTGGGAGCAGGAGCACGGCCCGCGCGGCGGCGACGAGGTCAACATCATCGGCAAGGGCAAGAATTACGGCTGGCCGGTGATCGGCTACGGCATCGACTACAACGGCGCGAAGATTCACGAGAGCACGCACAAGGCCGGCATGGAGCAGCCGATCAAGTATTGGGTGCCGTCGATCGCGCCGTCCGGCATGGCGTTCTACACCGGCGATCTCATTCCGAAATGGAAAGGCAGCCTGTTCGTCGGCGCACTGAAGGCGCAGCTTCTGGTGCGGTTGCCGCTCGACGGCGACAAGGTCACCGGCGAGGAGCGTTTCGACATGGGCGATCGCATCCGCGACGTGCGGCAGGGGCCGGACGGCGCGCTCTATCTGCTCACCGACGCCTCGAACGGCCGCATCCTGCGCATCTCGCCAGCGAAGTAACGGGCGGGTCCCGGGCGCAGCGCAGCGCGCCCTTCGCGGTGCGCTGCAGAACCGGGACCTTCAGAAATCCGGGTCTTGGCGGCCCCGGATCAGCGGCGCACCACTGCGCTTCGCTGCGTGCTGCGCGCATCCGGGGCACTCACGACCATTTGTGAAATACGAAATACGCGCCGGCCGCGATCAGCGCGAAGCCGACCGCGTGATTCCAGTACAGCGGCTCGCGCAGATAGAAATAAGAGAACGCCGCGAACACCAGCAGCGTGATGACTTCCTGGATCGTCTTGAGCTGCGCGGCTGAGTAGACGCTGCTGCCGTAGCGGTTGGCCGGCACCGCGAGGCAATACTCGATGAACGCGAGGCCCCAGCTGAACAGCACCACGCTCCACAGCGGCACTTCCTTGAAGCGCAGATGCCAGTACCAGGCGGCGGTCATGAACACGTTGGAGCCGACCAGCATCAGGATCGGCGCAAGATAAGGCGAGGCCAAAACGGCGGGCATGGGGAAACCTTGGGGAATCGGGGAACGCGGCGGGAAGCTATAGCGCCCGCCCGCTAACGCGCCAGCCCCGCCTTTGTGCCGGTTCTCCCAGCCGGACCACGGCATCTCGCGCTGTCATCGCGATGTCACCAAAATGACACCCACTGCGGCCGATGCACAGCGCGACCGCCACCGACGCCTTGCCCTCATCGGGAATTGTCTGGGCCTACCGGTTCATGCCGGACGGCCACGCCGAGGCGATCCCGAACGATCGGGTCGACGAGGCGCTCCGGCAGCACGGGCATGGCTGGATATGGATCCATCTCGGCCTCGCCGACACGCGTTGCCACACCTGGATCACCGAGCACGCGCCGCTGTCCGAGTTGGCGCGTGAAGTGCTGGCCGGCCCTGACCGCCACATGCGGCTCGACATTCTCGGCGACGAGATCGTCGGCGTGCTGCCTGACCTGCACCAGGAGCTCGGCGGCGACACCGACGACGTGGTTCGCGTGCGTTTTGTGATGACCGATCGCATGATGTTGACGGCGCGCCGCCGGCCGGTTCATTCGATCGAGCTCAATCGGCGCGCGATCGAATCCGGCAAGCGCTTCCCGACCGCGGTATCGTTCCTCGACGCGATCGTCGATCAGTTCGCCGACGCCATTGCGCAGATGGCGGAACGGACCGGCGATGAGCTCGACACTCTGGAAGATCTGGTGATGAAGGACGAGCCGGCCGACGAGCGCCAGCGCATCGGCCGCGTGCGGCTCCAGGTCGTTCGCATCCACCGCCAGCTTGTCCAGTTGCGCGCGATGTTTCACCGGCTCGAGCCGCGAATGGCGGCCTCGCATGCGTCCGTGGCGATGGCGATCCGCACGCTGGCGCAGAAGCTCGACGCGCTCGACCACGAGGTCGGCTCCCTGCACGAGCGCGCGCGGCTGCTGCTCGACGAGGCCGAAGCCAAGATGACCGCCCTCACCAACCGGCGGCTGTTCACGCTCTCGATCCTCACCGCATGCCTGTTGCCGCCGACGCTGGTGACCGGCTTCTTCGGCATGAACACCAAGGACATGCCGTTCCAGAACTCGGACGGCGGCACGTGGATGGCGATGCTCATCGCGATCTGCGCGGGTGCCGTCTGCTACTGGGCGCTGCGGCGGATGCGCGCGTTCTGAGCCAGCCCTTTTCTCCGCGCCGCCGGGACCCCATAATCGCTCCACATTTGCAGGAGCATCACGAATGATCACCGAAATCGCGCAGATCGACATCAAACCCGGCATGGAAGCCGAATTCGAGGCCGGCGTGAAAAAGGCAGTGCCGATCTTCCAGCGCGCCAAAGGCTATAAATCGGTCGCCCTGCAACGCTCGCACGAAATGCCGCAGCGCTACCGGCTGTTCGTCGGCTGGGCGACGCTGGAAAACCACACCAAGGATTTCCGCGAGTCCGCCGACTTCCAGGAGTGGCGCAAGCTGGTCGGTCACTGCTTCGCCAGCCCGCCCAATGTCGAGCACGTCACCGAAGTCGTGCGCGGCTGACGCGGCTCAGGCTTCCCGCCGCTTCGGCGTCACCGCAAACTCCCGCAGCCGGCCGAGCCGCAGCACCTCGATCTTGACCGCCTTGTCGATCCGGCTGCCGTCGAGCAGCCGCACCAGGTCGTCGATGCCCATGACCGGCTCACCGTCGAGCCGCACAACCAGATCGTGCGTCAGCAGCCCGGCCTCGCTTGCCGGCCCGTTGCGTTCGATCTGCGTCAGCAGCGCGCCGCGTTCATTGCCTATGCCGGCGGCAAGCGCATGCCGGCGAGGCACCGGCACTGTCTGCGCGCCGACGCCAATATATCCACGCCGCACACGTCCATGAAGGATGATCTCGCTCACGACATGATTGGCGGTGTTCGAGGCAACCGCGAAACAGATGCCCTGCGCACCGAGGATCACCGCGGTGTTGATGCCGATCACCTCACCGCGCGACGACACCAATGGCCCGCCCGAATTTCCGGGATTGAGCGCGGCATCGGTCTGGATCACGTCCTCGATCATGCGGCCGGAGGTGGCGCGCAAGCTGCGCCCAAGCGCGGAGATCACGCCTGCCGTGACCGTCGACTCAAACCCAAGCGGGTTGCCGATCGCGATCGCAAGCTGGCCGCGCCGCAGCGTCTTGGAATTGCCGAGCGGCGCGAATGGCATGCTCCGGGCCGCGTCTGCGCGCAGCAGCGCGAGATCGGTGTCGGGATCGATGCCGAGCAGCCGCGCCTCGGTGGTGCGCGCTTCGCTATCGGTCAGCCGCACGTCCCGCGCGCCGTTGACGACGTGGGCATTGGTCAACACCAGCCCGTCAGGCGCGATGACGACGCCGGAGCCGGTGCCGCCGCGCTCATTTCGGCCCTCGCGGGTACGGGTATCGACCCGCACCACGGCGGGGCCGACCTTGTCGGCGACTGCAGTTACCGCTTCGGAGTAGGCATCGAGCAGCGCACCGTCGCGCTCCGGCGCGGCCGGCGGCCGCACGGGATCGGATGACTCAGAATCAAGAACATAGGCGAGCGAAGGCGCCAGCATGGGTGCGGTCCTGATGGAGGGATCGCACTATGTATGTCGCTGCGTGCCGATTTGTAGGGCCGGCCCTGCTCACCCGGCGTATGCGCCTGGGCCGCAAATTACGCCGCTTGCCCGCAACCCTGCGGCTTGAACACGCGCTGCGTCGAGGCCGGAAATTTGGCCAGCTTGTCGGCCGGGCGGATCGGCCGTTCGACCAGGTTGCCGGTGCAGTTCGGGCAGCGGCCGCCGAGCCTGGTCGTCGCGCAGTCGCGGCAGAACGTGCACTCGAAGGTGCAGATCATCGCATCGGTGGCCTGCGGCGGCAGGTCCTTGTCGCAGCATTCGCAGTTCGGTCGCAGCGCCAGCATGTCGTTTCTCCCTAGTTCTGCCGCGTGACCGCGACTGTCTTCTTCTGCTGCTTGCTGAAGGTGGTGCCCATCACGCTTGCGGAAGTGAACTCGCGGTCGTCGATGCGGATCGTCATTCCATTGTCGACGTCGTACACCGTTTCGCCTTCGATGCCGAAATTGACCTTCTTCATCATGTCCATCATCTCCGGCGTGATCGTCTTGTTGTCGCCGGCGGCTGCGAGCCGGCGGGTGATTTCCATCACCGCCTCGCGCAGCGACTCCTTCTCGAACTCCCGCTTGCGGATGAAACGCGCCTTGCCGGCCTTTTCGTCGTAGCTGTCGAGCCGCGTCGTCAGCGCGACCTTGAATGGCGGGCCGCCGAACGGGTTCGGGTTGTTTTCGGTGTCGCGCCGGACGTCGCCCGATTTGAGGCCGGTGTTCTGCACGGTTGCCAGTTGTGGCAGTTCCTCGAGATAGGCCGTCGCCGCGTCACGGCCTTCGGCGACGAACAGCGATTGCAGCAGTTCGCGGATGACCGCGGCGATTTTCGGATTGCTGTCGAACTTCGTCGCGATCTGGTCGACGATGCCTTTCATCTTGGCTTTGACCTCGGCGAGATTCTCGACCTCGACCGGCCGGCCCGCTTTGTCGAGCCGGGCGCGAACCGGGATGTCCTTCATCGCCGAATAGGCCTCGGCCACGATCTTCACCGACGGGGGGCCGTTCACGTCGATGCCGCGGTTGGTGTAGGTGACGCGGAAGAACCCGTCCGGCAGCTTCTCGTCGATGCTCAAATCGGCGCGCGTCAGGATGCGCTGGTCGCGATTGGCCTGGCCGGGCCGGTTTTCCGTCGTGGTGGTCTCGGCCACGATCTGCCACTTGCTGCCGACCGGCGGGTCGTAACGCCGCTCGGTATAGGTCTGCGCCAATGCAAGTCCGGCAATTTGCGCGGCCAGCAGCGCCAGCGCCACGTTCAGGGCATGGATCGAGTGTCGGGATCGAATGAGTTTCATCGCGCGCTCCGTCGCCAAAAGCCGCACTGTCCCCGGTCCCCCACAGGGACTTTAGCAGAGCTTCCCTTTCACGCGAGCCGGACTCGCCCCATATTCCGGGCAATGGCCAAACCTCCCAAAAACCCGAAAGACCCTGCCAAGCGAGGCGCAGCCGAGCAAAAGCGAATAAAGCCGACCCGCGCCAAGGCCTCGCGGCCGGACGACGCGCCGATGTCGGATACTTTGGCCGACCTGCTCAATCCGGGCATCAAGCGCGGCAGCGCCGGCATGGGGTCCGGTACCGGCAGCAATATCCAGCCGCCGCCCGATAATTCGTTCGACCGCCGCCGCCAGTTCTCCGAAGCACACACCGCGCGCAAATCGACTCAAGGTTTCGGCGAAGCCCCGCAAAGCGAATTCAGCGGCCCGCCGGTCAGCGGTCTCGATCCCAAGCTGGAGGAAGAGCTCGGCCTGTCCGACGAGCTGAAGTACCGGTTGCCGAAGGCCGACCTGCCGACCGGCCCCGGCGGCCTCGCCTCGATGGGCAGTCAGGGCAGCCAGCAGCAGCTCGAGCTGCTGCTGCGCGAAGGCCGACCCGAATTGCGCGATCAGGTATGGACGCCGCACCGCCCGCCGCGCCCGGACAAGTCCGAAGGCGGCCGCAAGTTCGTCATCAAGTCGGACTTCGTGCCGCGTGGCGACCAGCCCGCCGCCATCAAGGACCTGGTCGAAGGCGTCAGGCGCAACGACCGCACCCAGGTACTCCTTGGTGTGACGGGTAGCGGCAAGACCTTCACGATGGCGAAGGTGATCGAGGAGACGCAGCGGCCCGCGCTCGTGCTCGCCCCGAACAAGACGCTCGCCGCGCAGCTTTACGGCGAGTTCAAGTCGTTCTTCCCCGACAACGCGGTCGAGTATTTCGTCTCGTACTACGACTACTACCAGCCGGAAGCCTATGTCCCGCGCACCGACACCTACATCGAGAAGGAATCCTCGATCAACGAGCAGATCGACCGCATGCGCCACAGCGCGACGCGCGCGCTGCTCGAGCGCGACGACGTCATCATCGTCGCCTCGGTGTCGTGCATTTACGGCATCGGCTCGGTCGAGACCTATTCGGCGATGACCTTCACGCTCAAGCAGGGCGGCAAGATCGACCAGCGCCAGTTGCTCGCCGATCTTGTCGCGCTGCAATACAAGCGCACCCAGGCCGACTTCTACCGCGGCTCGTTCCGCGTGCGCGGCGACACCGTCGACATCTTCCCGGCGCACTACGAGGACCGCTCGTGGCGCGTTCATCTGTTCGGCGACGAGATCGAGAAGATCGAGGAGTTCGATCCGCTGACCGGGCAGAAGACCGACGACCTCGAATTCGTCAAGATTTACGCCAACTCGCACTACGTCACGCCGCGCCCCACGCTGCTGCAGGCGATCGCCGGCATCAAATCCGAATTGAAATGGCGGCTCGATCAGTTGCATCAGCAGGGCCGCCTGCTCGAAGCGCAACGCTTGGAGCAGCGCACCATCTACGACCTCGAAATGATGGAGGCGACCGGCGCCTGCGCCGGCATCGAGAACTATTCGCGCTACCTCACCGGCCGCAAGCCCGGCGAGCCGCCGCCGACTCTGTTCGAATACGTCCCCGACAACGCGCTGGTGTTCGCCGACGAGAGCCACGTCACCATCCCGCAGCTCGGCGGCATGTATCGCGGCGACTTCCGCCGCAAGGCGACGCTCGCCGAATACGGCTTCCGCCTGCCCTCCTGCATGGACAACCGGCCGCTGCGCTTCGAGGAATGGGACGCGATGCGCCCGCAGACCATGGGCGTCTCCGCCACGCCCGGCGCCTGGGAGATGGAAGAGGCCAAGGGCGTGTTCACCGAGCAGGTGATCCGCCCGACCGGACTCATTGACCCGCCGGTCGAAGTGCGCCCCGCCCGCACGCAGGTCGATGACCTGGTCGGCGAAGTCCACGCGGTCGCGCAGAAAGGCTATCGCGCGCTGATCACCGTGCTGACCAAGCGCATGGCCGAGGACCTCACCGAATACCTGCACGAGCAGGGCATCCGCGTGCGCTACATGCACAGCGACATCGACACGCTGGAGCGCATCGAGATCATCCGCGACCTGCGCCTCGGCGCATTCGACGCGCTGGTCGGCATCAATTTGCTGCGCGAGGGCCTCGACATCCCCGAGTGC
>DASZXA010000023.1:0-134680 GCA_035546455.1 Pseudolabrys sp.
CATCACGTAGACCTTGGACAGGCCTCGCGCGCGAAACACCATTTTGCTCGGGGCGCCGACGGGTGACGGGATGGTCACGGCTGGTCCTGATGCTCGGACGACCTTTGTCCATCGAGCCCACCTGACGCACGTTGATATAGCGCAACAAAATTAGGCCGCAGGTCCCGACCGCTAGCTTTCGCGTGCGACGAATGCGCCGCCGTGCGTCAGGCAAAATTGGAGAAGGCCCGGCGGGTTTTGCCGCCGAGCCTTCTTAGAAGTATCAGCCGGCCTGTAAGCCGGGTTCTGTATGGCATGCAGCGCGCGCCGCATGCGTGACGGCCATTCCTCTTGCACGCCGGTTGCCCGGCGCATCAAGCAACCTACCCGAACGGCCGATCCGGACTGATCCGGGCTTTCGCCCGCGCCGTTCCTATTCGGTCTTGCTCCCGGTGGGGTTTGCCGTGCCGCTTCCGTCGCCGGAAACGCGGTGCGCTCTTACCGCACCTTTTCACCCTTGCCGCGGCAGTACGCTACGCGCCGTGGCGGTTCGTTCTCTGTGGCACTTTCCCTAGGGTGTTATCCCCGCCGGACGTTATCCGGCACCGTTCGTCCATGGAGCCCGGACTTTCCTCCCCGGCCGCCTTTCGGCATTGGCGCGGAGCGGCCGTCCGGCCGACTGACGCGGATAGGGATGGGGGCGAATGGCGGCGGCGTCAAGGTCGTGCCGCGTTCCTGGGTTAACTAATACACCCGCAGGAGAGTGACGATGCAAAACTCAGGTTTCATGCTTACGCTGCACAGCGATACGCCGGCCGCCGACCGAGCAAAACAGCTCGAACTCTACGGCTGGCTGATCGGCGACTGGACCATGACAGCCGTCATGCACGAAGGCGCCGCGCACAACGGACGCGGCGAAATTCATTTCGGCTGGGTGCTGGAAGGCCGCGCGATTCAAGACGTGTGGAATCTCTACGATATTTTCTACGGCACGACTCTGCGTGTGTATGACCCGTCACTCGACGCCTGGCACATTTTCTGGAGCGATCCGGTGCGGCAGTACTACGCGCGCCAACTCGGCCGCAAGCAAGGCAACGACATCGTGCAGGTCGGCAAGGCTGGCGAGCTGACAGCGCGCTGGACGTTCACCGATATCGCGCCGGACTCATTCCGGTGGCTCGGCGAGCGGTCGGCCGATGACGGCAAAACCTGGATGCTGGACAGCGATTATCGTGCGACGCGCGTCAAGTCACCGAAGGCGTGACGCCGACCGGCCGCGTCTCCATCAGCGCGCGCAGTGTGAGAAGGGTCGACGCGTCGGCGATGCCGTCGACCCGTTCTTGCCGGAAATGGCGCTGGAACGCGGCGACGATGATTTCGGTCTGCTCGCCATAGCTGCCGGTTTCCTCGATGCCGTAGCCATAGACGCGCAATGCGCGTTGCAGGCGCCGGACGCCCTCGCTGGTCTCACCGCGCTTGAGGCCATGACCTTCGAGCGTCAGCGGCGCCGGGCGTACCCAGTGGCCGACGTGGGATTCACTGAGCAATTCCCACGGGAATTTCTCGCCGGGGTCCTGCTTGCGCGCCGGCGCGACGTCGGAATGGGCGAGCACGCGATCGACCGGAATGCGGTGCCGGGTCAGGATCGATTTGCACAGCGCGATCACCGCCGCGATCTGGCGCAGCGGAAAATCCGGATAGCCGAAGTCGTGGCCGGGATTGACGATCTCGATGCCGATCGAGCGCGAATTGATGTCGGTCTGCCCGGCCCAGAACGACACGCCGGCGTGCCAGGCGCGCAACGCTTCCGGCACGCACTGCACGATGCGGCCATCCTCGAACACCACGTAATGCGACGAGACCTTGCTCTCGCGGTTGGTCAGCCGCTCGAGCGCCGACGGGCCGTCCTTCATGCCGGTGTAGTGCAGGAGGATCATGTCGGGCGGGCCGCCCTGCCGCTCGTCGGTGTTCGGGGAGGGCACGACGTCAGCGACAATGTAGGATTCGGCAGTGAACAGAGGCATGCGTACAGACTAGCATTGCAAACGTAAAAAAGCGGCCCGCACCGAACCGGCGCGAGCCGCTGTTGTCAATGCTTCGTGCTTGGGGTCGCGGTTACTTGCTCGGCGACGCCGGCTTCATGCCGCCGCCCGCCGGGCTCATGCCGCCAGGGCGCGTGCCGGCGCCGGTCGTCGAGGCCGGAGCCTTGTACGGCTCGAAGTTCTGCGCCTGCTTCAGCTCATCCTTGCTCATTGAGAGTTTGAGCTTGTCGCTGGATCCGTTCGTGCCCTTCACGACCTCGAAGGCGGTCGGGGCGAGCGCCACGTCCTTGGCGCCGACGCCGAGGAAGCCGCCGACGCTCACGACATAAGCTTCGATCTTGCCGTCCTTGTCGAACAGGACGTCAGATACGTCGCCGATCTTCTTATCGTCAGACCCGACGACGTCCGTACCCTTGAACTTGGACGCCAGGAATTGATCCGGGCTTTGAGTGCTTATGAATTTGGCGCTCGACGCGCCGGCCGTCGACGCGGCGCTCGGCGATGAGGTGGTCGCCGCGCCGCTGGTCGACGACTTGCCGGTGTCAGGCGACGAGGGGCTCGACGCCGCCGGCGGGGTCGCGCTCGGGCTCGAGGGGGACGGAGCGGGAGAGGATTGAGCCATCGCGCCCGAGAACGCCAAAGCGCTCAGCGCCACGCCCAACATGAGCTTGTTCAACATCTTGGCCTCCAAAAAAATGAGTTCGTGTGTGGTCAGGGCGGTTTGGACCGCCCTTGCAAGGCCAACTCAGGAACCGGGACGCTGTTCCGCATAGTTGAAGAAACACCGGCGAAAATGTCGCGTTTCTGCGGTGTTCGGCCCTGATTTTGGAACCGGTCGGCAACAAATCCTTAAGCCTAAGAGTGCCTTACTAGAGGGGTGATTTGGGCGGCCGGCCGGCGGCCGTTCCATTGACGCCCATTTTGTCCCATGATATCCCAAATTTTATCGCAGATCGCAGAGAAACCGGCCGGCGACAGCCAGATCGGGCGCGCGATTGAGCGGGGATTGAACCGGCGGTTCGAGCCGGGCGTGGCGTCAGCGTCTGTCGATGCAGTTCGTTTCCAACACCGTGTTGCGGCTCGACTCCAAGGGCCGCGTGTCGATTCCGGCGCCGTTCCGCTCGGTCCTGATGCGCGACGGATTCGACGGGCTCTACTGCTACCCGGCGCTCGACCAGCCGGCGATCGATGCGGGAGGGAATGCGCTGATGGCGGAGATCGAGACGCTGATCGCACAGCAGCCGCTCTATTCGGTGGCGCGCGATCATCTGGCGCTCGCGCTCTACGGCACCAGCGAGACGTTGAAGGTGGATGCGGAGGGCCGCGTGATCCTGACCAGCCACTTCAAGGAATACGCGGGGATTTCGGATCAGGTCGCGTTCGTCGGCCTGGGCCACAAGTTTCAGATCTGGGAGCCGGAGCGGTTTCGTGCGGAGCTCGCGGAGGCCACCGACAAGGTGCGCGCGCTCAAGGCGGACCTCGGCGCCCGGAAGCCCGGCGGGGCGCGGGAATGATGGGGGACGGCGACGGCTCTGCCGTCGCTGGCGGATCGGTCCCCCACATTCCCGTGCTCGGCCGCGAGGCGGTCGGCTTCCTCAATCCAGGTCAGAACAAGCGCTACATCGACGCCACGTTCGGCGCCGGCGGCTATACGAAGCTGTTGCTCGCCGCTAACAGCCGCGTGCTCGGTCTTGATCGCGACCAGACGGCGATCATGCTCGGCACCGGCCTTGTCGAGCAGTCCGGCGGCAGGCTGGAGCTGGTCGAGGCGAATTTCTCCGAGCTCGCGGAGCTTGCCGGCGAGCCGGTCGACGGCGTGGTGTTCGACCTCGGCGTCTCGTCGATGCAGCTCGACACCGCGGAGCGCGGCTTCTCGTTCCGCAACGACGGCCCGCTCGACATGCGGATGGGCCATGAGGGCCCCAGCGCCGCCGATCTCGTCGCTACGGCAGGCGAGCGCGATCTCGCCAACATCATTTTCCAGCTCGGCGAAGAGCGGCAATCGCGCGCGGTGGCGCGGGCGATCGTGAAAGCGCGGGCGCAAGCGCCGATCGCGACGACCAGGCAGCTTGCCGACATCGTCGCCTCGGTGGTGCGGCACAAGCCGACCGACATTCATCCGGCGACGCGCACGTTTCAGGCGCTGCGCATGTTCGTCAACGACGAGCTTGGCGAACTGGTCAGCGGCCTCGTTGCCGCGGAGCGCGCGCTCAAGCCGGGCGGGCGGCTCGCGGTGGTGTCGTTTCATTCGCTGGAAGATCGCATCGTCAAATCGTTTCTCAACGACCGCGGCGCAACATCCGCCGGGTCGCGGCACCAGCCGGAAGTCAAAAAGGTCGAGCCCACTTTCAACGTGCTGACCCGCCGCGTGGTGACACCGGGCGAGGATGAAGTCGCGCATAATCCGCGCGCCCGCAGCGCCAAGCTGCGCGCTGCCGAGCGCACGCCAGCCGCGCCGCGCGACAGCGTGCCGGAGCTGCTGCCGAACCTGCCGTCGCTCGCCGACGCGATGAGGGGTGGCTGACATGCGCCTCCTCAACATTGTCGTCATCGGCGTGCTGATCCTGGCGGCGGCATTCGTCTACAAGATCAAGTTCGACTCGACCTTGCAGGCCGAGACGGTCGCCAAGTTGCGCGGCGAGGTGCGCCGCGAGCGCGACGCCATCGCGCTGCTGCGCGCCGAATGGACCAAGCTCGACACCCCGGCGCGGCTCGAGGCGCTGGCGAAGCGCCATCTTGCGCTGAAGCCGGTCGAGCCGACCCAGTTCGACAATTTCGAGAACCTGCCGGAGCGTCCGGCGAAACCCGAAGTGACGCCCGCCACATCCGATCCGATCGGTGCGATGCTGGGCCCGTCGCCCGACATCACCGGCAGCCTGCCGTCGCCCTTCACCGGCACGGGGGTCGCGCGATGAACGCAAAAGCCCCGCAGACTCGCTGGCAGCGCATCGTCAGCCGGCTGCTCTACGGCAAGGATGTCGATCGCGCGATGAAGGCGAAGGCGCGGCTTGTGCTCGCGATCGTCTGCTTCATCGGCATCTACGCGGTGATCGCCGGCCGCCTCGCGATGTTCGCGATGGTGACCGATCACCACGATGACGGTCATCGCCGGGTCGGCCAGGACGCGGTTGCCACCGCGCGGCCGGACATCCTCGACCGCAACGGGAAAATCCTCGCCACCGACATCAAGACGCCGTCGCTGTTTGCCGAGCCGCGCAAGCTGATCGATGTCGACGAGGCCGCCGAACTGCTCACCGCGGAAATGCCGGACCTCGACAGCATCGAGGTGCGCGACCGGCTCGGCTCGAAACGCGGCTTCGTCTGGCTCAAGCGCGAGATCACGCCGCAGCAGCAGAAAGACGTCCACCAGCTCGGCATTCCCGGCATCGGCTTCCTGACCGAGAACCGCCGCGTCTATCCGAACGGCTCGGCGGTGTCGCACGTGATCGGCCACGTCAACATCGACAATCAGGGCATCGCCGGAATGGAGAAGTGGCTCGACGGGCAGGGGCTCGCCGCGCTGCACATGGCGGGGCTTGCGACCGACCGGCTGCAACAGCCGGTCAACCTCGCGCTCGATCTTCGCGTGCAATATGCGTTGCGCGAGCAGCTCGTCGCCGCGCGCGAGAAGTTCAAGGCGATCGCCGCCGCCGGCATCATCGCCGACGTCAACACCGGCGAGATCGTCGCCATGGTGTCGGAGCCGGATTTCGACCCGAACAATCCCAAGGAAGCGAACGACCCGAACCGGCTCAACCGCCTGACCACCGGCGTCTATGAGATGGGCTCGACCTTCAAGGCGCTGACGCTCGCGATGGCGCTCGACAGCGGCAAAGTCACGCTCGACTCCAAGTTCGATGCGCGCTTCCCGCTCAAATACGGCAAGTTCGAGATTCACGACTACCATGCGGAACGGCGCGTGCTCACAGTGCCGGAAATTTTCACCTATTCGTCGAACATCGGCACCGCGAAAATGGCGCTGTCGCTCGGCGTCGACTACCACAAGGCGTTCCTGAAGAAGCTCGGCCAGCTCGACCGGCTGCGCACCGAATTGCCGGAAAGCGCCGAGCCGCTGGTGCCGAAGAATTGGGGCGAGCTCAACACCGTCACCATTGCATTCGGCCACGGCATCGCAGTGGCGCCACTACAGGCGGTGATGGGGATCGGCGCGCTGGTGAACGGCGGCTACCTGATCCCGCCGACCTTCCTGAAGCGCAGCCCTGAAGAGGCGATGAAGCTCGCCAAGCGGGTCATCAAACCCGAGACCAGCGAGAAGATGCGCTACCTGATGCGGCTCAACGTCGAAAAGGGCACGGCGAAAAAGGCCAACATTCCGGGCTATTACATCGGCGGCAAAACCGGCACGTCGGAGAAAGTGTTCGGCGGCCGCTACATCCACAACAGGCTGCTGACCAGCTTCACCGCCATCATGCCGGCCGACAAGCCGCGCTATATCCTGCTCATCATGCTCGACGAGCCGCAGGGCTCGAAGGAAACCTATGGCTATGCGACCTCCGGCTGGAATGCCGTGCCGGTCGGCGGCGAGGTGGTCGAGCGCGTTGCGCCGCTGCTCGACGTCAAGCCGCGGCTCGATCTGCCGCCGGCGGATCAGCTCATTCTCGCCAATGTTAAGGCGCGGCAGTAGCGTGCATGGCGGCGAACCGCTAACTGGCGACATTAGATGAAGCTCGCGGCTCTCTTTCCGGAAGACAGTGCCGGCGCCTTCGCGGATGTCGAGGTGACCGGCCTCGCGTTCGACAGCCGCAAGGCGACGAAAGGATCGCTGTTCTTCGCCATTGCCGGCGCGAAAGCTGATGGCGCGCATTTCGCCAAGCAGGCGGTGAATGCCGGCGCCGTGGCGGTTGCGGCGGAGAGACCGATCGACGATTTGCCCGGTGGCGTCATGTTCGTGCGCGTCAAGAATGTGCGCCGCGCTTTGGCGCTGGCGGCATCGAAATTTTTCCCGCGGCAGCCGAAGACGATCGCCGCGGTGACCGGCACCAGCGGCAAGACATCCGTTGCATCGTTCACGCGGCAGATTTGGACGGCGCTGGGTGAGAACGCGGCGAGCGTCGGCACCATCGGCGTGACGACCGCGAAAGAGGAAATCTACGGCTCGTTGACGACGCCCGATCCCATCGAATTGCACCGCACGCTCGACAAATTGGCGGGCGACGGCATCACCCATCTCGCCATCGAGGCGTCATCGCACGGGCTCGACCAGCATCGGCTCGACGGCCTTCGCGTGGCGGCCGGCGCGTTCACCAATCTGTCGCGCGACCACATGGATTATCACCCGACCATCCAGGATTACCTCGCGGCCAAGCTGCGGCTGTTCGAAGGCCTGATCGTCAAGGATGGCAGCGCGGTGATCGAGGTCGACAACGAGCACGCCGACGCGGTGATCGAGGCGGCGAAAAATCGCGGGCTCAAGCTGTTCATGGTCGGCCGCGAGGGCAATCCGCTGCAACTGATCGACGTTGCGGTCGAAGGCTTCGCCCAGAAGATCGCGATTTTTTATGCGGGCCGGCCTTACGTGCTGAAGCTGCCGCTGGTCGGCGCGTTCCAGGTCGAAAATGCATTGGTGGCGGCGGGGCTGGTGATTTCGACCGGCGGCGACGCGGAGAAGGTTTTCCCGGCGCTGGAGAAGCTGATCGGCGCCAAGGGCCGGCTCGAACTTGCTGGCGAGAAAGACGGCGCGCCGATCTTTGTCGATTACGCGCACAAGCCCGACGCGCTGGCCAAGGCTCTCGAAGCGTTACGCCCTTATGTGAAGGGGCGGCTGATCGTGGTGTTCGGCTGTGGCGGCGACCGCGACAAAGGCAAGCGCCCGCTGATGGGCGCGATTGCGGCCGATCTCGCCGACGAGGTGATCGTCACCGACGACAATCCGCGGAGCGAAGACCCGGCGGCAATCCGCGCCGAGATCATGGCGGATGCCGGTGGCGCGCGCGAGATCGGCGACCGCGCCGAGGCGATCCGCACCGGCATTGCCGACATGAAAAAGGGCGACGTGCTGCTGATTGCCGGCAAAGGCCATGAAACCGGCCAGATCGTCGGCAATCGCGTGCTGCCGTTCAGCGACCAGGACGAAGTGAAGAAGGCTTTGGGACGCGCATGACCGCGTTGTGGGCGACCGACGAGATGGCGAAGGCGATGCGCGCCCAAAAGCAGGGCGCGCTGCCGGAGAGCATTTCCGGTCTGTCGATCGATACCCGCACGCTCAGCCGCGGCGAGGCGTTCTTCGCCATCAAGGGCGATGCGCGCGACGGGCATGAGTTCGTCGTGCAGGCGCTCAATGCCGGCGCGGGGCTCGCGGTGGTGTCGAAGGCGCGGCGCGCGGAGTTTTCGGCCGACGCGCGGCTGCTGGTGGTCGACGATGTGCTCGGCGCGCTGATCGATCTGGCGAAGGCGGCGCGGGCGCGCTCGCCGGCGCAGTTCATCGCGGTGACCGGCTCGGTCGGCAAGACCTCGACCAAGGAGGCGCTGCTGCTCGCGCTCGGCGCCGATGGCGAGACGCATGCCTCGACGGCATCCTACAACAATCACTGGGGCGTGCCGCTGTCGCTGGCGCGCTGCCCGCAGAGCGCGAAATACGCCGTGCTCGAAATCGGCATGAACCATGCCGGCGAGATCACGCCGCTGACCAAGCTGGTGCGTCCGCATGTCGCGATCATCACCACGATCGCGCCGGTGCACCTCGAATTCTTCGGCACGCTGGAGAAGATCGCCGAGGCGAAGGCCGAGATTTTCCTCGGCGCCGAGAAAGACGGCGTCGCGGTGCTCAACCGCGACATTCCGCAATTCGACCAGCTTGCGCGTGCGGCCAAGGAGGCCGGCGTGTCGCGGGTCGTCTCGTTCGGCGAGCACAAGGATGCCGACGCGCGCCTCATCAAATACGCGCTCAAGCCGGATTGCTCCTGCGTGCAGGCCAACATTCTTGGCGATGACGTCACCTACAAGCTCGGTGCGCCGGGCAAGCATCTGATCGCCAATTCGCTGGCGGTGCTGGCGGCGGCGGCGCTCGCTCGCGCCGATCTCGCGCTCGCGGCGCTGGCGTTGCAGAAGCTGCAACCGGCGGCCGGGCGCGGCACCCGCATCACATTGACGGTGCCGGGCGGCACTGCGCTGCTGATCGACGAAAGCTACAACGCCAATCCCGCTTCGATGCGCGCCGCGCTGGCGCTGCTCGGCCAGGCGGCGGTCAATGGACGCGGCCGCCGCATCGCGGTGCTTGGCGACATGCTGGAACTTGGCAATCAGGGTGTCACGCTGCATCGCGATCTTGCCACCGCGGCGGCGGAAGCCGCCGATCTGGTATTTTGCAGTGGGCCGTTGATGCGCAGTTTATTCGAGGCTCTTCCCACGACGCGGCGGGGCGGCTATGCCGAAACCTCGGCCGCGCTGGAAGGCGCCGTTTTGGACGCCGTGGCGGCCGGCGACGTGCTGATGGTGAAGGGCTCGTTCGGCTCGAAGATGGGCCCGATCGTCAAGGCGCTGGAGCGAAGATTTCCCCGTCAGGCGGCGCTCGATCCGGCCTGACAACAGGTTCGACCCGAATGTTTTACTGGCTGACCGAATTTTCCAACCAGCTCACCTTCCTCAACGTCTTCCGTTACATCACCTTCCGCACCGGCGGCGCGATCGTGACCGCGATGGTGTTCGTCTTCCTGTTCGGCGGGCCGTTCATCGACATGCTGCGCGTGCGGCAGGGCAAGGGCCAGCCGATCCGCGATGACGGGCCGGCCTCGCACCTGCTCACCAAGAAGGGCACGCCGACCATGGGCGGCCTGATGATCCTGTCGAGCCTCCTCGTGTCGACGATCCTCTGGGCGAACCCGCTCAATCCGTATGTCTGGATCGTGCTCGGCGTGACGCTGGCGTTCGGGCTGATCGGATTTTACGACGACTACCTCAAGGTGACGAAGCAAACCCACAACGGCATCTCCGGCAGGACGCGGCTGGCGATCGAGGCCGTAATCGCGGTGATCGCCTGCATCGCGCTGATGAAGCTCGGCCGCCCGCCGATCGCGACCTCGCTGGTGTTCCCGTTCTTCAAGGAACTGGTGTTCAACCTCGGCTGGTTTTTCGTGGTGCTCGGCGCGTTCGTGATCGTCGGCGCCGGTAATGCGGTGAACCTGACCGACGGCCTCGACGGCCTCGCCATCGTGCCGGTGATGATCGCGGCGGCGAGCTTCGGGCTGATCTCGTATCTCGCCGGCAACGCGGTGTTCGCCGACTATCTGCAGATTCACTTCGTGTCCGGCACCGGCGAACTCGCCGTGCTGTGCGGCGCGGTGATCGGCGCGGGGCTCGGCTTCCTGTGGTTCAACGCGCCGCCGGCCTCGATCTTCATGGGCGACACCGGCTCGCTGTCGCTCGGCGGCATGCTCGGCGCCATCGCGGTCGCCACCAAGCATGAGATCGTGCTGGCGGTGATCGGCGGCCTGTTCGTGGTCGAGGCGGTGTCGGTGATCGTGCAGGTGGTCTCGTTCAAGCTGACCGGAAAGCGTGTCTTCAAGATGGCGCCGATCCACCATCATTATGAGCAGATGGGCTGGACCGAGCCGCAGATCGTGATCCGGTTCTGGATCGTCGCGGTCGTGCTGGCGCTGGCGGGCCTCGCGACGCTCAAGCTGCGATGATCCCGATCACATCTTTCGCCGGCAAGGCCGTGGCCGTGTTCGGCCTCGGCAAGTCCGGTCTGATCAGCGCGCAGGCGCTGGTGAAAGGCGGCGCCAACGTCATCTGCTTCGACGACGAGGCCGCGCGCATCGCCGACGCGGAAACGGCCGGGCTGCACACCGACGACCTGCACAGCATCAACTGGAAAACGGTCGACGCATTGGTGCTCTCTCCCGGCGTGCCGCTGACGCATCCCAAGCCGCATTGGACCGTGGAGCTGGCGCGCAAGGCGCGCGTCGAGGTGATCGGCGACGTCGAGCTGTTCGCCCGCGAGCGCGCGGCGAAGGGGCCGCAGTGCCCGTTCGTCGCCATCACCGGCACCAACGGCAAATCGACCACCACGGCGCTGATCGCGCATCTGCTGAAATCGGCCGGCCGGGACGTGCAGATGGGCGGCAATATCGGCACGCCGATCCTGGCGCTGGAGCCGTTCACACCGGGACGCACCTATGTGATCGAGGTGTCGTCCTATCAGGTCGATCTGGCGCCGACGATGAAGCCGACGGTCGGCGTGATGCTCAACGTGACGGAGGATCATCTCGACCGTCACGGCACGATGGAGAATTACGCCGCGCTGAAAATGCTGGTGCCGGCCTCGGTCGAGCCGGGCGGCACGGCGGTGATCGCAGTCGACGACCGCTATACGCGCGAGGCGGCCGAGCGTGTCGAGCGCGCCGGCAAGAAAGTCGTGCGCGTGTCGGTCGTTGCGCCGTTGCGCGAAGGGCTCTACGCGGAAGGCACGCGCATCGCCGGTGCGAAGAACGGCAAGGCCTATCCCATCGCCCAGCTCACCGGCATCGGCTCGCTGCGCGGCGTGCACAATGCGCAGAACGCGGCGGCCGCGATCGCGGTGGCGCAGGCGCTCGGCGTCGGCCTTCCCGACATCCAGAAGGCGCTGACGTCGTTTCCCGGCCTGCCGCACCGGATGGAGGAGGTCGGCCGGCTCGGCAAGGTGCTCTACGTCAACGACTCCAAGGCGACCAATGCCGACAGCGCGGCGAAGGCGCTGGCGAGTTTCGCCGACATCTACTGGATCGCCGGCGGCAAGCCGAAGACCGGCGGCATCACTTCGCTCGCCGAGTTCTTCCCGAAGATTCGCAAGGCCTATCTGATCGGGGAGGCGGCGCGGGAATTCGCCGGCACGCTGGAAGGCAAAGTTCCATATGAGATGTCGGGTGTGCTGTCGGCGGCAATCGATGCCGCGACCCGCGATGCGCAAAGATCGAACGCGGCCGAACCGGTCGTGCTGCTGTCACCGGCCTGCGCCTCGTTCGACCAGTACAGGAACTTCGAGGTGCGCGGCACCGTGTTTCGCGACATCGTGCTGGGCTTGCCGGGCGTAAAGCCGAGAGGCTAGCCGTCCGTCGGCGGTGTCCGCGCACACCTTCGGCCCCTCTGAAATTATGGTATCCTCACAAAGGGGCGGCCCTTGCAGGGAGATCGTTATGCTGACTCGTTCTCTCACCATTGCAATAGCCTTGCTCGGCTGCGGAGTTTTTCCGCTGTCTGGCGCACAGGCGAAATCGAGCAATTCTCATAGCGGCACCCACGCGACCAACCACCAGGCGTCCTCCGGAACCAGCACGGCCGCCAAGAAAAACGGTCAGGTGACGAAGAAAAAGGTCAAGCCGACCATCAGCGACATCACTGTGACGAAGACCAAAGATCAGTCCTCGCCGCAATAAGCGGATCGCGGCTTTTCAGCCTTAACGCATCGTAAACCCGAACCCGTCAATTTCGGCGCGGACCTCGGGGACATTCATGGTTTCACGCGCGCAACGCACGCCGTTCGGCGAATGGTGGTGGACGGTCGACCGCTACACGCTGATGGCGATCGGCGGCCTATTGATCGCCGGCGTGGTGCTGTCGCTCGCCGCATCGCCGCCGGTCGCGGCGCGGCTCGGGCTCGAGCCGTTCTACTTCGTTCACCGCCACATCATGTTCCTGTTGCCGGCAGTCGCGCTGATGTTGGCGATGTCGTTCCTCAACGGCCAGCAAATCCGTCGCATCTCGATCATCGTGTTCGTCATCAGCCTCATCATGGTGGCGGCGACGCCGCACTTCGGCGCCGAGATCAAGGGCGCGCGGCGCTGGCTGGTGATCGCCGGCGTCAACATCCAGCCGTCGGAATTCCTCAAGCCGGCCTTCATCGTCATCGTCGCCTGGCTGTTCGGCGAATCCTCGCGGCGGCCGGAGATGCCGGCCAACAGCATCGCGCTCGCGCTGCTCGGCCTCGTCGTCGCGCTGCTGGTGCTGCAACCCGACTTCGGCCAGACCATGCTGATCCTGCTGGTGTGGGGCGCGCTGTTCTTCATGGCGGGCATGCGCGTGGTCTGGGTATTCGGGCTCGCGGCGAGCGCCGCGGTCGGCCTCACCACCGCATATTTCACGGTGCCGCACGTGGCGCGGCGCATTCAGCGCTTCCTCGATCCGGGATCGGGCGACACGTTCAACATCGATATCGCGACTGAGAGCTTCATGCGCGGCGGCTGGTTCGGCCGCGGGCCGGGCGAAGGCACTGTGAAGCGGCTGCTGCCGGAGAGTCACACCGACTTCATCTTCGCGGTGGCGGCGGAAGAATTCGGCGTTGTGCTGTGCATGGTGCTCTGCGCGCTGTTCGCCTTCATCGTAGTGCGGGCGCTGCTGCGCGCGCTGCATAACGACGATCCGTTTACGCGTTTCGCCGCGGCGGGACTGGCCATGCTGTTCGGCGTGCAATCGGCCATCAACATGTCGGTCAATCTGCATCTCATTCCGGCCAAGGGCATGACACTGCCGTTCATCTCGTATGGCGGCTCGTCGATCCTGTCGCTCGCTTACGGCATGGGGATGCTGCTGGCGCTGACGCGCGAGCAGCCGCGCACCATGATGCTGCCGTCCGAGCCGCTCGGGAGCCCGGCCTGATGGCCACAGCGCCGCTCGTTCTGCTCGCGGCGGGCGGCACCGGCGGACACCTGTTTCCGGCGGAAGCCACGGCTGTCGCTTTGCGCAAGCTGGGCGCAGAGGTCGCGCTGGCGACCGACACGCGCGCCGTAAGCTACGGCACCGAATTTCCACGCGAGTCCGTCTATGTGATTCCGAGCGCGACCTTGCGCGGCGGCAGCCCGCTCGCTTACGCGCGCACGCTCGGCATGCTGACGCTCGGCCTGCTGAAGGCGCGCGGCGTGCTCCGCCGCATCAAGCCGGCTGTGGTGGTCGGCTTCGGCGGCTATCCGACGTTGCCGCCTTTGTTCGCCGCTAGCATGCGCGGCATTCCGACTGTCTTGCATGACGCCAATGCGGTGATGGGCCGCGCCAATCGCGCGCTGGCCTCCCGCGTCACCGCGATCGCGTCGAGTTTCCCCGAAGTCGCGCTGCTGCCGGATTCGTTCAAATCGAAAGTGGCGATGACCGGCAATCCGGTGCGGCCGAACGTGATCGCGGCCGCTGGTGTGCCGTATCCGGCGACGGGCGAGCCGCTGCGCGTCGTGGTGTTTGGCGGCAGCCAGGGCGCGCGGGTGATGGCCGACATCGTGCCGGACGCGATTGCACTGCTCGATCCCGCGCTGCGCGCGCGCCTTCATGTTTTGCAGCAGGCGCGCGGCGAGGACCTGCCACGGGTGCAGGAGGATTATGCGCGGATCGGCGTAAAGGCCGAAGTCGCGCCGTTCTTTGCCGATTTGCCGGCGCGCATTGCGCAATCGCATCTCGTGGTGGCGCGCTCCGGCGCATCGACCGTTGCGGAATTATCAGCGATCGGCCGGCCGGCGATTCTGGTGCCGCTGCCCGGCGCGCTCGATCAGGATCAGCTCAACAATGCCCGCGTGCTGGAGAAGGCGGGCGGCGCCGTGGTGATCGAGCAGCGCGATTTCTCGCTGGAGCATGCGGCTGGAGAAATGACGAGATTGCTTAATGATCCGGCACGTCTGGCCAGGATGGCGGCCAGCGCGAAGTCGGCCGGCACGCTCGACGCCGCGGACCGGCTGGCGGCGTTAGTGCTGAAAACAGCCGGGGCTTGACGTTTCCCGTTCCTCCTTAAAAAAGACGTGGATGGCCGGAACGTAAAGCGGCCATGTTCGTCTCCTGACGGGCAAGGGCTGAGGGCGAATTTCAATGAAGCTTCCGCGTGAACTTGGGCCGGTGCATTTCGTCGGCATTGGCGGCATCGGCATGAGCGGCATCGCCGAGGTGCTGATGAACCTCGGCTACACCGTGACCGGCTCCGATGCTTCCGACAACGCCAACGTGAAGCGGCTGCGCGACAAGGGCGCGGTCGTCCACATCGGCCACAAGGCGGAGAACATCGACCGTGCCGACGTGATCGTCGTGTCGTCGGCGATCAAGCCGGACAACCCGGAGCTGATGGCGGCGCGCGCCGCGCGGCTTCCTGTCGTGCGGCGCGCCGAAATGCTGGCCGAACTGATGCGCCTCAAGCGCTGCGTCGCGGTGGCCGGCACCCACGGCAAGACCACGACCACCTCGATGGTCGCCACCTTGCTCGACGCCGGGAATTTCGATCCGACCGTCATCAACGGCGGCATCATCAACGCTTACGGCACCAATGCGCGGCTCGGCGCCGGCGACTGGATGGTCGTCGAAGCCGACGAGTCCGACGGCACGTTCCTCAAGCTGCCGGCCGATGTCGCCATCGTCACGAACGTGGACGCCGAGCATCTCGATCACTTCAAGACCTTCGCCGCCGTGCAGGAGGCGTTCGTCGATTTCGTCAGCAACGTGCCGTTCTACGGTTTCGCGGTGATGTGCACCGATCATCCGATCGTGCAGCGTCTGGTCGGCCGCATCACCGATCGCCGCATCATCACCTACGGGGAAAACGCGCAGGCCGACGTGCGGCTGGTCGATCTCGTCAACGAAGGCGGCAAGCAGCGCTTCTCGGTCGCGTTCCGCAATCGCGACGGCAAGGAAGTCCATCGCATCCGCGACATCGAGCTGCCGATGCCGGGCCGGCACAACGCGCTCAATGCGACTTCGGCGGTTGCGGTGGCGCATGAATTGAAGATTTCCGACGACGCGATCCGCGGCGCGCTCGCCAAGTTCGGTGGCGTCAAGCGGCGCTTCACCCGCGTCGGCGAATGGAACGGCGCGCAGGTGATCGACGATTACGGCCACCATCCGGTCGAGATCGCGGCGGTGCTGAAAGCCGCGCGCGAGTCGACCAAGGGGCAGGTGATCGCGGTGGTGCAGCCGCACCGCTATACGCGGCTCAAGAGCCTGTTCGAGCCGTTCTCGACCTGCTTCAACGACGCAGACGCGGTGATCGTCGCGCATGTCTATGCGGCCGGCGAGCAGCCGATCGAAGGCGCCGATCGTGACAGTCTCGTGGCCGCACTGCGCGCGCGAGGGCACCGCCACGTGATCCCGCTCGACGGGCCGGAACAGCTTGCCGGCATCGTCAAAGGGATGGCGAAGCCCGGCGACTATGTCGTTTTGCTCGGTGCCGGCAACATCACGCAATGGGCGGCCAACCTGCCGGGCGAGCTGAAGGCGCTGGGATGAGCTTTCCCGACATCGTCGCGAAGCTGCAAGGCGACATGCCGAAGCTCAAAGGCCGGCTGATCGCCAATCAGCCGCTGGCCGATCTCGCCTGGTTTCGCGTCGGCGGGCCGGCGCAGGCGATGTTCATGCCGGACAGCGAGGACGATCTCTCGTATTTTCTGCACAAGCTGCCGAACGACATTCCGGTGCAGGTGATCGGGCTCGGCTCGAATCTGATCGTGCGCGACGGCGGTATTCCCGGCGTGGTGGTGCGCCTCGGCCGCGGCTTCAATACGGTGACGGTCGACGGCACGCGCGTTCATGCGGGCACTGCGGTGCCGGACGTGAAAGTCGCGCGCGCGGCGGCGGATGCCAGCATTGCGGGGCTCTCGTTTTTCCGCGGTGTGCCGGGCGCAATCGGCGGCGCTTTGCGCATGAACGCCGGCGCTTACGGCGGCGAGACCAAGGACGTGCTGGTCTATGCGACCGGCGTAGCGCGCGACGGCGATCTCGTCACCTACACGAACGAGGAGATGGGCTTCTCCTACCGCCACAGCGGCATTCCGGACGACGTGATTTTCACCACCGCACTGTTCGAGGGCAAAGCCGGCGACAAGGCGACGATCGCCGCCGAGATGGAGAAGATCACCGAGGCGCGCGAGGCGACGCAACCGATCAAGAGCCGCACCGGCGGCTCGACCTTCAAGAACCCACCGGGCCACAAGGCCTGGCAACTGATCGACGATGCCGGCTGCCGCGGCCTCAAGGTCGGTGGCGCGCAGGTGTCCGAATTGCACTGCAATTTCCTGCTCAATCTCGGCACCGCCACCGCGAAAGATATCGAAACGCTCGGCGAAACCGTGCGCGAGAAGGTGAAGGCCAAGTCCGGCGTGACGCTGGAATGGGAAATTAAGAGAATTGGGGTTCAATCGCCCACATGAAACACGTCGCGGTTCTCATGGGTGGCTGGTCGGCGGAGCGCGAGGTCTCGCTCAATTCCGGCAAGGCGTGCGCTGACGCGCTCGAGACGCTCAACGCCTACAAGATCACGCGGGTCGACGTGACGCGCGATATTGCCGCGACACTGAAGGCGCTCAAGCCCGATGTTGCGCTCAACGTTCTGCATGGCCGGCCCGGCGAGGACGGCACATTGCAGGGCATGCTCGAAATTCTCGGCATCCCGTATTCGCACTCCGGCGTATTGGCGTCGGCTGTGGCGATGCAGAAGGATCTGTCGAAGTCGATCCTCAAGGCGGCCGGCATTCCGGTGCCGGGCGGCATGATTGCCGACCGCAACGAAGCCGCGAAGAAGCACCTGCTCGAGCCGCCCTACGTCATCAAGCCGATCGCGGAAGGTTCGAGCGTGGGCGTCTTCATTGTGCAGAAGGATCATGCGCATCCGCCGCAGGAATTGACGCGCGCCGACTGGGCCTATGGCGAGCGCGTGCTGATCGAGCCGTTCATCGCCGGCAAGGAACTGACCTGCGCGGTGATCGGTGACCAGGCGACCGGGGTGATCGAGATCACGACGGCGCTGAAGTTCTACGACTACGAGGCGAAATACGCGCCGGGTGGCTCGAAGCACGTTCTGCCCGCGCCGGTTTCATCCGAAGTCTATGAGGCGTGCCGCCGCATCTCGCTGGCGGCGCATCAGGCGCTGGGCTGCCGCGGTGTCACCCGTGCCGACTTCCGCTATGACGACGGCAAACCGGGCACCAGCGGGCTTTTCTGCCTCGAAGTGAACACCCAGCCCGGCATGACCGGGACATCGCTGGTGCCGGAGATGGCCGCCCATGCCGGAATGAGCTTCCCGGAACTCTGCCGCTGGATGGTCGAGGACGCCTCGCTCGACCGGTGACGGCCGCGCATAATCGCGCGCAAATTAATCGATTTTTACTAATCGTTTACCAAATCCCCTCAACACTCCGTTAAGCGGCGTCATGTGCGGGGCGACCGCGCATTTGTGCGCGTGGGCAAAGACTTTTCCGCATTTCGAAAGCCTTGCGATGGATCGTCGGGGACGCCTCGCTGAGACACTGAATACCGGTTGGCGCATGTCGCACGGCCCATTCGTGCGCGCGCGGCGGGTCGCGCGCCGCTGGTTCGCGGCGGTGATCGAATTCAACATTCCGCGCGGCGTCGGCTCCGCTGCGGCATTCGTCATCATCGCCGGCGCCGTCGGCTACGGCATCGCCGCTGGCGGGCAGGCCGGCAACATCGCCGCGGAACTCCACCGGACCTGCGACGCGCTGGCCGGCCAGGCCGGCATGCGCATCTCCTCGATCGCGCTGTCCGGCGAGAAGGAACTCAGCCGCGGCACGATTCTCGATCTTGCCGGTGTCACCCAGTTGTCATCTCTGCCGTGCCTCGATGCTGCGGACACGCGCGCGGCGCTGCTGCGCAATCCGTGGATCGCGGAAGCGACCGTGCTCAAGCTCTACCCGGGCCGCTTGCAGATCAGCGTGACGGAACGCACGCCGGTCGCGCTGTGGCAGAAGAGCGGCACGGTCAGCGTGATTGCCGGTGACGGCACGGTGCTCGAGCCATTCAGCGGCCGCTTCGCCAATCTGCCGCAGGTGGTGGGCGAGGGCGCCGAGAAAGAGGCGCAGGCCTTCCTCGACATCGTCTCGCGCTATCCGCTGGTCGCGAACAATTTCGACGCCGCGGTGCTGGTCGCCAAGCGGCGCTGGAATCTCAAGCTCAAGAGCGGCCTCGACGTGCGGCTGCCCGACAGCGAGGTCGAACAGGCTTTGCAGGAACTGGTCGCGCTCGATCGCGACAAGAAGATTTTGTCGCGCGACATCACGGCGATCGACTTGCGGTTGCCGGACCGCGTGATCGTCAAGCTGTCCGACGAAGCCGCCGCGGCCCGCGCCGAGGTCACCAAGGAAATTCTCAAGAAGCTGAAGAAGAAAAAAGGGAGCGACGCATGACGGTGCTCCACTTCGGCCTCACGCCCAAGATGAAGCCGGTGTCGCCGCGCCGCGCCATGACTGTCGCCGCGCTCGATATCGGCACCTCCAAGGTGGTCTGCCTGATCGCACGCCTGGCGCCGCATCCGCCGCAGGACGTGCTGCGCCGGCGCAGCCACGGCGTGCAACTGATGGGTTTCGGCCATACCGCCGCGCGCGGCATGAAAGCGGGTGGCGTGATCGATCTGGTCGCGGCCGAGGAAATGGTGCGCCAGGCCATCGACATGGCCGAGAGCCGCGCCGAGGTTCAGCTTGAATCGGTGGTCGTGTCCCTGTCCGGCGGCCGGCTTGGCAGCGAACTCTTCAACGCCTCGATCGATCTCGGCGGCGATGCCGTTACTGACGGCGATATCGCCCGCGTGCTGGCGGCCGCGAGCCGCCATTCGGTGCGCGACGGCCGTGTCGTCCTCCATTCGCTGCCGACCGGCTATCAGCTCGATGCGGCGAGCGGCATTCACAATCCGCGCGGCATGATCGGCCGCGCCTTCGGCGTTGACATGCACATGGTGACGGCCGACGCAGCGATCGCCCGCAACCTGATGCTCACCGTCGAGCGCAGCCATCTCGAGGTCGAGGCGATGGTGGCCTCGCCGTACATGGCCGGGCTCTCGGTGCTGGCGGACGACGAGGCCGACCTCGGCGCTGCGGTCATCGACATGGGGGCGGGCACCACGACCATCGCCGTCTTCTCCGGCGGCCGCTTCATCCATGCCTCCGGCTTCGCCGTCGGCGGCCACCACGTCACAATGGACCTCGCCCGCGGCCTGAACGCCCGGATCAGCGACGCCGAGCGAATCAAAACGTTTTATGGCACTGTCCTGACCGGTGGTCCCGACGACCGCGACATGATCACCGTGCCGCCCGTCGGCGACGATGACCGCGAGCCACCGCAGTTCGTCTCTCGGGAAACTCTCGTACACATGATTAAGCCGCGCGTAGAGGAAATCCTCGAAATGGTACGCGATCGACTCGCAGCATCTCCGTTTGCGGCGGAGCCACGCGCGCGTGTCGTGCTGACCGGCGGCGCCTCTCAACTTGTCGGGTTGCCGGAACTGGCAACGCGGATTCTCGGACGCTCGGTTCGCATCGGCCGTCCGCTCGGCTTCGCGGGTCTGCCGGATTCGGCGAAGGGCCCAGCCTTCGCGGTTGCGGCCGGCCTCCTGGTTTACCCGCAGGCGGCACACCTCGAACACTTCGAACCGCGGCGAACGCGGCATCTGATGACGGGAACAGGCGGCTACATGGCGAAGGTCGGACGATGGCTGCGCGAAAGCTTCTGACCAGAATTTCAACTTCATGCATGCCGGTGGCGGACCGGTTCATGCGCAAAAGAGGCAAATGATGAGCATCAACCTGAAGATCCCCGACATTCGCGAGATGAAGCCGCGTATCACCGTGTTCGGCGTCGGTGGCGCCGGCGGCAATGCGGTCAACAACATGATCGGGGCGGGCCTCCAGGGCGTCGACTTCGTCGTCGCCAACACGGACGCCCAGGCGCTGACCATGTCGAAGGCCGAGCGCATCGTTCAGATGGGCGTGCAGGTGACCGAAGGCCTCGGCGCCGGCTCGCAGCCCGAGGTTGGCCGCGCGGCGGCGGAAGAGGCGATCGACGAGATTCGCGATCACCTGACCGGCGCGCACATGGTGTTCGTCACCGCCGGCATGGGTGGCGGCACCGGCACCGGCGCAGCGCCCGTGGTGGCGCGGGTCGCCAAGGAGCTCGGCATCCTCACGGTCGCGGTCGTGACCAAGCCGTTCCAGTTCGAAGGCGCGCGCCGCATGCGCTTCGCGGAAGCCGGCATCATCGAGCTGCAAAAGCACGTCGATACGCAGCTGATCATCCCGAACCAGAACCTGTTCCGGGTCGCCAACGAAAAGACCACCTTCGCCGACGCCTTCGCGATGGCGGACCAGGTGCTCTATTCGGGCGTGGCCTGCATCACCGACCTGATGGTCAAGGAAGGCCTGATCAATCTCGACTTCGCCGACGTCCGCGCGGTGATGAAGGAGATGGGCAAGGCGATGATGGGCACCGGCGAAGCCTCCGGCGAGAAGCGCTCCATCACGGCCGCCGAGGCCGCGATCGCCAACCCGCTGATCGACGACGCCTCGATGAAGGGCGCCAAGGGCCTGCTGGTGTCGATCACCGGCGGCAAGGACCTCACGCTGTATGAAGTCGACGAAGCGGCGACCCGCATCCGCGGCGAGGTCGATCCGGAAGCCAACATCATCGTCGGCGCGACGTTCGACGAAAGCCTCGAAGGCATCATTCGCGTGTCGGTGGTCGCCACCGGCATCGACAATGTCGGCCAGGCTCAGCGCCCGACCCCGGCGGAAACCCGCGCCGCCGAGATCACCAGCAAGATCCGTACCGAGAGCCGCCGCACGGCCGAGCGCGTTGCGCGTGAAGCGCAACCGGCTCCTGCCGCGGCACATGCGCCGGCGATTGCGGCGGTCGAGGCGGCTCATGCCGCCGTCGCCGCGGCGATCCTGCCGCCGACCGCGATCGAAGACGTCTCGATCCGCCCGATGCCGATGAAGCCGTCGCTGTTCGAAGCGCCGGCCGAAGAGGTGGCGCCCGAGCCGTCGCTGCCGAAGGCGTTCATCCCGCCGGCGGCCGAGCGGCCGATGGCGCCGGTGCGCATGCCGCGCATCGACGAACTGCCCATCCCGGCGCAGAACGAGATCAAGGCCCAGCGCGGCGAACTCGCCGCCGATCATCCGGAGAAACGCCGGATGTCGCTGATGCAGCGGCTGGCCTCGGTCGGGCTCGGCCGCAAGGACGAGGCTCCGCAGCTACCGCAGACCGCGCATCAGCCGCTGCCCGGCGCCATGCCGATGGCCAAGCGCCCGGTCCGCCCGGCGCCGCGCCCTGCCGAGGCTCCGGTGTCGGAATATGCCCGCCGTCCGGCTCCGGCCCCGCAGGGTCTCGACCTCCACGGCCGCCCCGCGCCTGTGCAAAACAGCAGCGAGGACGACCAGCTCGAAATCCCGGCGTTCCTGCGCCGTCAGGCGAACTAATGCCTAGTGTTACAGCGCGCGCCGGAGACATCTCCGGCGCGCTTTTCTTTTAAGCCACTGTAAAATCTAAATTTTTCGTCAGTCCGATTGCGAGCTGGGCTCGCGCCGTTACCGTAAATACGGGTTTGTATCCGTTAACCCCCGGTAAATGCGGCATAATCAGGTAATAGTCGGTAAGACAACGTGAGTTGGACGGCTCCCGGCCGTCACATAACTTACGGGCGTTAAAGGGGCTTTTGTTCTTCCAAGGGTTCGGGCGCGCTTCCGGAGGGTGACATTCCAGTTACGGAATGACGCCAACAGGATGACCCGAATGGGGCAAGAGAAGGGACGCGCATTCCGGTGTTTCGGGGTGCGAAGGGGTTGAATGCCGAAGAGCGCAAAACAGACGACGCTCCGCAGTCACGTTGCCGTTTTCGGCATTGGCGTCCATTCCGGCCTTTCCGCCACCCTCACGCTGCATCCGGCTGACGCCGACACCGGCATTACTTTCCTGCGCGCTGCGACCGCCGACCGTCCTGAGCGCGAAATCCGCGCGGACGTGCGCGCCGTCACCGCAACCGAATTCGCAACCGTGCTCGGCGACAGTTCCGGGCCGCTCTGCTCGACGGCGGAGCACCTGCTGGCCGCGTTGCGCGGTCTTGGCGTCGATAATGCGCTGGTCGAAATCGACGGCGCCGAAGTTCCGATCATGGATGGCAGCGCGCAGCCATTCGTCGATGCGATCGATCAAGTCGGCCTGACGACGCTCAATGCGCCGCGCCGCTGCATCGAAGTGCTCAAGCCGATCCGCGTCGCGATCGGCAACGGCGTCGGCGAGCTGCGGCCTTATGCCCACGGCTTCCGCGTCGAATCCGATATCGAATTTCCCGGCAAGGTGATCGGCAAGCAGTCGTTCGCGATTGACGTCGATCCTGCGTCATTCCGCCGCGAACTGGCCAAGGCGCGCACGTTCGGCTTCATGCGCGACGTCGCCAAGCTGTGGAGCTCGGGCTACGCGCTCGGCGCTTCGTTTGAGAATACCCTCGTCGTCACCGATGACGGCGTGCTCAATCCAGCCGGCCTGCGTTATCCGGACGAGTTCGTGCGCCACAAGGCGCTCGACGCGATCGGTGACCTGGCGCTGGCAGGCGCGCCGCTGCTCGGGCTCTACCGCAGCCAGCGTGGCGGCCACCGGCTCAATTACACCGTGCTGTCGGCCCTGATGGCGGACAAGACCGCATGGCGGCTGATCGATATGCCGGCGCCGGCCGGCCGGCGTGCGACCGGCCATGCCGACGCGGTGCCCGGTCTGGTTGCCCCGGCCTATAGCCCAGAAGTGTCCTGAAAACCTGAGGTTTTGCCGCCTTAATCCGGCCGGATGTGGCGGGTAACGCTTCCGCTTGAATTTAAGGCGGGACCGCGGTCTTTGAGCGATAATGGCGGCGGAGCCGGGGAGCGATGACGTTCATGTTGAGTTTGGGTCTGAGCCGCTTGAGTCTGCCTCGCGGGCGCACACTGTTGGGTGTCGTGCTGATCGCCGCAACGCTTGGCGGCTGCAGCAGTTTCAATTTGTTCGGCAAGAAGAATGACGACGTTCTGCCGGACCAGCCGGCCGACAAGCTCTACAACGAGGGTCTCTATCTTCTGAACGAGAAGAAGGACCCGAAAAACGCCGCCAAGAAATTCGACGAAGTCGACCGCATGCAGCCTTATTCGGAGTGGGCGCGCCGATCGCAGGTGATGTCGGCTTACGCCTATTACCAGGCCGGCGACTACGATGACGCCATCTCCGCCGCGCAGCGCTACGTCACGCTGCATCCCGGCAGCCCGGATGCCGCCTATGCGCAATACCTGATCGCGACGTCGAACTACGACCAGATCCCCGACGTCACGCGCGATCAGGGCCGCACCGAAAAGGCCATTGCCGCGCTCGAAGAAGTGACGCGGAAATATCCGGGCACCGAATACGCCAACGCCGCCCGGCAGAAGATCGAGATGGCGCGCGACCAGTTGGCCGCCAAGGAAATGATGGTCGGGCGCTTCTATCTCGACCGCAAGGATTTCACCGGGGCGATCAATCGCTTCAAGATCGTCGTCACCCGCTATCAGACCACCCGCCACGTCGAAGAGGCGCTGGAGCGCCTGACCGAAGCCTACATGGCGCTCGGCATCGTCGGCGAGGCGCAGACGGCGGCAGCGGTGCTCGGCCACAACTTCCCGGACAGCCGCTGGTACAAGGACGCCTATAACCTGCTAAAGAACGGCGGCCACGAGCCGTCGGAAAATCAGGGTTCCTGGATCAGCAAGGCCTTCAAGAAGGTCGGGATAGGCTAACCAGCCTCCTGCACTTACCCACATCGTCAAGGCCGGGCTTGTCCCGGCCTTTGCCGTCTTGCACCCTTGCCGCGACTCACAGCGGTGATCCGATGCTCTCCCGTCTCTCCATCCGCGACATCGTCCTGATCGACCGGCTCGACATCGATTTCGCCGGCGGCCTGGCCGTGCTGACCGGCGAGACCGGTGCCGGCAAGTCGATCCTGCTCGATGCCTTCGCGATGACGCTCGGCGCCCGCGGCGACGCGGCGCTGGTGCGGGAGGGCGCCGAACAAGGGCAGGTGACGGCCTCGTTTGAATTGTCGCGCAAGCATCCGGCCCGGGCTTTGCTGAAAGAAAGCGGCATCGATGCCGACGATGACCTGATCGTCCGGCGTGTGCAGTTCGCCGACGGCCGCACCAAGGCGTTCGTCAACGATCAGCCGGTCAGCGTGCAGATGCTCAAGGCGCTCGGCGAAGCGCTGGTCGAGATCCACGGCCAGCACGACGACCGCGCGTTGACCGACATGGCGACGCACCGCCGGCTGCTCGATGCGTTCGGCGGGCTGGAAGGCGACGCCTGCCGCGTCGAGGCGCTGTGGCAGGCGCGCCGCGCCGCCGAGGAGGCCGCGGCAAGACATCGCGCCGATGTCGACCGCGCGCGGCGTGAGAGCGACTATCTGCGCCATTCGGTCGAGGAACTGTCGAAGCTTGCGCCCCAGGCCGGCGAAGAGACGGCTTTGGCCGAGCGGCGGGCCAGCATGATGGCCGCGGAAAAGATCGCCGAGGATCTGCGTGAGGCCCATGAACAGGTGGCGGGCACCAATTCGCCGGTGCTGCCGCTGTCGAACGCGATCCGCCGGCTGGAGCGGCGCTCGACGCAGGCGCCGCAACTGGTCGAGCCCGCGGTGAAGGCGCTCGACACTGCGCTCAATGCGCTGGAAGAGGCGCGCACGCATCTCGAAACGTCCTTGCGGATCGCCGATTACGACCCGGCCGAGCTGGAGAAGATCGAGGAACGCCTGTTCGGCCTGCGTGCCGCGTCGCGCAAGTACAACGTGCCGGTCGACGATCTCGCCGCACTGGCGGAAAAATATGCCGCCGACATTGGACTGATCGATGCCGGCGAGGAACGGCTGAAGCTGCTCGAGGCCGAGGTCGCCAAAACCGAGGCGGAATACAAGACCGCCGCGGCATCGCTGTCGAAGGCGCGCAAGGCGGCGGCGGCGCGGCTCGACAAGGCGGTCAACGGCGAGCTCAAGCCGCTCAAGCTGGAGCGCGCGAAGTTCTCGACGCAACTCGACGAGGCCGAGGCCGGACCGCACGGCATCGATCGCGCCGAGTTCTGGGTGCAGACCAATCCGGGCACCAAGCCCGGTCCACTCATGAAGATCGCCTCCGGTGGCGAGCTGGCGCGCTTCCTGCTCGCGCTCAAGGTGGTGCTGGCGGATCGCGGCTCGGCGCCGACCCTGGTGTTCGATGAGATCGACACCGGCGTCGGCGGCGCCGTGGCGGATGCGATCGGCGCACGGTTGTCGAGCCTTTCCCGTGGTGTGCAGGTGCTTGCGGTCACGCACGCGCCGCAAGTCGCGGCCCGCGCCAGCCGGCACTACGTCATCAGCAAGGACGCGCTGGAGAAGGGCAAGCGCGTCGCCACGCGCGTCGCCGAGGTCGCCGCCGACGGCCGCCGCGAGGAGATCGCCCGCATGCTGGCCGGCGCCGAGATCACCAACGAGGCGCGTGCCGCCGCGGATCGTCTCCTCAAGGCCGCAAGCTGATAGACTGCTCCGATGGCGTCGCGTGATTATTCGGAACTCCCGGTCGCAGACCTGACTCCCGCTCAGGCGAAGTCCGAGTTGATGCGGCTCGCGCTGGAGATCGGCGCGCACGACAGGCGCTATTACCAGCAGGACGCGCCGTCGGTTTCCGACGCCGAATATGACGAGCTGCGCAAGCGTAACGCGGCGATCGAAGCGAAATATCCCGAGCTGATCCGTCCCGATTCGCCGTCGAAGCGGGTCGGCGCAGCTCCGGCGCGCGGCTTCGCCAAAGTCCGCCACGGCGTGCCGATGCTGTCGCTCGACAATGCGTTCTCGGACGACGACGTGCGCGATTTCGTCGGCCGCATCCGGCGCTTTCTCAAGCTGAGCGACGACGAGACCATCGCATTCTCGGCCGAGCCGAAAATCGACGGCCTCTCGATGTCGCTGCGCTATGAGGACGGCGAACTGGTGCGCGCCGCCACCCGCGGCGACGGCGCCGAGGGCGAGGACGTCACCGCGAACATCAAGACGCTCAAGGACGTGCCGAAGAAGCTGAAGGGCAGGAACATCCCGGCGGTCTGCGAGGTGCGCGGCGAGGTCTACATGACCAAGCCGGACTTCATCGCGCTTAACAAGCGGCAGGCCGGGGAAGGCGGGACGATCTTCGCCAATCCGCGCAACTCGGCAGCCGGCTCGCTGCGTCAGAAAGACCCGAGCGTGACGGCGTCGCGGCCGCTCGGCTTCTTCGCCTATGCGTGGGGCGAGATGAGCGAGATGCCGGCCGGCACCCAGAGCGGCATGATCGCCTGGTTCGAGAAATGCGGCTTCACCACCAATCCGCTGACCAAGTTGTGCAAGTCGGTGGATGAACTGATCGACTTCCACGCCAGGATCGGCGAGCAGCGCTCCGGGCTCGACTACGACATCGACGGCGTCGTCTACAAGGTGGACCGGCTCGACTGGCAGGAGCGGCTCGGCTTCGTATCGCGCACGCCGCGCTGGGCGATTGCACACAAATTCCCCGCCGAGCGAGCGATTACGGTATTAAAGGACATCGAAATCCAGGTCGGCCGCACCGGCGCGCTGACACCGGTCGGCAAACTCGAGCCGGTTGGGGTCGGCGGCGTCATCGTGCAGAACGTCACGCTGCACAACGAGGATTACATCAAGGGCATCGGCAACGATGGCGAGCCGATCCGCGAGGGCCGCGATCTGCGCGAAGGCGATACGGTCACGATCCAGCGCGCCGGCGACGTCATTCCGCAGATCGTCGATGTCGACGTCTCGAAGCGCACCAAGAAGACGCCTTACAAGTTTCCCGACAAGTGCCCGGCCTGCGGCAGCCACGCCGTGCGCGAGGAGGGCGAGGCGGTGCGCCGCTGCACCGGCGGCCTGATTTGTCCGGCGCAACAGGTCGAGCGGCTGCGGCACTTCGTGTCGCGCAACGCCTTCGATATCGAGGGGATCGGGGAGAAGCAGGTCGAGCTGTTTTTCGAGAAAAAGTGGGTCGAGCAGCCGGCCGACATCTTCCGGCTGGAGAAGAAGCACCGCAAGGAACTGCTCGCCGAGGAAGGCTACGGCGAAGTTTCGGTGCGCAATCTGTTCGCCGCGATCAACGACCGCCGCAAGGTCGTACTCAATCGCCTGATCTACGGGCTCGGCATCCGGCATGTCGGTGAGATCAATGCGCGCCTGCTGGCGCGGCACTACGGTTCGTTCGAGGCGCTGCAGAAAGCGGCCAAGGCGGCGGCCGACAAGGAAAGCGAGGCTTACAAGGACCTCACGACAATCGGCGGCATCGGCGAGGTGGTCGGCGACGCGGTGGTGGAGTTCTTCAAGGAGAAGCACAATCGCGACGCCATCGGCCGCCTGCTCGACGAGATCGAGGTCGAGCCGATGGAGGCGGTGAAGACGGACTCACCCATCGCCGGCAAGACGGTCGTGTTCACCGGCTCGTTGGAAAAGATGACGCGGGACGAAGCCAAGGCGACGGCCGAGCGGCTCGGCGCCAAGGCAGCCGGCTCGGTGTCGAAGAAAACGGATTACCTGGTCGCGGGGCCGGGCGCAGGCTCGAAGCTCGCCGAGGCGCAGAAGCATGGCGTGAAGGTGCTGACCGAGGATGAGTGGCTGAAGTTGATCTCGTGATTGTCGTCCCCGCGAAAGCGGGGACCCAGTACGTACAGACGGATCAGTGATTACTGGATGCCCGCTTTCGCGGGCATGACAGCAGAATTAAAGCGCCCGCGTCGTCTTTTCCAGCCACTTGCGCGTTTCGTCGTCCACCAGCGGCCCGATCACCTCGCACACCCGCCGGTGATAGCTGTCGAGCCAGGTGCGCTCTTTCTCGGTCAACATCCTCACGTCGATCAGCCGCCGCTCGATCGGTGCCAAAGTCAGTGTCTCAAACGCATTGAGAGGCTTCTCGCCGTTCGGCGGCGTCGGCTCGGCGATCACCAGCACGAGGTTTTCGATGCGGATGCCGTATTCGGCGGTTTTATAATAGCCCGGTTCGTTCGACAGGATCATGCCGCGGCGAAGCGGCACGGTGCCGAGCTTGGAGATGCGCGCCGGGCCTTCATGCACCGACAGGTAGCTGCCGACGCCATGACCGGTGCCATGGTCGAAATCGAGCCCGGCCTGCCACAGCGAGGCGCGCGCCAAGGTGTCGAGCTGCGCCCCGCTGGTGCCTTCCGGGAAGATCGCGGTGGCAATGGCGATGTGGCCCTTGAGCACGCGGGTGAAGCGGTCCCGCATCTCGGCGGTCGGCTCGCCGACGATCAGCGTGCGGGTGATGTCGGTGGTGCCGTCCTCGTATTGCGCCCCGGAATCGATCAGGAACAGGTCGCCATTGCCGATGGTGCGGTTGGTCGCGGCGGTCACCCGGTAATGCACGATGGCGCCGTTCGGCCCGGCGCCGGCGATCGACGGAAACGAGATGTCCTTCAGCACGCCGGTGTCGCGGCGGAAGCTTTCCAGCGCGCTGGCGGCCTCGATCTCGGTCAGTCTGCCCTTCGGCGCTTCCTGCTCGAACCAGTAGAGAAAACGGGCCATCGCCGCGCCATCGCGGACATGCGCCGAGCGCGTGCCCTCGATCTCGGTGCGGTTCTTCACCGCCTTCATGATGGCGGTCGGATCGGCGCCGCGATTCGCTTTGGCGCCGGCCTCGGTAATATGGCGGGACAGTGCATCGGCCGCGCTGGCGCGGTCGAGCAGCACAGTCTTGCCCTTGAATGCGGCAATGTCCTTGTCGAGAGCCGCCATCTCCCGCACGTCGGCCAGATCTTCCAGCGCGTGTCGGACTTTATTGTCCAGCTTCCGGCCGTCGATATATAGCGCGGGCCTGCCTTCGCGCGGCACGCTGGCGTAGGCGAGCGCGAGCGGCACATGCGCGACGTCGCCGCCGCGGATGTTGAAGGTCCAGGCGACAGCCTGCGGGTCGGACAGCAGCAGCACGTCGCCGCGCGCCTTGACGATCTCGGCGCGGATGCGCTTGAGCTTGTCGGCGGCACTCTCGCCGGCGAATTTCACGTCGTGCAGCACCACCGGTGCGGAAGGCGGGGCGGGGCGCTTCTCCCACAGGGCATCGATGGGATTGCCCGAGACTGCGACCAGAGTCGCGCCAATGGCCTTGCACGCCTTGCCCAGCTTTTCGGCTTGATCGGGCGTGTGCAGCCACGGGTCGTAACCGAGCTTGGCGCCTGACTTCAGGTTGGCTTCGATCCATTGCTCCGGCGGCGCTTCGACCAGATGCTCGATCGAGAACACCGCGGTGTCGGTTTGCGCTGCGGCCTGCACCGTGTAGCGGCCGTCGACGAACAGCGCCGCCTTGCCGGCAAGCACGACAGCCGCGCCCGCCGAGCCGGTGAACCCGGTCAACCAGGCGAGGCGTTCTTCGCTGGCCGGCACGTATTCGTTCTGCTGGCGATCGGCGCGTGGCACGACGAAGCCGTCGAGTCCGCGCTTCTTCAATTCGCCGCGCAGCGCGGCAACGCGGCCTGCGACCGCCGGCCGTTCATTGAGATCCTCGAATGTCTGGAATTTGGCTTCGAACATTTTTCGCACTCTAGGAGTGGCCATCCCGTACGGCAACGCAGGCATGCCGATATTGCATTGCGAGATAACATAGGCCTTTGCGAGTGATTTCCTAACGCCGGATTAAGCCGTTTTGCCTGAATTAATTGGCTCCCATGCGATTTCGGCAGTGGTTCCCGCAACGCAACGGGATTATGTTGCATCGCAGTAAGTCGTCAGGTTTCGAAAGGACAGGGGAGCGACTGACGCCCCTGAAGAGGTCAAGGAGACAAGACCATGGTTGCCGTAACCTACGGTACCGCCCCGATCACCACTTCGTCCGCCGTGAAGGCGCAGCCGAAGGACAAAGGATTTTTCGCCCGCCTGTTTGACGCGATGGTCGAAGCGCGCATGCAGCAGGCCTACCGCGAGATTTCGCTTCATCAGCACCTCGCCAACTGGGCGCCGGATTATCAGCCGGTCGAGACCAAAGAGCTGCCGTTCGGCCGCTAAGCAAATTCGACTGTGATGCAAGCCGCCCCGGATACCTCCACCGGGGCGGTTTTTCATTTTTGGCGGCGCTGCATTACCAGCGTGGCCCAATTCTCCAGCACCCCGCGGCGCACCAGCGCCAGCCCCTGTGCGCGATAGGCCGCCACGGCAGCATTGGCCTGAGACGGCAGCAGTCCCGACAGCACGATGAAGCCGCCCGGCGCGAGGCGACGCGCCAGTTGCGGCGCCATCCGCGTCAGCGGGCCGAGCAGGATATTCGCCAGGATCACATCGAACGGGCCGCGCCACGGTAGGCCGCGGCGTCCGTCGGCGACGCGATTGGTGATGAACGCGGCAACGCCGTTGTGCCGCGCATTGGCGTTGGCGGTGCGCACGGCGACCGGATCGATGTCGGTGGTGACAACGGGTTGATGCAGTGATTTTGCCGCGGCGATCGCCAGCACGCCGGTGCCGGTGCCGACGTCCAGCGCCCGCATACGCCGCCGCCGTTTGAGCAACGTATCGAGCGCCAGCAGGCAGCCGCGGGTGGTGCCGTGATGTCCGGTGCCGAACGCCAGCGCGGCCTCGATCTCGATGCCGGCGAGGTTGGCCGGGAATAGGCCGCGATGATGCGCGCCGTGAACGAGGAAGCGGCCGGCGCGGACCGGAGTGAGATCGGCAAGGCTCGCTGCCACCCAATCCTTTTCGGACAGTTCGGAGAACCGTAACTCGGCCGGGTCGCCGCCGCCGGCTTCGACTAATTCCCGAATGGCATTCTGATCCGGCGCGGTGGCGAAGGTGATCTCGACTGCCCACTGGCCGGCATCGTTCTCGAACGCGGCGACCGCAACGTCGTCACCGAGACGTTCGTCGAAAAACGTCGCCAGCCGGCGGGCGGCCGGCTCGTCGCAGGTCAGGCGGGCAAGGATGGTGGCCAAGGGGTGAAATCGCCAAGGTCGTAGCCCTGGAAGCGGGCGGCGAGACCAAATGGCATGGCGCAGGCGCGGTCAAGTCTGCGGCGGAAATTTCAGCGGGTGCCGTCGTCCAATGGGCTGTAGCGCGAGGTCAGCCCGTGATCGTAGCGGTGATAGAACTCATAGCGGTCGAGATAATGGGAAGGGTGCAAGGGCCGGGACGCAATCGCGGTATCCGCCGGCGTCAGAGCGTCACTCTCCAGTCCGCCCTGCGTGTCGAGGCCCATCCCGTCCGTCATGCCGCCATGAACGGCGGCGACGGGCACGCCGCTAGGCTCGGCCATCGCCAGCGAGACGGTGAACAATGCGATCAGCAGTCCTGCGACAAGAGGGAGAAGGGGCGAAACGCCAGCGTTTTTCGCCGCCACTTCAATCGCTTTGACAGGCTGCCGCACAGCACGCGCTCCTCAACGAGATCGCCCTCGCTGCGGCAACAATGTGCGGCGAACAGCTTGGGTTCCGGGAAAAAGCGGTGTGCGCGATTGCATCAGTGACGTTTGAAGTATTGCACCTCGCGCTCGTGCTGTTGCGCCGCACCTTTGGTGGAAAACGTGCCGAGATTGCGCCGTTTGCCGGTGCGAGGATTCTTCTTGCGCGAATAGAGCCGGTATTTGCCGGAGGCCAGTTTGCGGATCATGGCATGCTCCCGTCTGTGCGGGGTCAATCGCCAAGACGCGGAGGCGTTCCGCGTCTACCGGCCGAAGAACAATTCGCCAAAGCTGCGCGGCCGCCGGTCGTCGTAATAATAGTAGCGCGGCGCCACGCGTCGTGGCCGCTCACGCACCCGCTCGACCTGCCGCACCGGGGCGGTCTTTTCCTCCACCACAAGCGGTGCCGGCCGTACCCAGGCGACCAGCCCTTCGTCGGCGGCGTAAGGATCGGTGCCGAGCACGTTCCTCACCTCACCCGGTCCGCCGGGGATCGTCCCGGTCAGCACCACGCGGGTGTTCGCCATCTTCTCGGCGCGCACCAGCTTGAACAGGATCGCGGCGTTGTCGGGATGCAGCCGCACGCAGCCGTGCGAGGCCGGGCGGCCGAGCCGCTTGATGTCGAACGAGCCGTGGATGGCGTGGCCGATCTGGGTGAAGAAGATCGAGTGCGGCATCGGCGCGTCGTCCCACTCGCGGCTGAAATGCGTCGCCTCCATGCGGAACGGCTTGTACTCGCCGGCCGGCGTGTCGTAGCCGCGCTGCCCGGTCGACACCGGCCAGTCGTAGAGCGGCATGTCGTCCTTGGCGACGATCATGCGCTGCTGCGCCTTGTCGATGGTGATGAGCAGGCCCGCCATCGCCGGTGTTGCCGAGGCCAAGGCCCCGGCGAACAGCACCAGCGATGCGAGCCAGCCGATCATCTCATTGCCACGGACAGTAGGCGACACAGGCCGGCGCGACACCGCCCTCGACCGTGTCGACTTCCGCCCAGTCGAGCTGGCAGCCGTCCTCGGTGAGGCCTTCGCAATAGTCCTGCGGCATGTCGATGTAGGCGTACGGATAATATGTCGCGGTGCCGACGGCGATCGCCGCCAGCGTGGTGAGCGCCGCGTAAGTGCGCCACGAGCCGTTATAGCGATGCCGCCACGGGCCGCCGCGCCAGTACGAGTAGTTGCGGCCGCGGAAGCTAGCGCTGCCGTTGCCGCGCCAGCCGCGCGCCCGAACGCTGGAGTAGGTCTGCCGGTTGCTCGAGAAGGTGACCTGCCGCGGCGGCCGGTTGTTGGTGGTGACGGTGCGGCTGCGCGTGGTTGTCAGGTTGGTCTTGTTGTTGGTCCGCGTGGTGGTGACGTTACGCGTCTTCGTATTGGTGGTGGTGTTGCGGTGAACCGTCGTGTTGCGGTGGACGTTGACGTTCCGGTTCACGTTGGGGGTGCGATTGACGTTGCGGTGCACATTGGCCGGCGCCTTGGGCGCAGGCTTGCCCTTCTTTGGCGGCGGCTGTTGCTGATTGTTCTGCTGGGCCGACAAATCGGTCGTCACGGCGCCGGTTTCCGCGGCGAATGCGGGCACGGCGATCAGGGCGCCCAGAGCAAGGGCAAACGTCAATTCAATGCGCATGGGGTCACCTCCGCGCGCATTGGAGCAGGGGCGCGCAGCGGAGGCAACACGCGCTGCACTGTTTGGTTCCACCGCCGGCCAAGGGGGGGCGGCTAGGAAGCCGGGCCGCCGCCTGTCATACTTCCCGCCTGTCCCGGAACGTCGTCACGGAGGTCGTCATGGCTCATGTCGAAACCCACCGCACGCAGGCCGCGCCGCCGCCGAAACGCGACTGGCCGTTTCAGGTGACGCCGCTCGGCGATGTGCTCGGCTGCGAGATCACCGGCATCACATTGCAGGACGCCGTCTCGCCCTTGCTGTTCGCCAAGGTCTACGAGGCGTTCCTCGATTACGAATTGATCCTGTTCCGCAACGTCGACCTGCCGCCGGCCACGCAGGTGGCGTTCGCGAAAAACTTCGGCGAGGTGAACATCCACGTTCTCTCGCAGTATCACGGCTACGGCCATCCCGAGATCTACATGCTCACCAACAAGGCGGCCGACGGCAAGCCGACGGGCAAGCACCCGGACCGCGGCACGCTCTATTGGCACACCGACGGCTCGTGGAAGGAACGCACCGGCCAGGCCACCATGATGTATTCGGAGGAATTGCCGCCGCCGGGCAAGGGCGGCGAGACGCAGTTCGCCGACATGTATCGCGGCTACGACCTGCTGCCCGCCGCCATCAAGGCGAAGATCGAAGGCAAGCGGGCGATCCACAATTTCACGTTCTCGCGCAATCGCCGCCACGGCGAGGACCCGCTGACCGCGAAGCAGTCCGCCGAGGTGCCGCCGGTCGCGCATCCGATCGTGCGCACCCATCCCGAGACCGGCCGCAAGGCGATCTTCCTCGGCGACCACGCCGAGTCGATCGAGGGCATGCCCTATGACGAAGGCCGCGCGCTGATCGAGGAGATCAACGTGCTGACCACGCCGCCGGACAACATCTATTCGCACGTCTGGAAGCCGCGCGAATGCATGGTGTGGGACAACCGCTGCACGCTGCACCGCGCCACCGGCTTCGACGAGTCGCAATATATCCGCGTGATGCGAAGGTGCACGATTACGGGCGACAGGCCCTTTTAATTTGCCGTTTTAGCCGCGGCGCATTGTCCATCGACATGGCGGCGGAATAAGCGCACGTTGGCCTTGACCCAAACGCCAGCGCAAGGCGGCGGGCTTCACTGACAAATTCGACCGGAGCCCAACCGGGTCTCGGAGCCTATTGCCGCCCGCCAGCCGGGCGAAAGGAAACGCCATGAAGTTACCTTCCATCCTCCAGGGTGAGTCGCGCACCCGTCTGCTGCAGGGCATCGCTTTCGGCGCCATCGCAACCATGTTGATCGGCTTCACCTGGGGCGGCTGGGTGTCCGGCAGCACCGCGCAGAAGATGGCCGACAAGGGCGCAACCGACGCGGTGGTGACCGCGCTGGCGCCGATCTGCGTCGAGAAGTTTCAGGGCGCGGCGGAAGCTAAGGCGACCCTGGCGAAGCTCAAGGCGACCGACAGCTGGCAGCGCGACACCTTTATCGTGAAGGGCGGCTGGGCGACGTTCCCGGGCGAAAGTGAGCCGAACCGCAACGTTGCGGAAGCCTGCGCCGCGCTGCTGAACAAGTAGCCCGAGCGGACTGCGCCTCGATCTGTCGTCCCCGCGAAGGCGGGGACCCAGTAAACGCAGACGTTCGTTATTGATCGCGCGCGCGCGGCGTACTGGATTCCCGCTTGCGCGGGAATGACAGCTGGGGGGTGGAATGACTACTCCCCGCCAAGCTCCAGCGCCCAATACTTGCGCCCATTCGCCCCGGTGGCGGACGCAATTCCATACGCGCTGACGTCGCCGCGCAGCATGTTGCGGCGGTGGCCGCCCGACTTCGCCCATCGCGCAATGGCGCAGGCCTCGTCGTCGCAGCCGACCAGCACGTTCTCGGCGTGGGTCGAGCCGATCGGCCCGATCCGCGTCCGGAAATCCTTGTGGTCGATGCGGCCGCGCCCCGCCATCGCCGCCGCCTGCTGATAGGCGAGGCCGGCGAGCGTCGCGCTCACCGTGAGCGGCGGCCGCTTGTGCTGCGCGCGGAAGCTGTTGAGGTCCTGCGCGAGAGCGGGCACGGCCAGCGTCAGCGCAGCCACGGCCGGCACCGCCGCCGCCAGCCGCCGCCTCACGGCCGCGCCTCAAAGATCATGTTGAACGGCGTCTCCGCCGCCCGGCGAAACCGGCTGAAGCCGCCGCCGGTCACCACCTGGCGGATCCGGGTCTCGCCGGCCTGGGCGCCGAGCCCGGCGCCGACCTCCTGCGACAGCGAGGCCGGCGTGCAGATCATGGTCGACGCCGCGTAATAGACGCGGCCGACCGGGTTGAGGTTGTCGCTCAGCCGGTCGTGCGCGAACGGCTCGACGATCATCCAGGTGCCGTCTTTCTTCAGCGTCTTGCGCACGTGCGCCGCCGCGCCGGCGGGGTCGCCCATGTCGTGCAGGCAATCGAAGAACGCCACCAGGTCGTAACTGCCGGGATAGGCCTTGGCCGGCGCCACCTCGAATTTGGTGTTGGCGCTCACCCCCGCTGCGGCGGCCGCCTGGCGCGCCGCCTCGATCGAGGCCGGGTGATAGTCGAAGCCGGTAAAGCGCGAGTTCGGGAAGGCGCGCGCCATTAGCACGGTGGAGGCGCCGTGGCCGCAGCCGACATCCGCCACCGCGGCGCCGCGCTGCAATTTCTCCACCACGCCCTCGAGCGCCGGCAGCCAGGCGGAGACCAGGTTGGCGTTGTAGCCGGCGCGGAAGAACCGCTCGGTGCCGCGGAACAGGCAGGCGCTGTGCTCGTGCCAGCCGACGCCGTTGCCGGACTTGAAGGCGGCGGCGATCTTCGGCTCGTCGAGCCACAGCGAGGAGAGCACCTCGAACGCGCCGCCCATGAAGGCGGGGCTGTCCTCGTCGGCGAACACCATCGCCTGCTCGGGGTTGAGCGCGAAGCGGTCGGCCTTCTCGTCGTAGTCGACATAGCCGGCCGCGGCCTGCGCCGACAGCCATTCGCGGATGTAGCGCTCGCGCGTGCCGGTGCGCCGGGCGAGCTCCGCCGCCGTGGCCGGGCCCTCGCGCAGCGCCGCGTACAGGCCGAGCCGGTCGCCGAGCAGCACCAGCGCCCCGGTCGCGACCGCGCCGAGATCGCCCAGCATCTTGCCGAGAAAGGCGTCGAGCTTGTCGTGATTGACCTGATTGACCTGAGACATTGCCGAACTCCCGTGTTCGCCCAACCGGGGCCGCCAAAGCATCGTCGTGCGGTGGCGGACGGTAGCGGGGGCGGCGGGCCAGTCAATTCACGGAGCGGCGAGACGCCTTCAATGCGGCGTTATCGGGAAGGTGGTTTTCGTGAGCGCGGCGTGATGGGTGCTGCTGCGTGTCTGCGCTGCTCCGACTTCGCCGTTTGCGAAGCCTGCGGCATCGTCCCGGCCGCAACGAGGCGTGCCGCATCGCCCCTGTTCTTTGCGGCCCGGGGCGGCCGTCGTCCAATACCTCCGTCTGCCCCCCAAGAATAAGAAAGAGGGGCGCGCGGAACGCCGGGCCCGGGCGCGCTCACGTTTGCGCATTCGCGCAAACAAAAACGCTCGGACCCGCGGACCTTAACGCCTCGCGGCGCCAAGGCAGCCTCAGCGCGTTGCGGCGCTGGGGACAATCCGACGCTTGCGCGCCGGTAAACGCGACTCCGCCGGCTTGAACCCGGCGTTCCGCGCGCGGTGTTTGAAGTCCTGCTCCGCAACGCCCCCGGTGGACTGACCGTTTCAGGCGACCCTTCTCTCCTTTCGGATTGGCAGGCCGCCTATCCACCGCTGCGGGCCCAAACGGCGCAGGCGCCTTCTGACCGGCGCCGGCCGCCGCCGTCAGCGGGGCCCAGTGGCGCACGGATAGGTGCGCCGGGACGTTGCGGCTTGAACCGCCGCGCTTTGGGTGTTGCGTGTTTCCACCCCTGCGCGGCCACCGCACCCCACCCCGCTTCGTTACGCTTCGCGAAACGCCCTCGGCGGATGAGGTGATAGGAAGATAAGCATGGTGTAGGAATTGAGTCAAGAGGCGGGTTGTGGATTTTTGGGGTTGTAGAAGCCTCGCTCTATCCGTTGTCATGGCCGGGCTTGACCCGGCCATCCACGTCTTACGCGACGATGCGGCTGCGCCCCGCCATCAGCGAGGCTTGGCTCTAGGCAATGCCGAACAGCCGCGCTCGCCGACAGCGGCGGTCGGCCATGCGCGAAAATGTTGAGGTCCAGAGCGAGGGCTGGGCTGGTGATGGAAAATGAACAGAAGAAAACCACAACATAAAGTCGAGGAAAGAGTCGCGTTGCTGATGTTGCCCTGCCTTTTACCGCGACTACCTGACGCCACAAATTAAAGGTGACGCGTTGCTTATACGTCCCCGCTTAACGGACCACTTCGGAGTTATGGTTCCTCAAGCCGAATTGGATTTCGCGATTCCTTTCCTGAACGAGGATATCCCGCTTTATCTCGATCCATTTTTGTTATGGCGCTCACCGTCTCAGCAAGATCAAGCGCTTCACACCTCGCTTATCAACGCCTTTAATCATCTTGGATACTTGGCAAAGCAAGGCAAGGACGAAAAAGCGATTGGCATTTTAGTTTCTGCCTCGGAATGCGATGAAGTAGGGCTTGGTTCCTCACTCAAACGACAAGGAAAGCGGATAGGCAAAGCGAAGGCGGCAGAGATACTTTCGCTCTTCAAAACTATGTCGCACTACGCAAATCGTGGCTTTCGTCATTTCGAAGAAATTCAGTTTTTCGTCGATGGAATCTCCAAAGACCGTATTAGCGATATCAGTTGCAGCTTTCTAAAATCATTCCTCATTGATTTCACAATGGATCAATGCGCGCGACTAGGCATCCCTACGAGTCCGAGCCGGATATCGGATGTCTATGATTACCGGAAAAATGAGTTTGTCGTACAAGAGGGCGTTTCAGTTCCAGTTAGTCCGGTAGATGGCAAACCTGTTATCTTTGTACCCAAGCGATGGTTGCGATTTACTCCGTGGATTAACTACAACGACTATTTCGAACACCATTGTCCGCAAGATGAACTTTCGCATGCAGCGGAAGATCTCACTCGCGTTGCGGTGCTAAATTACAACCGAGACCACTATGGTGTGGTTGAAGATTATGTTTCGGCCAAAGAACGCAAATTTGAAGACTGTCATAACAATCCTCTTTTTTCCCAAATTCCAATAACCTCAGCGAGGCGAAAGCTCGCGCTCATAAAAAAGCTTCCCACGGGAAAAGCCGGGAACGCTGACAGAATTTACGAGGATACTATTGGAGAGCTTTTGCCCTCGCTGTTGTATCCAAAATTAGATTTCGCAGACGTTCAATCCCGTACGGATAGCGGCGTAAGCATTCGTGATTTAATTTTTTACAACTCTCGCACCGACCAATTTCTGTCGGAGATTTTTAAGGACTACGGCTCGCGCCAGATCGTTATGGAAATGAAAAACGTGGCCGCCATAGAACGAGAACACATTGATCAGCTTAACAGGTATCTAGCCGACGAATTGGGGAAATTTGGCGTCATAGTCACTCGTCATCCGCTGAAGAAGGCTGAATTTACGCGCACTGTTGATCTATGGTCAGGCCAACGGAAAGCGATCATCGCGCTTACAGACTCTGACATAGATCAGATGGTCGAAGTATTTGAAAGTAAACAACGCGAACCCCTCGACATCATCATTAAAAAATACGTCGAGTATCGTAGAGCTTGCCCGTAGGAGCGCATTGTGAAATCTGAAAAAGATATCGAAAACCTCGAGCGCGTAATGGGGCAGCTCGACGCTCTTCATATTGAAATTTCTCAGTTAGCTAAGAAATCTCCAAATGATGGCGTCAATAAATTCAAGTTGAAGCTGATCAATAAATTGATTGGTACTGCGAACGAAGTGCTAGGGGACGACTACCGACCATTCTCGGAATTCAACTTATTTGACGAGGATGATCTGCCTACAAATAGCGATGTCACTTTGATTGTCGGACAGTATTTAGAACAGTGCGAGCGCTTCCGATCCGACAACATCGAGTACTTCAATTATAAATGGTATTACGTTCTTGGCGGCAAGCGATCAAAAGTTCTGGCAACCGCGCCCACTAAAATCGGAGGTAAAAAGTGAGCGTTGATAATGAAGGCGCCAACAAGGAGGGCGCTTACGACGATTTTGATTTCGGCGATGCGACAACACAGGCTCGCGTCAGTATCTACGAGTCCGCGAATGATATTTTCGAAGGTTTGCTGGATGAGGTGAAGGAACTCTCCAGAAAAAAACCAGAAGCGACTATGAGTGCCAATAAGGTCAAAATTATAAATCGTGTGCTGACTGACTTGCTTTCAATTCTTAAACAGGAACCAACGGGAAAATATCTGGACTTATTGGATGATGAATTGCTTCCACAGATAAGCGATGCTGTTTTGGTGATGGTTCAATTTCAGAGTGCGCTCGAAGCCTATAAAGGCCGATACCATCGTTATCTTTATCCGCAAGGCGGACATTGTTGGGTTACTGAAGAATTGGTTGAGGAAATTAAGGCGCGACCGGCTGCGGACGATGAGGAAGAAGACGAGCTTAGGTAAGCTTTCACACCCGCTCCACAAAACTATCCACCACCCGTTTTTCGCCCGCCTTGTCGAAGCGGATGGTGAGCTTGTTGCCGTCCACCAGGGTGACGTTGCCGTTGCCGGATTTCCGGTGAAACCCCGCGGTGGGCGTTATTCCGCGGCGACGGCCTTCACACGGAAGGGGACGACAGCGAGGACGGCATCCTCGGCGTCGTGCTGGAAATCCGGGTCGCGGCGCAGTTCATCCAGCGTTCGGGGGCGCGGAAAATCGTGCGTGCCGTCCGGGTTTTCCCAATCTGCGGCAGCGAAAGCCAACACATCAGCCGCCTGTAGCAAGGCGTCATCGATCGTATCGGCAGCGGAGACAATGCCGGGCCAATCGGGAAAGCTGACGCCGAAACTGCTGTCGTGCTCCTTGTGAATCATTGCGATGTAGTGCGGCATCGCATCAATCCTTCTGCCAATTCGCCTGCCTGTAGATGCTGCGAACAGTCCCTTGCGGCAAGTCGTGTTTTGGGTGCGGTACAATTACCACAAGATGCCGGGCGCGGTGGACGAATTTGTGGTGCGACCCGCGCACCGAAACCGGCTCGAATCCCTCGCTTCGCAGGCGGCGAATGATGTCTCGGCTGTCCCGCAGCATGGCCCACGCCCGTCATGCCCGCGCTTGTCGCGGGCATCCACGCCTTTCTTAGCCCGATCAGGCAAGACGTGGATGGCCGGGTCAAGGCGTTCTTTAGAACGCCGTTCTTCGAACGGCTATGCCCGGCCATGACAAAGCAGGTCACACCCTCTCCACGAAACTATCCACCACGCGCTTTTCGCCCGCCTTGTCGAAGCGGATGGTGAGTTTGTTGCCGTCCACCAGGGTCACGTTGCCGTTGCCGAATTTCTGGTGAAACACGCGGTCGCCGACTGAGAATTGCGAGTCGATGCCGGTCGATTTGGCGACCAGCTCGCCTTCGATGGTGAGGGGCGTTCGTCTTTTCGCACGACCCCCCTCCCTGACCCTCCCCCTCAAGGGGGGAGGGGACGATGTGGAGCCGCCGGTGCTCACATCGTCCTCATACGTCACGCGATCAGTTGAATCATACGTCCCGGCGTCTTCGTCCGGCACATAGTCGATCTGCTTGCGCTCACCAAAGTTACGCCGCGGCCGCGGCGCCCCCGTCTCGTCGAAGCCGTCCTCGTCCTCGCCGCGCGCCTTGCGTCCCTGTGCGCGCTTCCAGCCGGGCGTCGTGTAGCTCGAGCCGAACGTCATGTCGTCGAAGCGGGACGCGCCATAGCCCCCCATGCCGAAGCCGCCGGCGCCGCCCTGCGCCTCCTTCACCTCGACATCGGTCTCCGGCAGCTCGTCGAGAAAGCGCGACGGCACCGTGGTGGTCCACATTCCGTGGATGCGCCGGTTGGTGGCGAAATAGATGCGGGCGCGCTTCCTCGCGCGCGTCAGGCCGACATGGGCGAGGCGGCGCTCCTCCTCGAGCCCGGCGCGGCCGCTCTCGTCGAGCGTGCGCTGGCTCGGGAACACGCCTTCCTCCCAGCCCGGCAGGAACACGGTGTCGAACTCCAGCCCCTTGGCGGAGTGCAGCGTCATGATGTTGACGGCGTCCTCGCTCTCGGCGTTGTCGCGGTCCATCACCAGCGAGATGTGCTCGAGGAAGCCGGCCAGGTTCTCGAACTCCTCCATCGAGCGCACCAGCTCCTTGAGGTTTTCCAGCCGGCCGGCGGCGTCGGCGCTGCGGTCCTTCTGCCACATATCCGTGTAACCGGATTCATCCAGCACGATCTCGGCCAGCTCGGTGTGGGGCAGGGTGTCCTTCTGCTTCCGCCAGCGCTCGAAATTCGCCATCACTTCGCGAAGGGAGTTGCGCGGTTTGGGCTTCATCTCATCCGTGGACGAGAGCGCGATGGCGGCTTCGGTCAGCGGAATCTTTTTCTTGCGGGCGTGCTCGTAGAGCATCTGCACGGTGGCGTCGCCCAGCCCGCGCTTCGGCACATTGACGATGCGCTCGAAGGCGAGGTCGTCGGCCGGCTGCGCGATCACGCGCAAGTAGGCCAGCGCGTCGCGGATTTCCTGCCGCTCGTAGAAGCGCGGCCCGCCGATCACGCGATAGGGCAGGCCGAGGGTGATGAAGCGCTCTTCGAACTCGCGCATCTGGAACGAGGCGCGCACCAGAATGGAGATTTCGTCGAGGGCGTGATCCTCGCCGCGCTCCTTGGCCTGGCGCTGCAGCGTTTCGATTTCCTCACCGACCGCGCGGGCTTCCTCTTCCGAGTCCCAGCAAGCGGTGACGTGAACCTTCTCGCCGGCGACGTCCTCTGTCCTGAGAGTTTTGCCCAAGCGTCCTTCATTGAACGCGATCAGATGACTCGCCGCGGCGAGAATGTGTCCGGTGCTGCGGTAATTCCGTTCGAGCCGAATGACCTTCGCACCCGGAAAGTCATGCTCGAACCGGAGAATGTTATCCACCTCGGCCCCGCGCCAGCCATAGATCGACTGGTCGTCGTCGCCGACGCAGCAGATGTTCTTTTGGTGTTTGGGTTGTTCGGCGCTTGTCTCGAACGGATCGACGGTCGTTGCCAGCGGCTTGGCCGGCGCATCGAACGTGTCGGCAATGCCGGACGTGTCCGCGGGTGCAGGCGGTGGTTCGCTCGAATCGTCGATCGACAGCGGATCGCGGTCGTCGTCATCGTTCATCGCCGGCGCGGCGTTGACCGGGCGTGGCGGCGGCGCCTGCGAGAGCAGCCGCAGCCACAGATACTGCGCGACATTGGTGTCCTGGTACTCGTCGACCAGGATGTACTTGAACCAGCGCTGATACTGGCCAAGCACCTGCGGCTGCTCGCGGAACAGGCGGATGCATTCCAGCAGCAGGTCGCCGAAGTCGGCGGCGTTGAGTGTCTTCAGCCGCTCCTGATAGGCCTGATAGAGCTTCTTGCCCTTGCCGTTGGCGAAGGTGGCCGCTTCGCCGGCGGGGACGAGATCGGGCGTCAGGCCGCGGTTCTTCCAGCCATCGATCAGCCCGGCCAGAACACGGGCCGGCCATCGTTTGTCGTCGAGCTTCTCGGCCTCCAGCAGCTGCTTGATCAGGCGGATCTGGTCGTCGACGTCCAGAATCGTGAAGTTGTTCTTCAGCCCGACCAGTTCGGCATGGCGGCGCAGGATTTTCACGCCGATCGAGTGGAACGTGCCCATCCACGGCATGCCCTCGACGACCTGCCCGACCATCGTGTGCACCCGTTCCTTCATCTCGCGCGCCGCCTTGTTGGTGAAGGTGACGGACAGGATTTCGTTCGGGCGGGCGCGGCCGAGATTGAGGATGTGCGCAATGCGGGTGGTCAGCACCCGGGTCTTGCCGGTCCCGGCGCCGGCCAGCACCAGCACCGGGCCGTCCAGCGTCTCGACCGCCTGCCGCTGCTCGGGGTTGAGGTCGGCGAGGTAGGGCGTCGGGCGCGCGCCGATCGCGCGCGCGGCGATGCCGGAACGCGCCGGTGCGGCGTCCGTCGAGTCGCGGGAGATCGGTTTCGGTTCGGCCACGGGCTGGTTTTGTGTGCTGATTCTCCCCCAAACATGGCATCGCGGGGGCCATAAAAAAAGGCCGGGCGAAAACGCCCGGCCTGCTCGGTCAGAACAACCCCGACTATAGCTCGTCGCGCAGTTCACCGCCCAGAATACCGGCCAATGTAGCCGCCACCGCGCCGAACAGCAGCGCAAGGAATGACCAGAACGAGAAATACGCCGCGGCCTTGCGGGCCTCGTCGGTCATTGTTGTGGCGGTCTGGCTGTCATGCGCCAGCGCACCCGCTACCAATAGGAGACCGCTCATCACGGCGACGCCGACCACCCACGCCATGAAGCCGTGGGCGGCGTCGCGGAAGACCGTTTCGTCGCCGGGAATATGATCGCGAATGCGTAGCCGCGCCGCGAGATAGCCGCCCGTCGCATAAGCGATGCTCTGCACGATGATCAGCCACAGTGCACCAATGATCGTCATGGTGCCTGAACTCGGGCCGGAGAATGGCGACGAGATTACCAAGCCGACGCCGCTGCCAAGCGCTATGAAGATAAACGACACTGCCCATGCGGCGAAGGCACCGGCAATGACGACGCTCCAAGAGAAGGCCGTTCGATTGCCTGAGCCCATGCCTGTCTGAATGACTTCGACGTTACGACCGACAACTGCTGTCTTGCTCATGGCCGCTCTCCTGATTGCGCTTTTCATGACGTGCTCCCAGCCGCGCGAGACGATGCCTCGCCCTGCGCAAATAACCGCGCGCCGCGCCGCCGGTTCCGTGAACGGCGGAACCTTTATCGGTGAGGGTAATTAGCGGGTTGAACCAAGCTGGGAGCACGCCATGCTGAGCTGGATTGTTACGTTTCTGATTATTGGGTTGATCGCCGCCGTTCTCGGTTTCGGCGGCATAGCCGGCGCATCGTTCGGCATCGCCAAAATCCTGTTCTTTATTTTCTTGCTGTTGTTCTTCGTCGCCGTGCTGTTTGGTGCGATGGGGCGGCGGACTTTCTACTAGCGCTTATTCGGCATGCCGATCCGGCGGCCAGCGCCTTCAGGCCGCGGCAAGTTCGCATGCGCGGCCTTGATACGCGCCAGTTGCTCCATGACGTCGGCCGGCCACGGCGCGACTTTCTTCGCCGCCATATCGACATGAAGCGTCATGTTCTCTGAGGTGGCTGACAGCCAGCCTTCGGTCGCGTGCACCAATTCCTCGAAATAGTGCATCCGCTTGGCGTCGTAATCGATCAACTGGAAGCGCACCCGCACGGGCGCCCCCTCATGAAGCTCGCGAAGGTACCGGACATGCGCCTCCGCGGTCATGGTCGAATGGTTGGCGCGCTTGAGATAGCTCGGCCCGATCCCGAGCGTCTCGTAAACCTCGTCGACCGCGCGGTCGAACAGCACGTTGTAATAGGCCATGTTGAGATGGCCATTGTAGTCGATCCATTGCGGCTCGACCGTCATCACGGAAGACACGATCGGCGTGGGGATATCGTTCATTGGGGCACCTTAAGTGCCGCTCTGGCTGGCGGCAAACCGGCGCTTGACGGCCCGTGGCTTCAGCGCCAGTTTCCGCACGAACTGGAGACTGCCGATGAACCTCGCCGCTAAACCCACACGCGACCGCAAGGCCGCGGTCGACGCGCTCACTGCTGCGTTCGGCAATCGTGTGGTGACGTCGCAGGCGGTGCGCGAGCAGCACGGCAACACGGTCACCTGGCTGCCGAACGAGCCGCCGGACGCGGTGGTGTTTCCGCAATCGACACAAGATGTGCAGAAGATTGTCGGCATTTGCGCCGCGCACAACATGCCGATCGTGCCGTTCGGCACCGGCTCCTCGCTCGAAGGCCACGTCAACGCGCCGTTTGGCGGCGTGTCGATCGACTTCCGCGACATGAATAAGGTGCTGGCGGTTCACGCCGAGGACCTCGATTGCGTGATTGAGCCCGGCCTGACCCGCAAGGCGCTCAACGAATATCTGCGCGCGAGCGGCGTGTTCTTCCCGATCGATCCCGGCGCCGATGCGTCGCTTGGTGGCATGACGGCGACCCGCGCGTCCGGCACCAATGCGGTCCGCTACGGCACCATGAAAGATAATGTGCTGGCGCTGAAAGTGGTGCTGCCGAATGGCGAGCTGATGACCACGGCGCGCCGCGCCAAGAAAACCTCATCCGGCTATGACCTCACCCGGTTGATGGTCGGCTCGGAAGGCACGCTCGGCGTGATCACCGAACTGACGCTGAAGCTGCACGGGATCCCCGAAGCGATCTCAGGCGGCGTTTGCCCGTTCCCATCGGTCGAAGCTTGCTGCAACACCGCGATCCAGACCATCCAGAGCGGCATTCCCATCGCTCGGATCGAACTGCTCGACGCTCTGCAAGTGCGCGCGGTCAATCTGCATTCCAAACTCGGGCTTCCTGAAACACCGATGCTGTTCCTCGAATTCCACGGAACGGAAGCGTCGGTCGCGGAGCAGTCGCAGCGGTTCGGCGAAATCGCAACCGAGTTTGGCGGTGGGCCATTCCAGTGGACCACCAAGCAGGAAGAGCGGACCAAGTTGTGGGACGCGCGCCACCACGCCGCGTTCTCCAACTTCGCGCTGCGGCCGGGCTCGCAGATGATCGCCACCGACGTTTGCGTGCCGATCTCGCGGCTGGCCGAGTGCGTCACCCAGACGCAGGCCGACATTGCGGAAAGCAAACTGGTGGCGCCGATCGTCGGTCACATCGGCGACGGCAACTTCCACCTGACGCTGCTGATCGACATGAACGATGCCGACGAGATTGCGCGCGCCAAGGCGCTCAACGAGCGGCTGGTGCAGCGGGCGCTGTCGATGGATGGAACTTGCACCGGCGAGCACGGCGTCGGTCAGGGCAAGATGAAGTACCTCAAGGCCGAGCACGGCGCGCCGGCGCTCGCCGCGATGGCCGCGATCAAGCGCGCGCTCGACCCGCAAAACATCATGAATCCCGGCAAGATGATCCAACTGGATTAACCGGCCCGCGTCAAAATCGTGCCAACAATGCCGGGCGAAATAGCGTAACCTTCCGCTCAACAATTTGACGGAAACGATCGCGTCGCGGTGGGGCCGGCGCGGGAGCCTGTTTTGCAAACGACACTGCTGACAATCGCCGTTGCGGTCATTCTGGCGCTCGTTGCGGCGCTGGTTGGGCCGTTTTTTATCGATTGGAGCACCTATCGTTCGCTGTTTGAACGAGAGGCGAGCCGCCTGACGGGCCTTGAGGTCCACGTCAAAGGCGGGATCGACGCGCGACTGCTGCCGTCGCCGGGATTGCAACTCGACGACATTCAGGTTGGCCCCGGTGGCGACGGCATCTTGCGCGCGCGATCACTGACGATTGAGTTTGCGCTCGCGCCGCTGTTGCGCGGCGAGTGGCGCGCCAACGACATGCGGATTGTCGGGCCCGAATTGCATGTCGGCATCGATGAAAAGGGGCAATTTGCAGTGCCCGCCGTCGCACTGGATATGGACCCCGATGCGCTCTCGATCGACAGGCTGGAAGTCCAGGACGGCAAGGCATTCTTGACCGATGCGACGAGCGGCTCGGCGTTCACGCTCGACAAGCTGTGGTTCAACGGCGATTTGCGGTCACTGGCCGGGCCGATAAAGGGCGAGGGTGCCGCAACAGTTGACGGTGCGCTCTATCCCTTCCGCATTTCGACCGGCCGGGCAAACGCCGACGGCGCATTGCGCCTCCATATCAATGTCGATCCGACCGGTACGCCGCTCAATATCGAAGCCGACGGCACTGTCTCGGCGGCCGATGGCAAACCCCAGTTTCAGGGCACCTGGAGTGTGGCGCGGCCGGTCGGCATCGCGTCGCCCGGCTCTGCTGCCGTCGTAACGCAGCCGTGGAAGTTCGGTGGCAAGATCAAGCTGACGCCGGCATCGGCGTTGATGGAACAGGTCGACTTCAACTACGGCTCCGATGCAGACGCGATCAAATTGAATGGCACAGCCGAACTGGCCTTCGGCGCGCATCCGCACTTCGAAGGCGTACTTTCGGCGCGGCAGATCGATCTCGACAAACTTGCGGGCCCGAGCGCGGGTGAGGCAGCCGGAGCGCCTCCGGCCGCAACGATCCGCCGGTTGATGGCTTCGGCGGGCGCGGCGTTCCGGCCGCCGTTTCCGATACAGCTCGGTCTCGGCATCGATCTCGTCACGCTGGGCGGCACGGATTTGCAAAGCCTGCGCGGCGACATTTCAAGCGCGTCGGGCGGCTGGACTCTCGACCGCTTTGAGTTTCGCGCCCCGGGCCTGACCGATGTGCGGCTGAGCGGGCGGCTCGGCATCAAGCCGTCTGGGGTCGAGTTTACCGGCCCGGCTGACGTCGCAAGCAACGATCCCAACGCGCTTGCGGCCTGGCTGGAGGGCCGCAAGGAGACGGGCCGCGCAACGCCGCGGCCGTTGCGGATTCGCGGCGACATTACGCTCGGCAATGAGAAGATCGCGATCGAGCGGCTCAATGCCGGCTTCAATCGAGGCACGATAACGGGCCGGTTCGCCTACGATTTCGGCGGTAAAGGCGGTGGCCGCGTCGAGGCGGCCCTGAGCGCACCCGATCTCGACGTCGACGCAGTGTCGGCGTTCGGCAAGGCGCTGTTGGCCGGCTCAACCGCCGAGCGGCCACGGGAAGTCGCGTTGTCGCTCGACATCGGCCGCGCCAGCTATGCCGGGATCGAGGCCGGCAAGACCAACGTAAAATTGCAGTATGACGCGAAGGGTCTGGCGATCGAGCAACTCGCGGTCGACAATTTCGGCGGCGCCAACGTGACGGCGCGCGGCCAGATCGGGTTAACGCCGGCGCCGCACGGCAGCGTCACGCTCGGCTTCGATGCGCGTGAATTGACCGGCATAAACGCAATTCTGGCCCGTTACATGCCGCAACTGGCCGAGCGGCTGAACGTCGTCGCGCCGGTGCTGGCGCCGGTTAAGCTGCTGGCGACGCTCAAGCTCGACAACGAGAAGGCCGGTAACACCGCGGCGCTCTCCGTCACGGGGACGGCGGGCGTGACGCGCATTTCGTTCAATGGCGAGGGCGTCGCCGATTTTGCCGCGCTTAACCTCAGCAGCTTCCGAATGCTGGCACAGATCGACGCAACCGACGCCGGCTCATTGGCTGCGCTGACCGGAGCCAATCGTGTCGTCTCGGTTGGGCAAGAACCCGGCATGATGCGGTTGACGTTGAGCGGCAATCCGTTTGGCGACATGGCGTTGACCACGACGCTGTCGGCCAATTCGCTGGCGGCGACCGCGAGCGGGACGGTTCGGGTCACGCCGGGCAACTGGCCGTCAGGTAACCTCAATTTTAATGTCACGCGTGCCGATTTTGCGCCGGTGCAGCCCAATGGCGGAAAGCTGCCGGTCGCCGTGACCGGACGCGTTATCTCCGATGGCAAGCAGGCGAAGTTCGAAGATATCTCGGCGGTGATTGCCGGCAGCAAGGCGCGCGGCAAGTTGTCGGCCTCATTGACGGCGCCGAGCAGGATCGACGGCTCGTTCGACGTCGATACGCTGGATGTAGCGCCGTTGCTGGCGAGCGCGGCTGGCTTGCCCAAGGGGGCGAAGGACTGGGCATGGTCGTCCGTACCGTTTGATAGCGCGATGCAGAACGCAGTGACGGGTCAGATCGCGCTCAACGCGATGCGGGCTGATCTCACGCCGGGGATTTCCGCGCGGCAGTTTCACGGCCGGCTGACGCTCGGTTCGGACGAAGCGGCACTCGACGACATTTCCGGCTCCGTGGCCGGCGGCACGATTGCCGGCAAGATCGGTTTCAAGAACGGCGCCGATGGCGTGACGATGAACGCCGACATGTCATTGGACAATGCCGACGCCGCGGCGCTGTTGCCGGCTGTGGCGCGGCCGCCGGTGAGCGGCCGGGCAAATGCCCAGATAAAGCTCGAAGGGGCCGGCCGCAGCCCGGCGACTCTCGTCGGGTCGCTGCACGGCGAGGGCAAGATCGCCTTGTCCGACGGGCAGATTGCGGGGCTTGACCCGCGCGCTTTCGCGGCCGTCACCCGCGCGGTCGATCAGGGTCTGCCGGTCGAAGGCTCGAAGATCAAAAGCGTCGCCGAGCGGGCGCTGGCCAGCGGGCAACTGAACATCAAGAGCGCGCAGGGCGCACTAGCGATCGGCGCGGGACAAATCCGGCTGGCCGACGCGAAAGCGAGCGGCGACGGCGCCGATCTCGCGATGTCGGGCGTGTTCGACCTGACCAACGGCGTGCTCAATGCACGGCTGGTGCTGACCGGCGACGAGACAGCCGCGGGCGCGCGGCCCGATATTTTCCTCGCGCTCAACGGCCCGCTCAGCGCGCCGGGCAAGACGATCGATGTGTCCGGGCTGACCGGGTGGCTGACCTTGCGCGCGATCGATCAGCAATCGAAGAAGCTCGACGCAATCGAGGCCGCGCCGAGGGACGAACCTGCTGCGGCACCGATGGAGTCAAAGGTCGAGGAGAAGCCGAAGGAGTCGAACACACCCAAGAAGACTCCGGCCCAACCGCGCGCGGCAGCCAATCCGCCTCAGCCGCGTCCCGCAGCGCCGGCGCTGCCGCCGCCCATCAGCATCCTGCCGCGGGCCAATCCGCCGCCGCCGACGCGCTAGCCGCGATAGTGATCGAGCACGAAGACGCGGATTGCTGACGACAGATTGCCGCCAATTTTGCCATCCTGGCGCTTGTCGTCGATGGCCGCGACCAGATCGGACAATGTTTCGCCGCGCGCCTTGGCGATCGTTTTCAGCGCCTTCCAGAAACTGTCTTCGAGGCTGATGCTGGTGCGGTGGCCGGCAATCACGATCGACCGCTTGACGACGGTCGAACTCATTCGTCCAGGTCCAGCCGGTGGCCGTCAAGGTCGCGCGCGGCCTTGTCGCGCCTGGCTTCAGTCTCCTGCCGCAACGCCTTCGGCGTGCCGTGTGCGACGCGGCGCTCAGCGGCTTCTTTCTCATCCTTGCTACGCGCAGCGCGCTTGCGGGCGGTGCGCAGATTGACGATATCCGCGCTCATTGCGGCCCCGTCATTTTCTTCGGGTCCACCCAGCGGTCAAAATCCTTCTGGCTGACGCCGAGTTTCAAGGCTTCCTCACGCAAAGTGGTGCCGTTCTTGTGCGCCGTCTTGGCGATCTGCGCCGCCTTGTCGTAGCCGATGTGCGGCGACAGTGCCGTCACCAGCATCAGTGAGCGCTCCATCAGTTCGCGGATGCGCGGCTCATTGGCTTCGATGCCGACGACACAGTTGTCGGTGAAGGACCGCGCGGCGTCGGCCAGCAGCCGGATCGATTGCAGCATCGCGTAGGCCAGCACCGGCTTGTAGACGTTGAGCTCAAAGTGGCCCTGGCTTGCGGCGGTTGTGATCGTGGTGTGGTTACCGAACACCTGGCAGCACACCATCGTCAGCGCCTCGTTCTGCGTCGGATTGGTCTTGCCCGGCATGATCGACGAGCCCAGCTCGTTAGCCGGCAGGATCAGCTCGCCGAAGCCGGAGCGGGGCCCCGACCCCAAAAACCGGATGTCGTTGGCGATCTTGAATAGGGCCGTGGCGGCCGAAACGATAGCGCCATGCGCGAAGACATAGGCGTCGTGTCCGGCCATGTGCTCGAATTTGTTGTCGGCCGACACGAAGGGCAGGCGTGTGATCGCCGCAACACGCTTGGCAAAACGCGGCGCAAACTGCTTCTTGGTGTTCAGCCCGGTCCCGACTGCGGTGCCGCCCTGCGCCAGCGGATAAAGCTCCTTCAGTCCGAGCCGGATGCGATGAATGCTGGATTTCACCTGTGCGGCATAGCCGGAGAATTCCTGGCCGAGGGTGAGGGGGGTCGCATCCATCGTGTGGGTGCGGCCGATCTTGACGATGTTGGCGAACTGTTTCGCCTTCTTCTGCAAAGCATCCTGCAAATGCGCCAGTGCCGGATCGAGCAAAAACGCAATGTCGGTCGCAGCCGCGATATGCATCGCGGTCGGGAAGCTGTCGTTCGACGACTGGCTCATGTTGACGTGATCATTCGGGTGCACCGGCTTGCGCGAGCCGAGCTTGCTGCCGAGCGCGACATTGGCGCGATTGGCGATCACTTCATTGACGTTCATGTTGGTCTGGGTGCCGGAGCCGGTCTGCCAGACCAGCAGCGGGAAATGGTCGTCTAGCTTGGCGTCCGAGATCTCGCGAGCGACGCGCACGATTGCGGCGGCACGGCGGGCATCGAGTGAGCCGAGCTCGCGGTTCACCTCGGCGGCGGCGCGCTTGATGATGCCGAAAGCATGAATGATCGGCAGCGGCATCCGCTCGGTGCCGATGCGGAAATTGTTGCGCGAGCGCTCGGTCTGCGCGCCCCACAACGCGTTCGAGGCGATCTCCAGCGGGCCGAACGCATCGCTTTCAGTGCGCGTCGATTTCTTTTTGGATTTGCGGCGGGATTTGGCCATCGTCAGCTAACGCACTCACGCCTTGTGCCGCTATTTCTTGCGGAAGCGGTCGAGCCGCACAACCTCGGCGCCACTCGCCGGCTTTGGCGGCTCCGGCTCATCGGTGCCGGCAGGCGCGACTGCGGGCACCGAGCCGCGCGCCGGCTGTTTGCGTGGGTCCTGCTTGGTGTCCTGCCGCGCTTCCGCGCGGGTTTCGCCACGCTTCTTGGTATCGAGCGGCTTTGCATCGGCCGCGTTCGCCGGTGCCGCATTGTCCTGCCCTTCGCCGACCGGCTCGAACTGCAAGCCGAATTGGACCGAGGGGTCGAAGAAGCCGTTGATAGCCTCAAAGGGGACCGTCAGTCGCTCTGGGACGCCGCCGAAGGACAACCCAACCTCAAATGCCTCGTCGCTGACGGTCAAATCCCAGAACTGATGCTGGAGAATGATCGTCATTTCTTCTGGATACTGCTCGCGCAGACGCTGCGAAAGCTTGGCGCCTTCGGCCTGGGTATTGAACGAGATGTAGAAGTGATGATCGCCCGTCAGCCCCTTCTTGGCGGCGTCGGTCAGCACGGTGCGGACGACGCCGCGCAGCGCCTGCTGGGTCAACAGATCGTAGCGGATGTGGTCGGCCATGTTTCGGAGCGCGTCGATTCGAAGAGGATGCTACAGCGGCCGGCGCCAGAAGGCATCCGGCGGAGAGCCGCATCCACGCAATATAGGTATTCCGCGCCTCAATGCAGGCTCGGCAAACGCGGCAAAATCGGCGTCAGCGTTTGAAATGAAGTGGAGGCTTCTGTTGCCAGGTGCCTCCGAACCCCGCCTGACGGAGCTTAACCCGTCAGGGCTTTAAGTCGGTATTTCAGACTGCCTTACGCAGCCTGAGCAACCGGAGCATAGTTGTCGTTTGCAACTATGAAATGGCCCGATAACGGCGGAACCATGCCGAGCAAAAGTCCGTCCTTTACGCCCTCGTCGATCCTAGTTCGGCCCCGCCGAAGCACATGCGCGTGCCTGCGCTTGGGTGGAGCCGCCGGGTACTGCCCCCGGGTCCGAAAGGTTTATTACGACGGCCGTTTATCGCCATAGCCGGATTGCTCCGGCACATTGAATATAGTCGCGAACCGTTGACGAAAAAAGACCGTGCAAATCCACGATTCTGCGGGCGATTTCCGGTGCGGCACAATGGCCGCTTGCCGCGCGCCGCGTTAATCCTTCGACATGGAAGAAGAGTCGCCGGCCCCCAAGTCTCCCTCCCTGTTTGAATTGTTTCTCGCGTTCTCGGCCTGCTCGCTGTCGGGCTTCGGCGGTGTGCTGCCGTGGGCGCGCCGCATGATCGTCGAGCGCAAGCATTGGATGACGGCGGATGAATTCAACGAGGCGTTCTCGCTCTCGCAGTTTTTGCCGGGCCCGAACATCGTGAACTTTTCCGTGGTGTTCGGCGCGCGCTTCGGCGGTGTCGCCGGTGCCGTGGTGGCGTTGCTCGGATTGATGGGCCCGCCATTTGTGATCGTGACGATCCTCGCTGTTTTCTATGCACAAGCGGGAAACGACGCGGTGCTCGGACGCATTCTCGCCGGCATCTCTGCCGCCGCCGTCGGCCTGTTGATCGCCGTTGTGGTGAAGATGTGCATCCCGGTCTTTCGCAGAGGACTGCACTGGGCGCCGCTGATCGGCATTCTTGCATTCGTCGGCGTCGGTCCCATGCATTTGCCGTTGCAATGGGTGCTGCTGGTGCTGGCACCGATTGCGATCGCCATCGCGTGGGTGCGGCCGTGATGGAAACGAACGTGTTGTGGACGCTGGCCACGCGCTTTGCGCTGCTATCGCTGTTTGCCGTCGGTGGCGCCAACGCCGCGATCCCGGAGATGCACCGTCTTGCGGTAGACATCCACCATTGGATGACCGACCGTCAGTTCGCCGACATGTTCGCGATCGCGCAGATATCGCCGGGGCCGAATGTCATCATCGTGACGCTGATCGGCTACCACGTGGCCGGCGTTGCCGGCGCGATCGCTGCTACGCTGGCAATGACCGGACCGACTTGCGTCATGGCATTCCTCGTTGGCCGCGTGTGGGAACGCTTCAAGACCGCTCACTGGCGCGTCGCAATTCAGGTCGGGCTGGTTCCAGTATCGCTGGGACTGATGGCTGCCAGTGCGTATGTCATCGCGGGAGCGACCGACCGGAACTGGATGTCGGCGGCCGTCACTCTCGCCACTGCGGTGCTCGCTTATTTCACCAGAATAAATCCGCTGTGGACGTTTGCGGTGGCGGGCGCGCTGGGACTGAGTGGCTGGCTGTGAGCCGCCTCTGGCAATCGCGTAACACTTGTGGTCAATTTCTAAAAAAATAAAGCGCCGAGGGGACGCCTTGAGTTCGAATAACCGCCTCAGCTTTCGCGTGCGGGCGCCGCAAGACTTTTACGGTGGCGTTACGCTGATCGTGTTCGCGTTGTTTGCGCTTTGGGCGGGCAGCGATCTGCCGGGCACACACGGAATTTCATTCGGTCCGGGAACCGCGCCGCGCATGTTCGCGAGCTTGCTGGCGATCGCCGGGGCTATCGTGGCGGCCGGCGGCTTGATGGCCGATGGGCCCAAGGTGGAAGGCTTCGCGATCCGCGGGCCGGCGCTGGTTTGCGCCGGTATTTTGTTCTTTGCGTTGGCGATCCGCGCGCTTGGACTGGTTGCCACCTCCTACATCACATTCGTCATTACGATCATGGCAACCCCGGAGATGCGCTGGCGGGAGACGATTATCGCCGCAGCCGCAATGACGGCGTTTTGCGTGGCGCTGTTCGTTTACCTGCTGCAATTGCCGTTCGATCTTTGGCCATGGTTCGTGGTCCGGTAGGACGGCATGTCCGAGCTTTTACATAATCTCGCACTCGGGTTTTCGGTCGCGGCGCATCCGTACAACATCGGGTTTTGCCTGCTCGGCGCATTGGTCGGGACGCTCGTCGGTGTTTTGCCCGGTATTGGCACTGTGGCGACGGTCGCGATGCTTCTGCCGATCACGTTCGGTCTGCCGCCGGTCGGCGCGCTCATCATGCTGGCCGGCATCTACTACGGCGCACAGTATGGCGGCTCGACCACGTCGATCCTCGTCAACATTCCGGGCGAAGCGACGTCGGTCGTTACCGCGCTCGACGGTCATCAGATGGCGCGGCATGGCCGCGCCGGGGCGGCCCTCGCGATCGCGGCGATCGGGTCTTTCTTCGCAGGATGCGTCAGTACTGTTCTGGTTGCCGCGATTGGCGCACCGCTCACAAGCCTCGCGTTGCTGTTCGGACCGGCTGAATACTTCTCGTTGATGGTGCTCGGCCTGATCTTCGCCGTCGTGCTCGCCAAGGGCTCGGTGGTGAAAGCGATCGCGATGATCCTGGCCGGCCTGCTCCTGTCGATGGTCGGTTCGGACCTCGAAACGGGCGCGGCGCGCATGACCTTCAACGTCACCGCCCTTGCCGACGGCATTGGTTTCAGCAACGTGGCGATGGGCTTGTTCGGTTTTGCCGAGATCATCCGCAACCTCGAAATGTCGCAGGAGAGCCGCGACATCGTGAAAGGCAAGATCAGCAATTTGATGCCGACGCGGCAGGATTTGGCGGATTCTGCCGGGGCGATCGGGCGGGGCACCTTTATAGGCACGCTATTGGGCATTCTGCCCGGCGGCGGCGCAGTCGTTGCCTCCTTTGCGGCTTACACGGTCGAGAAACGGCTTTCGAAAAATCCGTCGCGTTTCGGCAAGGGTGCGATCGAAGGCGTTGCGGCGCCGGAGAGCGCCAACAATGCGGCGGCCCAGACATCATTCATTCCGTTGCTCACGCTCGGCATTCCGCCGAATGCGGTGATGGCGCTGATGGTCGGCGCCATGACGATCCACGGCATCATCCCCGGCCCGCAGGTGATGACGAAACAGCCCGATCTGTTCTGGGGCATGATCGCGTCGATGTGGCTCGGCAATTTGATGCTGATCATCATCAATCTGCCGCTGGTCGGCGTCTGGGTCAGCCTGCTGCGGGTGCCTTATCGGCTGCTGTTCCCGTCGATCATCGTGTTCTGCTGCATCGGCGTGTACTCGATCAACAATTCGCCGACCGATGTCATCATTGCCGGCGTGTTCGGCCTGGTCGGTTACTGGATGTCGAAACACGATTTCGAAGCGGCACCGCTGGTGCTCGCGTTCGTGCTCGGTCCGCTGATCGAAGAGAACCTGCGGCGGGCCATGCTGATCGCGCGCGGCGATGCGAGCGTGTTTGTGACGCGCCCGATTTCCGCCGGCCTGCTTTTGGTCGCGGTGATCTTGCTGGCGCTCGCCGTGCTGCCGATGATCCGCAAGCGGCGCGACGAAGTGTTCGTCGAATAGCGGCGATACGGCCTAGGATTCGGCCTCGGATGGCGTCGCCGGAATTGCCGATTCTTGTATGGGCGGCCGAGCGCGTCTGAGCCACAAGTATATTTGTAGCAGGATCAGCAGGGCTGAAAGGCCGACAAACACCGCGCTGATCGGATGCTTCACGAATACGAAAATATCGCCGCGTGAGATGAGCATGGCGCGGCGGAAATTTTCCTCGAAGCGCGGACCGAGCACGAAACCGAGCAGGATCGGCGCCGGATGGAATCCAAGAAGCAACAACAGGTATCCGAACATGCCGATCGCAATGGTCAGGCCGACCTGGAACATGTCGTTCTTGGCGCCATAGACCCCGATGCAGATGAAGAACAGCGCGCTCGGATAAAGGTACTTGTAGGGCACGGTGAGCAGCTTCACCCACAGCCCGATCATCGGGACGTTGAGCACGACCAGGAGAATGTTGCCGATCCAGAAGCTCGCGATCAGGCCCCAGAAAATGTCGGGGTGTTCGCTGACGAGCTGCGGTCCGGGGACGATGCCTTGAATCATCAGGGCGCCGAGCAGCAACGCCATCGTGACGTCGCCCGGAATTCCAAGGCTCATGGTCGGGATGAAATCGCCTTGCACGGAGGAATGCGTCGATGCTTCCGGGCAGGCAACGCCGCCGATGACGCCGGTGCCGAATTTCTCCGGATTGCGCGAAATCTTCTTTTCGGTGGCGTAGGACACGAACGAGGCGATGGTCGGCCCGGTGCCCGGGATCAGGGCGCAAAGGCTGCCGATCAGTGTGCCGCGGATCATCGGCCAGCCGGCCTCCTTGAGGTCGGCGCTGCTCGGCCACAGGTCGCGGATGCGGACCTTCGCGTATCTCTTGTCGAACTTGATCGGCTGATTGACGCTTTTGAGGAATTCCGCGATGCCGAACAGGCCGAGCGCAAGCGCGACGATCTCAATGCCGTCGTAAAGCTCGAAAATGCCGAAGGTCAGGCGCGGCGTGCCGGTTTCGATGTCGGCGCCAACCAGGCCGATGATGAGGCCGAGCACCGTCATCGCCACTCCTTTGAGCGGGGAGCCGCGCGCCAGCGTCGAGCCTGCGAGCAGTCCAAGCAGCATCAGTGAGCAGATTTCCGCCGGCCCGAATTTCAGCGCCACGCTTACAAGAACCGGCGCCAGGAAAATCATCTCCGTGATGCCGAACGAGGCGCCGACGAACGAGGCGATGACGGTCACGCCGAGCGCGGTGCCGCCTTTGCCCTGCTTGGTGAGCGGATAGCCGTCCAGGCAGGTGACGGCATGCGGCGGGTGACAAGGTAGATTGAGAAGGATGGAGCAGATCGCGCCGCCATATTGCGCGCCATAATAAACGCCCGCGAGCATCAGGATCGCGGCGACCGGCTTCATGCCGAATGTCAGCGGCAGCAGGATCGAGATTGTCGCGACCGGCCCCAGTCCGGGCAATACGCCGACCATGTTGCCGACCAGGACACCGACAAAGCACCACAGGAGATTGTTCAACTGGAACGCGACCTCGAAGCCGTACATGAGGTCCTTGAGGGCGGTCGCGATCATGGCGCGCCCCACTGAAAGATCGGCATCGGTATCTTCAGCAAATATGCGAACAGGATCACGCCGGAAACCGTTATCCCGGCGGCCAGGATGAGCGCCGCCTTCAGCGTGGTCTCGCGATCGCCGAGCGCGGAAACAAAAACGCAGGCGAATGTCGCCGGCACCATCCCGCCGTACTTGCCCAAAATAATGAACAACGCCGGTCCGGTAATAATGCAGAACCAGCCACGCCATTCGTTATGGGGGTACTGCTCGTGATCCTTTTCGTCGGCCCCGGAACCGGCGGTTCCGGCAATGATGATTCCCAGAATCACCAGCAGAATGCCGAGCGCCAGCGGGAAGTAGCCCGGCCCCATCTGGTTCAATGTTCCGATTGCGTAATGGCGCGCGTCCTGCGCCGCCAGTAAGCCGCACAAGACCATCAGCGCGCCCGCGTAATAGTCGCGCTTCAGCCGACGAAAAACCTGCAAGTTGGCCTCATGCCACCAAATCCGCCCCCGCCTCATTAGCTATCGCGGCGGGGGCTTGGTCAATCTTGGAATTTTGCGTGTGGGGCGGAATACGCCTACTGGGCGTTGCAACCAGCCGGGCGGATTTTGCGGTGATATCGGGAACGGCGGGGTTGCCGGACGGGGTAGAATGCTCAATTTAGCGAGTCGGAGCTATTCGACGATGCGCCAGTATCAGGACTTGATGGAACGCATCCTCGCCGACGGCGTGGAGAAGCGCGATCGCACCGGCACCGGCACGCTGTCGGTGTTCGGCCATCAGATGCGCTTCGATCTCGCCGACGGCTTTCCGCTCGTCACCACCAAGAAGCTGCACGTCAAATCGATCGTCCACGAGCTGCTGTGGTTCCTCGCCGGCGACACCAACATCAAATATCTCAACGACAACGGCGTGCGTATTTGGGACGAGTGGGCGGACGAAAGCGGCGAGCTCGGGCCCGTTTACGGTTCGCAGTGGCGATCGTGGCCGGCACAGGACGGCCAGACGATCGATCAGATCGGCAATGTCATCGAGATGATCCGGCGCAACCCGGATTCGCGACGGCTGATCGTGACTGCATGGAATCCGGCCGAGGTCGACAGGATGGCGCTGCCGCCATGTCACGCGCTGTTCCAGTTCTACGTCGCGGAGGGCAAGCTGTCGTGCCAGCTCTATCAGCGCTCGGCGGACGTGTTCCTCGGCGTGCCATTCAATATCGCATCGTATGCGCTGCTGACGATGATGGTCGCGCAGGTCACCGGATTGAAGCCGGGTGACTTCATCCATACGCTTGGCGACGCGCATCTTTATCTTAATCATCTCGAGCAGGCGCGGCTCCAGTTGTCGCGCGCGCCGAAAGCGCTGCCGGTGATGAAGCTCAATCCGGCAGTGAAGGATATCTTTGCGTTCCGCTACGAAGACTTTGTGCTGGAGGGCTATGACCCGTACCCGCACATCAAAGCCGCGGTGGCGGTGTGAGCGTCACGATCCGACCGGCGCGGCCCGCGGATGCCGGCCTGATCTACGCTCTGGTCTGTGAACTTGCCGATTACGAGCGGCTGACACACGATGTCGACTCGACCGAGCAACAGATCGCCTCGGCGTTGTTCGGGCCGCAGCCGCGGGTGTTCTGTTATCTCGCCGAGTGGAACGGCGAGGCCGTCGGCTTTGCGCTATGGTTCCTGAATTTTTCGACGTTTCGCGGCCGCCACGGGCTTTATCTCGAAGATATCTTTGTGCGGCCGGCGATGCGCGGCAAAGGCATCGGCAAGGCGCTGATGCAGCAATTGGCGCGCCACTGTGTCGAGCGCGGTTATGCCCGGTTTGAGTGGACCGTGCTCGACTGGAACGAGCCATCGATCGAATTTTATCGCTCGATCGGCGCCGATGTGCTCAATGACTGGCGGGTCTGCCGCATGAGCGGCGAGGCGCTGACCAAATTCGCCAGGCAGGAGGCGCGCTGATGCAGATCGTTCTGGTCGCTGCGGTCGGCGAGAACAATGCGATCGGCATTGAGGGCCAGCTGCCCTGGCACATCTCGTCCGACCTCAAGCACTTTCGCGCCCTGACCATCAATCGTCCGGTCATCATGGGCCGCAAGACCTTCGAGTCGATCGGCAAGCCGCTCGATCAGCGCACCAATATCGTGGTGTCGCGCAGCCTGGAACGGATCGCCAGTGGTGTCGTCCTTGCCACCAGCGTCGACGCTGCGATGGGCGTCGCGCGGACCGATGCCGAGAAGCGCAAGGTGGACGAGATCATGGTGATCGGCGGCGGTGACATCTTTGCGGCGCTGATGTCGCGAGCCACGCGGCTCGAGATCACGCATGTGCACGCGTCTCCTGAAGGTGACTCGTTCTTTCCGGAAATCGACCCGCAACAGTGGGAACAGCAGTCGCGGCGCGAGATGCCCGCGGGCCCGAAAGACAGTGCGCGCTTTGCGCTTGCCACATATGTCAGGCGTCGGCAGAGCGGCTAAACGCCACAAAGACGTGACTTTGTCGTGCGTTGTCACACTTGGCGGCCTCGCCTATAACCGCAACGAATAAAAGCACGGCCAAAACGGTCGGAGCGGGAGATATTTCAATGCCTTGGAGCAATCAGGGGGGCGGTGGACCATGGGGCGGAGGCTCCAAGGGCCCTTGGGGCTCTGGCCCGCAATCGCAGGGTCCGACCCCACCCGACCTCGAGGAGATCCTGCGCCGCGGCCAGGACAAGCTGCGACGCTTCATGCCGGGCGGCAATCTCGGCGGCCGTGGCATTGCGCTGCTGGTGCTGGGCGCTCTGGTGCTGTGGGGCTTCTCCGGCTTCTTCCGGGTCGAGCCGGACGAGCTCGGCGTCGTGTTGCGCTTCGGCAAGGTGGTGCGCGAAGTGCAGCCAGGCCTGAATTATCATTTGCCGTATCCGGTTGAGACGGTGCTGACGCCGAAGGCGTTGCGCGTCAACAAGATCGATATCGGCATGCGGCTGATCGACGACTCGCGACGTGGCAGCACGGTGCGCGACGTGCCGGAAGAGAGCCTGATGCTCACCGGCGACGAGAACATCGTCGATGTCGATTTCTCCGTGCTCTGGAAGGTCAAGCCGACCGGTGTCGGCGACTACCTGTTCAACATCCAGAACCCGGAAGGCACCGTGAAGGCAGTTGCCGAAAGCGCGATGCGTGAGGCGATCGGCCGCTCGGACATTCAGCCGATCCTGACCGGCGCGCGGCAGACCATTGAAAACGCCGTGCAGGAGCTGATGCAGAAAACGCTCGACCATTATGGTGCCGGCATCTTCATCCAGCAGGTGCAGTTGCAGAAGGTCGACCCGCCGGCCCAGGTGATCGACGCATTCCGCGACGTCCAGGCGGCCCGCATCGACTTCGAGCGCGCGCAGAACGAAGCGCAGACTTATGCCAACCGCGTGGTGCCGGAAGCGCGCGGCAAAGTTGCCCAGATCACGCAATCGGCGGAAGCCTATCGTCAGCAGACCGTCGCCGAGGCGACCGGCCAGACGGCGCGCTTCCTCCAGATTTATGAGCAGTACAAAAAGGCACCCGACGTCACCCGCCAACGCATGTATTTGGAGACGATGGAGCGGGTGCTCGGTAACACCGACAAGATCATCCTCGACTCGGGCGCGGGCGGCGTCGTTCCGTACTTGCCGCTCAATGAGCTGTCCAAGTCGTGGCCGGCGCAGGGCACCAACAGCGGCAATAGCAGAAGCAGCACTAGCAATAGCTCGCAAACGCAGGGTGGGAGCCGCCAATGAAGCTCGGTTTTACCGGCGGTCTCGCCCTTGTCCTGCTGATCGCCGCACTGATTGTCGGCTACAGCTCGTTTTTCACGGTCTATCAGACTCAGCAGGCACTGGTGGTGCGCTTGGGTAATCCGGTTCGCGTCGTCAGCGAGCCGGGCCTTAACACCAAGCTGCCATTCATCGATACGGTCATCCTGGTCGATCGGCGGATTCTCGATCTCGAAGCGCCCGCGCAGGAAGTGATCGCTTCCGACCAGAAGCGTCTCGTCGTCGATGCGTTCGCCCGTTATCGCATCAAGGATCCGCTGCGCTTCTATCAGACGCTCGGCTCGATCGTCGGCGCCAACTCGCAGCTTGCGATCCTGCTCAACTCGGCGCTGCGTCGCGTGCTCGGTGAAGCGACCTTTACCCACGTCGTGCGCGATCAACGTGCCGATCTGATGGCCCGCATCCGCGGTTTGGTCGATAAGGAATCCGGCTCGTACGGCATTGAGGTTGTCGATGTCCGAATTCGCCGGGCCGACTTGCCGGAGCAGAACAGCCAGGCTGTCTATCAGCGCATGCAGACCGAACGTCAGCGCGAGGCCGCCGAGTTCCGCGCGCAGGGCGCCCAGCGCGCTCAGGAAATCCGCTCGCGCGCCGATCGTGAAGTGACCGTGCTGGTCGCCGAAGCCACCAGCAAGGCCGAGCAAATTCGCGGCGAAGGTGACTCACAGCGGAACCAGATCTTCGCCGATGCCTTCACGCGCGATGCCGATTTCTTCAACTTCTATCGCTCGATGCAGGCTTACGAGGCCGGGCTCAAGCCCAACGACACCCGGCTGTTGTTGAAGCCGGACAGCAACTTCTTCCGGTATTTCAACGACCCTGCCGGCAAGAATGGCGGGCAGCCGCAGGCGCCCAAAGCGCCGGCCCAGTAAGGCCGGCGTTCCGCCCGCATGTGGGATTTTCTTGCCGCCGTCGGTCTGGTGTTCGTGATCGAAGGCCTGATCTTCGCGGCGTTTCCGACGTCGGCGAAAAAGGCCGTCGCCAGCGTACTCGACACGCCGGACGCCACATTGCGCATCATCGGCATCGGCTCGGCCGTCATCGGGCTGCTGATCGTCTGGCTTGTGCGCGGCTGACCGCGATTTGAACAAGATTCCGGCCTCAATACGCTGATCTCGCGGGCTAGTGATCTTGCGATGTCTTGAATCCCCGGTCGGGCGAGGGCAGTGTCCGGCGACCCCTTCAGGAGAATCGACGCCCATGGCGTTCACTTTCAGTGGTTTGGTCGGGCCGGCGACACGGCCGGCCATGTCGTTTTTGACTGCTGTCGCGGTCGGATCGTTGCTGTTCGCAGCGCCGGCGCAGGCGCGCGGCCCCGAAGCGATAGCGGACGTTGCCGAGGCGGTGATCGACGCGGTGGTCAACATTTCGACCAAGCAGACCGTGTCTGTGCAGCAGGGCGAATTGCCGCAACTGCCGCCCGGCTCGCCGATGGAGAAGTTTCTCGAGGACCTGCTCAAGAACAGGCGCGGGCAAAACGGCGGGCCCGATCAGCCGAGCCGCCGGGTCAATTCGCTTGGCTCCGGCTTCATCATCGATCCGAGCGGGCTGGTCGTTACCAACAACCACGTCATTTCGGATGCTGACGAAGTGACAGTCATTCTCAACAACGGCGAAAACCTGAAAGCCGAAGTCGTCGGCCGCGACAAGAAGACCGATCTCGCGTTGTTGCGCGTCAAGTCGGACAAGCCGCTCAAGGCGGTGAAGTTCGGCGACAGCGACAAGCTGCGGCTGGGCGAGTGGGTGATCGCGATCGGTAACCCCTTCAGCCTCGGCGGCACCGTGACGGCCGGCATCGTCTCGGCGCGCGACCGCGACATCAATTCCGGCCCCTACGACAATTATATCCAGACCGACGCCGCGATTAACCGCGGCAACTCCGGCGGCCCGCTGTTCAATCTCAACGGCGAAGTGGTCGGCGTGAACACCGCGATCATCTCGCCGTCGGGCGGCTCGATTGGCATCGGCTTTGCCGTGCCGTCGAAGACGGTGGTGGGAGTCATCAATCAGCTGCGCGAGTTCGGCGAAACCCGGCGCGGCTGGCTCGGCGTTCGTATTCAGCCGGTGACTCCGGATATCGCGGACAGCCTGAACATCAAGCCGGCGCGCGGTGCGCTGATCGCGGGCCTCGACGACAAGGGCCCGGCGAAGCCGGCCGGCATCGAGCCGGGTGATGTGATCGTCACGTTCGACGGCCGCGACATCAAGGAGATGCGCGATCTGCCGAAGATCGTCGCCGATACCCCGGTCGGCAAGAGCGTCGAAGTGAAGGTGATCCGCAACGGCAAGGAGATCACCAAGTCGGTTACGCTGGCGCGGCTCGAAGACGGCGAGAAGCAGGCGGCGCTTACCAAGAAGGACGACCAGCCGGCCGACGATAATAAGAATGTCGTGCAGAAAACGCTCGGCCTCGAGGTCGCGAACCTGAACGACGAGTTGCGCAAGCGCTACAACATCCAGGCCAAGATCAAGGGCGGGGTGGTTATCACCAATGTCGATCCGAACTCGGCCGCGGCCGAGAAGCGGCTGACGCCGGGCACCATCATCATCTCGGTGCAGCAGCAGCCGGTGAACAACGCGGCCGATCTGCAAGCCCGGGTCGACAAGCTCAAGAAGGAAGGCAAGAAAGCCGCCGTGTTCCTGGTGTCGAACGGCAGCGGCGACACCACCTTCGTCGCCATCAACTTGCAGTAATCAAGTTTCGACGAATTCGTCGCGGCGATAGCCCTGCGCATAAAGCAGCGCAGTGAGATCGCCGTGCTCGATGCGCGCCTGCGCGGCAGCGGCCACCTTGGGCTTGGCGTGGTAAGCGACGCCGAGGCCGGCCTCGGCGATCATGTCGAGGTCGTTGGCGCCATCGCCGGTCGCCATCGTCTGCTCGCGGGCGAGGCCGAGCCGATCGCGTAATTCGATCAGCGTCGCGCGCTTCTGGTCGCGGCCGAAAATCGGCTCGGCAACCATCCCGTTGAGATGGCCGTCGGGATCGAGCTTCAGCAGATTGGACCGGGTTTCATCGAAGCCAATCATCGCGGCGATCCTGTCGACGAACAGCGTGAACCCGCCGGAGACGAGGCACGTCCACGTGCCATGCTTGCGCATGGTGGCGAGCAAAGTACGCCCGCCGGGCGTCAGGGTGATGCGGGTTTTGATGATCTCGTCGATTAGTTTTGCGGGCAGCCCCTTGAGGAGGGCGACCCGCTCGCGCAAGGCCGGCTCGAAGGCGATCTCGCCGCGCATCGCCCGCTCGGTGATCGCCGCGATATGCGGCTTCAGCCCGGCGTAATCGGCCAGTTCGTCGATGCATTCCTGCTCGATCATGGTGGAATCCATGTCGGCGAGGAACAGCTTCTTGCGGCGGCTCGCGACGGGCTGCACGACGACGTCGATCGGTGCGCCGAGCACGCTCCGAATACCGTCGGCAATCGCGCGCAAGTCGCCGGCAATCGCCGTAAAGGCGATGTCGGCGGCCGTATCCACCGCCAGCCATTGCGCAGCCTGCCCATTTCGTAACAACTTCCGCGCCTGCTCGATGCCAGTGGCATCCAGCGCGCCGGGTTTTGCTATGAGCGTCGCGACGTGGGTCATGAGATGAAGACGGTGCTTATTGCAGGGCCGACCGCGAGCGGCAAGTCCGCGCTGGCGTTGGCGCTGGCCGAGCGGTTTGACGGCGTGATCATCAATGCCGACTCGATGCAGGTCTATCGCGACCTGCGGGTCATCACGGCGCGGCCCACACCGGACGAGGAGGCGCGTGCGCCTCATCTGCTTTACGGGCATGTCGACGCGGCGGTGAATTACTCGACCGGGCAGTGGCTGCGCGACGTCGATGCGGCGGTGAGGGGCGTCCGCGCGCAGGGGCGGCTGCCGATCCTGATTGGCGGCACCGGCCTTTATTTTACGGCGCTGACCAAGGGTTTGGCGGCCGTGCCGCCGATCCCCGCCGCTGTTCGCGACGATATACGGAGCCGTCTCGGCCTTTACGGCGTTGCCGCGTTGCGCGCCGAACTCGAGGATCTCGATCCGGAGATGGCTCAGCGGCTGCGGATCAATGATCGTAACCGCATCAGCCGGGCGCTGGAGGTCATCAAGGCGACAGGCCGCTCGCTGTCGGACTGGCACCGCGAAGGCCTGCCGCCGCCGTTCGATATCAGCGATGCGGTCAAAATCTTCCTCAAGACCGAACGAACTGCGCTGGTCGAGCGGATCGAGAAGCGGTTCGGCGACATGCTTGCCGCGGGCGCGCTGGATGAAGTCCGCGCTCTTGCCGCGCGCCGTCTCGACCCGACCCTCCCGGCGATGAAGGCGCACGGCGTGCCGTGGCTGATCCGGCATCTCAACGGCGAGATATCGCTGGAGGATGCCGCCGCCGGCGGCGTGATGGACACCCGCCGCTACGCCAAGCGTCAGCTCACCTGGTTCCGCAACCAGTTGCCCGATTGGCCATGGGTCGAGCCCGCACAGGCGGAAGCCTTCGTTACGGCAGGTCTATCGCAAAGCCGTCAAACGTAACGGGCGCATCCGATCCCGCATTTGTCGCGCGGACCGAGATCGCGTTGCGGTCGGCAAACATCGCGCGGTGGGCCTGATCGATCGGGAGGACGGCATCCATTTTTCCTGTCTGCGCCGGGATGGTTGAAATCGAGCCGAACAGTACAGGCGCAGCGCCGGCGCGCCCGACGAATACGCGGATCGTCGCCGGGAGCGGCGAAATCGGGACACCGCGTAAAACCAGCACACCGGCATTGGCCACCGGCGTAACCGTCGTCTCGCGGTCATAGCGGTAGCGCCCTTCGGACTTTTCCGTGTCGAGCAGGTCGGCGATCCGGTAATCGATCAGCTTGAATTTCTTTGTCTCCGGAAAAGCGAAACGATGGTCGAGCCAGGCCGGATCGCCGGGATTGGCACGCCGGCCACCGGCTTTTGTCCACGTCGTCCAGAGCCGATCCACATTGGCGTGATGGAGGAAAAATACCGGATCAAGCGGCGCCATGCCGACAGTGAGAAGGCCGACGCGATTGTTCGGCTGGTCGTAGCCGATGGCGCGATGAATGTAGGTGTGCGGCGTTGCTTCGAGAAAGCCGGGGCGTTTGGTCTGGTGGCTGTCCGGCCGTGCGCCGGCGAAATTCTCGAAGGTGTCGATGCCGAGCAATTCCTGCTCGGTCTGCCCAGGCGCGCCGAGGTCCGCGAAGCTTATTGCGCCGCCCTGGCCGACCGGCCCGTACCTCTGATCGTCGTAGAGCGGATTGATATGGGTGGCGCCGGCTTTCTGATACGTCTCCGCGAACACCGATTGCGGCAACTTCGGCGTCGTCACCCAGTCCCAATAGGGGAGCGTGAGCGTCGGCTCGTTGATCGCCGTCTGCAAGGCGCGCTCGACATGAATGAGATAGGCGCGATGCCAGGGCAGGAACCACCAGCCGTAATGGATTTCGTGCGCGCCGCTCGCGCCAAAGCACATCTGGCTGTGTGTGGTCGCCAGCGCGAACCAGCCGTCAATGGCCGGCCGCCGGCCGTAGTCGTCCTTCTGGCGCAGCACATCGATGGCGTCGCGCAGCGCCTGCAATGCGCCGGGGTCCTGCTCGATGTCGACGATATTGCGCCGCGCGTTGACCGTGCTCATGGCGGCCGACAGCGGCACTGCCGCGGCCAGGGCCGTGCAGGAGGTGCCGATCAGAATGTCGCGGCGGGTCAGCATCTCGATTTATTGGCCTTTGCTTACAGGGGGAACACCGTTCCGGGAGGGCCACCAGCGGGCAAAATGAGCCTCTTATCGGCTGCTTGACCCCCGCCCGGGGTGGGCGTATAAAAATATGGCAAGGAAAGTTCGGGCGGAAGCTATGTCGCGCAACATTATTATCGTACTCGAGGTTCGGATGTGACCACGGAGGCCTTTGGCCGCCCCCGAGGAGCATCCGGACATGGCCCCACGCGGGCCTTTTTTAATGCCTGCATGACCGAGCAAGAGATCGAGTGGAAGGACGAGTGACATGACGAAGGAAATGACCGGCGCCGAGATGGTGATCGAGGCGCTCGCCGATCAGGGCGTGAAGCACATCTTCGGCTATCCCGGAGGCGCGGTGCTGCCGATCTATGACGCGATCTTCCAGCAGGACCGCGTGCGTCACATTCTCGTCCGTCACGAGCAGGGCGCGGTTCACGCCGCTGAAGGTTATGCGCGCTCGACCGGCAAGGTTGGCTGCGTGCTCGTCACCTCAGGTCCCGGCGCGACCAATGCCGTCACCGGCCTGACCGACGCACTGATGGATTCAATCCCGATCGTCTGCATCACCGGTCAGGTGCCGACCCATCTCATCGGCAACGATGCCTTCCAGGAATGCGACACCGTCGGCATCACGCGGCCGTGCACCAAGCACAATTATCTCGTGAAGAACATCGCCGATTTGCCGCGCGCCCTGCACGAGGCATTCCACATCGCGTCGAGCGGCCGGCCCGGGCCGGTGGTGGTCGACATCCCGAAGGACATCCAGTTCGCCAAGGGCGTTTACGCCAAGCCGAAGGATTTTCCGCACAAGGGCTATCAGCCCAAGGTCAAGGGCGACATCGGCAAGATCCAGCAGGCGATCGAGCTGATGGCGAATGCCAAGCGCCCGCTGTTCTACACCGGCGGCGGCGTCATCAATTCCGGCAAGGCGGCGAGCGATCTGCTGCGCGAGATCGTCCAACTCACCGGCTTCCCGATCACCTCGACGCTGATGGGTCTCGGCGCATTCCCGTCCGCCAATCCGCAGTGGCTCGGCATGCTCGGCATGCACGGCACGCTCGAAGCCAATATGGCAATGCACGATTGCGACGTGATGGTTTGCATCGGCGCGCGTTTCGATGACCGCATCACCGGCCGGCTCGATGCTTTCGCGCCGGGCTCAAAGAAGATTCACATCGATATCGACCCGTCCTCGATCAACAAGAACGTCAAGGTCGACGTGCCGATCATCGGCGATTGCGCGCACGTGCTCGAAGACATGGTGCGGCTGTGGCGCACCGGCGCCAGGCAGGCCAACAAGCAGGCGCTCGGCGACTGGTGGAAGCAGATCGACAAGTGGCGCGCCCGCAAGTCGCTGGCTTATCGCGCGTCGAACGAGCTCATCAAGCCGCAATACGCCATCCAGCGGCTCTACGAGGCGACCAAGGATCGTGACACCTACATCACGACCGAAGTCGGCCAGCACCAGATGTGGGCGGCCCAACTTTACGGCTTCCAGGAGCCCAACCGCTGGATGACCTCCGGCGGCCTCGGCACCATGGGCTACGGCCTGCCGGCCTCGGTCGGCGTGCAGCTCGCGCACCCGAAATCGCTGGTGATCGACATTGCCGGCGAAGCCTCGGTGCAGATGACGATGCAGGAGTTCTCGACGGCGGTGCAGTACCGCCTGCCGATCAAGGTCTTCATCCTCAACAACAAATACATGGGCATGGTGCGCCAGTGGCAGGAATTGCTGCACGGCGGCCGCTATGCCGAGAGCTATTCGGACGCGCTGCCGGACTTCGTGAAGCTCGCCGAGGCGATGCATGGCCACGGCATCCGTTGCGAAAAGCCGGGCGACCTCGATCACGCCATCAAGGAGATGATCGACGTCGACAAGCCGGTGCTGTTCGACTGCGTGGTCGATCCGAAGGAAAATTGCTTCCCGATGATTCCGTCGGGCCGCGCACATAACGAGATGATCTTGGGCGACGCTGCCGAGAAGCTCAACGAAGCGATCGGCGAGGAAGGCAAGGTGCTGGTCTGATGAACGCGCAAACCCCAACCACGTCGCATTATCCGGCGGCGCCCACCGTCCAGAAAGCCGAAAGCCATACGCTGTCGGTGCTGGTCGACAACGAGCCGGGCGTGCTCGCCCGCGTGATCGGCCTGTTTTCGGGCCGTGGCTACAACATCGAATCGCTGACGGTGTCGGAAACCGAGCACGCCAAGCACCTCTCGCTCATTACCATCGTCACCACCGGCACGCCGATGGTGATCGAGCAGATCAAGAATCAGCTCGATCGCCTGGTCCCCATTCATCGCGTTGTCGACATGACGACGGCCGGCAATTCGATCGAGCGTGAACTCGCGATGGTGAAGGTGAAAGGCAAGGGCGACAACCGCGTCGAGGCGCTGCGCCTTGCCGATGCGTTCCGCGCCCGCGTGATCGACGCTACCACCGAAAGCTTCGTGTTCGAGATCACCGGCAAGAGCGACAAGATCGAGCAGTTCGTCGCGCTGATGCTGCCGCTCGGACTCGTCGAGGTGTCGCGCACCGGCATCGCCGCCATCATGCGCGGCCCGGACGGGATGTAGATCGCCGCAAGGTCGCGCAATGCCACTGCAACTGTTTCTCGCGCAAGTCGTGTTCGCGAGCGTGATGGCCTTCACGCCCGGTCCGAACAATGTGCTGCTCGCTGCATCCGGCGTGAATTTCGGGTTCATGCGGACGATGCCGCATATGCTCGGCGTGACGATCGGCTTTGATGTCCTGCTGATTGCCGGCGCGGTGGGCGTCGGATTCCTGTTCACGGCGTTTCCGGCACTGCAAACGGCCATCAAGGTCTGTGGCGCCATCTATATGCTCTATCTCGCCTGGAAGGTTGCGACGGCCCATCAAGGCGAGGCGAAAGACGAGACGCCGGCGAAGCCATTCACCTTCATGCAGGCAGCCGCCTTTCAATGGATCAATCCGAAGGCTTTGGTGGCCGTGATCGGCGGCATCGCGCTCTATGTGCGGCCCGGCTATGAGCGGATCGATTTCCCGGTGATGCTTGTGGTGATGACCGCGGCGACCATCGGGGCAGTCGCGCTGTGGACCGGGTTCGGCGTGGCGTTGCGCCGCTTTTTGCGCGATCCGGCACGCGCCCGCATCTTCAACATTTCCATGGCTGTTTTGCTGGTCGTTAGCATCGTGCCGATGATGCTTTAAGGCCTTGATTTTCTTGCGCCAATGCCGTCTTTGCCCGCTGAAAGGGCTGAACCAAGGGGTACCTGACTATGCGTGTTTATTACGATCGCGATGCCGACCTGAACCTGATCAAGGGCAAGAAGGTCGCCATCATCGGCTATGGCAGCCAGGGCCACGCCCACGCGCTCAACCTGCGCGACAGCGGCGTGAAGGATGTCGCGGTCGCGCTGCGCAAGACCTCCGCCGGCGTCAAGAAGGCCGAAGGCGAGAAGCTCAAGGTGATGGAAGTCGCCGAGGCCGCCAAGTGGGCCGACGTGATGATGATGCTCACCCCCGACGAATTGCAGGGCGAGATCTGGCGCGACCATATCGCCAAGAACATCAAGGAGGGTGCCGCGATCATGTTCGCGCACGGCCTCAACGTCCACTTCAACCTGATCGAGCCGGGCAAGGGCATCGACGTGCTGATGGTGGCGCCGAAGGGCCCCGGCCACACGGTGCGCTCGGAATACCAGCGTGGCGCCGGCGTGCCGTGCCTGCTCGCGATCCATCAGGATGCCTCAGGCAACGCGCATGACCTTGGCCTGTCCTACGCGTCGGCGATCGGTGGCGGCCGCGCCGGCATCATCGAGACGACCTTCAAGGAAGAGTGCGAGACCGACCTGTTCGGCGAGCAGGCCGTCCTTTGCGGTGGCGTGGTCGAGCTGATGAAGGCGGGCTTCGACACCTTGTGCGAAGCCGGCTACGCGCCGGAGATGGCCTATTTCGAGTGCATCCACGAAATGAAGCTGATCGTGGACCTGATCTACGAAGGCGGCATCGCCAACATGAATTACTCGGTGTCGAACACCGCGGAATACGGCGAATACGTCACCGGCCCGCGCATCATCACCGATGAAACCCGCGCCGAGATGAAGCGCGTGCTCGCCGACATTCAGTCCGGCCGTTTCACCCGCGACTGGATGCTGGAGAACAAGGTCAACCAGACCTCGTTCAAGGCGACCCGCGCCAAGCTCGCCGAGCACCAGGCCGAGCAGATCGGCGGCAAGCTGCGCGACATGATGCCCTGGATCAAGCAGCGCGCGCTGGTGGACAAGAGCCGCAACTGAACTAGGCTCTGCGCCGGGAGGAACTGGTGGCGCAGGCGGTCAGTCTCAGCAACGTCGATGTCGCGTTCCGGCTGGCCGGCGGCGGGGTTTACCGCGCCGTCGAGCAGGCGACGCTCGACGTCGCCGATGGCGAATTCGTCGCCATCGTCGGCCCGACCGGCTGCGGGAAATCCACGCTGCTCAACATCGCGGCCGGCCTGATCGCGCCGGCCGGCGGCGCCGTGTCCGTCTACGGCGCATCGCTTGCCGGCCTCAACCGGCAAGCCGGCTATCTCTTCCAGGCCGACTCGCTGTTTCCGTGGAAGACAGCGATCGACAATGTCGCGATCGGGCTCGAGATCGCCGGAGCGGGCGCGGACGCCAAAACGCGCGCACAGGAGTGGCTGACCCGCGTCGGCCTTGGCGGTTTCGCCGATCGCTATCCGCACATGCTGTCGGGCGGACAGCGCAAGCGCGTCGGCCTCGCCCAGGTGCTGATCCGCGATCCGAAGATCCTTTTGATGGACGAGCCGTTCGGCCCGCTCGACGCGCAGACCCGCCAGATCATGGGCAACCTGTTGCTCGATCTGTGGAGCGCGGACCGGAAGGCCGTGCTGTTCGTCACCCACGACCTCGAAGAAGCGATCGCGCTGTCCGACCGCGTGGTCATCATGTCGGCCGGTCCCGCCGCTCGCATCATCGGCAACTGGAAAGTCTCGCTCCCGCGGCCCCGCGATATCTCAGAGATCAAGCTCGACCCGGCCTTCCACGAGCTGCATCGCGAAATCTGGCAGAAGCTCAAGGACGAAGTGATCAAGGGTTATTCACAGACGGGGGGCGGATGATGTCTCGCGCCCGGCTGCTTACGCTGCAAATTCTCGTGGCCGTCGTCGCTGTCGGCGGCTGGTATGTTTTCTCGACATTCCCGATTTTCGGCGTGACGATCCTGCCGCCGTTCTTCTTCTCCAATCCGGTCGATGTCGCCAAGCAGATCGTCGTCTGGTTCGCCACCGGCGTGATCTGGAAGCATCTGTGGGTCACGCTTGTGGAGTCCGTGCTCGCCTTCGTGATCGGCTCGCTCGGCGGAATTCTGGTCGGCTTCTGGTTCGCGCGGCAGCCGCGCACCGCCGCGGTGTTCGACCCTTACGTCAAGATGGTGAATTCGCTGCCGCGCGTCGTGCTGGCGCCGATCTTTACTCTGTGGCTGGGCCTCGGCATCTGGTCGAAGGTCGCGCTCGGCGTCACACTGGTGTTCTTCATCGTGTTCTTCAACGTCTACCAGGGCGTCAAGGAAGTCTCGCCGACCGTGCTCGCCAATGCACGCATGCTCGGTATGAGCGAAAAGCAGCTCATGCGGCACGTCTACTGGCCGTCGGCTCTGTCGTGGATGTTCTCGTCGCTTCACACCTCGGTGGGCTTCGCGGTGGTGGGCGCGGTGGTGGGCGAATATCTCGGTGCCGCCGCCGGGCTCGGCTACCTGATCCAGCAGGCGGATGGCGTTTTTGACGCGGCCGGCGTATTTGCCGGCATGTTCGTCCTGGCCGCTTTCGTGGTTGCGATTGACATGATCGTGACCGCCATCGAGCGCCGGCTATTGGTGTGGCGCCCGGTCGCCACTGAGACCATCCGCCCCTAGGCAGCGGCGGGGCGCGGCCTTATTCTGCGGCCCGAACGCGGCTTCGACTTCGTCAGGAAGCCGCCGAAGAAAATCTCAAGGGAGGCGTTTTATGTCGACTACATTCCGCCGCATCGTGATCGCGGTTGCCGCGCTTGCGCTGTCATCCGGTGCCGCGCTCGCGCAGAAGGTGACGCTCGCCGTCGGTGGCGCGTCGTGCCTATGCTACTTGCCGACCGTGCTGGCCAAGCAGCTCGGCGAGTACGAGAAGGCCGGCGTCCACGTCGAGCTCATCGAGTTCAAGGGTGGCTCCGAGGCGCTCAAGGCGGTGATCGGCGGCTCGGCCGATGTCGTGTCCGGTTACTTTGACCACTGCGTCAATCTCGCGGTGAAGAACCAGAACCTCCAGTCGTTCGTGGTCTATGACCGCTTTCCCGGCTTCGCCCTGGTGGTGTCGCCGAAACATTCCGGCGAAGTGAAAAGCATCAAGGACCTCGCCAACAAGAAGGTCGGCGTCAGCGCGCCCGGTTCGTCGACCGACTTCTTCCTCAAATACATTCTCAGCAAGAACGGCGTCGATCCGAACTCGGTCGGCGTGATCGGCGTCGGCCTCGGCTCGACCGCGATCGCCGCGATGGAGCAGGGGACCATTGATGCCGCCATCATGCTCGATCCGGCGGTGACGATCCTCCAGGGCAACGCCAAGGACCTCCGCATTCTCGCCGATACCCGCAGTCAGAAGGATACGCTCGGCGTGTTCGGCGGCGAATATCCGGGTGGCGCGCTTTACACCAGGGCTGACTGGATCGCCTCGCACGAGAAGGAAGTGCAGGGCATGACCAACGCGATCATCAGCACGCTCAAGTGGATCCACTCGCATACTCCGGAAGAGATCGCCGACAAGATGCCGCCGGAATACGTCGGCAAGGACAAGGCGCTCTACGTCGCGGCGCTCAAGAACACGCTGCCGATGTACTCCCTCAACGGGAAAATGGATCCGAAGGGTGCCGAGGCCGTGCTGGCGGTGTTCGCGCAATCGTCCGAGGCGCACCGCAACGGCCATGTCGATCTGTCGAAGACCTACACCAACAAGTATGTCGAGGCAGCCGGCAAAGGCATGTAAGACAGATTGATCGGATCGATCAACGCGGCCGGGCTTATGCCCGGCCGCAACTTTTTATAGGCTGCGTGCATGAACTTGCTGTCGATCCAGTCACACGTCGCCTATGGGCACGTTGGTAATTCCGCCGCGGTCTTTGCGCTGCAGCGGATCGGCGTCGAGGTGTGGCCGATCCATACCGTGCAGTTTTCGAACCACACCGGCTACGGCGAATGGACCGGCCGCGTGTTCGACGGCGACCTGATCCGCGAGGTGGCGAAAGGCATCGAGCAGCGCGGCGTGCTGGGTGAATGCGACGGCGTGCTGTCGGGCTATATGGGTTCGGCCGACATCGGGGCGGCGGTGCTCGATGTCGTCAAGACGGTCAAAGCTGCAAATCCGGCGGCGCGCTACTGCTGCGATCCGGTGATCGGCGATGTCGGGCGCGATGTGTTTGTGCGGCCCGGCGTGCCGGAATTTTTCCGCGACAGGGCCGTTCCCGCCGCCGATATCATCACGCCCAATCAATTCGAGCTGGATCATTTGACCGGCGGCGAGAGCAAGACGCTCGCCCAGGCCTTTGCGGCCATCGACGCGCTCCACGAAATGGGGCCGGCGACCGTGATGGTCACGTCGGCGCACACCGAGGAGACGCCGGCCGATTGCCTCGATTTGCTGGCTTCCGATCCGAAGGGCCGTTTTCGCGTGCGGACGCCGAAGCTGCCGATCCAGCTCAACGGTGCGGGTGATGCCATCGCGGCCCTGTTCACGGCGCACTACTTGCGTACGGGCTCAGCCGGGAAGGCTTTGTCGAATGCCGCCTCGGCTGTTTACGGGTTGCTGTCCAGGACGATGGAAGCGGGCTCGCGGGAAATCCTCCTGATTGCCGCGCAGGACCAGCTTGTGCAGCCGGCGCAGGTATTCGAAGCCGAAACGCTCGGGAGCTGAGATGCGACGCCGCTACATCACACTCAATGTGTTCACGTTGAAGCGGTTTAGCGGGAATCCGCTCGCCGTGGTGTTCGAGTCAGAAGGGCTCGACACCGCCGCGATGCAGACGATCGCGCGCGAGTTCAACTACCCGGAAACCGTGTTCGTGCTGCCGCCCGCCGACAAGGCACATCGCGCAAGTCTACGTATTTTCACGCCGGCCAATGAATTACCGTTCGCGGGGCATCCGACGGTCGGCGCCGCCGTTGCATTGGCGCGCGGCGGCGACGGACAACAGAAATTCATCGTCGGCGAGAAGATCGGCCCGGTACCGTGCGAGGTCAGATTGCGCGATGCGGACAGTGGTGAAGCCATGTTCACGCTGCCAAAGCTGCCGGAAAAGGCCGGCGATCTGCCGGACAAGGCTTCGATGGCGACCGGACTCGGACTCAATGAGAGCGACATCGGCGGCGATCTCGCCGGCGGCCAATGGTCGGCCGGCGTGGCCTTCATGTGCGTGCCGATCAAGAGTTTGTCGGCCATCGCTAAGGCGAGGCCGCAGCCCGGCAAGTTCGACGACGCCTTTGCCCGCGGCGGGCCAGCCAAGGCCTTCCTGTTCTGCCGGGAGACCGCTGAATCAGGGCATGATTTTCACGCACGGATGTTCGCCCCGGCGATGGGCATTCCGGAAGATCCCGCGACCGGTTCGGCCGCGGCAGCATTCGCCGGTCTGCTCGCAGCGCAAGCCGGTTTTGGCGATGGCACGCATCGCATCGGGATCGAGCAGGGCTATGAGATGGGCCGGCAGAGCCTGATCGATCTCACGCTGACGATGGCAGGCGGCAGGCTTGCCAAAGGCGGGATCGGTGGCGGCGCTGTTGTCGTGACCGAAGGCACCATTGAGGCATGACGGTCTCGCACGTCGAGCGGCTCGATCTGCGGTTCGAGCCGCAGCCGTGGCCATTCGCCGAGCAGCGTCGCGCCGAGATCGAGGCACATTTCCTCAAAGCACAGCGCGTCAATCCGAAGCTTTGGAACGGCCGCGTGCTGGTGATGCGCGATTACGCGATCTCGGCCGATGTTTTGCATGGGATTTTCTTCGAGACCGACTACGCCAGCTTCCATGCCTGGCTTCGTTGGGGCTGTCCGCCGGCCGATGCTTATGACTGCTTCGGCGCGGCGGCGGTGCGCGGCAGCGACGGCGCGTTCCTGCTGGCGCAGATGGCGGCCCATACCGCCAATGCGGGACGCATCTATTTCCCGTGCGGCACGCCGGATCCTTCCGATGTCCGTAACGGTACCGTCGATTTCGACTACAGCACCAGCCGCGAACTGCTGGAAGAAACCGGGCTCGACGCCACCGAATTTGACGCCGAGCCAGGATGGACCATCGTGGAAAAATCCGCGCGGCTGGTCGCCTATAAGGTATTACGTGCAAACGCCGCCGGCGCGTTGCTGCGGCAGCGCGTTGAGAAGCACCTCGCAAAAGAGGTCGCCGGTGAACTTGCCGCTATCCACCTCGTTCGTAGTTCTGCCGATCTTGTGCCGGCAATGCCGGAGTATGTTCGGGTGTTTCTACGGCACGTCTGGAGTTGAACGATGGATTTGAAGGAAATCGCGAAGCGCTTCCGCGTCGACAGGCAGGGCCAGTTCAAGCTCGCGGATTACAGGCCTGACGAGACACTCGGGCTCGACAAGGCGGTCGGCGACAAGATGCTCGATGACGCGTTGAAAGAGCTTCATCGCCTCCAGGAAAAGTTTTACGCTGCGGACCGCTGGTCGATGCTGGTCGTGCTTCAGGCGATGGACGCCGCCGGCAAGGATGGCGTGATCGAGCACGTGATCGGCGCCTTCAATCCGCAGGGATGCGAGGTGCACCCGTTCAAGGCGCCCAATGAAGAGGAGCGCGGCCACGACTTTTTGTGGCGGTCGGTGCGTGCTCTGCCGGGGCGCGGCCGTATCGGGGTATTCAATCGTTCTTATTATGAGGACGTGCTGGTCGTTCGCGTTCATCCGGAATGGCAGCCCGATCTGGCGAAAGACAAGGACATCTGGAAACAGCGGTACGACGCGATTAGCGGTCTTGAGCGCCACCTCGCGCGCAACGGCACCATCGTCCTGAAATTCTTCCTCAATCTGTCACGCGACGAGCAGCGCAAGCGCTTTCTCGACCGGATCGACGACCCCGCAAAGAACTGGAAATTCTCGATGGGTGACGTGCGCGAGCGCGCGCTGTGGCCGAAATACATGGAGGCCTACCAGGACGCGATCAACGCCACCGCAACGGCTGAAGCGCCGTGGTTTGTCGTGCCGGCCGATCATAAGTGGTTCGGCCGGCTGGTGGTTGCCGCCGCCTTGGTGGATGCGCTCGCAAAGCTGAACCCTCAGTTCCCGGAGCTCGGCAAGGATGCGCAGAAGGAATTGGCCGATGCACGGGCCGCGCTCGACAAGGACAAATAGTCACCAGACCCACGGAATGAGCCGATAACGAGTCCTCTGTCGGTAAGCGGCATAGCCGGGCAGGTGGCGCACGAGATAATTCTCTTCGTCCAGCAGCCGCCACGTGAGAGCGGGCACAATCGCAACGGCGACCAAAAGACCCCAATACGAGCCGAGCGCCAGCGGGGTGAAGAAGAACAGCGGCAACGCGGCTGCGTACATCGGGTGCCGCACGATCGCGTAGGCGCCGGTCGTCACCAGGGTCTGGTTTGCCTCTACCCGGATCGTGGCCGCGGCGAAGCTGTTCTGCCGCAGCACCAGAACGATCAGATAAAAGCTCACCGCTACGCCGAGGTCGCCGGCGATGACGAGCCAGACCGGAACGCTTGACCAATGCCAGCGGAAGTCGAGCGCCGGGACCAGCATCAGCAGGAAGAAGCCGACCGACGTGATCGCCATGATGCGTTTCTGCGCCGGCTCGGTCTCCGCGGCCGGGCCGACCGCCATTCGCCGCTCGACCAGTTTGGGATCGGTGCGCAGGAAATAGAGCGTCGTCACGGCGCAAGCGCCGCAAAATACGATCAGGAACAGCCAGCCCTGCCAGTAGCGCAGCGTCCACGCCGCCAGAAACAGCAGCAGCGCCATGGCGGCCGTAAATTGCGCGAGCCCCGTGAACGCCTTGCGGCCCAGATCGGATCGGATGTCGTTCATTGCGCCTCGCGACTGCGTAAGAACTACTGACCTAACTCGCGCTTGCTAAGACTACGGACAATTCGCTACAACGGCGCCCGTTCGGCCCAGAATTAACGCAGACTTCACCCTGTTCTGCGAGCATGGCGCCGATGTAGATGAGGGTTTTCGCGGCAATGACGACGCGCCCGACCATTTGCGCGCTCGACCGGACGGCCTCCCTGGCCGCCCCGACTGCCGCCCTCATTCTGGGCTCGCTCCTTCTGCTTACCCGCCCCTGAGGGCCGTCTGGGCATATGCGCCTGGGCACTCAGGGGACTAGCCGAACCAGCAATCCCATAGAGCGCCCAGCGGGCGCATGAGCATACCGGAAGGATCAGAGCCATGACCACGACCGCAGCATCCGCAAAGGATCGCGTCGTCATTTTCGACACCACCTTGCGCGACGGCGAGCAATGCCCCGGCGCGACCATGACCCACGAAGAGAAGATCGAGGTCGCCGAGCTTCTTGACACGATGGGCGTCGACATCATTGAGGCCGGCTTCCCGATTGCCTCGGAAGGCGACTTTGCCGCCGTCCACGAGATCGCCAAGCGCGCCAAGAATTCGGTGATCGCCGGCCTCTCGCGCGCGGCCTTCAAGGACATCGATCGCTGCGCCGAAGCAATCAAGCCGGCAGCGCGAAAGCGCATCCACACGTTCCTTTCCACCTCGCCGGTTCACATGAAATACAAGCTCCAGAAGGAGCCGCATGAGGTCTATGAGATGGTGATCGGGCAGGTCACCCGCGCTCGTTCACATACCGACGACGTCGAGTGGTCGTCAGAGGACGGCACCCGCACCGAGTTCGATTTCCTCTGCCGCTGCGTGGAGGGCGCTATCAAGGCCGGCGCCACCACGATCAATATCCCCGACACGGTCGGCTACACCACGCCGGAAGAGTATTTCAATCTCTTCAAGCGCGTGCGCGAGAATGTGCCGAACTCCGACAAGGCGGTGTTCTCGACACATTGTCATAACGACCTCGGCATGGCGGTCGCCAATTCGCTGGCCGGCTGCATGGGCGGCGCGCGGCAGATCGAGTGCACCATCAACGGCATCGGCGAGCGGGCGGGCAACGCGGCGCTCGAAGAGGTCGTGATGGCGATCAAGACGCGGAACGATGCGTTCCCTTTCACCACCAATATCGACGCGACCATGCTGACGCGCGCATCGAAACTGGTGTCGGCGGCAACCTCGTTCCCGGTGCAGTACAACAAGGCGATCGTCGGCCGGAATGCCTTCGCGCATGAGAGCGGCATCCATCAGGACGGCATGCTCAAGAACGCGCAGACTTACGAGATTATGACGCCGGAATCGGTGGGCGTGAAACAGACCTCGCTGGTGATGGGCAAGCATTCCGGCAGCCACGCCTTCCAGCACAAGCTGGAGGAACTTGGGTACCAGTTGTCCGACAACCAGCTCAAGGACGCCTTCGTCCGCTTCAAGGCGCTGGCCGACCGCAAGAAGCAGATCTACGACGAAGATATCGAGGCGCTGGTCGACGAGGAGATCGCGACCGCGCACGATCGCATCAAGATTGTGTCGTTGACGGTGATCGCCGGCACGATGGGGCCGCAGACGGCTACTTTGTCGCTCGATATCGACGGCAAGCACGTCACCACGCAATCGACCGGCAACGGGCCGGTGGACGCGATTTTCAATGCGATCCATGCGTTGGTTCCGCACGAGGCGAAGCTCGAGCTTTATCAGGTGCATGCGGTGACCGAAGGCACCGACGCGCAGGCGGAAGTGTCGGTTCGTCTCTCACACGATGGCCGTGCTGTCACCGCGAAGGGCGCCGATCCGGATACCTTGGTGGCGTCGGCGAAGGCCTATCTCGGCGCCCTCAACAAGCTGACGAGCCGTAGAGGGCAAAGCGGTCAGGCCGAACGGCGCATCCATTCGACCGACGCCGGCTGATAGTCTCGGCCTTACATCAAAAGACATAAACCGCGCGCCGAATTCGGTGCGCGGTTTGTTTTTTCGACTTCGTTTTCGTTCCGCCCGTTTGAAAAAAATCACAATTCGACCGCAATAATTTCTTCGTAACGCGCGAATTGGCGGTTATGGCTCTCCGCATCCTGACAACACAAACCCGCTGAGGGAACTTCGCTGATGTTACGCACGATCTTTGCGGCCGCTTTTGCCTTGGCAGCTTTCGATTTCGCGCCCGCTCTGAGTCCCGTCGCCAATGCTTACGATGCTGCAGCGGCAACGCAGCTCCGTATCGACATCCCGCGGATCAAAACCGTTCTCAAGCTGACACCCGAGCAGCAGGCCTATTGGCCGCCGGTCGAAGCCGCGCTGCGTATGCTCTCGCACCAGAAGCCTGCGGCGCAGGCGCCGCAAGGCGAGGGGCTCGTGCAGCGCGTGAGCAACCGTGTTTATTCGTATGCGATCGATGCGGCTGCGCTTGCGCGCATTGGCGCCGCAGTGCGCCCGCTGGTGAAAGTGCTCGACAACCGCCAGAAGAACGATGCCATCGCACTCTGCAACGAGATGGGGCTCGGGCAGGTGCTTGCTGCGCTGATCTAGCCGCGCGCGCCGCCCGTGCGCGTGCGGCTTCTTTCGTGGGTGGGGTACCGTGAACGGCGCCGTGATAAATCACGGCGCCGTATGCTTTTTTATTTCTGAACGTTCGTACATCAACTCATCGCTGAACGTTCATACATCTACATATCAAAGGTTTAACTTGAGAAGGCAAAGCGGCGCGCCAATATCGGACACACAAGTAACGCCCCATAGGAGGTGGCCATGTTGAAGACAGTGTTGGTCGGCGCAACGGTTCTTGCGCTCGCCGGCGGTTCGATGGTGTATGCGCAACAGCGCGGCGATGGCGGCCCGCGTGCGCATCATCGCATGCAGATGAGCGAGCAGGATCGCGGCGCCTTTACCGACGCACGCATTGCGGCGCTCAAGGCCGGGCTCAAGCTGACGCCCGATCAGGAGAAGAACTGGCCGGTGCTCGAGAAGGCGCTGCGCGATCAGGCCAAGGTACGCTCGGAACGGTTCGCCGCGCGCGCCAGTGCCGATAAGCCGAAGGATCCGATCGAGCGGTTGAAGTTGCGGGCCGACGCGATGGCGCAGCGTGGCGCTTCGCTCAAGCAGGTCGCGGATGCGGCCGGACCGCTCTACCAGAGCCTCGACGATGCACAGAAGCACCGCTTCACCGTGCTGGCGCGGCTTGATGGCCCGCGCTTCGGTGGCCAGCACTGGCGGCATCATGGCGGCCAGCGCGGCATGATGCATCACCGCGATCATGGCCCGGTCGGAACCAGCGATAATGGTGGCGACCAGCCGAAGCAACAGTGAGCGTCCCGGCTTCCATGTGAAGCCGCAGCGCTCGTCGAAGCCGCCGGCGTGTTGCCGGCGGCTTTTTCGTTGCGGAGCGGGGGTTTCTCGACTGGACACTCCTATATGTGTTTGCTAAACGGGCCGCGCTTTCACGCCCAGAGCGTGTTGAGTGGCCCGGGCGCTTAGCTCAGTTGGTAGAGCAGCTGACTCTTAATCAGCGGGTCGTAGGTTCGATCCCTACAGCGCCCACCACCATCCCAACCGAATTCAGAGATGTGGTTCTGCGGAGCAAAGGCGCAATTTGTGCGCCCGTCTCGCGCGAATCCGTTCGACGTCGAGTCTTCTCATGAGAATCCAGGGAACAGAATAACGGCCGGGCCTGTGCAATTCGTCTTTGGTCAATGACGAACTTAGATAGTTTTTGCGTCAAGTTCAAAAACACTGAAAAAAAGTACTCGTCGGAAAAAATCATGCTGACAAAACGCAAACTGCGAGAAGGCAGAAACCTGCCTCCTTGAATTTCTCGGATGAAAACTCTCCAGCGTGAATCCCGGTAGTAGCTTTCTCCACGCGTAGGCATAGCAAAGACTCAAACGTTGCGCGTTCGCCTCATCGCGCAAACATGGCCTTCTTATTTTTTGCGCTGTATTGCTTCGGGGAACAACGGTCTTCTATTTAGCGGCTCCTGTTTATTTCGGGAGCGACCGATGTCTCAGGTTTCACAAACGGCGGATTGGAAACAGCGGCGCGCCGACAACGTTTCACTCGCGCCGCGTATCAGCGAAGACTGGCTTTCTCTCATCATTGGGCTTGGTATTTTTGCGCTGGCCCTAGTGTCGTTGTTGGGCTTCGACGTCATCGGCTGGGTTGTCAATACATCGATCTGGAACGATCCGGGCAAGGCGCTCGCGCCTGTTGCAAAAGCCTATGCCTCGCTGGGCGGCGCGGGAGCGTTCGTCACCACTTACATCGCATTGCTTGCGGTTCTCAGCGCTGCGGCGGCGGCGCTCGGCGCGAACGCGCGCAAGTTCGCGCTCGCCTTCACCGTGGTGTTCTGGCTGGCTTACGGCGCATGGATCGTCGGCAGCTACGCGAACTTCGCGGTTGTCACGCCGGCCGACTTTCAGAAATTCGGCATCTCCTGGTCGCTCAAGCTGACCAATGAGGGCGGCTATATCTTCGCCTTGGTCGCCGGTTTGATCATCGCCAACGCTTTCCCCCGTTTCGCCGAGTGGATTCGCGAGGGTGTTCGCCCGGAGCTCTACATCAAGATCGCAATCGTCATCCTCGGCGGCGCGCTGGCCGTGACCGCGGCAGGCCGCCTCACGTTGGCATCGTCGCTGCTGTTGCGCGGTATCGCCGCGATCATCGAGGCCTACCTGATCTACTGGGCCGTGGTTTATTTCGTCGCGCGCAAGTGGTTCGGCTTCAGCCGCGAATGGGCGGCGCCGCTCGCGTCCGGCATTTCGATCTGCGGCGTCTCCGCGGCGATCGCGACCGGCGGTGCGATCCGGGCCCGGCCGGCCGTTCCGGTCGTGGTGTCGTCGCTGGTCGTCATTTTCGCGGTGGTCGAAGTTCTTATCCTGCCGTTCGTCGCGCAGACTTTCCTGTCGCACGAGCCGCTGGTCGCCGGCGCCTGGCTTGGCCTCGCCATCAAGACCGACGGCGCGGCGGTGGCGAGTAGCGGCATCACCGAGTCGCTGATCCTCGCGAAGGCCGCGGCTGAAGGCATCAAGTATCAGCCCGGCTGGATTCTCGGCACCACGACCACGGTGAAGATCTTTATCGACATCTTCATCGGCATCTGGGCCTTCGTGCTCGGCTACATCTGGACCAACTACATCGACGTGCGGAAGGACAAGGCGAAGGCGTCCGAAATCTGGCAGCGCTTCCCGAAGTTCATCATCGGCTTCGTCGTCACCTTCGCGGTCGGTCTGGTATTGGCGCTGGGCACCGGCCCGGCCATCACGTCGAAGCTGCCGGCCGCGATGGGCGAGGCCAACACTTTCCGTGTCATCTTCTTCATCCTGACCTTCTTCTCGATCGGCGTGCTGTCGAACTTCAAGCGTCTGTGGGCGGAAGGCGTCGGCAAGCTCGCCGCCGTCTATTTCATCAGTCTGTTCGGCTTCGTGATCTGGGTCGGGCTGCTAATTTCGTGGGTGTTCTTCGCCGGCGTGAAGCCGCCGCTCGCAAGCTGAGAAAGGAAACATCATGCCGAAAGTAAATGTCGCCGACGAGCTGCGGAACGCGCCGGTCGAGCCATTGCTGCCGATCGAGAAGAAGCTGATCGGCTGGTCGCTCGGAACGGGGATCGTCCTGCTGATCGTGCTCGGCATCGTCAATCATCTGTTCCCTGTCTGAGGGGAGTCCCGTGAGCGTGCTGCAAATCCCCAAGACCGCGCCGTTCGGCGACGAGGAGATCGATCTCCTCAACCGGGTGGTCGGGCCTGCGAGCGAGACGCAGCGCGCCTGGCTTGCCGGGTTTCTCGCCGGCGTCGAAGCCTCAACCGGCAATACTGTGCAGCCGTCCGCGCCGCCGGTTGCAGCCGAGCCGCTGACCATCGTTTACGCGACCGAGTCCGGAAATTCCGAGCGGCTCGCGAACGACCTCGCCAAGTCGGCGCGCAAGAACGGCCTCAAGCCGACGGCGATCGATCTCGCCGATCTCGAGCTCGACAGCTTGAGCAAGACGAAGCGCCTGGTGGTGATCGCCGCGACCTGGGGCGAGGGTGAGCCGCCGTCGCGTGCTGCAGCGAAATACAAAGAGCTGATGCAGTCGTCCGACTTCGGCCACCTCGACGGCGTCGAGTTCGGCGTGCTTGCGCTCGGCGACACGGCCTATGCGGAGTTCTGCGCAGTCGGCAAGCAGATCGACGAGCGGCTGGCGGCGCTCGGCGGCAAGCGCGTGGTCGATCGCGTCGATTGCGATCTCGATTTCGAGGCTCCAGCCGCCGACTGGATCGGCCGCGCGGTCAAGGTACTGGCTCCGCCAGAAGCCGACCGTGGCAAGGTCATCCCAGTCGAATTCGGCAAGGCCGGTGCGGCGAAGACCGAGATTGTGGAGGCCGAGATCATCGAGCTGATCAATCTCAATTCATCGCGCTCCGACAAGGAAACCGTCCATCTCGCGCTCCGTTTTGACGGCGCTATGCCGCCGTATGAGCCGGGCGACTCGCTTGATCTCTATGCCGAGAACGACCCTGCCGAGGTCGATGAATTGCTGGCTGCCGTGGGTCTTGCAGCAGACAAGGCGCTGCGCGACGAACTGATAAAGTCGCGCGACATCCACACCCTGTCGATCAAAAACTTCGATGCTTATGCCGCCCTGGCCGGGCACGATTACATGGCGGAGCTTATCGAGAAAGGCGGGGCGCGGACCTGGATCGAAGGCCGGCAGTTGGTCGATCTCGTCACGCATTTCCCGATCATTCTGTCGGCCGAGCAACTTCGCGCCGTCACCCGGCCCCTGGCGCCGCGCGCCTATTCGATCGCGTCGTCCCGCCGCGAGAACGAGGACGAGGTGCATCTCCTCATTTCCGCGGTGCGTTACGAGACTCATGGCCGCGCCCGCAAGGGCGTCGCCTCGAACTACACTGCCGGGCGCCGCAAGCGCGGTGACAAGGTGCGCGTCAAGCTGCGCGCCAATAAACATTTCCGTCTCCCCCGGGCCGATCATGATGTGATCATGGTCGGGCCTGGCACCGGCGTCGCGCCGTTCCGCGCTTTCGTGCAGGAGCGCCGTGCCGCCGGTGCCAAGGGGCGCAACTGGCTGTTCTTCGGCGACCGCAACTTCACGCACGATTTTCTCTACCAGCTTGAGTGGCAGGACGCGCTCAAGGATGGCGCGCTGGCGCGGATGGACCTGGCGTTCTCGCGTGACCAGTCGCGGAAAATCTACGTGCAGGACCGCATCTGGGAGCGCCGCGCCGACCTCATCGAGTGGCTCGATGGCGGCGCCAATTTCTACGTCTGTGGCGACGCCAAGGCGATGGCGAAGGACGTGCGTGCCGCGCTGGTGCGCGCCTACGCCGACGTCAAATCGCTGTCGGCGGACGCGGCGGAAGCCGCCGTCGCGCAGCTCGAGCGCGACAAGCGCTACTTGCAGGACACTTACTGATGTCCGATCGGCAACTGTCAGCGATGGAGAAGCTCAAGGCCCGCAGTCGCTATCTCCGTGGCGATCTCGCGGAAGACATGGTCGACCCGCTGACCGGAAGCGTGAGCGAGGACAGCACGCAGCTCCTCAAGTTCCACGGCATGTACCTGCAGGACGACCGTGACCTGCGGCCGGAGCGGATGAAGAAGAAGCTGGAGAAAGCCTTCGGCTTCATGATCCGCATTCGCCTGCCGGGCGGCGTCATCACGCCGCGACAATGGCTGGCGCTCGACGAGATCGCGCGGCTCTATGCCGGCGGCACCTTGCGGCTTACCACGCGGCAGACATTCCAGATGCACGGCGTCCTCAAGTTCAACGTCAAGACCGCGCTCAAGGCGATAGATGCTGTCGCGCTCGACACTATCGCGGCCTGCGGCGACGACACTCGTGGCGTGATGGCGGTTTCCAATCCGCATCAGTCGGCCGTTCACGCCGAGGCGTTCGATCTCGCGCAGCGTACCTCGCTGCATCTCAAGCCGCGCAGCCGCGCCTATTACGAGATTTTTCTCGACGGCGATAAAGTTGCGGGCGAGGGTGAGCGCGACGACGTCGAGCCAATCTACGGCAAGACCTACATGCCGCGAAAGTTCAAGATCGGATTCGCGGTGCCGCCGTCGAACGACATCGACGTGTTCTCGCAGGATCTCGGCTTCATCGCGATCGTCGGCAAGGACGGCGTCATCGCCGGCTGGAATGTCGCGATCGGCGGCGGCATGGGTATGACCCATGGCGAGCCAGAGACCTATCCGCGCATCGCCGACGTGATCGGTTTTTGCCTGCCGCAGGATGTGATTGCCGTTGCCGAGGCAGTCGTCACCATTCAGCGCGACTGGGGTGACCGCACCAACCGCAAGCACGCGCGGCTGAAATACACCCTCGACGACCGCGGCGCCGATGCATTCCGCGCCGAGATCGCGGTCCGCGCCGGCAAGCCGCTCGAAGAAGCACGGCCCTATATCTTTACGTCCAATGGTGACCGCTATGGCTGGACTGAGGGCGAGGACGGCAAGCACCACCTCACGCTGTTCATCGAAAACGGCCGCCTGCGCGACTCCCCCGACGGGCGGCGTTTGCTCACCGGAATGCGGCACATTGCCGAGGCGCATGACGGCGAAATCCGGCTGACGCCAAACCAGAACGTCATCGTCGCCAATGTCACCAAAAATGATCGCGACAAGATCGAGAAGATCGTTGCCGAGCATGGCATGGCCGGCCGTGCCAGTGGGCTGCGCCGCAATTCGATCGCCTGCGTCGCTTTGCCGACCTGTGGACTCGCGCTGGCCGAAAGTGAGCGTTATTTGCCTCAATTGATCGACGCACTGGACGAGCGGCTCGCCGCCCACGGCCTCTCCGAGGACGACATCGTCATCCGCATGACCGGCTGCCCAAACGGCTGCGCGCGGCCGTATCTCGCCGAGATCGCCTTGGTCGGCAAAGGGCCGGGCCGCTACAACCTCTATCTCGGCGCCGCCTTCGACGGCTCGCGCATGAACAAGCTCTACGCCGAGGATCTCGATCACGACGGCATCGTCGCGACGCTCGATCCGATTTTTGCGGCTTACGCAAAAGAGCGCGAGTCGGACGAACGGTTTGGCGATTTCGCCATCCGCGCTGGTTTTGTCGTGAAGACGATCAACGGGCTCGATTTCCATGCCGACACGGGCGCGAGGCGCACCGCATGAACGCCATCGTCCGTCAGCCCGAAGAGAAAAACCCGGGGCGAATCGGCTCACTATCACGCTTGCCGGTGTTTCTCGCGCTTGAGGGAAAACGCGTCGTCGTTGCGGGCGGCAATGCCGCCGCGGCCTGGAAGGTGGAATTGCTGCTGGCGACGGGCGCGTCGGTCGACATCTATGCCGCCGAGCTGAGCGAGGAGATGCAAGCGGTGGTCGTATCGCCGCCGCGCGGCACCGCGACGCTTTATCCGCGCGCCTGGAATACCGTCGATCTTAAGGGCGCCGCCGTCGCGGTCGGCGCATTTGAGGATGACACGGAAGCTGCGCAATTCGTCGCCTCGGCGCATTCTGCCGGTGTTCCGATCAACGTGATCGACCGGCCAGCTCATTGCGACTTCGCCTTCGGCGCGATTGTGAACCGCTCGCCACTGGTGATCGGCATTTCGACCGATGGCGCCGCGCCGGTATTCGCGCAGGCCATCCGCGCCAGACTCGAAGCGTTGTTGCCGCAAGGCTTCGCGCTCTGGGCCGCGGCGGCGGGCAAATGGCGCTCGGCCATCAAGGCGTCGGGACTGTCGTTCGGTGGCCGCCGCAAGGTTTGGCAGCTTTTCACAGCGCTGGCGCTGAAGAACCCGGATCGACAACCGCAAGAGGGCGACCTGTCGGAGCTGATCGACGAGGTGAAGGGCATCGGCAAGGCGGCCGAGGCCGGTTCGGTCACTCTGGTCGGTGCGGGGCCGGGTGATGCCGAGCTGCTGACGCTGCGCGCCGTGCGCGCACTGCAATCCGCCGACGTCATCCTGTTCGACGATCTGGTGTCCGGCGCGGTGCTCGATTTCGCGCGCCGCGAGGCGCGGAAAATTCTGGTGGGTAAGACCGGTCATAGACCGTCGTGCAAGCAGAGCGAGATCAACGCGATGATGGTGTCGCTCGCCACGCAGGGCCGCCGCGTTGTGCGCCTCAAGGGCGGCGATCCACTGATCTTCGCGCGCGCGTCGGAGGAAATCGATGCCTGCCGCGAGGCTGGTATCCCGGTCGAGGTCGTCCCCGGCATCACCGCGGCACAGGGCGCGGCGAGCCGGCTCGGCATTCCGCTCACTGGCCGCGGCAGCGTGCGGCGCGTGCAGTTCGTCACCGTCCATGCGCGGGACGGTCAGATGCCCGATTTCGATTGGCGAAGTATCGCCGATTCATCTGCGACAACGGCGCTCTACATGCCGCGGCGCAATCTCGCGCAATTCGTGGCGTCTGCGATCGACGCGGGGCTGCCGGGAGAAACGCCATCGGTCGCAATCGCGAGCGCAACTCGGCCGGATCAGCATCACATCGGCGCGCCGCTGCGCGAGTTGCCGGCCGCAGTCGAAGCGTCCGCACCACTGACCGGACCGCTCCTCGTCCTGTTCGGCGCTGCGTTGCAGCGCGTGGCTCAGTCATTTCCAGCGCTCGCCAACACGCGATGCATCGGTGCGTGACATGCCAAACGTCGACAACAGATTGAATGACGATAGCGAATCCTTGCGGCCCGCCAGCAGCCCGGTGGTTCGCTGGAGTTTCGGCATCGGCTTCGTAATGCTGCTCGCCCTTGTTATCTTCAGCCATCTTTAGTGCCCCTGCAGATAAGGCTAGATTCTAGCAGCAGAGCGGACACGCGGTCTCTGACTGCGTCCACCATCACCATCCCCCGATCTATTCCGCCGGAATTTTGAAGGTTTTGGCCTGATTAAAGATCTTCTGCCGATCGAACTGATTGATATCGGCGATCAAATCGTTCGTGTAGAGCGCAGCGACATCCTTGATCTTCCCCTTCAAGCCGAGGAAATCGGCTTCGTCGTCCCACTCCGACGGAAGTGTACGGCCAAGCTCCTTCACCGATTTATCGTAGTGCGTGAAAAGCGGAGCGCGCTTCTCGATCGGAATGCGTACCGCCTTGATCTGTTCGGCGAGGCTTTTTCCGCGCGGAGCGGCTTCCGGATACTGCTTGATGAAGATGTACGCCGCCGCTTCAGGATTCTGCTGCACGAACAGGCTGCCTTTGGCGATTGCGCGCGCAAAGCCGATTGCCGTTTTTTTCCGCTTCGCGAGAAAATCCTGCGACGCCGAGATGTACAGGCCACCCACCTTGGGCAAGCCATCCGGCAGCGGCAGATAACGCATCTTGATGCCGGCCGCCTCGATCTGGCCGAACCCGGTGTCGAAATACACCAGCGCGGCTACGTTGCCGCGTTCCAGCGCCTGACCGGCGGTGACGCCTGAGCCGACCGCGAGCCATTGTACATCCTTCTCGGGATCGAGCTTGGAAAGACGCATCAGCGCCTTGCCGATCGGAAAGTCCGTCACGCCGAGACTCGATACGCCGACAACCTTGCCTTTAAGATCGGCAAGCGATTTCACCGGGCTGTCCGGCTTAACGGCGACGGCCCATTTGAAGGGATAGGTGTATTCGTAAAAGTTGACAGCCGGCAGGTGCTCGCCTTTTGCCGCCACTGGAAGCTGGAACGATGGCACGCCGACGCCGAACTCGACGCGATTCTGATCGAGGCTTGCGAGAACGGCGGCGTTCGTGCCGAGCGTTACGAGTTCGGTATCGAGGCCTTCCTCTTTGAAGTAGCCGAGATACTGGGGCACGATGAAATTGATCAGGATCGGCGACACCGCGGTCTGCGCGAAGCCGAAGCGGACCTTTTCAAGCTGCTGCGCTTGAGCCGATGCCGCGGCCACGAAAAATAGGCCGGTTGCCAAAGCCAGCCGGCGAAGTGCGATTGTGAACTGCATTGCCACGCTCCTCCCATTCTCTCGGTTTGAACCCGGTCTTTGCCAGGCTGTTGGATTATTATTGTGCGATCTCCCGCAAGGTGCTTTCCGACCAGAACACGACGTAATGCTGGGCCAGGCGCATGATTGAGATCAGCACGTAGCCGGTGCATCCGAGCACAACCAGCGCGGCGAAGACGCCGGCGGTGTCCGACACGCTCTGCATCTGAGTCATGATCACGCCCATGCCGCGTTGCGCGCCGGTAAACTCGGAAACGATGGTGCCGAGCATGGCGTAAACGATGCCGATATTGAGGCCGGCGAAGATCATCGGCAGCGCACCGGGCAACCGGATGAAGCGGAAGACCTGGAAACGGCTCGCCTTCAGGGCGATCATCAATTCGAGGCGGTCGCGTGGGCTGGAGCGAAAACCGGCAAGCGCGTTGATGAGCACCGGAAACAAGGTGAGCACCGCTGCCATGGCGATTTTCGACTCAGTGCCGTAGCCGAGCCAGATCACCAGCAACGGCGCGATCGCTACTTTAGGCAAGCTTTGGAGCCCGACGACGTAAGGCAGCGCCGCGGTTTCGACCAGCCGCGACTCCGCCATGCAGGCGGCAAACACAACGCCCAGCACCGCGCCGATCGCAAAACCGGACACAGTGGCCTTCAGCGTATCGATCAGATGAAACCAGAAGCTCGCCCGTTCCGTCGGGCTGCGCGCCAAGCCATCGATCAATGCCGCCCACACGGCTTTCGGCGCCGGCAGCACGTAGCTCGGAATTTCAGCCAGCGACACCGCGCTTTGCCAGATCAATAACCCGACGCCAACGCTGGTCAGCACCGCTATCGCCGGTGATATGCCTCGTCGTGGCCTGGCCGTTGCAATCTTAGTCATGCGTTGCCTCGCCGCCGCCGAGCGCGTGACGCAAATGGCGGGTGAGATCGCCGAATTCGGCGGTGCTCATGAGATCGACGTTGCGCGGTCGCGGGAAGGGGACCTTGATGTCGTCGATCAACGTGCCCGGGCGCTTCGACATCACCAGCACACGGTCCGACAAGAAAACGGCCTCCGAGACGCTATGGGTGATGAAAAACACAGTCTTACCGGTCGACATCCAGATTCTCTGCAGTTCGACGTTCATCCGCTCGCGCGTCATCGCATCGAGCGCGCCGAACGGTTCGTCCATCAGCAGGATACCGGGGTCATGGATTAGGCCGCGTACGATCGCGGCGCGCTGCTGCATGCCGCCGGAAAGCTCGCCAGGGTAGCTGCTCTCGAAGCCCTGCAAACCGACCAGCGCGAGCAGTTCCCGTGCTTTTTCCCGATGTTGCGCGAGATCGCGCTTGAGCACGCGAATCGGCAACAGCACGTTTTCGAGCACGGTCCACCACGGCAACAGGACCGACGATTGGAACACCACGCCCATGCCGGCCTGCGGGCCGACGATCGGAGCGTTCCGCAGCAGCAAAGTACCGTCGGAGGGGGGCACGATGCCGGCCAGAATCTTGAGAAGCGTCGTCTTGCCGCAACCGGATGGTCCCAGCACGCTGACGAACTCACCGTCGGCAAGATCGACCGAAACGCTGTTGAGTGCGTGGACCTCGTCGCCCGATTTTGTGCGGAATCGTTTCTCGATGGCGCGAACGCTCAGCAGCGGATCAGCCCGATCGGAGCAGTTTTTCGTCGCAAGAATGTTCGCGGCGCGGTTCACGCGATCCTCGTCTCGAGTACGCCGATCCCCTCAACCTCGGCATGCACGACATCGCCGGGCTTAAGATAAAACTCGAAAGGATCCGGCTTGCGGTGCAGGGCAACGCCTTCCGGCGTTCCGGACGCGATGATGTCGCCGGTCCGCAGGCCGACCTTCGACCAGAAAGAAATCAGTTCTGGGAAGCCGAATATCATATCGCTGCAGGTTTCGTGCTGCAGCGTGCGTCCATTCACCTTGAGGTCGACAACAAGCTTGGCAGGGTCGGGGATTTCATCCGCGGTTGTGATCCACGGTCCCAACGGCCCGAAGCCCGGAAAATTCTTTCCGAGCATGATCATCTGGTTGCGCATTTCCTTCTTCTGCCACTCGCGCGCCGAGAGATCGTTGAACACGGTGTAGCCGAACACGCTTTCAAGCGCCTTTGAAGTCTCCACCCTTTCGGTCGGCCGCGCGATGACAGCCGCGACCTCGACCTCGTAGTCGAACTCTGTCACGTCGGGCGGGCGTTTCACCGTGCATCGGTGTGGAACCAGCGTTTGCGGCAACTGGATGAAGCCGCAGGGGAACTCGAAATGGATACCGGTGGTGCCTTGCTTGGTCCAATAGCCGAGGCTTTCGTCCTTATGGCGGCCGAAATTGCGGCCGGCGCAGATCATGCTCCCGGGCGCCTTGATCGGGACCAGCCATTGAACGTCGCGCTCCGGCTTGATCCAGGCCGGGTCGTTGCGGCTGAATGCCCAGTCGACGACCGACCGGGCAGCGTCGAGACCGCGTTTGCCGCTTTCAATCAGGTCATCCATCGTGTTGGCGAATGGCAAGTCACTCTGGCTTGCCTGGGCGGCGGCTTCGAGATCAAGCACAACCTCGCTGCCCACATTACCCGTGACGACACCAAGCCGCTCACGGCCGTTCGTTGCCGCAATTCGTCCGATCTTCATGTGGGTCTCTTTCCTCGCTCGATTTTTGTTGCCGCTTCGTCGACATCGCCGGCGGCGTTCGCTACGACGCCGTAACGGGTGCGAGCTGCTTCGATCGAGACGAAGCCGCGGCGCACGTCATGACCCACGGCAGTTGGGTCGCGATCGCGTGGCGGGCCGTAGCCGCCACCACCACCGGTGTGAACGAACACACGGTCGCCGGGTGACAGCGGGATGTCGGTTGCCTTGAGGTATTTCTGCTTCTGCTGGCCGGGGCGTTCGATTTCGACATAGCCCGGCTGGCCGTCTTCACCGCCGAGCAGGCCCCACGGCGGGCAGCCGTTCCGCTCGAACGTCAGCGTCAGGTTGACCGGCTGGTGGATCGTATAAGCTTTGTCGAGTCCGAGACCGCCGCGATATTCACCTGGCCCGGCGGAGTCGGTGCGGAAGCCGAACGCATCCACCCGAAGATCGTAAAGCGCTTCCTGCACTTCCACTGGAACATCGAGCGTGTCGCCGTGCGCCAGCGTCTTGTACGGGCCGGCGCCGTCGCGGCCGCGCGAGCCGCCCCAGCCGCCATGCGCCGTGTCGAGATGGGTAAAAAGACGTCCATCGATACGGCCTTGAAAACGGTGCGAGCCCATTGAAGCATGATGACCGGCGGCGACCCGGTCAGGCACTGCGTTCGCCATGGCGCGAATGATGGCGTCGATCACGGTGGCGAGGGGCGTGCTGTAGCGCGCCATCGCTGCTGTCGCGCCGGCGCTGAGAAACTTGCCGTCCGGCAGGACGACGTTCAGCGGCGCGAAGCTGCCTTCATTGGTGAGTTCGTCTGGCGTCGTCAGATACTTGAATGCGATGCGCGCGGCGGTCACGCCGCCGCCTTCGCGCCCGGAGTTGAACGGGCCGCGCACCTCGGGAGAAATCTCCGAAAAATCGACTGTGAAGCGATCGCCCTCGATCTTGACCGTAACCGGGCATTCGATCCTCCGATCGAGGTCGATGCCGTCATTGTCGAGAAACGCATCGGCGCGATAAATGCCGTCGGGGATCGAGCGCACGGCCTCGCGTGCCGCCGCTTCGGATTGCTTCCACATCGTCGCGATGGCGTCGAGTGTGGTGCCGAGGCCGAATTTGCGTGTGATCTCGGTGAAAAGTCCGCTGCCTTTGACGCAGCCGGCATATTGCGCCTCGACGTCGCCGAGCACCATTTCGGGGAAGCGCGTGTTGTACTCGATCATCCGGTACATTTCCGCTACCGGCTCGCCGCGGCTGCGTAGCTTGACGGAACGGAACTGGATGCCTTCCTGGAAAATCTCGGTCGTGTCGTTTGAGGCTGACGAGCCGACATATCGTCCGCCGACGTCGGTCCAGTGCACCAGCACACACATGAACGCCACAATTCGCGTCGGATCGCCGGGGTCGAACACGGGGGCATACATCACGACGTTATTGAGGTGCTGGCCCATCGTGCCGCAATGGTTGGTGATCAACACGTCGCCAGGATGAATGTTCTCCCGTCCGTAAATCGCGACGCCGTCGAGCACGGCGAGCCCGAGTACGTTGGCGAGAAAGATCGGAATGCCGCCGCGCGATTGGGTAATCAGCCGGCCTTCAGCGTCGACGATGCCGACCGCGTAATCCTTGTATTCGTAAACAAGCGGACTGAACGCGGTGCGGGTGAGATCGGTTTCGACCTCATCGGGGATCGACTGAAGCAGTTGACGGATGATCTCGATCGTAATCGGGTCCACGCCGGTACCGTGGTCCTTCTTGCCGCGTTGCATGTGTTCGAACTGGACATTCATGGTGCTGGTTACCGTCCGTCGAGGAAGACGTGAATTTCGCCGAGCTCGCCGATCGAGAAGCGATCTCGCGGGCCGATTACAGTCGTTGAGCCATATTCCTCAATTAGGGCCGGTCCCTGCGCTGCAAATCCGGTCGCGAGTTCGGTGCGCGCATAGACCTGCGCATCGACCAGACCGTGGGCCGCGCCGAAGTAGGCGGATCTGCGTCGCTGGCGCGGGGTCTTCTTCGGATCGCTTTGCGGCGTGAGGCTATCGAGCGCAGGCACGGTCATCGAGCCGTGTGCCGCGACACTGACGCTGACGAATTCGACCGCCTTTTTCGAGTCGGCATGTCCATATCGCGTGCGATAGACCTGCTCGAACCGTTTGCGCACATCGGCAGGCCCGGCGGCGCCGTCGAGAGAAATGCGAACCGAGTGCGTCTGCCCGCGATAACGGATTTCGGCATAATGCTCGAACGTGACCTCGGCGTCAGGCACTTCGTCGCGCAGCGCCGCGCTCATGCGTTCGCGAAGGTCGGCAAAGATTTGCCCGGTTCCGGCAAGGGCCGCATCGTCAAGCGGCCGAATGAACGTGACGGCCTCGTCGAGCCGCAAGTTCGCCAACAGCATTCCCAGCGCCGAGAAACTGCCTGGCTCTGGCGGGATGATGACATGGGGGATCGCGAGCTGGCGCGCGATGTCGCAGGCATGCAACGGACCGCCGCCACCGAACGCAAACAGCGTGTAGTCCCTCGGATCGAGCCCTTTTTCGAGCGTGATGCGCTTAATGGCACCCGCCATGGTGACCGACGCGATCGTGACGATGCCGTCGGCCATGCGCTGCACGCCGTCGTTGTCGCGATATCCCAGCGGCTCGGCCAGGCGGTCGCGGATCGCCTTCGCCGAGGCGGCCGCGTCGAGTTTCATCGCACCGCCAAGGAAGCCTTCCGGGTCGATCCGGCCCAATACAATGTTGGCATCGGTCACGGTCGGCTCGGTGCCGCCACGCCCGTAAGCGACGGGGCCAGGCATGGAGCCGGCCGAGCGCGGCCCGACATAGAGGCGCTGTTGCGAATCGAGCCAGGCGATCGAACCGCCGCCGGCACCGACCTCGACAATATCGATCACCGCGCCGCGGATCGGGAAGCCGCGCGCATAACCGCCGACATGATAGACGGACTTGACGTCGAAACGGCCGTCTTGAACCAGCGCGCATTTTGCGGTGGTGCCTCCCATATCGAAGGCAATCGCGTTGCTGATGCCAAGCCGCTTGGCATAGGCAGCCGCGCCGATGCTGCCTCCGACCGGACCGGATTCGACCAGCGCGATCGGCGCCTCGAGAACGCTATCGATGCCGAGCATGCCGCCGCTCGAGCCCATCAGGAAGAAGCGGCCCTTGAAACCTTCGTTGCGGAGGCGATGGTCGAGTTCGCGCACATAACCCGCAACCTGCGGCCCAACATAAGCATTGGCCGCGGCGGTGGCGGTGCGTTCATATTCATACCACTCACGTGACAACTCGGTGCCGCGCGTCACGAAAACGTCAGGCAGCAACTCTTTGAGCCACTGCGATACCTGTATTTCATGCTCGGGGGTGGCATAGGAATTGAGGAAAGCGACCGCGACCGACTCTACTTTCTGAGATCGCAATTGATCCGCCAGCGCCGCAACATCGCGACGGTCCGGTGCGCGGAGCGGTTCACCTTTTGCGGACATGCGCTCGTCGATTTCAAAGCGCAGGTCGCGTTCGACCAGCGGCGGATGACGGCGATAGAAAAGATCGAACGGATCGGGGCGATTGCCGCGGGCCATTTCGAGCAAGTCGCGGAAACCTTTTGTCGCCACCAGCGCCGCCCGCGCGCCGACTCGCTGGAGTAGGGCGTTAATGGCGAGCGTCGTGCCGTGTTTGAACACCGTGCCGTCGCTCGCCGAGATGCCGGCTTTGGTCAGGCAGTCGAACACGCCTTCAGCGAGATTGCCGTAGGTCGTCAAACTCTTCGTCGATACGACGCGGCGGGTCTTCAAGTCGTAAGCGGCAAGGTCGGTAAACGTGCCGCCGGTGTCGATCGCAACAATATACATCCTCGGATGCTACGGGTTGGCTCATCCCAAACACAATGACATAATTGGTTATAATTGTTATGCCGTTGAGTATGGGGAGACGGGATCGCGATGGCCGACATCAAGGGGATGAACTACTTCGTCGAAGTCGCCCGCCTCGGCAGTTTTTCGGCGGCGGCGCGCCACCTCCGCATTACGCAACCGGCAGTCAGCCGCCGGGTTCGCTTGCTGGAGGAAACCGTCGGCGTGCCGCTTTTGGAAAGACAAGGCCGCAGCGTCGTTCCAACTCCTGCCGGCGAGATCATGCTCTCCCGTACGACGGAGCTGCAGCGCTCCGCAGGCGCGATTTACGAAGAGGTTCGCGCCGGCGCCGCCGTGCCGTCCGGGTCGCTTGCGTTGGGTGTCTCCATCGTCATCGGCCATCTCATCATGGCCCCTCTCATCAAGGGCTTTCTCCGTCGCTTTCCGGCCGTTCGCCTTCATCTGTTTGAGGGCTATTCCAGCTTCGTCGAGGAATGGCTCGCTCACGGCCGTATCGATGTCGGCCTGATCTGGGGAGAGCCGCGCAGCAGCGATCTGTCTCTTGAGCCGTTGTTCGAACTTGAACTGGCGCTCATAGGGCCTGAAAAGCCGCTTCATGGCTGTGAGAATGGACACAAACCGGTCAAGCTCATCCGGTTGCGAGACCTTGTCGATTTCCCGTTGATTCTTCCGGCGGTACCGCACGGTTTGCGCCTTTTGGCGGAGCAGGGCGCGCGGATTGCCAACCGCCCACTCAACATCGCCATGGAGTGCGACGGCATTGTTCTGGCGCGTGAATTGGTAAAGCAGGGCATGGGCTATACGCTGCTCGCACTCGCCGGCAACCGCCATGAAATTGCCAACGAACGGCTGCGGGAAATCAGAATTAGTCCACCCGTCTATTGGACGCTGTCGATGGCGACTCGAAAGAACAGCAAGCGCTCGATTGCCGTGACGGAGCTTTCGCGAGAGATAAAGTCGACCGTGCGTCACATGGTCGAGCGTGGCGAGCTTCGTGGCCGTATCCTGCGGAAACAAGGTGCCGCATCATTCAGGCCGAGGTCTGGCCCGCGATAAGCAGCGCCTGGAACTTTAACTCTCTGTAACATCACAGCTTTGTGCGGCCGCGCGGTGCTGTCGGGCGGCAGGCCGACATGCTAGAGAGCGCCCGGGGTCTGGGAGGGCTTCAGCATGATCGCATTGGTGCGGATCGCCTTGCGGCGGCCTTACACCTTTGTCGTGCTCGCGCTGGCGATCCTCATCGTCGGGCCGCTTGCCGCGCTGCGGACTCCAGTCGACATCTTCCCGGACATTCGCATTCCGGTCATTGCCATCATTTGGAACTACACCGGCTTGCAGCCCGATCTGATGGCGGGCCGCATCGTCACGCAATCGCAACGCGGTCTGACCACGACGGTCAACGACATCGAGCATCTCGAGGCGACGTCTTACAACGGCATCGGCGTCATCAAGGTGTTCTTCCAGCCGAACGTCGACATCCGCATCGCCAATGCGCAGGTGACGGCGGTGATGCAAACGCAGCTCAAGCAGTTGCCGCCCAACGCGACGCCACCGCTGATCCTCAACTACAACGCCTCGACCGTTCCGATCATCCAGGTCGCGCTGTCGGGCTCCGGCCTCTCCGAGCAGCAACTCGCCGATATCGGCCTAAATGTAGTGCGCACGCCGCTCGTCACCGTGCCGGGCGCCGCGATCCCCTATCCTTATGGCGGCAAGTCGCGGCAGGTGCAGATCGATCTCGATCCGGAAGCGATGCAGGCCCGCGGCCTGTCCGGCGCCGACGTCGCCAACGCGCTCGCCGCGCAGAATCTCATTACGCCGGTCGGCTCGCAAAAGATCGGCCGCTATGAATACGCCATCAAGCTCAACAATTCGCCGATGGTGATGTCTGAGCTCGGCGATATGCCGATCAAAAGCGTCAACGGCGCAATCGTCTATATCCGCGACGTCGCCCATGTACGCGACGGCAACCCGCCACAGACCAACATCGTGCACGTCGACGGCAATCGCTCGGTGCTCCTGACGGTGCTCAAGAACGGCTCGATTTCGACGCTCGACATCATCGCCGGCGTCAAGGCCAAGGCCGAGCAGATCAAGCCGCTGCTGCCGGTGAATTTCAACATCAACATGATCGGCGATCAGTCGATGTTCGTTCGCGGTGCGGTGAGCGGCGTCATCAAGGAAGGCGTGATCGCTGCCGCGCTCACCAGCCTGATGATCCTGGTGTTCCTCGGTAGCTGGCGTTCGACCGTCATCATCGCGACATCGATCCCGCTCTCTGTGCTCGGCTCGATCGCGATCCTCGCCACGCTCGGCGAAACGCTCAACATCATGACGCTCGGCGGCCTGGCGCTCGCGGTCGGCATTCTGGTCGACGACGCGACCGTGACCATCGAGAACATCAACTGGCATCTCGAGCAGGGCAAGGAAGTCGAACCTGCGATCCTCGACGGCGCGGCGCAGATTGTGACGCCGGCCTTCGTGTCGCTGCTCTGCATCTGTATCGTGTTCGTGCCGATGTTCTTCCTGCCGGGCGTGTCGCGCTTCCTGTTTGTGCCAATGGCCGAAGCCGTGATGGCGGCGATGGCCTGCTCGTTCATTCTGTCGCGCACTTTGGTGCCGACGATGGCGAATTACCTGCTGCGCAAGCATGCTCCGCATACCGACATGCACGGACTCGACGGCCCGCTGCCGCCGTCGCGCAATCCGCTGGTTCGGCTGCAGCGTGGTTTCGAGCGCGGTTTTGAGCGTGTCCGCCAAGGTTATCGCGAATTGCTGGTTACGGCGCTGGCGCATCGCCGCGTATTTCTAAGCGGCTTCCTGCTGTTCGTCGTCGGCTCGTTCGCGTTGTTGCCGCTGCTCGGCCGCGACTTCTTTCCCACGGTCGATGCCGGTCAGATCTTGATGCACGCGCGGCTTCCGGTCGGCACCCGGGTCGAGGAAACCTCCAACCGCTTCGCCGACATCGAGAAGGCGATCCGGCAAATCGTCCCGTCTCAGGAAATCTCCACGATCGTCGACAACATCGGCTCGCCGGTCAGCGGTATCAACACGACCTACAACAATACCGGCACGATCGGCTCGCAGGACGGCGACATCCAGATTAAGCTCAGCGAGGACCATCGGCCGGTCGCCGAACATGTCCAGGCGCTACGTGAAGAGCTGCCGCGCCGGTTTCCGGGCGTTACCTTCTCGTTCCTGCCGGCCGACATTATCAGCCAGATTCTGAACTTCGGTGCGCCGGCGCCGATCGATCTTCAGGTCCGCGGCAAGGACCTCGAAGCCAACTATGCTTACGCACAGAAGCTCAGACAGAAACTCCTGCATGTTCCGGGCTTGGTCGACGTGCGGATCCAGCAGTCGTTGAATTATCCGGGCTTCGACGTCGATGTCGACCGCACGCGGGCGCAGTCGGTCGGCCTCACCGAGCGCGACGTGACCAACAGCATGGTGGTCAACCTTGCTGGATCGAGCCAGGTCGCCCCGACTTACTGGCTCAATCCCGAGAACAACGTGAACTATTCCGTGGTGATGCAGACACCGCAGTACAAAATGGATTCGCTCAACACCCTGCGCAGCCTCCCGATCACGGCGTCGGGGGCGCCGTCACAGACGCTTGGGGCGATCGCCGACATCAAGCGCGTGACCCGCAGTGCCGTGGTGTCGCAATACAATATCGAGCCGGTGATCCAGATTTACGGCACCACGCAGGGTCGCGACCTCGGAGCCGTCGCCGCCGACGTGCGTCGCGTGATTGACGACTTGGCTGCCGGCGTGCCGCGCGGTTCGACCGTTGCGCTCTTGGGACAGGCTCGCATCATGGACAATGCCTTTAGCGGGCTGCTGTTCGGCCTGATCGGCGCAATCGTGCTGATCTATCTGCTGATCGTCGTAAACTTCCAGTCGTGGAGCGATCCGTTCGTCATCGTTACGGCGCTGCCGGCGGCGCTGGCGGGCATCGTGTGGATGCTGTTTGCGACCGGCACCACGTTGTCGGTGCCGGCGCTGACCGGAGCCATCATGTGCATGGGCATCGCCACCGCCAACAGCGTGCTGGTCATCAGCTTCGCCCGTGAGCGTCTGGCCGAGTTGGGGAATGCAGCCGAGGCAGCCATTGAAGCTGGTTTTATGCGATTCCGGCCGGTGCTGATGACTGCCTTTGCCATGATGATCGGCATGGCGCCGATGGCGCTGGGTCTGGGCGAGGGTGGCGAGCAGAATGCGCCGCTCGGGCGCGCGGTCATCGGCGGCTTGATTTTCGCGACGGTCGCGACGTTAATGTTTGTCCCGGTTGTTTTTAGTATGCTGCATGCGCGTGACGGCAAGAAGCCGGCCGGCGCACTCGGGGAGTTGCATGCCACCTAAGAAATCCGAGCCGGTGATTTCACGCCGCGGTCTGCGCCTGGCGGGCGCCGGCCTGGTTGGAATTGCCGTCGTCATCGTCGCGTCTGGCATCACGACCCGCAAGATGGCGGATGCGCGGTTGTCGGAGTGGACCGAGAGCCAGGCGATCCCGGTGGTTGCCGTCGCCGCGCCCGACACCAAGAGCAAACGGTCCTCGATCGACCTGCCGGGCCGGCTCGAGGCTTATTCGCAGGCGCAGATTTTTGCGCGCGTCAGCGGCTACATCAAAGACCTGAAGGTCGACATCGGTGCGCCGGTGAAGGCCGGCCAGTTGCTCGCGGAGATCGACGCGCCCGATCTCGATCAGCAGATCATGCAGGCGGAGGCCGATGTCGCCACCGCCAAGGCCAATCTCGAGCTCGCGCAGCAGACTCTCGATCGCGGCCGCTCCCTGATCACGTCGGGTGCGGTGTCGCAGCAGACACTCGATCAGCGCGCCGCAGACGCGGCGAGCCGTGGCGGCCTGTCAAAATCGGCGCAGGCGAACTTGGACCGTCTGCGCGTGCTGGAAAAATACAAGCGCATCACCGCCCCGTTCGACGGGCTGGTGACGGCGCGCAACACCGATCTCGGCGCACTCATCAACGCCGGCGCCGGCGGCGCGCCGCTGTTTGTTGTCTCGGACACCAGCCGCTTGCGGGTGTATGTCAACGTGCCGCAAAGTTATGTGCCGAGCGTGCGAATCGGTACGCAGGCGGCGCTCGTTGTGCCGGAATATCCGCAGCGCAATTTCACGGCGACGGTCGAAGCGTCGTCGCAAGCGGTCGATGCCGCCTCCGGCACGACGCGGATTCTGCTGATCGTCGACAATGCGGACGGCGGCCTGATGACCGGCGGATTCGCCAATGTACGGCTCGAACTGCCGGGGCGGGACAAAGCGATCAACATTCCCGCCAGCGCGCTGATCTTCGATCAGGCTGGCCTGCGCGTCGCGACCATCGGCCCGGACGGCCGCGTTCTGCTCAAGGATGTGACAGTGTCGCGTGACTTCGGCCGCGAGGTTGAGATCGGCTCAGGGCTTTCCGTACAGGACCGTATCATCACCACGCCGCCGGATGGCGTCGCCACCGGCGACAAGGTGAAGATTGCCGGAGAGAGCGGTCCGCTGAATGCATCGGCCGACGTCGATAAGCCGGCAGCCGAGTAGTTTTTCGTTTAGGTTGATCGTCTTGAAGCTCGCGGTCGTCGCGCCTCGTGAAGACTGCACTAGCGGCGGGGCTGGTCGAGCCGGAAGACCATCTGGGTCGGCCGCACGAAGCGAAGCGCGACCAGCAGCACCGACATCACCATCACCATGTAGATCACGGCCATCGCGTCGATTGAATAGACCGGGCGCACGCCGCCGGCGAACACGTTGTAATAGAGCGCGACAACCAGCGTCTGCGAGCCGCCGCCAGCCATCAGGAACGCCAGCTCGAAGTTCGAGATGGTGTTGACCAGCACCAGCAGGCCGGCGGTGAGGATTCCGGGCACCATCAGCGGCAGCAGCACACGGCGGAAAATCTGCATCCGCGTCGCGCCGAGCATCTGTGCGCTCCATTCGAGATTGAGGCTGATCTGCTCGAAGAACGGCAGCAGGATGAACACCGCGAGCGGTACCATGGGCACCAGCACGGCCAGGATGACGCCGGGCACGGTGCCGCCGACACCGAACTTGTAGAGGGTGGTGGCTAGCGGGATGCCGTAGGTCATTTGCGGGATCAGCAGGGGCAGGAAGTACAGCAACATCAGGATCGGCTTCACGCGGAAATTCCGCCGCGCCAGGATGTAAGCGGCGGGGAACCCGATGACGAGGGCGATGAAGACGACGGCCAGTGCGATGAACAGGGTAATCAGCAATACCTGGCCGAGCTCGAAATTCGTCCAGGCATATGTGAACCAGTCGGTGGTGAAGGCCGGCGGCAGCGGCTTGCCGAACCAGCGCTTGGCAAATGAGCTGACGACCACATGGCTGACAATGCCTGCGAGATTCACGATGAACCCGAGCAGGAAAACATAAATCACGAGTTGCCAGGTGCGGCCGCGTGTCATGACGTCACCGTTTCCCGACGCCCATCGTGGTGGCGATCGTCATGCGCTTGCGCACCAGCACGATCACGATCAGCGCGAGGAGCTGGCACAGGCCCATGATGACGGCGATCGCCGACGCGTAGGACATGTCGTATTGCTCGAACGCCTGCTGATAGGCGGCGATGGAGATGCTGCGGGTCGAGCCGGCCGGCTGGCCAACCATCACCGCAGACGGAAACACTGCGAAGCTCATTACGAAGACCAGTGCGAAGGCGATAACCAGGCCTGGCGCGATCAGTGGGAGCATGACGCGGCGGAAAATCGTCCACGGTCCCGCGCCGAGCATACGCGCCGAGCTTTCGAGGCTCGGGTCGATGCCGGAGATGTAGCCGAGCAGCATCAGGAAGCAGAACGGGAAGTTCTGCATGAACAGCGACAGGATCACGCCGATGAAGTTGTGAGTCAGCTCGAGCGGCTCATGGATGAGGCCGGCGCCGAGCAGCATCTGGTTGAGCCAGCCATTGGTGCCGTAGAAGCCGAGGATGCCCTCCGACAGGAACACCACGCCCAGCGAAATCGGCAGCACGAGGATGGTGGTGATGGTGCGCTCCGCCCAGATCCCGCGCCGCATGTTGTAGGCGAAGAACAGGCCGAGCAGCACGACTGCGATGCTGTTGGGCAGTGCAAGTTCGAACGTCGTAACGATCGTCTTGTACTGATAGGCGTCGGTGAAGAACGAGATGTAGTTCTTCAGGCTCCACGCGGGCCCCTTCACCGGCTGCAAGCTCGCATAGACGCCGTACAGGAACGGATAGACGAACATGCAGATCACGTAGAGGAGCGATGGCGCGAGGCAGAGGATCGCAACCAGATCGAGTTCGCTGCGTTCGTCGGTGCGGGCGCGGGCCATCAGTTTACTCTTTTCGCAGCAGCACAAGCTTGTCGGCGGGCAAGGTGAGGTCGATGGCGTCACCGAGCGCGATTTTTTCCGGCGTTCTCAGCCAGACCCGGCCCTGACCCTCGGTCATCACCGCCGCTTCGATCTCGCGGCCGAGATATTCGACCAGTTCGACCTTGCCACGCAGCTTGTTACTGCCGTCGCCGCCGCCGATTTTCACATCGTCCGGGCGGATGGCGAGGACTGCATCTTGACCGATTGTCAGTCCCTCGGCAGCCCGCGTACGATAAGTGCCGCTCTTGGCGCTGACGTCAATCTGGCCGCCATTGGCCTGACCCAGCTTCACGTCAAAGAAATTCCGGAAGCCCATGAAGTCGGCGACGAATACATTGGCCGGCCGGTCGTGGATTTCCTGCGGGGTGCCGACCTGCATCAGCACACCTTCGCGCAACACCACGATGCGGTCGGACAACGACAGCGCTTCGGCCTGGTCGTGCGTCACATAAATCGACGTGAGCTTCAGCCGGCTGTGCAGTTGCTTGATCTCGGCGCGCATCTCGACTCGCAGCTTGGCGTCGAGATTGGACAGCGGCTCGTCGAACAGCATCAGGCGCGGATGCAGCACGAGCGCGCGGGCGATGGCGACGCGCTGCTGCTGGCCACCGGAAAGCTGGCCGGGAAAGCGGTCCTCGTACCCGGCGAGCCGCACCAGGCCGAGCATTGTCGTCACGCGTTCTTTGATTTCCTCGGCTGGGCGGTGCTGGAGCGACAGGCCGAACGCGACGTTGTCGAACACCGTGAGGTGCGGGAACAGTGCGTAATTTTGGAACACCATGCCGAAGCCACGCTTCTCGGGCGGCAGGTCATCGATGCGCTGGTCGTCGAGCCAGATCTCGCCTTCGGTCGGCGGCACCAGGCCGGCAATGATGCCGAGCGCGGTGGATTTGCCGCAGCCTGACGGGCCGAGGAAGGTGACGAATTCACCGCCTCGAATTTCCAGCGGGAAACGGTCGAGTACCGTCTTTCCGCCGTAGCGCTTGGTGATCGAGACGCGGAGTTTGTTGATGGAATCGGCCATGGAACGACTGGAAACGTGCGTCGGAAAATGGGCGCGAGGGCCCGACGGGGTCCTCGCGCGATTGAAGATAGGTCTGGTTACTTCTTGACCTGAGCGGCGCCGACTTCGCGATCCCACTTGTCCATCGCGAAGCTGAGCTGCGAGACGCCGAGTGGCGGCGAGACTTTCCACTTGGTGCCAATCTGGTCGTATTCCGGACGCCAGAATTCCTTCACCTCGTCCTGAATGTTCTTCGGCGCCGATGCGATGGTCGCCGATTTCACAACCGGGCCGATGAAGGCGCTCCAGGTGAGAACCTGTTGCTCCGGCTTCCACATGAACTTCATCAGGTCGAGGATGATGTCCTGCTGCTCCTTCGGAACGCCCTTGGGGATGCACCAGTAGTGGCCGTCGACCACGAACGTGGTGTTGTCGAGGATCGTGATTTTGGAGTCCGGCGGGATCACGCTCTGCGCACGCGGCTTCATGTCCCATTCCATGATGCCGGCGATCATCCAGCGCTGGCCCTGCGCAAATTCCTTCAGGGTGATCGCAGTGCCGGTCGGATAATACTCGACCGATTTGCCGAGCTCCTTCAGATAATCCCAGCTCTTGTCCCAGCCCTTTTCAGGGTCGAGCGGCTTGGAGTCGTTCAGGATGAATGCGAAGCCTTGCAGCATCGCGCGGCCCGGGCCGCTGTTGGCCGGGCGGGCATACATGAACTTGCCGGGGTTGGCCTTCACCCACGCTTGCAGATCGGCCGCGGTCTTCGGCGGGTTCGGCACCTTCGCCGGATTGTAGATTAGTACCGGGCCGCCGGCGTTGCCGACCGACGGAATGAGGAAGCCGTGGCCTTCGTCGTAGAGCGCCTTGCCGGCGTCGGTGAGGAGTTCGCGCGGAAACGCCGTCTTGTAATCCGGGATTTCGATGATCTGCTTGTTCTGCGCGAGCAGCGAGCCGCCGTCCTGGCCGGTAAGCACGAGATTGATGTCGAGACGTCCGGCGTCCTGCTGCGCCTTGATCTTGGCGGGCAGCTCAGGTGCCGGCGCGCGCTGAATCTTGATGTCCTTGACCTTGTCAGGATGCGCCTTGGCGTAATTGCGGATGATGACTTCGGTCGACGCGAGGTCGCCGCCGGTGTCGATGATCGACAGCGTGATCGGCTCTGCGAAGGTCGCCGCCGGAAACGCCGCCGCTGCGCCGGCAACCAAAGCGGCTGCCGCGAGAAGCCGTGCCGGCTTCGCAAAGATACCCATTTATCCCTCCCTTGCGCTTTCCCTGCACAGTGCAGGTTGTCAATTATTTGTAAGCTGAAGCATCGGCGCAAACGCCGGCTGCTGTCAAGCGACAACGGGACGAATTGCGGCGGGGAGTGGCATTACAGCGCAGCGCGCTGACCGATCGCGGAGCCGGTTGTGAACTCGGCATCCTTCTGCTGCTTGAGCGCAGCGAACGGCGGATAGGCGCGCAGCTTGTCGAGCGCCGCGCGTTCGGTGTCGTCGAGCGCCGGATTTTGGAATGCGTGCATGCTACCGCGAAAATGTTCGGCGGTGTCCGCGCCGACCAGCACGTGATCGACACCGGGCCGCGAGCCGATCCACTTCATCGCTGCCCGCGCGAGCAACGCATCGTCGGTGATACCGGCTTCGTGGCCGAGCCGGAACAGCACGCCTTTGATGTAGGCCTCGCGCACCGTTACGCGCATGTTCAGCTTGCGCGCGAGCGGAAACACCTCGCGCTCCGGCATCTCATCGGCGATGTTGAAATTGATGTTGAGCGTCGAGAATGCTCCGCTTTGCATTAGCGCCTTATAAGTTTCCTCGCCGGAGAACGTGTCGGCGGCCGCGAACAGGATAAGGCCTTCTTTTTTGAGCGCGGCGACGTTCGCTGCGACTTTGGCGACGAAATCCGGATCGCCGTCGAATGCGGCCTTGAGCGGGCCGAGATTCAGCAGTTCGAGCCGCTCGCGGTTCATCAATTTGAGAATGCGTTGCACCTCGGTGCGCAGCAGATCGAGCTTCGTCATCCGGCGATTGCCGGGATCGTAGCTGTAGTTCATCACCTCCGGCCGGGTCTGCACATAAACTGGATAGGGCGGTGGCATTTCGCGGAGATTGCGTCCGAGCGCTTCTTTTTCGGAATCGTGGGTGACGTCGAAGAAATTAACGCCGGCGTCGTAGGCAGCCTTCACCAACGTTTTGCGCTTCTCACCGCCGAAACCAGGAAAGATGTAGCCGGGTGTCGTGGCCTTCACGAAGTCTTCGTTGAAACCGCGCGAATTGCCGTTCGCCAGATATTCATGGCCGCCGAGTGCGACCCGCGACAGTTTCACATCGCTGTGGGCAATCTGGCGGAACTCCATTTCGACCTCACGTGCTGGAATACTCGCGACACTTGTCAAAAATTTGTATAGTTGTCAAAGATACGGACCTGGAGAGAGCAGGCGTGAAAACCGCGTCGAGACGAAAAGAGCCGGTGTTGTCGGCGGCGACGGGGCGCCTGAGCGACCGCGTCTACGATCATGTCGTCGGCCAGATTGTCATCGGGGTCTTTCCGATCGAGTGCCGGCTGCCGCCCGAAACGAAACTCGCCGATCAATTCGAGGTGTCGAGGCCAGTCGTGCGCGAAGCGCTCCAGCGGCTGCGCGAAGACGGCCTGATTGAATCGCGGCAAGGCGCCGGCTCGTTCGTCGTTCGCCGTCCCGTCGCCAACGTGTTCGATTTCGCACCGGTCAGCAGTATCGCCGATGTGCAGCGCTGTTTTATCTTCCGGATCTCTCTGGAAGGCGAGGCGGCGGGGCTTGCCGCGCGTAACCACGATGCCGAAACATTGTCACGCATCGAACAAATCCTGATCCAGTTGGATGAAATCGTTGCCAAGGGGCCGCAGGGCAGACTCGGGGTCGAGGAAGACATGGCGTTCCATCGGGCGATCGCGGAGGCGACCGGCAATCGGTTTTTCGCGGAGACCCTCGTCGGCCTTCAGAACCAGATTGCGATTGGCGTCAAGCTCAACCGGAATTTGTCTTTGATTCAGCCGCGGAACCGCATCGTTGCCGGCCAGCAGGAACATCGCGATGTGTTTGAAGCTATCGCGGCCGGTAACGAGAAACGCGCCCGGCAAAAGATGCGGGACCACATCGAGAACGCAAGAAAACGCGTATTCGAGGGTGGGTGAGGACAACGCTTGAACGTGTCCAACGTGGGCTACTGCGCTGGACCGCCGAGAGGCCGCGCCTTATCCTGAATTTCCAAAAAGCGCCGGGAGATCGATCAAGACAACGCGCACAACAAGGAGGAAAAGATGTCCAAACGTGGCGACCACGGCTTTTCACGTCGTTTGCTTTTGAAGGGCGCGCTTGCAGCGGCCACCATTCCCGCGACAGCGCGCATCGCCTCCGCCCAGGCGCGCAAAGTCACCACCGTGCAAGGCATTCAGACCGCGGCTGACGTTGCGAAGGCCGAGGCTGAAGGCGAGATGCTGTTCTACACGCACGACAGCGATCCCGCCGGTGCCGCGATCGTCGAAGCATTCAGCAAAGATTTCCCGAAAATCAAGGCCTCCTACCTGCGCGCGCAAAACGGCGCGCTCTACGCAAAGCTGCTCGCCGAGCGCAGCGCGGGCCGCTTTACGGTCGATGCTGTGCAGTTCTCCGAGGTGAGCACCGCGATCGATTTCCAGAAGAAAGGCGGCTACGAGCACTACGAGTCTCCGCAGGCGGCCGCGTATCCGGCCGACGCGCTGGGCACACCGGCGGGTTATTTCTTTTTCTCCGGCATCGACTTTGTCGGCATCGTCTACAATTCCGAAAAGGTTCCGGCGGCGGAAGCGCCGAAGACGTGGAAGGACCTCCTCAAGCCGCGCTGGCGCAATGTCATCAGCTGCAAGCAGTCGACCAGCGGCATGCAGTTCGTTCAGTGGTTTGAGCTCAAAAAGATTTACGGCGATGATTACTGGAAGGAATTCGGCAAGCTGCGCCCACACGCTTTCGACTCGCGCGCGCAATTGTTCGAACGCCTCGCCAAAGGCGAAGAGCAGGCGACCATCCTCGGTGAATGGGCCGGCTATCAGCTTGTGAAAGATCGTGGCGCGCCGGTCACGTTCGTCGCTCCGGAGGAGGGGCTTCCGGCAACGCCGCTCGCGACGGGCATCGTCAGCAAGGCGGCGCACCCCGAAGCGGCGCGGCTGTTCCTCGATTGGCTGATGTCGCCGAAGGGACAGACGCTCTACCAGACCAACAAGTTCCTCTATTACCCGTCCCTGCGAAAGGACGCGCCGCCGATGCCGGGCGGGATGAAGCTTGCCGACTACAAGCTGCTGTTCCCGCAGAGCATGGCGGAATACGAAAAGGCTCACCCGACCTACGTTAAAGAATGGAATGCGATGATCGGCCTTTAATGCCGGCTGTCGCATTATTCGGAAAACCAGCGGCCGCGCCGGCCCAAAAGGTCGTCGGCGCGGTCGTCACGGTTATCGTCGGAGTCCTCGTCCTTTATCCCGTCGTCTACCTGTTCCAGGCCGCCTTCGCGACCGGCGATCCGAACGTGCGACCGCCGCAATCCTACGGCCTCGACAACTTCGCGCTGCTTCCGAACTACTCCGAAATCATGCTGAACACGCTCGCCGTGTCGGCGGCCGCCGCACTGATGGCGCTTGTTTTCGGCTTCGTGATCGCGTGGATATTGACCCGCACCAATGTACCGATGCGCGGCGCGCTGGAGCAGTTGATGGCGGTGCCGTACTACGTGACGCCGCTGCTTGGGGCGCTCGCGTGGAGTTTGCTCGGCTCTCCGGAGAGCGGGTTTATCAATCAGGTTTGGCGCGCCTTGGGTGCAAAGGAGGCGCTGTTTGATGTCACCGGTCCGATCGGCATTGCCTGGGTGATGGCGCTGTTCGAGGGCTCGGTCGCGTTCGTGATGATCAGCGCCGTCATGAAGTCGATGGACCCGTCGCTTGAAGAGGCCAGTCAGGTCATCGGCGCCGGCCGTTTCCGCACGATGGTGAGGGTCACGCTGCCGCTCGTCGCGCCCGGCGTGCTCGGCGCGGCAATCTACGTTTTTGCCGAGATGCTCGGCTCTTTTTCGGCGGCGTTGGTGCTCGGCTCGCCGAACCGCTTCTACGTCATCACCACAGCGATCTACCAGCTGGTGTCGCAATATCCGCCACGGCTGCCGCTGGCGGCTGCAATGGGCGTGTCTCTTTTTGTCGTGATGTTTGCGATGATTTTTCTCTATCGGCGTCTCACCCGCGGCCGAAGCTTCGTGACGGTGAGTGGCAAGGCGTTCCGGCCGCGCGTCATGGATGTCGGAAGATTCCGCTGGGTGCTGTTTGCCGTGTGCGCCCTCTACCTCATCATGTCGGTATTCTTGCCGATGGCGACGCTTGCTCTGGCGTCCATCCAGCGGCTGGCGACCGCCTTTCCTCATCCTTCTGATTTCACTCTCGAACACTATCGGACTGCATTTTCTCTCAATGCCGTCCGCTCGGCCATGGGCAACAGCCTGCTGCTCGGCTTCATGACCGCGACAATCGGCATCGTGCTCACGGGGCTCGTGGCGTGGATCATCCAGCGCTCCCGACTGCCGGGACGCGCTGTGCTGGAATACATCGTCATGTTTCCGCAAGCGGTGCCCCGGCTCGTCTTTGCGTTCGGCATGATGTGGGCGTGGCTGGTTTTCCCGATCCCGATCTACGGGACGCTTTGGCTCCTGCTGATTGCGTATCTCACGGTCTTTCTTCCGCTCGGCGTTCGAACGATCTCCGGCGTGCTCGTCCAACTCGACAAGAGCCTGGAAGAATGCGGTGAAGTCTGCGGCGCGAGTTGGGGATATCGGCTGCGAACTATCACGATGCCGCTGCTGCGGCCGGGGCTGATTGCCGCCTGGCTGCTGATTTTTGTCGCCAGCGTGCGCGAGCTTGGCGCTTCAATTCTCCTGATGGGGCCGAACAGCAAGGTGCTGACGCCCGCCATCGTCGAAGCGTTCTTCTCCTCGTCGAGCGAACTGACTGCGGCGATGGCCCTGATTCAAACCGTTGTGGTGGGCCTGGTCATGCTTCTTTTTCTGACGATCTCGCGCCGGGCTGCGCGTCTGGGAGCATGAGCCATGTCTGAAGCGCAGCACATCGAAGTGACGGACGTTGAGATCCGCTACGGCTCGCTCGCCGCCGTCGGCCCCATCAGCTTTACGGCTCCGGCGGGCAAGCAGCTCACACTGCTTGGGCCTTCCGGCTGCGGCAAGACGACGATGTTGCGCGCGATTGCCGGCCTGGAACAGCCGACGGCCGGTCGAATCCGCATCGGCGACAAGATCGTATTTGACGGTGCCGCCGGCATTAACGTTCCGACCGAACAGCGTGGCCTGTCGATGGTGTTCCAGTCCTACGCGATCTGGCCCCATATGACGGTGTTCGACAACGTGGCTTATGGGCTTCGCGTCCGGAACAAGGGTGCGGCCGAAGTTAAAGAGCGTGTCGGTCACGCGCTCGATCTTGTCCAGATGTCTGCGTTCAGCCAGCGAGGCGCTTCGCAGTTATCCGGCGGCCAGCAGCAGCGCGTGGCTCTGGCGCGCGCCTGCGCTTTCTCGCCTTCGGTGCTTTTGTTCGACGAGCCGTTATCGAATCTCGATGCGAAATTGCGCGGCGACATGCGCATCGAGTTGCGCGAGCTCCAGCATCGTCTCGGTGTCACGTCGCTCTACGTCACCCACGATCTGGAAGAGGCGCTGGCGATGTCGGACACGATTCTGGTGATGCGTTCTGGTAAAATCGAACAGGTTGGGCCGCCTGGGGAAATCTATGACTTCCCGCGCACCGAGTTCGTTGCCGATTTTGTCGGCTCTGCAAATCTCATTCGCGGGCGCGCGCGGGCGTCCGGCGACGCGATTTCGGTGGAGACTGCTGGCGGGCAAACCATCCACGGCACGACACATGGCCGTGCGTGCTCCGACGAAGCATGCCTCGCGGTGCGCGCCGTGCACTTCTCATTGACCAGGGAGCGCCCGGCCGGAGATCGCAATATCTGGCCGGTCACGGTGCGACGTGCGGTGTTTCTGGGCGATCTCACCCAGATACATGCGACGTGGGGCGACCGCGAGCTGATCGTGCGGCAGTCGGGAATGAAGCTCTGGACCGAGGGTCAGTCCGCTTATCTCTCGGTCGATCCGGGGCACTGCGTGCTGCTGGAAGCGCAGTAAGCGGGCCGCTCGCTTTTCATCAGCAGATCACAATTTCAACAGTTGCTTCGCATTGCCGCTGGCAATCTTGCGCTTGTCGTCGTCCGTGAGAGGCGTGCGGAGCAGCCACTCGACCCCCGGTTTGTTGTCGGCGACGAACGGCCAGTCGATGGCGAATAGAACTCGATCCGCGCCCATCTCCGTTGTGCAGCAGAGCAAAGCCGGGTCCGAAAAAAAGCCGCTGGTCGTCACCCAGAAATTGCGGCGGAAAATTCCGCGGAAATCGATCTGCCTGCCGCCGGGCCGACGCAGAGAGGAATCGATGCGCCAGCTCAGAAACGGAAGAGTTTCGCCAAGATGGCCGAGAATGATCTTCAGCTTTGCGTGTTTCTCGAAAATTCCCGACAGCACGAGCCGGATCGCCTGGGTAGCGGTTTCCACCGTGTAGCCCCAGGCCGGTTTCACAACGAGCGGAAAATCTTTGGCGTAGTCCTCATAGTAGGCCTCCGTCACGCGCGGATCGGGCGTCGCCGGGTGGAAATAGATCGGCACGTCGAGTGCCTCGGCGCGCTCGTAAATCGGCCAGAATTTCTGCAGGTCGAGAAACTCGCCGTTCGACTGGCCATGAAGCATTGCCCCTTTCAGGTCTAGCTTGGTGACAGCGCGCTCGAGCTCGTCGGCGGCCTCCTTCGCCGAGGCGGTGGTCGGCAGAGCGGCAAAGCCGGCAAATCGTTTGGAATTTGTCGCGATCAGCTTGGCCAGTCTATCGTTCACAAGCTGTGTCGCTGAAACGGCGATATCGGCGGGAAGCCGCTGCGCCGACGGCGCGCCGTGCGACAGCACCTGCACGTCGACGCCGGCCTCGTCCATTTGCTTCAGCCGGATATCGCTGAAATCAAAGAGCCACTTGTCGATCTGGCCGCCGCGAGGCGCGTCCGGCCCGGTGAAATACTTGGTCAGCTCGGGGTCCCAATAATGCTCTTCGACTGCGACAATCGGGCAATTCAGCTTTGACACCATGGTAATTCCAATAGCGAGCAGCACGCATCGCCTTTAGGATTACACTTAATCCAGCTTTCGGATAGGCCACCGGCAAAGGGTGTGCCACGTCAACGTGAGACCGCATGAAGCCCGCGCCCTTTATCCGTCACGCACCGAAGACGCTCGATGAGGCGCTAAAAATTCTCAATGAGGTGGCGCCGGATGATGGCCGCATTCTCGCCGGCGGCCAGAGTCTGGTGCCGATCATGGCGTTCCGGATGGCGCGCCCGGCTCACCTGGTCGACATCAACGAGGTTGCCGGACTCGACAAGCTTGCAGTCGAATCCGGAAAGCTGGTCGTCGGAGCACGGGTGCGCCACGCGGTGTTTCACAAGGCGGCGGCGCCGGGGCCGCTCGGCGAATTGCTCACCACGGTGGCCCGCAACATTGCGCATTATCCGATCCGCATGCGCGGCACGATGTGCGGCAGCCTTGCCAATGCCGATCCGGCTTCGGAATGGTGCCTGACCGCTGCGACGCTCGATGCCGAGATGGTCGCAAAGAATGTCGGCGGCGAGCGCGTGATCCCCGCGCGCGCCTTCTTTGAAGGCATCATGTCGACCGCACTTGCTGAGAACGAATTGCTCGCGGAGGTTCGCTTGCCGCTGCTGCCGGATGGCGCGCGTTTCGGTTTCAACGAATTCAGCCGGCGCGCCGGCGACTTTGCGATGAGCGCATCGCTGGTTGTTTACGAACTCAAAGATGGGGAGATCGCGAACCCGCGCGTCGGTGTCGGCGGCGCTGAGCCGCATCCGCGGCGTATCGCCGAAGCAGAACAGGCTCTGGCAGGGCAGGCGCCCGGCGACGGCATTTTCCGCGCCGCGGCGGAAGCGGCCGCGGCTGCGATCGATCCATTGGAAGACCCGCAAACCAGCGCCGATTATCGCCGCGATCTGGTCCGTGCGGTGGTGCGCCGCGCGCTTGAGGCGAGCGCAAGATGACGACGAGCGTTGCCGAGACCAAAGGCTCCGGCACCAAATGGGTCGGCCGCTCGATCCGGCGGGTCGAAGACCCGGCGCTGGTGACCGGGGCCGGCCGGTTCACCGCGGATTTTCCCGCAAATCATCACGTTCGCTTTCATCGCAGCCCGATTGCCGCAGGTTCCATCAAGACCGTTACGGCGCCTAAGGGCGCGATGGTGTTTACCGCCGCGGAGATCGCCGCGATCAAACCGATCCTGCCGATGCTGCACAAGTTCAACTACAAGCCGCTCGGCCAGCCTGTTTTGGCGCGCTGCGCGGTGCATTTCGTCGGCGAGCTTATTGCCGCGGCAGTCGCGCCCACGGCCGCCGAGGCCGAAGATATCGCCGAACGGATCGAGGTCGTGTTCGACGAAAAGGCCCCGCTTGTCGATGCACGTCATGCGCTTGAAGGCGATGCCATCCATGCCGTCGTTCCAGGCAATGTCATTGTCGACGCGCGGACCAAATCGGACGGCTTCGATGCCGCGTGGTCGGCTGCCGCGAAAATCGTCGAGATCGATATCCGATCGCGCCGCCAGAATGCCTCGCCCATGGAGGCGCGCGCCGCTCATGCGGCCTGCGACCGCGCCACCGGTCGCATCACGCTCACCTGTACCACACAGATGCCGCACCTCACCCGCACGGCGATTGCCGACTTGCTTGAGATGCCGGAGAGCGACTTGCGCGTGGTGGCGCCGGATGTCGGCGGCGGCTTCGGGCAGAAAATGTCGCTGGCACCGGAATACGTCTTCCTCGTCTGGCTGGCGCGGAAGCTGAAAGATTCCGTGGCGTGGGTCGAGGATCGGCGGGAAAATCTGGTCGCGGCGTTCCACAGCCGCGATCAATATCTGACGCTGAAAGGTGCGTTTTCGGCCGACGGCAGGCTGCTCGCGCTCGATGCCGATGTGCTTTCCAATATCGGCGCTTATTCGTGTTTTCCGACCACTTGCGGCGTCGAGCCGCTGATGGCGCTGGCGGAATTGCCGGGGCCGTACGATTTCCGCGCCTATAGCTGCCGCGCGCGCGGCGTCGTCACCAATACTTGTCCAATGGCGCCTTACCGCGGAGTGTCGCGTCCTGTCATCACTTTTGCTCTGGAACGGCTGATCGACAAAGGCGCGGCGGCGTGTGGCCTTGATCCGGTCGAAATCCGGCGGCGCAATCTGATCGCGAAATTTCCCTACACGTCTGCCGCTGGTCTGGTGTTCGACGAGGGCAGCTATCGCAAGACGCTCGAGATTGCCGCCGAGAAGCTGGACGTACCGGCCTTTCGCGCCCGCCAGGACGGGGCACGAAAACGCGGCCGCTATCTCGGCATCGGCTTCGGCACATTCTCGGAGCGCACCGGTTACGGCAGTCCGGCATTCGCGGCGCGCGGCATGGCGATCACGCCGGGCTGGGAGACCGTCGTGATGACGGTCGATCCATCCGGTTTTGTCGAGGCGCGAATCGGCTCATCGCCGCACGGGCAGGGGCTGCGGACTACGCTCGCGCAGATTATTTCGGATGAGATCGGCGTCGCGCCGGAGCGGATCAAAATTGTCCACGGCGATACCGACCGTTCGCCTTACGGCTGGGGCACGTTCGCCAGCCGTTCGCTGGTGATCTGTGGCGGCGCCAGCCTGATCGCGGCGCAGAAAATCCGTACCAAGCTGACCAAAATCGCCGGCGATTTGCTGGAAGCGTCACCGGACGATATTGTACTGGAGAACGATACCGCCCGCGTTGCTGGAACGGATCGGGCCGTCAGCATCGCGCAGCTCGCGCGCGAGGCCTATACCCAGACGCACCGTTTCAAGGGCATCGAACCGGGCATCACCGAAACCGGCAATTACGATCCACCTGGCACCTTCTCTAACGCCTGCCATGCGGCGATCGTTGAGGTCGACATCGAGACCGGCAAAACGAAGATCGAGCGGTATCTCGTCGCGGAAGATGCCGGCGTGCTGATCAATCCGATGATTGCCGACGGCCAGGTGCATGGCGGCGTTGCGCAAGGCATCGGCAACGCGCTGCTGGAAGAGATCGTCTACGATGAGACGGGTAACCCGCTGTCGACGACATTCGCTGACTATATGCCACCGACCGCACATGAAATCCCGACTATCGAATTGCATCATGTCGAGACGCCGTCGGCTAACTCGATCACCAGGGCCAAGGGATTAGGCGAAGGCGGCGGCATCGGAGCACCCGCGGCGGTGATCAATGCCATCAACGATGCGCTATCGCCGTTCGGCGTGCAGATCGACGAAATGCCGGCCACGCCGCAACGCGTTCGCGCGGCGTTGAGGCAGGCGGAGCAGGCAAAATGAGCGAGAAGACCGACATCGTCCTCAACGTCAACGGTCGCGAACATGCGATCAGCGTCGAGCCGCGCAAAACGCTGGTCGACGCAATTCGCGAGGATTGCGGGCAAACCGGCACACACATCGGCTGCGAGCACGGTATTTGCGGGGCTTGTACGGTGATCGTAGCTGGTGAACCGGTCCGATCATGCCTGATGTTCGCCGTACAAGCGGCCGGCAAGCCGATCCGCACGGTCGAGGGGCTGGCGAAAGGCGACGAACTGCACCCGATGCAGCGCGCCTTCATGGAGCACCACGCCCTGCAATGCGGCTTCTGCACGCCCGGATTCCTGATGCTGGCGGTCGGCGTGCTCGAACGCGAGCCGGACATCAGCGACGACGATCTGCTCGATGTGCTGGCCTCAAATCTGTGCCGCTGCACCGGCTACCAGAACATCATCAAGGCGGTTCGCGCTGCGGCGCAGGAGATGCGCAAGCCGTGACGGCGCGCGGCAAGTTCATCGGCCGCTCGGTTCGCCGGCTTGAGGACCGCCCGCTTCTCACCGGCCAAGGCCGCTTTGCGGCTGATATTTCCTTTGAAAATCAGCTACATATGCGGGTCGTCCGGTCGCCGGTGGCAAATGGCCGGCTGGTGCGGGTCGATTGTGACGCAGCGTTCAAATCGCCCGGCGTTCACGCAGTATGGACTGCGGCGAACGTGGCGCACATTCCGCCGATCGGTTTCCGCCTCACTGGCCTCACCGCGCTCGAACCCTACCAGCAATACGTCTTGGCGCGCGATCGGGTCCGCTATGTCGGCGATCCGGTCGCCGTTGTGTTCGCGTCCGATCCCTACATCGCCGAAGACGCCGCCGACCTCGTCGAGGTTGTGACAGAGGACGAGCCCGCGCTGACCGATGTGACGCAGGCGCCGTCGGCTTTCGACACTGGGCATTCGACCGAGACGACGATTCTTGCCAAAGGGTATGGGGATGTCGACGCGGCGTTCGCGAAGGCCAGGCACGTCGTCGAGCTTGAGCTTGCGATCGGCCGGCACACCGGCGTGCCGATCGAGACGCGCGGCGCGATCGCCCGCTATGACAGAGAGCTCGACATTCTGGAAATGTACGGTGCCGCGAAGGTGCCGCACTGGAACCGCGACCGCATTGCCGCGATGCTCGGGCGCAAGCCGGACACAGTGCAATTGTTCGAGGGGCATGTTGGCGGCGGTTTCGGCGTTCGCGGCGAGCTTTATCCGGAGGATGTCCTCGTCTGTGCGGCAGCGTTGAAGTTTTGCCGCCCGGTCAAATGGATCGAGGACCGCCGCGAACATCTGATCGCCACCAACCATTCCCGGCAGCAGGTCCATAGAATACGCGCGGCAGTCGACGACAACGGTCGGATCGGGGCCATCGACAACGAATTCTTCCACGACAACGGCGCCTACATGCGCACCCACGCTGCGACGGTTCCTGACCTCGCAGCGGCCATGCTTCCCGGCCCGTATCGCGTGCCCGCCTATCGCGCGCGAGGACACATCCGCCTTACCAACAAGACGCCGTGCGGCACCTACCGCGCCCCCGGGCGCTACGAGAGCACCTTCGTGCGCGAGCGGTTGCTTGACGCCGTTGCTGCAAGGGTTGGCGTCGATCGCGTCGAAATACGTCGGCGCAACCTGATCGCCAGAAGTGCAATGCCCTACGCGCTCGATCTCGACACGCTCGGTACCCATGTCGTCTATGATTCCGGCGACTACGCCGGTTTGCTCGACAAGGCGCTCACTGCGGCCAAGTGGCCACAGTTGCAGGACGAGCTTCGCGCGCGCCGCTCCCGCGGCGAGACGGTCGGTGCGGGCCTTGCACTATTCGTCGAGAAAAGTGGCCTCGGCCCGTTCGATCAGGTTCGAGTCGAAGTCTCATCCTCGGGTGACATCGACCTGATCACAGGCGTCGCGTCTGTGGGGCAGGGCGTCGAAACTGTGATGGCGCAGGTCTGCGCCGAGATACTTGGCGTCGATTATGTCCGCGTTCGCGTCATTCACGGGCAGACCGACCGTATCGCGCGCGGCATGGGCGCGTTTGCCTCGCGAGTCACCGTGATGTGCGGCGAGGCGACCCGCATGGCGGCCGCCAAGCTCCGCGACAAGGCGCTGAAAAATGCGGCGGCTTTGATGCAAACAAACGCATCCAGCCTCGACATTGTCGATGGCGTTATCGTGCGCACAGGTGGCACGAGTGGCCCATCGATGACCCTGGGCGATCTCGCCGCCGCTCTTCCGGAAGGGCTGAGTGCGGAGGATACCTTCGAGTCCAAGCATATGGTCTACCCCTACGGCGTGCACATTCCGGTCGTCCGCATCGATCGGGACACCGGCGGCGTCGCGGTGGAACGCTATCTGGTCGGCTATGACATCGGCCGCGCCGTCAATCCGATGCTGGTCGAAGGCCAGATTGTCGGCGGCCTGGCGCAGGGCATCGGTGGCGCGCTGATGGAGGAATTCCGTTACAGCGAAGCCGGCGAGCCGCTCTCCGTGACATTCGCCGATTACCTGATGCCCACCGCGCGCGAAGTGCCGCCCGTGGATGTTCTGATAACCGAAGATGCGCCCAGCCCGCTGAATGTGCTCGGCCTGAAGGGTGCAGGCGAAGGCGGCGTCAACGCTGTCGGCGCCGCGCTGGCCTCGGCGATCGATGACGCGATCGGCATTCGGGGTGCGGTGACGGAATTGCCGGTCACGCCGGCGCGGCTACGAGCCTTGCTGAAAGCGAATTCCGCGCGGCAGAGCGGCTAGTTCGGCCGTCTCGATTTGGCACGCGGCGCGCGCCACTCCGGCTGATCGGTGACTTTGCGCTCGAACGCCGTCGCTCGCCGCTGCTGCTTTAGCGCAGCCTTGGGGGCCAGCGTGAGATGCGGCGAGTCATCGAGCGCAATGATCAGCCAGTCGAGATTGTCCTCCGCCGTGACCCAGCGCGCCGGCGCGTAGCGCGTGAGCCGAAACGGCTTGGAATAGGCGACCAAGGACTTGCGGCCGCTCTTCAAATAATATTCGTGCGCGTAGGACATCGCGAGCTCGCGTGGGTTGCGATAGATCGGATCGCGCCAGCGCAGCACCGCATGATTGGTTTTGCTGATTGCGCCCCACAGTCCACGCTGCCTGAACAGCGTGACGACGTGATCCTGATCCGTGGGCAACGACCGCAGGTCCATTAGATAAGCGTTATGGCCGTGGAAGGCGAGGCAGGCCGCCGCCAGAATGGCGCCCTCGGTGCAATGCGCGACACGTTCCCTGAGCACGCGCCGCGGAGACATATGCGTGTCGCCATCCGGCTCAAAATTGGCCGGCAGGGTGTCGAGAAAGTTTTGAATCTTCTGCGGCGTATCGAGCCGTGCAAACTGGCGCCGCTCGCGCGGTGTCAACGCAGCAGTGAGCTTGCGGCGGTAGGCCTTGGTCATGCACCGTAATTTAATCGGCCAGCGTGCCTCTGCGAGGCGCGCCCCGCCGAGGGTCCACAGCTAATTCAGCGGCGAGCAGGATGCCGGGGCATTCCGCGGGGGCGCGCCTGCGGCAGCGGCACAGCCTCCATCGCTTCGGCCCGTGGGAGAGACGCCGCATTCGCCGACGCCGTCTTGGCGACATGCGGCCTGACCGCGGGCCGCTCGTCAATGACCGCTTTCGCCTGCTCTTTCCGCTGCGCCGCGGCGGCCGGATCGGGCCCTACCATGATCTGCGGACGGTTGGTAACCACCAGCGGCGTCATCGGCGCCTCCGGCGACGGCGAATAGGCGAACGCGTTGTACTGGTTGTTTTTGATGACCTGGTGCGGATCCTGAAGGATGCGGTCGCCCTCGCGGCGATTGCCGTAGCTGACCCCGCGGTCATCGAAGTTCACGATGTACGCCGGCTTGTCGGCGCCCTGCGCGACGATCACCGTGCGGTCGAAGGCGTACTTGTCGTAGTTCGCCATGCCGCGCTCGTAGAACGCCTTGCCGTAATTCGGGTTGAGCTTGATAGCCTGATTCATGTCGGCCATGGCCTGATCGAATTTCTGATCGGCATGATACGCCATGCCGCGATTGTAGAACGCGATCGCGTAGCCCGGGTCGAGCTCAATGGCGCGATTATAGTCGGCGATGGCGCGGTCGCGGTCGCCCTTCGCGCTGTAGGAGAGGCCGCGATTGTTGTAGGCGACGGCATCCTTCGGCTCGAGCTTGATCGCCGTGCTGAAGTCGCGGATTGCCGCGTCGCGATCCGGCTTGTTGTCGTAGGCAAGGCCGCGCGCATTGTAGGCGGCGGCGAAATTCGGCTTCAGCTTGATCGCGCTATCGAGGTCCTTGATCGCCGCGTCGAATTCTTTTTTGGCATAAGCCACGCTCGCGCGATTGAAGTAGGCGAGCGCATAATTGCCGTCGAGCTTGATCGCCGCGGTGAAGTCCGCATTTGCGCGGGCCAGGTCGCCCTTGTTGCGGAACGCAAACCCGCGATTGTTGAGCGACACGGCGTTCTTCGGATCGAGCTTGATGGCCTGATCGAAGTCGGCGATCGCCCGGTCATTGTCGCCGCGCATGCCATAGGCCACGCCGCGGCCGTTGAAAGCTTCGTCCAGTTTGTCGAGCTTCAGCGCCTGATCGAAATCCTGGATGGCGTGATCGGCATCGCCCTTGTCGCGATAGGCAAGCGCGCGACTCAGCCAGGCCTTTGCATTCTTCGGGTCGAGCTTGAGCGCCTGGCTGAACTCGCCGATGGCGTGATCGAGGTCGCCTTTGGCGCGATAGGCGAGGCCGCGCTCGTAATATGCGGTGGGCCCGTTCACGCCGATGCGGATGACTTGCTCGAAATCCGCCATCGCGCGGTCGAATTCGCCTTGCTGCTGCAACACGGCGGCGCGCTGGAAATAGGCCTGCGCTAGCTTGCCATCGAGCTTGATGGCGTCGCTGAAGTCCTGCGCGGCGCGGGCGAGGTCGCGCTTGGTCCGATAGGCGACGCCGCGATTGTAGAGCGCCGTGGCGTTGTCAGGCTCCGCCCGGATCGCTTCCGTGAAGCCGGCAATGGCCCGGTCGATGTCGCCCTTCGCTGCATAAGTCAAAGCGCGGTCGCTGACCGCCTGCGCAAGGTCCGGCCTCAACTTGATAGCCTGATCGAAGCTCGAAATCGCGCGCGGATAATCCTGTTTCAGCGCATAGGCGATGCCGAGGTTGAAATAGGCGCCGCCGAACTCGGGTTTGAGTTTCACCGCCTGCTCGAAGCTTTGCACCGCACGGTCAAGGTCGTTCTTGTCTCGGAACGTCAGGCCGCGGTTGAAGAATGTAAGGCTGTCGGACGGATCGAGCTTGATCGCCTGGTCGAAATCGGCAATCGCGCGATCGATCTCGCCCTTCGCGCCATAGGCGACGCCGCGATCGTTATAGGCGCGGGCATAAGATGCGTCCTGCGCAATGGCGCGCCCGAAATCGGCAATCGCGCGATCGAGCATTTTCTGGTTGGCGTAAGCATTGCCGCGGTTGTTGAGCGTGCGCTTGTCGGCCGGGTCGAGCTTGATCGCCTGATCGTAATCCGCGATCGCGCGGGTGTAGTCGCCTTTGTCGTAGCGCGCATTGCCGCGGTTGTAGAACGGCAGGGGGTTGTCGCCGTCGTTCTTAACGGCCAGGTCATAGTCAGCCAGCGCCCGGTCGAGTTCGCCTTTGCCGGCAAGCGCGATGGCGCGGTTGTTGAGGGCGGGCGCGAATTTGGCGTTCTGCGCCAGGGCCGCGCCGAAATCGGCGATGGCCTGATCGGTGTCACCTTTGAGCTGCTGCGCGATGCCGCGCTCGTTGAGCGCCATGACGCTGGCGCCGTCGAGCTTGAGCGACTGCGTCAGGTCGGCGATAGCGCGCGCATAATCGCCCTTGGCGGAAAACGCGGCGCCGCGAGCGCCGTATGCAACCGCGAGCTTTCCATCGATCTTGATGGCGCGGTCGAAGTCGGCAATCGCGAGATCGGGATCGTGCTTCTCGAGATAAACGACACCGCGGTTGTAGAACGCGGCTGCGTTCTTGCCGTCGAGCTTGATGGCGCCGTTGAAGTCGGCGAGGGCGCGATCGTAGTCCTCGCGGACATATTGCGTCACGCCGCGGTCGTAGATCGCAACCGGATCTTCCGGATTGAGCCGGATTGCCTCGTCGTAATTCTTCAGTGCCTCGGCGTAGTTGTGCTGCTGGAACAGCGCATTGCCGCGGTTGTAGAACGCGACCGCGAAGCCTGGATTGAGTTTCAGCGCGCGGTCGAAATCAGCGAGTGCCTTGGCGTGGTCGCCCTTGGCCGCGGTCGCGACGCCACGTTCGTTATAGGCGAGCGCAAACACCGGGCTGACCTCGATCGTCCGCACCCCTTCCGAAGCGCCGCGGTCGAAGCCGCCCTGGCCGCGCCGGTCGTCGCCTGGCGGCTTGGTGCCGGCCGTCAGCCGCACGCCGAGCTTGGTCAATTGCTCATAGTCGGCGATGGCCCGATCGATGTTGCGTTTCTTGTAGAAGGCGACGCCGCGATCGTGCAGCGCATAGGCGTTTTTCGGATCGAGCTTGATCGCCTGGTCGAAGTCGGCAATCGCGCGATCGACGTCGCGCTTGTCGATCAGGGCATTGGCACGGTTGGCGAACGCCGCCGCGTAGTTCGGATTAATCTTGATCGCCATGTCGAAGTCGGCGGCGGCGCGATTGCCGTCGCCTTTCATGGCGTAAGCGACGCCCCGATTATTGAACGCCGTGGCATTCTTGCTGTCGAGCTTGATCGCTTCGTTGAAGTCACCGATCGCCTGATCGAGTTCGCCCTTCAGGCCGTAGGCGATGCCGCGGTCGTAATAGGCGCCGACCGCCGACGGATTGAGCTTGATCGCGGTGTTGAGATCGGCGATGGCGCGGTCATAGTCGCGCTTGTCGAAATATGCGTTGCCGCGGTTGCTGAAGGCCATCGCGTAATTCGGGTCGAGCCGCGCGGCCTGGCTGAAATCGGCGATGGCGCGGTCGCTGTCACCTTTGGCGCGATAGGCAAGGCCACGATTGTTGAAGGCTGCGGCGCGCTTCGGATCGATCCGCAGCGCCTGCGACAGGTCGGCGATGGCGCGGTCGTAGTCGTGCTTACCGATGAAGGCTTGGCCGCGCGCATTGTAGGCCTTGGCATTATCGGCATCGAGCTTGACCGCCTGGTCGAGGTCCTTGATTGCTTTGTCATGATAGCCCATCGCTTCCAGTGCCTCGCCGCGATTGGCGAGCGCGTCGGCGAACTCGGGATTGATCTTGAGCGCCTGATCGAAATCGGCGATCGCCTTCTCGGTCTCGCCTTTGCTCGCGTAGGCGAGGCCGCGGCCATTCCAGGCCGTTGCGAGGGCCGGCTGTGCCTTCACGGCGAGCGAAAAATCGGATACCGCGCGCTCATAGTCGCCGCGCTCCAGATTGAGTTCGCCACGGCTCCTGAGCGCCGGCGCAAAATTGGCGTCGAGCTTGATTGCCTGATCGAGATCGGCGAGCGCGCGCTTCATGTCGCCGCGCCGCTGATAGAGCATCGCGCGGCTGTTATAGACGGCGGCGTAAGTCGGGTTGAACTTGATCGCCTGCTCGTAGTCCTGCAGCGCGCGGTCGATCTTGCCGCTCAGCGCATAAGTGTTGGCGCGCTCGGTGAAGGCGGCGGCATATTTCGGGTCGAGCTTGATCGCCTGATCGTAATCCTTGATCGCCTGTGCGTACTTGCCGGACAGTTGATACGCATTGCCGCGATCGATATAGGCCGAGATCAGCTTCGGGCTCAGGCGGACGGTCTGGTCGAAGTCGGCGACCGCGCGCGTGTAGTCGCCGCGAGCCCGATAGGCATTGCCACGGGCCTGGGCGGCGACCGGGTCGCGAGGATCGAGCCGGACCGCCTGTGACAGGTCCGCCACTGCCTGGTCGAAATTGTGCCGCTCGGCAGCCGCGAGGCCGCGATTGAGATAGGCGTCGGCGTAGCCGGGCATCAGCTTGATCGCGCGGTCGAAGTCGGCGAACGCCTTGTCGAATTCCGCGAGCTTGGCGTAGCTCTGGCCGCGATAGTTGAGCGCCTCGGCGTTGCCGGGATCGACCTTCAGCGCCTGCGTGAAATCGGTGATGGCGCGGGCGTGGTCCTGTTTGTTCTGGAACACCCGACCTCGGCTGGTGTAGGCGCCGGGATATTTCGCGTCCGCTTTGATCGCGGCGTCGAAATCGGCCATCGCGCGGTCGAACTCACCCTTGCGCTGGTAGGTCGCGCCGCGATTGGCATAGGCGGCGGCGTCCTTGGGATCGATGCGGATCGCCTGATCGAAATCGGCAATGGCGCGGTCGTTGTCGCCGCGCCCGCTATAGGCGAGGCCACGGACATTGAATGCGTCGACATAATCGGGGCGGATGTTGATCGCGGTGTTGAAGTCACCGATGGCGCGGTCGTAGTCCTTACGCTCGAAATAACTCCGCCCGCGGTCGTAATAGGCGACCGAATTCTTCGGATCGAGCCGGATCGCGGCGTCGAAATCGGCCATCGCGTTGGTGCTGTCGCCCTTGGCGCGGTAAGCGAGCGCGCGGTGGAAATAGGCGAGCCCGTTCTTCGGATCGAGCTTGATCGCCTGATTGAAATCCGCGATCGCGTTGTCGTTCGAACCCTTGTTGACGAACGCCAGGCCGCGATTGAAGAAGGCCAGCGCATTCTTGGCGTCGATCTTGATTGACTTGTCGAAATCGGCAATCGCGAGATCCATCTCGCCTTTCGCGATGTGCGTAACGCCGCGATTGTAGAGCGCCAATGCATCCTTTGGGTCGAGCTTGACCGCCTGCGACAGGTCGCTCAGCGCCTGGTCGTAATTGTGCTTGGCGTAATAGGCGACGCCGCGATCGTAGTAGGCGAGCGCGTAGGCGGAATCGATCTTGATCGCGTGGTCGTAATTTTCGATTGCGCGGTCGTACTCGCGCTTGTCGTAATAGGCGCCGCCCCGATTGTAATAGGCGAGCTGGTAGTTCGGATTGAGCAGCAGCGCCTGATCGAAATCCTTGATGGCGCGCGCTACTTCGCCGCGGTTGCGATAGGCGTTGCCTCGGTTGTTGTAGGCGAGCGCGTCGCGCGGATCGAGCAGGATGGCCGCGTCAAACTGCTCGATGGCGCGGTCGATCTCGCCCCGCGATGCGAAGGCGATGCCGCGATCGTTCAGCGCCAGAATGAAATCCGGCTTGAGCTTGATCGCCTGATCGAAGTCCTGGATGGCGCGCTCATAGTCGCGGATGTCGCGATAGGCGAGGCCTCGGCTATGCCAGGCTATGGCGTCGTTCGGGTTCAGCTTGATGGCGCGGTCGTAGTCCGGGATGGCACGGTCCGGCGCGCCGCTGGCGCGATAAGCCATGCCCCGGTTGTAGAAGGCCAGCGCATCGTTCGGCTTCAACTTGATGGCGAGATCGAGCACCGAGATCGCGTGCGCGAAGTCGCGCTTGTCGTAATAGAGATGGCTCAGCGCATTCATCACTTCGATGTTGCGTTTATCGGTCTTCAGCGCCCCTTCGAGATCGTCGATCGCCTTGTCGCGCTCGCCGCGGTCGCGATAGATCATCCCGCGCTTGAGCAGCAGCGAGCCTTTGGCCTTGTCGAAGGCGAGCGCATCGCTGTAGTCGCGCAGTGCGCTATCGAGATCGCCTTTGGCCTTGAAGGCATCGCCGCGTTCTTCGAGCGCCGCCGCCTTGTGTCCCTGGGCGCGCTTCTTGATCGTGGCGGAGCGCGTGCCCTCGATCACCGCGGTGCAGTTCGTGATGCGCGTTTCCGCAGAGCCGCCGTGCTTGTCGCAAGCGGCGATCTGACTCTCTTTGATCGGTGCGGAATGAGCGGCGATCGCGCCATGCGCCAACAGCGCAGCGGCGATAATCATCATCGCAATCGCTCGAATTGTCCCGCTCACTTTGCCTTCCCCGCGCCGGCCGCGCATACGCGGACGGTCATGTTGGACGGCAATGTAACGTGGTGGCTTGGGCGGTCAGCGAGCAGACGAAGTTAAGGTTATCCGGCGCGTGCCATTAGGCACGCTGGATTTAACTTTTTCGGGTTAATGCAAATGCGGCGTCTAGGGATGGGCGTTGAGGGCGCTGCTGGCGTCGGCGCGTGCGGCGTCGGCGATTGCCTGCAGCACATAGTCCGGCGGCATCACATAGCCGAGTACGCGCTCTTTTTTGTAGATCGAAACCTTGACCTGGTTTCCGTGGTTGCCCGATACGATGATCGGATTGCCCTGGCCGTCGGTGCCGCGCACGATACCGACGTGGCCGTTGTTCGGCCCCTTGCGGTACATGATCGCGATGGCGCCGACCCGCGGGCTATCGAGCTTCTTGCCGTATTTGAGGAATGATCGCGCGGCGCGTGAATGCGTGCCGGTGCCGCCGCTGCGGCGGAGCACGAAATTCATGAAGTCGGCACACCACAATTGCGCGGGGAGGCCGATCTGCTTGGCTGTGCGGCCTTGCCAGCGAAGCGCTTCGAGCAACACGGCGGCCGCGCCGGGAACATTCGCGGCAATTTCAGCAGCGTCGCTGCGGCTCTTCGGCAGCGGCTCCAGCGGCTCGACATTGCGGAAGCGCGTTTCGGGGGTGGTACTGTTCGCGCGCGCGGGCGCCACCGCTGAAACGGCGGCGAGTGCAATCGCACCAATCGCAATCAATCGTTTCACGAGTCCTGCGTCCCCGTTGCCGGACTTTGAAAGCCATTCCGCCGCTTCGGATCGCCGCGCGGCCTTCATTCACGTGCCGCGCCGGTTAACCTACTTGCGCCGGATAATTCCGCTGCATGACAAATGAAGCAAGTAAAACAAGGGGAATTTTGGCTGCTGTCTTTCGACATGGTTAACCCGTGCGCCGCTTTTGCCGGCATACGGGCAAAAAGAAACTGCCCGGCAGGCGCCTGCCGGGCAGTTTCGGTTTCGATCGAGTCGAAGATTAGTAGCGGTACGAAACGTCACGGCCAACCGCGACGCGCTCTTCGCCGCCGCAGTTGCAGTTACGGCCCTGAACAACGCGGACCTGCGTGCTCGATGACGTGGTCGTCTGATAGCGCTCAGAGGTGCCGCCATTGACCACTTCCTCGCGGAAGCGGTTGATGGTGTTCAGCCGCTTGGTGACGATGTTCTGGTAGTGGATGTGCTGACGATGCACGACCACTTCCTTGTTGATCACCGGGCGGACGTGAACGACCAGCTGGTTCTCTTCCACCTCACGATAACGGGGAACGACCTTGCGAGTGTTCACGACGCGGGTGTGAACGTTCACGCGCGGAGCCTCGCGGACCGTGCGTGTCGAATTGATCGGCACGTTGCAGTTACAGCCCGGATCAAAGCGGTACCCGCCCGCAAAGGCTGGATCCGCCATCAGACCCGCCGATCCGACGATCAGCAGAGCCAAAAACGCGGTATACAAGTGCTTCATCGGATGCCTCACTATTAACCATTTAAGTCGCGACTAGGCCTTCAGTTTTCCTGCGTTAACTATGTTTGTAAAGGGGCGTTCCAGTGACCGAAATTTGCCGATGAAACCCGAGTCCAGAGTCGTCAATGGCTTGGCGGTCGATGATTAAAATTGTAACGAAAATCCCCGCAAAAAATTTTCGATTACTCCCGCGCTGATGCTTTGATGCATCAATATTCTCGCTCAACAATCAAAAAACGAGGACTGCCGTGGCCGACTCAGTTGCCGAACTCCGGTATGACATCGCGCTCGCCAATCGAATTCTCGCACATCAAGGTATTCTCGACGCGTTCGGCCACGTCAGCGCGCGCCATCCGAGCGATCCGCAACGCTATCTGCTGTCGCGTTCGCGCGCGCCTGAGCTGGTCGAGCCGGACGACATCCTCGAATACACGCTCGATTCGAAGCCGGTCGAGGCGACCGACACGCCGCTCTATTCCGAGCGCGTCATCCACGGCGAAATCTTCAAGGCGCGGCCGGACGTGATGTGTGTCGTGCATCACCATGCGCCGGCGTTCATGCCTCTTGTCATCACCGGCATCGACTATGTCCCGGTCTTCCATCTCGGTGCCTCCGGCGGCTCGCGGCCGCCGTTCTGGGATCAGCGCGACGAGTTCGGCGACACCAATCTGCTGGTGGTGAAACCGGAAGAGGGCGCCTCGCTCGCCCGCCGGCTCGGCCAGCATTGGATGGTGCTGATGAATCGCCATGGGGTCACGGTCGCGGGCACCAGCGTGCGCGACGCCGTGTTCCGGTGCGTCTTCTCCTGCCTGAACGCGCGCTTCCAGATCGAGGCGGCGGCGGCCGGCAAGGTCGGCCCGCTGTCGCCCGGCGAGGTCAAGCACGCCTTCGGCATCTCGACCGGGACGACCGGGCAGGTGCGCTCTTGGGAATTGTGGGCGGCCCAGCTCGAAAAGGCCGGCGGCTCGCCGCCCAAAGCGGCGCCCAAGTCCGCGCCCAAAGCGCCGCCCAAGTCTGTTGCAAAGGCGAAACCGCGCGCTGCGGTGCGCAAGGCCGTCCGCCGCTAGGCTTTTCTCCGCGCCGGTCTCGGTGTTCAATGGCCGCCACTGTCGTAATGGCCAAGAACAAACAGACCGGAGGAACGCATGAACAGGGCCACCAAACTTCTTTGCGCGATCGCCATTGCTGCGCCATTTGCGGGCGGCGCGGCGCACGCCGAAGACACGCTCAAAATGGTGATGGGCCAGATCAACAACTGGGAAAACCAGTCGCCCACGCTCGGCCAGGAAGTCGGTATCTACAAGAAGCACGGTGTTGTCGTTGAGATGACCGGATCGCAAGGCGCCGGTGAAACGGTGCAGGCGGTGATCTCCGGCTCGGCCGATCTCGGCGGCGGCGTCGGTGTGGCGGGCGCCTTGCGCGCGATGGCGAAGGGCGCGCCGATCCGCATTCTGTTGCCGGCCTTCACCGGAACCACCGATCTCTATTGGTATGTGAAGGCGGACTCGCCGCTGAAATCGCTGAAGGACACGACCGACAGCACGACCATCGCCTATTCGACCAACGGCTCGAGCTCGAACAACATTGTGCGGGCCTTCGTCGACGAGCTCGGCGCCAAGGGAAAGCCGACCCCGACCGGTGGCCCTCCGGGCACGATGACGTCGGTGATGTCCGGCCAGGTGGATGTCGGCTGGGCTGCGCCGCCGTTCGGCCTCAAGGAGATCAAGGAAGGCAAGATCCGCATCATCGCGCGCGGCAGCGACGTGCCGTCGCTGAAAGGCCAAACGGTGCGCTCGATCATCGTCAACACCAACTCGCTCAAGACCAAGCACGACGCGATCATGAAGTTCGTCGATGCCTATCGCGAAGCGGTAGACTGGATGTACTCCGACCCGAAGGCGATGGAGATGTACGGCGCGAAAATGAAAATCCCGGTCGAGATCGTGAAGCAGTCGGCCGACGATTTTCAGCCGAAATCGGCGCTGCAGTCCGATCAGATGGCGGACATGGACGGCATCGTGCGCGACGCGGTGAAGCTCAAGTTCCTCGACAAGCCGCTGACCAAGGAAGAAATCGCGGAATTCATCCAGATTCCGCCGCGCAAGAAATAAGCGCGCGGCAACACGAAAAAGGGCCGCTCCGGCGGCCCTTTTTATTTGCGGCCTTTGGCGTCGCTGACGGCCTTGAGCAGCGCATCGCGCCCCTGCGTTTTGGCGTTGTTCACGGTTTCAATCTTGCCGAGTGCGCCCATCTCGCGATGGTCGTCCACCATCGCATCGACCATCCGTGGCTCGATGCCGAGCTCCCGCAGCGTCCGTGCGCTTTCTTCCATCTCGGCGGCACGTCGCTCGCCATGGCTCGCCATCCGCTCGACGTTGTATTCGGCGATCTTTGCCCAATCGAGGCCGGGATAGTTGTTCTTCATCGAGGCGGTCACTTCCTCGACCAGCCCCGCGCGCGTCGCCGCGACGAATGTCTCCAGCGTCAGTGCTTCGATGCCCTTGATCATCACGGAGCGGATCATCTTGATCGCGGCGGCGGTGCCGGTCCTGTCGCCCGCGACCTTCACGTCCATGCCGAGCTCGGTCAGCAGCGGCGCAACGCTTTGCGCGTGCGGCCCCGCGAGCAGCATTGCGGTCTTGTGCAGCTTGGGATGGATCGGCGCGATGATCGCGACGTCGACGTAGCGGGCTTTGCCGCCGAGCAATTTTTCCGTTTCGGTTTTCTTGCCGGGGGATACGGAATTGATGTCGAGATAATAGGGATTGGTCGACAGGTGAGGGGCGGCCGATCGCGCCGCCTCGACGCTTGACGCGGCGGTCACCGCTGCGATCACAAAGTCGGCCTCGCGCACGACTTCAGCGGTAGAGGCGGCAACGCGAACGCCGATCTTCTCGGCCGCCGCTTTCAGCCGCACACCATCGGCTTGCGGAAACAGGATGTCCCACGCCGTGATGCGCTCGACGCTCTCGCTCCGCAGCCCCGTCGCCATCGCCTGTCCGGCTTCGCCGAAGCCGATGAACGCAATGCGCGGGGTATTGGCGCGGTTCATTTGTGTTTCGCGGGAACGACCGGCGTGCCGTGGGTGTGAAACGACTCGATGGTCTTGAGGCCCCAGGCCTGGCCCTTCTTGCGCTCTTCCTCGGTCCAGGTGATCGGCTTCCAGTCGGGCGCGAGAATCAGCTTGGCACCGGCGTTCGCCACTTCGACGCGGTTGCCACCCGGCTCATAGACATAAAGGAAGAACGTCTGCTGGACCGCGTGCTTGTGCGGCCCGCTCTCGATGTAAATGCCGTTCTCCAGGAAAATGTCGGCCGCGAGCAAAATCTCTTCGCGCGAGTTGCACGCGTAAGTGACATGGTGGAAACGCCCCGGCGTGCCGGTGTGGTCGCGCGTATAGGCGAAGTCGTAGGATTTGTTGGTCGCGGTCAGCCAGATGCCGGCCTCGCTGCCATCGTTGAGGACGATGCGCTCGGTCAGGCGGAAGCCGAGGTATTTCTCGAAGAAGACGCGGCACGCCGAAATATCGACGGCGAGCCCGTTCCAGTGGTCGAGGCGGCGCACATTGCAGCCGCGGCCGGGGAATCTCTGCGCCTGGTTCTTCAGCGACGGCTTGAGCTCCGGCGGCGCCTCGTACCACTCGGTTTCGTAATAGAGTTCGATGACGTGGCCGTCCGGGTCCTTGCAGACGAAGGTCTTGCCATGGCCAAGGTCGCCGTCGGTCCAGCCGACGTCGAAGCCCGAGCCCTTCAGGGCGGCGGCGCGGCGCTCCAGCGCTTGCGGCGAGCGGCAGCGGTACGCGACGTGCGCCATGCCATTGGTCTTCGAGGCCGTCAGCTTGAGCGAGTAGCGCTCATAGTCGTCATAGGCGCGCAGATAGACGCTATCGCCTTTCTCGCCGCTTTGGGTCATGCCGAGCACGTCGATGAAGAAGCGCCGGCTCTCCTCGAATTTCGGCGTCAGCAGCTCGAGGTGCCCGAGATGGGCGATGTCCATGATGGGTTCTGGGGTCATGTTCAGACGTCTTCCGGTCTGTCGACGTAGATCAATCCGGCTTTCTTGAGCGGTTCGCGCATATTGTACATGTCGAGGCCGAGAACGCCCGCGGCCAGCTTCTGGCGCTTGGCGTCCTCATCGTCGAAGCGCTTCTGCGCCTTGGCCGCGGTTTCGGCGACATATTTCTTCGGCACCACCACGACGCCGTCATCGTCCGCCACCACCGCGTCGCCCGGCTCGACATAAACGCCGGCGCAGACCACCGGGATATTCACCGAACCCAGGGTCGCCTTGACCGTGCCCTTGGACGAGATCGCGCGAGACCAGATCGGGAAACCCATCTCCTTGAGCGCCGCCACGTCGCGGCAACCGGCGTCCATGACGACGCCTTTTACCCCGCGCGCTTTCAGCGATGTGGCGATCAGGTCGCCGATCATGCCGTCGGTGTTGTCGGCGGTGCAGCCGAGCACGACGATATCGCCGGGCTTGCACTGCTCGATGGCGACATGGAGCATCCAGTTGTCGCCGGGCTGAGCGAGCACGGTGACAGCGGGACCCGCAATCGAAGCGCCGGCCCAGACCGGGCGCATATAAGGCTTCATCAACTGATAACGGCCCAGCGCTTCGTGCACGGTCGATGCGCCGAGCTTCTCGAAGGTCGCAAGCGCCGTGGCATCTGCGCGCTCGATGTTGCGAACAACGACGTTCTTCATGGGTGTCGTCCTTTACGTCAGCCCAGCGTCTCGGTGACGACGCGCGGGAACAGCGTCTGATACGCCTCGCCGTAGGTTATCGGGATGCCGGTATTGCGCGCGCCCTGGATGCCGCGGTTAAGCGCGACGCGCTCGTAATAGTGCCAGAGGTGTTTCTGCGCGGCGAGGATCTGGAATGCCTTGTACTTCTGCTCCCAGACATCGTCGATCTTGAGAATGAGGTCGGGCTTGAAGTTGCACTGCTCCGGCTGGTGCGGCTCGAACAGGTAAACCGGCGGCGCAGAATATTTGTATTTGGCGCCGGGCTTGTGACCCATCGCCTGCGCGACGACGCGGGTCTCCTGCGCAAAATGCGCGGCGTTCGGGTGGTCGAAATTATAGGGGTCTTCCAGCGCGTGGGTCAGCACGAAGGCCGGATTGGTCTCGCGATAGATGTCGACCATGCGGTCGAAATGCTGGTCGTTGAGCCGCAGCGGGTAGTCGCCGACGTCGAAGAATTCGATCTCGGCGCCGAGCAGCTTGGCCGCACGCTCGGCCTCGTCCTTGCGTCCGGCCTTCACGCTTTCGAGCGTCGCGCCGGTCTCCTTCCAGGCGAACTGGCTCTCGCCGCGCTCGCCGAACGACAGGCAGACGATCTTGACGCGATAGCCGCGCTTGGCGTGCAGCGCGATGGCGCCGCCCGCGCGCCAGACGAAGTCGCCCGGATGGGCGGTGATCACGAGTCCGGACTTGGCTTGATCGGCCATGAAATGCTCTCTCGCTTGCTTCTCGATGCTCGGAAATACGACCCTGCCGCGCTCGCCCGCAACCGTGCGGCCGCATCGGCGAACCGTCGGCCCGGCCTTGCGCCGGGTCGGGGCGGACCGCGCCCGGGCTCTTCATAGCACCGGCCGGCGCGGGATGAATACCGGCGACGCGCCCGTCGTGCCGGGGGGTACGGCACAGGCGCGAATTGTATGGAAATTGCGCGGGCCTCGAGCGAGGACGTTTGCCGGGGCCCAAAAGCCATAACGGGCAGACCGTCGTCTGCCCGTCTCCAGCTCACTGATGCATACCCGGCGCAGGCTCCGGGCCCGCGCGAGAACCAGTTTGTCGAGAGCCAGGACCGGTAGACATGGACCACGGCTCACCGCTTGCGCGGCAGCCACGTCCCATGCCCGCTCGGCCATGGCGGCCATCCCAGTCCGGCGTAGCCGAAGTAAGATGTCCTGTGGCAAAGCTTACGGCGCCCGGTTACGGGAGCAAGCGATTTCGCGGCCCGGTTGACGGCCGGTTGATAACAGCGGGGACAATTTTCGCGGCGCTTTCCGTGTCGTCCGCCACGTCGCGCGGCGCGAACGCCCATCCAGCACATATTGGCTTGCGCGCGCCTGCCTTTACAGTATCGACGCAAAGCATGACAGCCGGGAGACAGACACAATGACGCGCGCCTCCGCCTGCGAACGCCTCGACCAAGCGCTGGCGCGGATCGACGATCCGAACGGCGAGGGCGCTCGCGCCTGCCTCATCGTCTATCGCGAGGCGGCGCGCGCGGCGGCCGAAGCG
>DASZXA010000024.1:0-6401 GCA_035546455.1 Pseudolabrys sp.
ATCGAGCTGGCCGCTCCGGTTGCGCACATCTGGTTCCTGAAGTCGCTCCCGAGCCGCATCGGCATGCTGCTCGACATGACGCTGAAGGACCTCGAGCGCATCCTCTACTTCGAGAACTACGTCGTGCTTGAGCCGGGCCTCACCCCGCTCAAGGAGCGTCAGCTCCTCTCCGAGGACGAGTTCCTCAAGGCCCAGGACGAGTTCGGCGAGGACGGCTTCACCGCCAAGATCGGCGCCGAGGCGATCCGCGACATGCTCGTCGCCCAGGACCTGCCGAAGCTCGCCGCCGACCTCCGCCAGGAGATCGCCGAGTCGACCTCGGAGCTGAAGCCGAAGAAGCTCGCCAAGCGCCTCAACCTCGTCGAGTCCTTCATCCAGTCGGGCAACAAGCCCGAGTGGATGATCCTGACCCAGGTGCCGGTGATCCCGCCCGACCTGCGGCCGCTGGTGCCGCTCGACGGCGGCCGTTTCGCCACGTCCGATCTCAACGATCTTTATCGCCGCGTCATCAACCGCAACAACCGCCTGAAGCGGCTGATCGAGTTGCGCGCGCCGGACATCATCATCCGCAACGAAAAGCGCATGCTGCAGGAAGCGGTCGATGCGCTGTTCGACAACGGCCGCCGCGGCCGCGTCATCACCGGCGCCAACAAGCGTCCGCTGAAGTCGCTCGCCGACATGCTCAAGGGCAAGCAGGGCCGGTTCCGTCAGAACCTGCTCGGCAAGCGCGTCGACTACTCCGGCCGTTCGGTGATCGTGGTCGGTCCCGAGCTCAAGCTGCATCAGTGCGGCCTGCCGAAGAAAATGGCGCTCGAGCTGTTCAAGCCGTTCATCTACTCGCGGCTCGACGCCAAGGGCCTGTCGACGACCGTGAAGCAGGCGAAGAAGCTGGTTGAAAAGGAAAAGCCGGAAGTCTGGGACATCCTCGACGAGGTGATCCGCGAGCATCCGGTGCTGCTCAACCGCGCGCCGACGCTGCACCGCCTGGGCATTCAGGCGTTCGAGCCGGTGCTGATCGAAGGCAAGGCCATCCAGCTTCACCCGCTGGTTTGCGCCGCGTTCAACGCCGACTTCGACGGCGACCAGATGGCCGTTCACGTGCCGCTGTCGCTCGAAGCGCAACTTGAAGCGCGCGTGCTGATGATGAGCACGAACAACATTCTGCACCCCGCGAACGGCTCGCCGATCATCGTGCCGTCGCAGGACATCGTGCTCGGCCTCTACTACCTCTCGATCATGAACGACGCGCCGACCGGGCCGGAAGGCAAGGGCAAGGCGTTTGCCGACATGGCCGAGATCGATCACGCGCTGCACGAGAAGTCGATCACGCTGCACAGCAAAATCCGCTATCGGTGGGAAGGTATCGGCGAGAATGGTGAGCCGGTCCGCAAGTGGTATGAAACCACGCCGGGCCGCGTCGTGCTTGGCTCGGTGCTGCCGAAGAACGCCAAGGCGCCGTTCGACCTCGTCAACAAGCTGATGACGAAGCGTGAAATCTCCGGAACGATCGACCAGGTCTATCGTCACTGCGGTCAGAAGGAGACGGTGATCTTCTGCGACCGCATCATGGCGCTTGGCTTCTATCACGCGTTCAAGGCCGGCATCTCGTTCGGCAAGGACGACATGGTGGTGCCGGGCTCGAAGTGGCAGACCGTCGAGAAGACGCGCGAGCTCGCGAAGGAGTTCGAGCAGCAGTACAACGACGGCCTCATCACGCAGGGCGAGAAGTATAACAAGGTCGTCGACGCCTGGTCGAAGTGCACCGAGGCGATCGCCGACGCGATGATGAAGGAGATCTCGACCTCCAAGAAGGGCAAGGACGGGAAAGAAGCTCAGGTCAACTCGATCTACATGATGGCGCACTCGGGCGCGCGCGGTTCGCCGGCCCAGATGCGTCAGCTCGCCGGCATGCGCGGCCTGATGGCCAAGCCGTCGGGCGAGATCATCGAGAGCCCGATCATCTCGAACTTCAAGGAAGGCCTCTCGGTGCTCGAGTACTTCAACTCGACCCACGGCGCCCGTAAGGGCCTCGCGGATACCGCGTTGAAGACCGCGAACTCCGGTTACCTGACACGTCGTCTGGTTGACGTCGCGCAGGATTGCATCATCACGACCGAAGATTGCGGCACGAAGTCGGGTATCAAGGTCCGTGCGATCATCGACGCCGGCACCGTAGTGGCCTCGCTCGGCACTCGTATCCTCGGCCGCACCACGGCGGAGGATGTGAAGGATCCGGCGAGCAACAAGCTGATCGTCAAGCGCGGCACGCTGTTGGGCGAGCCGGAGGTCGAGCGCATCTCGTCGGCCGGCGTGCAGGAAGTGCGCATCCGTTCGGTGCTCACCTGCGAAGCAGCCAACGGCGTTTGCGGCGCGTGCTACGGGCGCGATCTGGCGCGCGGCACTCCGGTCAACATGGGCGAGGCGGTGGGCGTCATCGCGGCCCAGTCGATCGGCGAGCCGGGCACTCAGCTCACCATGCGCACGTTCCACATCGGCGGCGCGGCGCAGATCTCCGAGCAGTCCTTCATCGAGTCGAATTTCGACGGCAAGGTGAAGTTCAAGTCGGGCAAGAACGTCGCCACCAACAGCGAAGGCGAGACGGTCGCGATGGTGCGCAACATGGTTGTGTCGGTGGTTGACGCCGATGGCACCGAGCGCGCGCATCATCGTATTCCGTACGGCGCGCGCATGAAGGTGGAAGACGGTGCTTCGATCAAGCGCGGTCAGCGTATCGCGGAATGGGATCCGTACACCCGTCCGATCCTCACCGAAGTCGAGGGCGTTGTCGGTTACGAAGACCTCATCGACGGCATCTCGATGTCGGAAGCGCTCGACGAGTCGACCGGCATTGCCAAGCGCGTGGTGGTCGACTGGCGCACGGGCTCGACCCGCGGCCAGCAGGATCTGCGTCCGTCGATGGTCATCAAGGCCGGCAAGGACGGCAAGATCCACAAGCTGGCACGCGGTGGCGATGCCCGTTACGTGCTCTCAGTTGACGCGATCATCTCGGTCGACCCGGGCGCAAAGGTGAAGGCGGGCGACGTGATCGCGCGTATCTCCACCGAAGGCGCCAAGACGCGTGACATCACCGGCGGTCTGCCGCGAGTGGCGGAGCTGTTCGAAGCGCGCAAGCCGAAGGACTCCGCGGTCATCGCCGAAATCGGCGGCACGGTGCGGTTCGGCAAGGACTACAAGAACAAGCGCCGCATTACGCTCGAGCCGACCAACAAGAACGACGAGCCGAAGGAGTACCTGATCCCGAAGGGCAAGCACATCCATCTCCAGGATGGCGACGTCATCGAGAAGGGCGACTACATCGTCGACGGCAATCCGGCGCCGCACGACATTCTGGCGATCAAGGGCGTGGAAGAACTCGCCGCGTACCTGGTCAACGAAATCCAGGAGGTCTACCGGCTGCAAGGCGTGGCGATCAACGACAAGCACATCGAGGTGATCGTTCGTCAGATGCTGCAGAAGGTCGAGATCGACGACGCCGGCGAAACCGAGTTGCTCCAGGGTGAGCAACTCGACAAGGTCGAGCTCGACGAGATCAACGCTCGCATCGAAGCCGAAGGCAAGAAGCCGGCGACCGGTCATCCGGTGCTGTTGGGCATCACCAAGGCTTCGCTGCAGACCCGCTCGTTCATCTCGGCGGCGTCGTTCCAGGAGACCACGCGCGTCCTCACCGAAGCCGCCGTCAATGGCAAGGTGGATACGCTCGAAGGCCTCAAGGAGAACGTCATCGTCGGCCGCCTGATCCCGGCCGGCACCGGCGCCACCATGAACGAACTCCGCGAGGTGGCGGGCAAGCGCGACGCTCTCATCCTCGACGAGCGGGAAAAGGAAGCGGCCAAGGTCGCTGCGGCTCAGCAGCAGCCGGCTCCCGCCGAAGTTCCCGCTCTGCCTCCGGCCGAGTAGGCCAGCGGACGAGCAACAAATGCAAAAGGGCCGCTCTTGGGCGGCCCTTTTTGTTGCGCCGCACGCTTAGGAAACCCCGGATTTTACGGCACTTTCTGGCTTGACTTAAGTGAGTCACGCCGATAAATACCCCTCACTTTTCGACAGGCGGTGAGCTTTGCTTGTTCGGAACGGCCCGCACCTAAGTCTTTGAGACTTCAAGGATTTAAGTCGCAACGCCTCGACGGATAAAGCTCAAACGCTGTCGCTGACAGCCGTTGTCAGAATTGAAAGTGACGTTCGCGGGGCATTACCGCCGCGCGGTCGTTCGAGATGGAAGAGCGCCTCTGCCGCGCTTTGGCGGTGGCGCGATTTCGTTTTGCGCGTGGACGAAGAGCCGCGCGTGAACAGAGCAGGGCGAAAGCCCGAAATTGAGTCCGGGCCGCAAGGTCCAAAACTAAAGGTCACGAAGGCGAATGCCGACGATCAACCAGTTGATTGCGAAACCGCGCAAGCCGCTTAAAGCGCGCAACACCGCGCCGGCGTTGCAGAACTCGCCGCAGAAGCGCGGCGTCTGCACCCGCGTCTACACGACCACGCCGAAGAAGCCGAACTCGGCGCTTCGCAAGGTCGCCAAGGTTCGCCTGACCAACGGCTTCGAAGTGATCGGCTACATCCCCGGTGAGGGGCACAATCTCCAGGAGCATTCGGTGGTGATGATCCGCGGCGGTCGCGTGAAGGACCTGCCGGGCGTGCGCTACCACATTCTCCGCGGCGTGCTCGATACCCAGGGCGTCAAGAACCGCAAACAGCGCCGTTCGAAATACGGCGCGAAGCGCCCGAAGTAAGGTTTAAGCCATGTCCCGTCGCCATTCCGCAGACAAACGCGAAATTCTTCCCGATCCGAAATTCGGCAACGTCGTTGTCACCAAGCTGATGAATTCGATCATGCACCACGGCAAGAAGTCGGCCGCGGAATCGATCGTGTACGGCGCCTTCGAAACGATCGAAGGCAAGACCAAGCAGAGCGCCATCAACGTCTTCCAAAGTGCGCTCGACAACGTGATGCCCTCGATCGAAGTGCGCTCGCGGCGTGTCGGCGGCGCCACGTATCAGGTGCCGGTCGAAGTTCGCACGTCGCGCCGTCAGGCGCTGGGCATTCGCTGGATCATTGAAGCGGCGCGTGGCCGCAACGAAAAGACGATGATGGAGCGGCTCTCGGCCGAGTTGCTCGACGCATCCAACAATCGGGGAAATGCCGTCAAGAAGCGCGAAGACACCCACAAGATGGCGGAAGCCAACCGGGCCTTCTCGCATTACCGCTGGTGAACGGCGAACCTAGGACAATCAGATAAATGCCCCGCAATCATAAAATCGAGGACTACCGCAACTTCGGTATCATGGCTCACATCGATGCCGGCAAGACGACGACGACCGAGCGGATCCTCTATTACACCGGCAAGTCCCACAAGATCGGCGAGGTGCACGAAGGCGCCGCGACGATGGATTGGATGGAGCAGGAACAAGAGCGCGGCATCACGATCACGTCGGCCGCGACGACTGCATTCTGGAACGACAAGCGCCTCAACATCATCGACACCCCCGGCCACGTCGACTTCACGATCGAAGTCGAGCGTTCGCTGCGCGTTCTCGACGGCGCGGTTTGCGTCCTCGATTCCAACCAGGGCGTCGAGCCGCAGACCGAAACGGTCTGGCGCCAGGGCGACAAGTACAAAGTCCCGCGCATCGTCTTCGCCAACAAGATGGACAAGATCGGCGCCGACTTCTTCAAATGTCTCGATGACATCAAGACCCGTCTCGGCGCGAAGCCGATTGCGATCCAGCTGCCGATCGGCGCGGAGAGCAACTACAAGGGCCTTGTCGACCTGGTGAAGATGAAGGGCATCATCTGGAACGATGAGTCCCTCGGCGCCAAGTTCGACTACGTCGATATTCCGGCCGACATGGCGGACGACGCCAAGAAGTACCGCGAGCAGATGGTGGAAGCCGCCGTCGAGCTCGATGACAAGGCGATGGAAGCCTACCTCGAAGGCAAGGAGCCGGACGAGGCGACCCTCAAGAGATTGATCCGCAAGGCCGTGATCACCGGCGCATTCTTCCCGGTGCTGTGCGGCTCGGCGTTCAAGAACAAGGGCGTGCAGCCGCTGCTCGATGCCGTGGTCGATTACCTGCCGTCGCCGCTCGACGTGCCGGCGATCAAGGGCGTCAATCCGGATAACGGTGAAGAGGTCGTGCGCAAGGCGGACGACAGCGAGCCGCTGGCGCTGCTGGCGTTCAAGATCATGGACGATCCCTTCGTCGGCACCATCACCTTCTGCCGCATCTACTCGGGCATTCTCACCAGCGGCACCGGCGTGATCAATTCGACCAAGGAGCGCAAGGAACGTATCGGCCGCATGCTGTTGATGCATGCGAACGAGCGCGAGGACATCAAGGAAGCTTACGCGGGCGACATCGTCGCTCTCGCCGGCCTCAAGGAAGTC
>DASZXA010000025.1:0-7117 GCA_035546455.1 Pseudolabrys sp.
CGAGCTTGCGCCCGGCCTGGGCGATCACCATCGGCTCGAACCAGGCGCTCTCGACGAAGACATTGGTCGTGCTCTCGGTCGAGCTTGTCGGCTCCCCGCCCATGATGCCGGCGATGCCGACGGCGCCGTTGGCGTCGGCGATCACCGGGATGGTCGGGTCGAGCGTGTAGGTCGTGTTGTTGAGCGCCGCGACCGTCTCGCCGGCCCTTGCCATGCGGGCATGGATCGGCGAGGCGATCTTGTCGGCATCGAACACGTGCAGCGGGCGGCCGCGGTCGTAGGTCATGAAGTTGGTGATGTCGACCAATGCATTGATCGGACGCAAGCCGATCGCGGTGAGCCGCTTTTGCAGCCAGTCCGGCGAAGGACCGTTCTTCACGCCCTTGACGAGTCGCAGTCCGAACGCCGGGCAGAGCGACGGCGTCTGGCCGAAATCGAGCGTCACCTTTACCGGGCACGGGAATGCGCCCTTCACCGGCTTTCCCGGGCGGTCCTTGAATGTCCCGATTGACGCCGCGCCGAGATCGCGCGCGATACCGTTGACGCCGGTGCAATCCGGGCGATTGGGCGTGAGATTGATCTCGATCACGGGATCGCCGGTGAGCCCAGCGTACTCGGCGTAGCTTTTTCCAACCGGCGCATCGACCGGCAGGTCGATGATGCCCTCGTGGTCGTCGGAGATTTGCAACTCGAACGCAGACATCAGCATGCCGCGGCTTTCGACGCCGCGAATGGTGCCGACCGACAGAGTGATGTTCTTGCCGGGGACGAACGTGCCGGGCGGCGAGAACACACCTTTCATGCCGGCGCGCGCGTTGGGCGCGCCGCACACGACCTGGATCGGCTTGCCGTCGCCGGTGTCGACCATGCACACGCGCAAGCGGTCGGCGTTCGGGTGCTTCTCCGCCGAGATCACCGAGGCGACGACGAACGGCTTGAGCAGCGCCGACTTGTCCTCGACGCCCTCGACCTCGAGGCCGATCATTGTCAGCTTGTCGGTGATTTCCGCGAGCGACGCATCGGTATCGAGATGCTCCTTGAGCCAGGCGAGGGTGAATTTCATTGCGCTATTTCACCTTCACCGGCGTCCAGACGTACAGAATCGGCAGCAGCACGAAAACGACGATCGTGAACAAGATCGAAACGCGATTGCACACGCGATAAAGCTCGCGTCGCAGGATCAATTCGTGCGTCACGCGCGCCTTGATGTCGTCGACCGCGTCGCCCATTTCCGGTCCGCCGAACGCCGAGAGGCAGCGCAGGCAGCCGACCGCGATCAGGAGGTAAATCGCTATCTCCACGATAATCACCGACATTTCGACGTCGTTGTCCGCGACGATCGGCGCCAGCAGGCCGAGCCCGGCGATCATCATCGAGACATGCGTCAACATGCCGGCGGCCTTGGTGTCGATCGACTGGAAGGTCGAGAGCACCGACGGCGGAATGGCTGCGTCGTGCCGTTTGAGCAGGCCGGGATAATCGGCCAGATTTTCATTGTCCCAGCCGCGCGTGACCGCGGCGAACAGCGCGCGGTCGACCGCCGAGCGCGCATGCCTGTTGCGCTTTCTCATGGGCTCAGCCCTCCGGCTAGCGTCGGGAAATCGAGCGGGCGGAAACCGTAGTGCGATAGCCAGCGTACGTCCGCCTCGAAGAAGGGACGAAGGTCGGGCATGCCGTATTTCAGCATGGCGATGCGGTCGATTCCCATGCCCCAGGCGAAGCCCTGGTACTGGTCCGGATCGAGCCCGCAATTGCGCAGCACGTTCGGATGCACCATGCCGCAGCCGAGGATCTCCATCCAGTCCTCGCCCTCGCCGAAGCGCACTTCGTTCTTGTCGCGCTTGCACTGGATGTCGACTTCGAGCGACGGCTCGGTGAATGGGAAGAATGACGGCCGGAAGCGCATCTTCACGCTGTTGACCTCGAAGAACGCCTTGCAGAATTCCTCGAGAATCCATTTCAGGTGGCCGAGATGTGACGACTTGTCGATCACCAGGCCTTCGACCTGATGAAACATCGGCGTATGCGTTTGATCGCTATCGCTGCGATAGGTGCGGCCCGGAATGATCACTCGGATCGGCGGTTTCTGCGACAGCATGGTGCGCACCTGCACAGGTGAGGTGTGCGTGCGCAGCAGCTTGCGTTTTCCGTCGGCGCCCGGCGGGAAATAGAAAGTGTCGTGCATGTCGCGGGCCGGATGGCCCTCGGGGAAATTGAGTTTGGTGAAGTTATAATCATCGGTCTCGATATCCGGGCCTTCCGCCACCGCGAAACCCATGTCGGCAAAGATCGCGGTCAGTTCGTCGATCACCTGCGTGATCGGGTGCACGCGTCCAAGCTCGGCCGGCGCCTGGCGCGGCGGCAGGGTGACGTCGATGCTTTCGCTGTTGAGGCGGGCATCGAGTGCGGCGGCGCCAAGCGCGTCTTTGCGCGCATTGATCGCCTGCGTGACCTTGTCCTTGAGGCCGTTGATCAGCGGGCCGTTCTGCTTGCGCTCGTCCGGGGTCATGCTGCCGAGCGTCTTGAGCAGGGCAGACACCGAGCCGCTTTTGCCGAGCGCGGCGATGCGAACCGCTTCAAGCGCAGCTTCGTCAGCCGCCTTGTCGACCGCGCCGAGCAGCTCTTTTTCAAGTTGGGCGATATCGGCCACGGCTCACTCCGGCATCAGAAAGAGATCAGTGTCGCCGGGCTTGCCGCCGGCCTGCGTCAGCATAGCGTGAACCTGGCCTCGATGATGAGTCTGGTGATTGAAGAAATGCGTCACCAGCGCCCACATCGGTCTGCTCGCTTCGCGCTGCGCCGCGTTCGAGAACCAGGTGTAGTCGCTCGCCAGCCAGTTCGGATCGACGCTGTCAGCCCAGCGCTCGATCTTGTCGTCCATCGCGGCGCGCTCGCGCTTCAGGCCATCCCAGTCGGGATAGAGCTTCTCCGAACCGGCAATTCCGATCGGCGGCTTGGGCACATCGCTGAAACGCGACATCCACATCGAGTCGCCCCACAGCACGTGAGAGAGCGTGCCGTGGATCGAGCCGAAGAACGCGCCGCGTTCGCGCCGCCGCTCGTCGTCTGACAAGCGGTCGGCGACTCCGTAGAGATTTTCGTTCTGCCAGCGGTTGTAACGAGCCAGCCGCTGGACGTAGGCGGCGTCGATCATCGGTCGTCCCGCGGAAGAAGCGTCAGGCGGGAAGCGCCGACTTGGCCTTCTGCACGATCGCTTCAAAGGCCGCCGGCTCGCGGATCGCGAGATCGGACAGCACCTTGCGGTCGATGGTGAGACCGGACTTGGCGAGACCGTCGATGAACTTCGAGTAGTTGAGCCCGAAGGGACGCACCGCGGCGTTGATGCGCTGGATCCACAGCGCGCGGAACGAGCGCTTGCGGCGCTTGCGGTCGCGGAACGCGTATTGTCCCGCTTTCTCGACCGCCTGCTTGGCGATGCGGATCGTGTTCTTGCGGCGGCCGTAATAGCCCTTGGCGGCCTTGAAGACTTTCTTGTGCTTGGCGTGACCTGTGACGCCGCGTTTAACGCGTGCCATGGTGAAACTCCTTGTCGAAAACCAAAATGAAGATGAAACGGAAAGCGGACGGACGGGCGATCAGCCGTTCGGCAGCCAGTACTTCTTGACGTTGTCGCCGTCGGTCTTGAACAGCACGCGGGTGCCGCGATGTTCGCGGATCGTCTTGGTGGTCCGCTTGATCATGCCGTGGCGCTTGCCGGTCTGCTGGTACTTCACCTTGCCGGTGCCGGTGATCTTGAAGCGCTTTTTTGCGCCCGATTTGGTCTTCAACTTGTAGCCTTTGGGCATTTTGCTCTCCTGTCGTCTCACGGCGCGTCGGCAGGCGAGGCCTGCGTGGCCGTTTAAAATGCTCGGAATTGAGCGGTATCGCCGCCACGGCAGCCCTTGATGGCCGGTCGGCGAGAGGCGGCGTTATGGCAGACGAGGCCCAAAAAGACAACCGCCGCAGAGGGCTGCGGCGGCGGGCTTTTCTTAACGAAATCGGCCGGTTAGCGCGGCGCCAGCATCATCACCATCTGGCGGCCTTCGAACCTGGGCTCGGACTCCACCTTGGCGATCTTGCCGATGTCTTCCTTCACCCGGTTGAGCAGCTTGTAGCCCAGCTCCTGGTGCGCCATTTCGCGGCCGCGGAAGCGCAGCGTGATCTTCACCTTGTCGCCTTCCTCGAAGAACCGCTCCATCGAGCGCATCTTCACCTGGTAGTCGTGGTCGTCGATCATCGGCCGGAGCTTGATCTCCTTGACCTCGACGACCTTCTGTTTCTTGCGGGCTTCAGCGGCCTTCTTCTGCGCCTGGAATTTGTACTTGCCGTAATCCAGCAGCTTGCAGACGGGCGGGACCGAATTAGGGGCGATCTCGACCAGATCGAGACCGGCGGCTTGCGCTGCGTCGAGCGCGGCCTGGATTGGGGTGGGGCCGTGGTTGTGGCCACTGGCATCGATCAGCTGAACCTCGCGGACGCGGATCTCCTCGTTTACGCGCGGACCGTCCTTCTGGACGGGGGCCGCGGACCTCATCGGACGACGAATGGCTGTTTGCTCCTCGGTTGTTGCACCTTAACGGGCGAAAGATCGTGACAAACCCGGCATAAGTCAATTGCCGGCGCGCCACACCGCGCCCAAACCGGCAACCCGTTCAAATCCCATTGGTTTCATTAACTCTCACCATCTGTCATGGCCGGGCATAGCCGTTCGAAGAACGGCGTCCTGAAGGACGCCTATGTCCCGGCCATCCACGCCTTGCTTTGTCGCCAAGACGTGGATGCGCGGGTCAAGCCCGCGCATGACGTGGAGGGATTGGTGGCTCATCCTCGGGAAAGTAACGCCGTGTAAAGCCCGCGCACGCCGGCCGCGACGTTCTGCGGCGAGAACATGAACTCGGCGAACTGCCGGGCCCGCGCGCCCATCGCCTCGTAGGATTTCGGGTCGAGCGCCAGCGCATTGGAGATGCCGCGCGCCAGCTCGCCGGCATGGCCGGGGCGCACCACCCAGCCGGTGCGCAGCGGCTCCGCCATGCGCGGCGGCGCCAGCACATTCTCCGGCAGCACGCCGATCGCGTTGACGACCACCGGCCGCCCCATCGCCTGCGCCTGTGCAGCAGCCTGTCCGGTGAGCGGCGGCTTGAGCGCCGGAACGGCGACGACATCCGCGGCGGCGAGCGCGGTCGGCATGTCGTGCGACGGCCCCACCACGCGCACCAGCGTATCGATGTTGTGCTCGCGCGCGCGGCGCAAGATCGCCTTGCGGTAATCCGGCTCGCTGCGATCATCGCCCACGAACACGAACACCACGTTGCGCCGCCCGTTCCCCACCAGCAGCCTTGCAGCGTCAACGACGCCAATCTGCCCGTTCCACGGCGCGATCCGCCCCGGCACCAGCACGATGCGGAAGCCAGGCAGCACGCCCCAAGCACGCCGCATCTGCGCGATGCGGTCGGGATGCACCGCCGCGGGTGAAAACGCCGCCGTGTCGACGCGCCGCGGAATGACGACGATGCGATGCGGCGGAATGCGATAACGCTCGATCATCGCATGCGCGATGAAGGACGACGGCGCGATGATGCGGTCGCCCTTCGCCAGCGCGCCGGCGAACTTGCGGCCGAACCAGTTCGGCGCGTCCAGCCTGTCGCCAAACGACGTCACCAGCCGGAACGGCTGCTTGCCGCGCGCCATCAGCGCGCTCCAAGCCGCGGAAGGCGTCAGCGCATGCACGATGTCGACGCGCTCGGTCGCCACCATTTCGGCGATCGTGCGCGTGTTGCGGCGGAGCGTCAGCGGGTTCGCCGTCTCGCTCGCCATCGGAATCCATTCGCCGCCGAACGCGCGCAGCTCGCCGACCAGCGGCCCGCCGTCGCCGGCCACGATCGCCCGCGCGCCGGCCTGTAATAATGTGCGCGCGGTGTCGATCGCCGCGTAGGCGTGCGGCTCTTCGCGCAGCACCGGCACGATCTGCAGGATCGTCGCGCCCGCCAGAGTGCGCGGCTTCCCGCTCGCGGAATTGGCAGGGCTAAGCCTCTTGCCTTTGAGGTCGGTTGGTGGCGAAACAGTCGGCGCATGCCGTGCAACCTGGCGCTGCGGCAAACCTTGCGAGCGAATCAGTGGCCGACTCATCCCCCGATATCTGCCTCAAAACCCTCGCAATAGGAATCGGGGAGGAGGCGCGAAACATTACGGTTCGCCGGCGTGAAGGCGGCAGCCCGGGCGTGTTCTGGCTCGGCGGCTTCAAGTCCGACATGCAGGGCACCAAGGCGCTGGCGCTGGATTCCTGGGCGGCCGGCCATGGCCGCGCCTGCGTGCGGTTCGACTATTCCGGGCACGGAGAATCGGGCGGCAATTTTGCCGACGGGTCGATCGGCCGCTGGCTTGAGGAAGCGCTCTCGGTATTTACGCAATCGTGCCGCGGCCCGCAGATCGTTGTCGGCTCGTCAATGGGCGGCTGGCTCGCGCTGTTGCTGGTGCGCGAGCTGAATCGGCTCGCGGCCGAAGGTGTTCAGGCAGCAGCGAGCGTCGCCGGTCTTGTGCTGATTGCGCCCGCAGTCGATTTTACCGAGCTGCTGATGTGGCAAAGGTTTCCTGAAAATGTGCGCCGCGAAATTCAGGAGAAGGGATTCTGGCGCCAGCCCTCGGCTTACTCCGACGACGGCTATCTCATCACCCGCACGTTGATAGAGGATGGACGCAGGCATCTTCTCCTCGGCAATCTGATCGAGACGGGATGTCCGGTGCGCATTCTCCAGGGCGTGCGCGACGACGATGTTCCCTGGCAACACGCAGTGGAATTGGTGTCGCGCTTCGCGCGTGATGACGTCGTGTTGACTTTGGTCAAGGACGGAGATCACCGGCTATCGCGGCCGGAGGATATCGAGCGGCTCACGTCCGCGGTCGCCGACGTCGCCTGAGCCCGCATTGCACGACGCCGCGCTTCCGGCTACGGCATTGGCATCATCGAGGAAACGCCACCCATGACATACGAAACGATCGTTGTTGAAACGCGCGAGCGCGTCGGAATCGTGCGGCTTAACCGGCCGCAGGCCCTCAATGCCCTCAATGCCAAACTGATCGGCGAACTGGCGAATGCGATCGACGCTTTCGAGGCCGATAG
>DASZXA010000026.1:0-79704 GCA_035546455.1 Pseudolabrys sp.
CGGCCACCCCGGTGGGGTCACAATTTTTTACCCACCGCTTTGGACGGCTCGGAAGATTGAGGTCTCGACCTTCTTCCCGGCTCAGAGCCGGTGAAGCGCCGCGGACCTCTCCGTCCGCCCGTGGACGCCTGCCTGACGCCCGGGAAAACCGCGGCTTGGACCTCCGCGCGTTGGGTGTGCGTCGTTGCACCCGTGCGCGGCCACCGCATCCGGTCCCGCTTCAAGCACGCTCTCGAGAAGCGCCCTTCGACGGACCGAACGAACTGCATATAGTCCTAGATAGGAATGTTGTCAACCTGCTTTTGCAAAGGCGACCGTGGATGCTAACAATCGCCCATGGCCAAACATTCCGAACTCATCAAATCGACCGCCACCCAGCTCGTTGCCCGGCTCAAAAGCGGCGAGATCAGCCCACACGATTTGCTCGACGCGCTGGAGACGCGGATCGCGGAGGCCAATCCGGCGGTCAACGCGCTCCCCACTCTCTGCTTCGACCGGGCGCGGCGCGAGGCCGACAGGCTGCTCAAGCGTCCGGTGGCCGAGCGCGGACCGCTGGCCGGCCTTCCCGTACCGATCAAGGATCTGATCGACGTCGCGGGAGTTCGCTCGACGCAAGGCTCGCCGATCTTCGCCAACAAAGTCCCGGACAAGTCCGACATTCTGGTCGAGCACATCGAGGCCAATGGCGGCATCATCTATGCGATGTCGAACACGCCGGAGTTCGGCGCCGGCGCGAACACCTTCAACGAAGTGTTCGGCGCAACGCTCAATCCATGGAACACGTCGCGCTCCGCGGCCGGCTCATCCGGCGGCGCGGCGGTGGCGCTGGCAACCGGCATGGCCTGGATCGCACAGGGCTCCGACCAGGGCGGCTCGCTGCGCAATCCGGCAAGTTTCTGCGGCGTCACCGGCATCCGCCCCAGCATCGGGCGCGTCATGCATTCGCCGGGCGCCAAGATCGACCGCACGCTCAGCGTGGTCGGCCCGATGGCGCGCAACGTCACCGACCTTGCCCTGGCGCTCGACGCGATGGCGGGGGAGCATCCGCGCGATCCGCTGTCGCTGCCGGCCACCCCCGGCGAGTTTCAGAAGGCGGCGGGTTCCGGCTGGAAGCCGAAGAAAGTCGCCTACTCGCCCGATCTCGGCATCACGCCGGTCGATCCGGAAATCGTGGCGATTACCCGCAAGGCGGCGCAGCGGTTTACCGATGCCGGCGCGATCGTCGAGGAGGCGCACCCCGACCTGCGCGAGGCGCACGACTGCTTCCAGACGCTGCGCGCGTTCGATTTCGCTGTCAGCAAGGCCAAGCTGCTGCGCGAGCATCGCGACAAGCTCAAGCCCGAGGTGATCTGGAACATCGAGAAGGGGCTCAAGCTGACGATGGACGAGATCGAGAAGGCCGAGGCGCAGCGCCTGACGCTGTCGGCGCGGCTGCTGGCGTTCTTCGATAAATACGATTTGCTGCTGGCCCCGGCGACCATCGTCGCGGCCTTCCCGATCGAGCAGCGCTATCTCGCCGAATGCGCCGGCAAGAAGTTCGACAATTATGTCGAGTGGCTGGCGATCGTTTATGCGATCACGCTGGCCTGCGGCCCGGCGATGTCGCTGCCATGCGGCTTCACCGCTGAGAACCTGCCGGTCGGCTTGCAGATCATCGGGCCACCGCGCGGCGAAGGCCGCCTGCTGGCCGGGGCGAAGATGCTTGAGGACGTGCTGGGCATGCGCGACCTGCTGCCGATCGATCCGCGGCTAGCCGGCGCGAAGCAGGCGGCGGAGTAGCTACTACTCTTTCTTCTCGTCCTCGCTGCCGTCATTTTTTCCGGATGTCTCGCCCGGCCTTGGGCACGGCAGCGGGATGACGGCGGCGATCTCGACCGGCTTGTCGCGCACGTCCCACTGGCAAATGCGATAGCCGCTGCGGCGCGCGGCGATGTCGAAATGGACGTGCTGCTCGTGATAGCCATCCGAGCCGGGGCCGAGGATGGTGGTGAACGACTTGCAGGCCGACTCTTTCAGGTGCTCACGCAGATCGTGCGCGACCGTGTAGTCGACCGGCGACACCGTCTTGTTGCCGGCCAGCACGAAAGCGCGAATGTCGAGCGCGTTGCCCTTGCCGTGCTCGCTGACCCTGGCGCCGGCGACGCGGTTGCGGCCGCGACACTCGTAGGAATCGTAATTGACGATGCCGGTGAGGCGCGCCGGGGCGAACAGCGGCACGGCCTCATCGCGGATCCAGTTCGCCATCGCGGTGGCCATCTCGCAGCGCAATTCGGCGGGCGGCGAGACCGTGACCGGCGCGCCGCCGGCCACCTGCACCGCCTCGAGCGACACCATGTCGGCGCCGCCGCAGGCGCCGGGACCTTTGCGCTCCGGCAGCGGCCTGATCCGGGCGATGGTTTCAAGCGCGAGGCGGCAGGGCGACGGCACGATCTCGGCGGCGTCGACATTGGACTCGGCCGGCCGCTGGCGCGGCAGCGGCACGAGATTCGATAACGGGTCCGCTACCGCTGCGCTGCAAAGCAGCAACGCGCCCGCAATGACGATGTGTCGCCTCACCAGCCGCATGTCGCCAGCAAATGCGGCAATTGCAGGATGGTTCCGTTTAACTTGAAAACGGACACTCAGGCCGTGTTAACTTTGGGCCAATCCGGGCCGGTGTCTGAATTTTGGCCCGCAAAAAGACGAGACGCTTCGAGGAGAACGCCCATGCTCGGCCTGATGCAGGACTGGCCCCTGCTGTGCCATCGCATCATCGATCACGCCGCCATCTATCACGCCGAGCGGCCTGTGATCAGCCGCTCGATCGAAGGGCCGATCCACACCACCAATTACCGCGAGCTGCGCGGCCGCGCGCTGAAAGTCGCGCAGCGGCTGGAGAAGGACGGCATCAAGCTCGGCGACCGCGTCGCCACCATGGCGTGGAACACCTGGCGCCACCTCGAAGCCTGGTACGGCATCATGGGGATCGGCGCCGTCTATCACACCATCAATCCGCGGCTGTTCGCCGACCAGATCGTCTGGATTCTCAATCACGCCGAAGACCGCGTGATGATGCTCGACCTCACCTTCGTGCCGCTGGTCGAGAAATTCGCCGACAAGCTCACCACGATCGAACGCTACATCATCCTCACCGACGCGGCGCACATGCCGAAGACGACGCTGAAGAACGCGGTCGCCTACGAGGACTGGATCGGCGAAGTCGACGGCGATTTCGCCTGGAAGACGTTCGGCGAAGATACCGCTGCCGGCATGTGCTACACCTCCGGCACCACCGGGCATCCCAAGGGCGTGCTCTACTCGCACCGCTCCAATGTGCTGCATTCGATGATCGCGGCGCTGCCCGACTCGATGGGGGTCGCCTCGACCGACGTCATCATGCCGGTGGTGCCGATGTTCCACGCCAACTGCTGGGGGCTCGCGCTCACCTCGCCGATGGTCGGCGCCGCGCTGGTGATGCCCGGCGCCAAGCTCGATGGCGCCTCGATCTACGAGCTGCTCGACACCTACAAGGTGTCGTTCACCGCGGCGGTGCCGACGGTGTGGCTGATGCTGCTCCAGGACCTCGAAAAAACCGGCGCCATGCTGCCGCACCTCAAGCATGTCGTAATCGGCGGCTCGGCCTGCCCGCGTGCCATGACCAAGACGTTCGAGGAAAAATACGGCGTCAAGGTCAACCACGCCTGGGGCATGACCGAGATGAGCCCGCTCGGCACGCTCGGCTCGCTGAAGCCGGAATACGCCAAGCTGACCGGCGAAGCCAAACTCGACGTGCAGCAGAAGCAGGGCCACCCGCCCTTTGGGGTGGAAATGAAAATTACCGACGACGAAGGCAACGAGTTGCCGTGGGACGGCCAGAAGTTCGGCCGCCTCAAGGTGCGCGGCGCGGCCATCACCCGCCGCTACTTCAAGGAAGACAAGGACGTGCTCGACGGCGACGGCTTCTTCGACACCGGCGACGTCGCGACCATCGACAAATACGGCTACATGGGGATCACCGATCGCGCCAAGGACGTCATCAAGTCCGGTGGCGAGTGGATTTCATCGATCGATCTCGAAAACCTGGCGGTCGGCCACCCGAAGGTGGCGGAAGCCGCGGTGATCGGCGTCGCGCATCCGAAATGGGACGAGCGGCCGCTGCTGGTGGTGGTGCTCAAGAAGGGCGAGGCGGCGACTAAGGAAGAGCTGCTCGGCTTCATGCAGGGTAAGATCGCCAAATGGTGGATGCCGGACGACGTCGCCTTCGTCGATGAAATCCCGCACACCGCGACCGGCAAGATCCTCAAGACCGCGCTGCGTAACCAGTTCAAGGGCTATCGATTACCGACGGCGCAGGCGGCGGAATAGGCTATAAGCCTCCCCGTGCTGCGTCGTCCCAACATCGAAGAGCCGCTGTCGCGGCTGGCTGCCTGGTCCGGGCGGCTGGCGTGGTTCGCGCTGGTCGCCACGCTGATCTCGGTGATCGTGGTGCGCGGCGACCTGCTCGAAATCCGCCCGGCGCTGGCAATGTTCGCCGCCGCGCTGGCGCTGGCCGGGGTTGCGATTCTGCTCGCGCTCGGCGCCGCGGTGGTGATCTGGCGGCAGGGCCTCTCAGGGATCGGGCGGGCGGTGACCGGATTTTTCCTCGGCCTCGCGCTGCTCGCCTACCCGGCCTATCTCGGCGTGCGCGCCTACCGTCTGCCAGCGCTCCACGACATCTCAACCGACACCGCCAAACCGCCGCGCTTCGACGTGATCGCGCGGCTGCGCCCGCGCGGCAGCAACGAGTACCAGCCGGGCAACGCCGCGATTCAGCGCAGCGCCTATCCCGACATCGTACCGCTCCAGGTGCTGCAGCCGCCCGGCGCCGCCTACGACGCGGCGATGGGCGTGATCAAGAAGCACAAATGGGTGGTGGTCGACGCGCGGCCGCCGCAAGGCCGCCGCGAGGGCTCGATCGAGGCGGTGGCGCGCACCCTCATCATGGGTTTTCGTGACGACCTGGTGATCCGCGTCGCACCGTTCGGCACCGGCGCGCAGATCGATGTCCGCTCGGCCTCACGGCTGCCGTGGCACGACTTCGGCGGCAATGCGAGCCGGGTGCGCCAGTTGCTGGAAGAGTTCGACGACGCCACCAGCGGCGAAGTGAAACCGGAACCTGAGCGCAAGCCGGCGCAACGCCAGCCACAGCGTCAGCCCGCCAAGCGGTAGACCCCGGCGATCGACGGCGTGCCGTCGGTCTCGACCACGCCGCGCGCCACCAGATCTTCCAGATGCGCCAGCACCGAGAGGCCGGCCGCGTTCACCAGCCGCGGATCGATGCCGATATAGATCGCGCGCACCATGGTGGGGATGTCGCACGCGCCTTTCTCGAGGCGCGCGAGGATCGATCGCTCGCGGCCGTGGCGATGCGCGATGTACATCTCGACGAAACGCGGGCCGTCCTTGATGGAGTCGCCGTGGCCGGGGTAATAGACCTGTTCGCTGCGCCGCTTGAGCTTGTCGAGCGAGTCCATGTAATCGCTCATTGCGCCATCGGGCGGCGCGACGATCGAGGTCGCCCAGCCCATCACGTGATCGCCGCAGAACATCGCGTTCGCTTCGTGGAACGCATAAGCCATGTGGTTGGCGCAGTGACCGGGCGTAGTGATCGCCTCGAAGGTCCAGCCCTCGCCGCGCACGATGTCGCCGTCGTGCAGCGCATGGTCCGGCTTGAAGTCGCGGTCGCCGCTTGAATCGAGCTGATTGAGCTCGCCGATGTTGAGCGGGCGCGCGGCGCGATGCGGGCCTTCGGCGTAAACGGTGGCGCCGGTGGCCTTCTTGATCGCCGGCACCGCCGGCGAATGATCGCGATGGGTATGGGTGACGAAGATGTGGGTGACGGTTTCGCCCTTCACCGCGTTAAGCAATGTGGCGATGTGGGTGTCGTCGGCCGGGCCGGGATCGATAATGGCAACGCGCCCCCGCCCGACGATGTAGGTGTTGGTGCCGGTGAAGGTGAAAGGCCCGGGATTATTGCAGAGAATCCGCCGGATTCCGGGCGCTGGCTCGTCCACCGTTTCGGGCGCGAGGTCGTATTTCTTGTTGAAGGGAATGTCGTCGGCCATCTGCTTTTCTTTGCTTCCTCTGTGCCGATTTAATACACGCGCAGCCTTGTTTGCGCCACGACTTCGCCGCGCGCCGCCCGCGAAATTGTCCGCCCGCGTTGCTCGACTCGCCGCAACGATCGGGAGGATGCAATGCGGGCAATCATTCTTTCTTTGGCAGTGCTGGCCGGTGTGAGCGGCGCGAACGCGCGCCCTGCCCAAGTTTCCAATCCTGCATTCGATTCGATGCAGGCGGCGATCGACTGGATCAACGACTATCCGCACAAGCGCGAGGTCGCACATGCGCCGGCCGCCATCAAGGCGCTCAGCCGCACCGGCGGCTTCAGGAATGCGGAGACCGCGGGCGTCTATGTCGGCTTCATCGCCGGGCTGATCGGCGCGAACCCCGAGCAAGCCGACCGGCTGATCGACGGCATGCTGCCGGTGCGCGACGAGGACCAGTGGGCGGTGGTGCGCGGCATCGCCTATTCCGGCCTGCCGAACTGGAAGGACCTGCTGCGCCGGCACGCGTATCAGCTCGATAACCGGCAGACCATGGTGGCCGATTATCTCAACGGCCGGCTGCCGACGCTCGGCGCGCTGGCGATCAAGCCGAGCCCGACGACGTGGGAGCGGGTGAAGGATGCGTTCGCGATCGACTGGAGCAAGAAGCCTGATAAGCCGGTCGAGCTTGAGGCGACACCCGAAACGCTCGACGTGCTCTGGGGCTATTACCTCGCCAGCAATTCCTACGGCCCGGTGCTGCGCATGGTCGAGATGCTGCCGTGGTCGAAGGATCGCGACGACGTCGACCGGCTCACGGTCGGCAGCATGGCGAAATACACGCTGGCGCTGAACGCCACGCGCGACGCCGAGTTGTTGGCAAAGCTGCAAACGATCCGCGACGCGAAATCGCAGAGCAAGGACACCGTCGCGATGCTCGACGAGGTGATCCATTCGGCGCAGGTCGCCGACACCGTCAAGCTGCGCAAGGACGCACTCGCCGCCATCGAGCAGCTCAAGATCAAGGGGCCGAACTACAAGCGCGAGGTCGGCACCTGGGCGAAAGTCGGCCAGGGCGCGCTGGCGGTCGGCTGCGTCACCGCGGCGGCGCTCGGGCAGATCGAGTTCGGCCTGCCCTGCGTGATCGGCGGCGGCGCAACCAATGCGGCGATGTATTACATGAACCAGTAGCCGGCTCGCTGCGACACCGTGCGATGTTGACTTTCCGTCATCATCGCCTACCTAACGGGCATGATGTTCACGTTGCCAACGCTGCAACTGTTTATTCGCGCGGGCCGCCTCCACTCGGGCGTCTAGCCCGGACGTGCACATCTATTTTCCGCCCGTCCGGGCATAAGCTTCAAAAATCTCAACATCATCCTGTGAAGCGCAAGGCCGCCACCGATCGCGGCCGCGCGCGATTCCAAATCGAGGACAACAATGGAGACCACCATGGCCGGCTATACCGAACCCGATCTGCCGCCGATCACCCTGACGACCACCGATTCCGATCAACTGTCGCGTCTCGTCGATGCAGCGGCGGAGACCTTCCCGCGGACCGCGGATTTCCTCGGCCGCGAGATCAACCGCGCGCAAGTCATCGACCGCAGCGAAGCCCTGCCGGGCCTCGTGATGATGGAATCCGAAGTCGAGTTTCGCGACGACGTGACCGGCCAGGTCCGCACCATCAAGCTGGTGTATCCGAAGGACGCCGACATGAGCATCGGCAAGATTTCCGTTCTGACGCCGGTCGGCGCGGCGCTGATCGGCCTGTCGGCGGGCCAATCGATCGAATGGCAGACGCCGACCGGCGGCCGGCGTTCGCTCACCGTGCTGTCGGTGCGCCCGCCCCGCTGATCGCGTTGCTTTTGGCCTCTACCCGGCTAGGCTTTCTCGCCAATGCCGGGGGATGCCATGACGGTCACCTACCGGCCTGCGCGGGAACATAATCTGGCGGCTCTCCCGCGGTCGCCCGCGGCTTCCGGATCGTCTTTCCGGCAATACTGATGTCATCGAAGCCGTTTGGCGACTGGTCGCGCTACCTGCCGCACAATCCGGGATTCATGTAGCGGGCTAGTGAATCTCCGGCTCCGGCACCTTGCCGGGGGCGGCGAGGAAGTCGAAGTCGCAGCCGTCGTCGGCCTGGCCGATGTGCTCGGAGAACATCGCGCCGTAGCCGCGCGGATATTTCTTCGCCGGTTCCTTCCACGCCGCGCGGCGCTTGGCCATTTCCTCGTCGCTGATGTGGAGATGGATCTTGCGGGCCGGCACGTCGATCTCGATCTCGTCGCCGGTCTGCACGAAGGCGAGCGGGCCGCCGACGAAGCTTTCCGGTGCGACGTGCAGGATGCAGGCGCCGTAGCTGGTGCCGCTCATGCGCGCGTCCGAGATGCGGACCATGTCCTTGACGCCGGCCTTCACCAGCTTCTTCGGGATCGGCAGCATGCCCCACTCCGGCATGCCGGGGCCGCCTTTGGGACCGGCGTTTTTCAGCACCAGCACGCTGTCGGCGGTGACGTCGAGGTCCTCGCGGTCGATCTCGCGCGCCATGTGGTTGTAGTCCTCGAAGGCGATCACCTTGCCGCGGTGCTTCTGCAGGCGCTTCTCGACCGCCGACGGCTTGATGACGCAGCCGCGCGGCGCGATGTTGCCCTTGAGCACGGCGGTGGCGCCGTCGCGCGACACCGGATCGTTGAGCGACTGGATGACGTCGGATTTATAGACCTCGGCACCTTCGATGTTCTCACCGACCGTCTTGCCGGTGACGGTGCCGGCCTTGAGGTCGAGCACGGAGCGGAGCTGGTTCATCAGCGCCTTGAGGCCGCCGGCATAGAAGAAATCTTCCATCAGGTATTTGCCGGACGGGCGCACGTTGGCGATCACCGGCACTTCGCGCGAGAGCTCGTCGAAGCGATTCATGCCGAGCGGCACGCCGGCCCGGCGCGCCATCGCGACGAGATGGATGATGCAATTGGTCGAGCCGCCCATCGCCATGTGGACCTTGATGGCGTTATCGAACGACTCCTTGGTGAGGAAGGTCGAGGGCTTGAGGTCTTCCCACACCATCTCGACGGCGCGACGGCCCGAGGCCGTGGCGGTGCGCGGATGGTTGGCGTCGGGCGCGGGAATGGATGACGCGCCGGGCAGCGTGAAGCCGAGCGCCTCGGCGACCGCCATCATGGTGGCGGCGGTGCCCATCGTCATGCAGGTGCCGAAAGAGCGGGCGATGCCGCCTTCGATCTCGGCCCATTGCTCTTCGGTGATGCGGCCTGCCCGCTTCTCGTCCCAGTATTTCCAGCTATCGGAACCGGAGCCGAGCACCTGGCCGTGCCAGTTGCCGCGCAGCATCGGGCCGGCCGGCATGAAGATCGCCGGGATGTCCATGCTGATCGCGCCCATCAACAGGCCGGGCGTGGTCTTGTCGCAGCCGCCGAGCAGCACCGCGCCATCGATCGGGTGGCTGCGGAGCAACTCCTCGACCTCCATCGCCAGCATGTTGCGATAGAGCATGGTGGTCGGTTTGACGAACACTTCGGCGAGCGAGATCGCCGGCAGCTCCAGCGGGAAGCCGCCGGCCTGGAGCACGCCGCGCTTCACCTCCTCGGCGCGGGTGCGCAGATGGACGTGGCACGGATTGATGTCGCTCCAGGTATTGATGATGCCGATGACCGGCTTGCCTTCCCAGTCGGCGGCGTCATAGCCGACCTGGCGCAGGCGGGAGCGGTGGCCGAACGAACGGAGGTCGGTAACGCCGAGCCAGCGATGGCTGCGGAGATCTTCAGGACGTTTCACTTTGGTCATTCGTCGATAGTCATTCCGCCGGAACCCCGGCTCTGGCGCGGGACATATACTGGATAGCGATCACGACCGCCGCCATCGCAGCGCCGAGTACATCCGTATAGCCGTTCGGGTCAATCAGGAAAAAGCCCGCGACCACCAGTACTGCACTTTGCCAATAGCTGGAATGCGTGAGGAAGTAACCATGGAGGCCGGCGGCGAAGATAATGACGCCAATACCCGCGGTAAAGCTGGCCCAGAAGATCGACGGCCAGTCGCCGATCATCAGGAGCTGCGGCGCATAAACAAACATATACGGCACGATAAAGCTGGTGGCGGCGATCCGGACCGCCGCCCAGCCGGTCTTCCAGAGATCGGACTTCGCGATGCCGGCCGCCGCATAGACGGCCAGCGCCACCGGCGGCGTGATGGCCGACAGGATCGCGAAATAGAAGGCGAACATGTGCGCGGCCGGGACCGGCACGCCGAACTTGACGATGGCCGGAACCAGCAGCGCCGTCATGATGATGTAGGCCGGCGTCGTCGGCATGCCCATGCCGAGCACGATGCCTGCGAGCATGGTCAGGATCAGCGCCGGCAGCAGATAGCTCTGGGCCAGATCGATGACGAACTGAGTGAAGACGATGCCGAGGCCCGACAGGGTGACGACCGCAATGACGACGCCCGCCGCCGCGCAAGCCAGCGCAACCGGCAGCGCGTTGCGCGCGCCATCGACGCAAGCCTCAATCACGTTCTGCCAGGTCACGTAATGGCGGGTCGACTTTCGCAGCGCCGCCACCGGGAAGCAGGCGGCCACGCCGGCCAGCGCCGCAAGCGGCGCGCTGTAGCCGGAGTACATCACAACAAGGATCGCGAGCACCGGCAGGAAAAGATGGCCGCGCTCGCGCATCACCAGCTTCAGGTTCGGCAGCTCGGAGCGTGGAACGCCCACCAGCCCGCGCCGCTTGGCCTCGAAATGCACCGCCGAGAAACAGGCGAGGTAATAGAGCACCGACGGGATCAGCGCCCAGATCACCACCTGGCCGTAGGAGACACCGAGGAATTCCGCCATCACGAAGGCGGCGGCGCCCATGATCGGCGGCATCAACTGGCCGCCGGTCGAAGCCACCGCTTCGACACCGCCGGAAAAATGCGGCGGGAAGCCGGAGCGCTTCATCAGCGGAATGGTGATCGGGCCGTCCACCATCACGTTGGCGACCGCGCTGCCTGAAATGGTGCCGAACAGCGCCGACGAGACGCAGGATACCTTGCCGGGACCGCCGGCATAACGGCCGGTCAGGCTCATCGAGAAATCCATGAAGAGCTGGCCGGTGCCGGTGCGCTCCATGAACGAGCCGAACAGCACGAAAATCAGCACGTAACCCGCCGAGACCGACAGCGGAATGCCGAAGATGCCTTCGACCGTCATGTAGAGCTGGTCGATCATGTTTTGCGCGGACAGGTGCGCAATAAAGATGCCGTAGGCGAGGAACACCACCGCCGTGATCGGCAGCGCGAGGCCGATGACGCGGCGGGTGCCTTCCAGCACCATGATCGTCATCAGGATGCCCATGATCATGTCGCCCCAGGAGAGCTCGTCGACATAGAACATCCGGTTGATGAAGTAGTCGTAGTTCGCGAACAGATACGCGATCGGCGCCAGCGACAGCACCAGCAGCACGTAATCGAGGACGGTCGGCAGGCCCTCATTCTGGCCGTTGCTGCGATGGAGCAGGAAGACGAGGGTGATGGCGAACGCGAGATGCGTGCCGCGATAATAGAACGCCTCCGGCGCGCCCCAGGCGATCGCCCAGACGTGATAAGCGCACATCGCGACGGAGATCAGCGTCACCGCCAGGCGGAACAGGCCGCCATAGGAAAGGTCGACCTTGTTCAGCATAGCCCCCCGCATCATGTCCTGGAGTTAGCGTCCTGTTGGCGCGGACGGGGGCATGTCCCCGCCCGCGCCATCCGATCAGTGGCTCTGAACGTTTACACCGACTTCCTTGTAGAACTTCGCCGCGCCGGGATGGAACGGCACCCCGATATCCACGCCCATGCCTTGCGGCGTCAGCGAGGCGATGTCCTTGGCGACCGTCGCCAGCGTCTTGGTGTTGGCGGCGATCGTCTTGGTCATGGTGTAGACCTCATCGGCCGACATTTTGCACGACGCGACGATGTGCGTGTAGAAGCCGATGACCTTCACGTCATGATCCTGCTTCGGATAGCTGTCCTTCGGGATCGTGATCAGTTTGTAGCCGGGATTGATCTTCTTCATCTTCTCGTAGCTGTCCGACTGATCGATCAGCTTGATGTCGCGCGCGGCCGCAAGGTCCATGATCGCGCCCGCCGGCACCTGGGTGTTGAGGCCGAACGCGACGGCATGGCCGTCCTTCATCTGGTTCACCGAGTCGGTGTAGCCGACGAACGACACCTTGACGTCGCTGTAGTTGACGCCGTTCACCTCGAGCAGTTGCTTGGTGATCAGCTCGCCGGTATTGCCCTTCTGCTGGGTCGTGATGCTCTTGCCCTTGAGGTCGGCGATCTTGTTGACGCCGGCATCGGCGTTGACCACGAGCTGGTAATACTGCGGATAGAGCGTCGCGACGTTGCAGACGTTGTTATGCGGCTTGTTGAACGGCGGCTTGCCGCCGAGCGCGTCCACCGCCGAGATCGAATTCGAGAAGCCGATCTCCGCCTTGCCCTCCTCGAGCGCACGCACGTTCGCCATGCCGGCGCCGGGCGATTGCTGAATCTTCAGGCCGGGGATCGCCTTCTCCCACATGTCCTTGAGCTGGCCGCCGAGGGGGATCCACGATCCGCCTTGCGGGCCCGTCATCATCTTCACGTCTTCGGCCATGGCCGGAGCGGCCACGGCAATCGCGAGCCCAAACGCCAGCCCGTATGTCTTGATATGTGCGCGCATTCGTTTCCTCCACTGCCCGCGCTGCGTGGCGGGCGTTTCTTTTGCTATTGAACGGACTCCCCCAGAACGGCGAGCCTACGCGGCGGCTGTGGTGTTGCACAAGCCATCTCGTCGTGGCGGTCTGGATTTGCGGGCTTGTCGCGCGCTAGGCGAAAATGGTCGGAGTGGCAGGATTTGAACCTGCGACCCCCACGTCCCGGAGCCGACCGCGCTGGGTCTTCCCCGGATACTCACCCCTCATACCAGCCCATAAACGCCTTAATAATCTCGCCAACCTCGGCCGGCGCCGGATGGCGACCGTCGTCTGTATAGAACTCGGGACGTTGCGCAAACTCGTAACTGGGAAAATAGAAAACACCGTCATGCTTCGCGACGATCTCGCTGATTGCACCGCGCTGCTTTGCCTTCGATCCGGCGTTGGCAACGACAACGCTTTCATTTTTGGCCGTCCGCTCCAGCGGGATAGGGCTAACGGTAAAAATGATATCGGCATCTGGATTGATCGTTCGGACCAGCGAGATCAGGCGATCAATCTTTGCGGTCGTATCCGCGATCGATAAATCCACGAAGTCGAATAGTTCTTCATCGACCTGAGCGCCATAGGAATTGCAGACCGTCAGGCCGCTGACCTTATCGACCCATGTTTCCGTCATTCCCAGCGTGAAGATAAAGATATCGGCCTTTGCAGCTCCTTCCCTGATCTTTTCCGTTACCGCGCTCGATAGCGAGGCCAATATGTCGCGCTGGGTCGAGTAGCACTGCTTGCGAAACGGGTCCTGCCACCGGGCGGTAAACCTGCGCTCGTTCCCCTCAAGTCCTTTGCGGATTGTGCGAACGAAAAGGCGAAGGTGCTTGGCGAAGCTGTCGTAGCGTGAAAGATCGATGAAATAGTCAGGCAGGATGACCGGGCGCTCGATGTTCTCAAATTCCTGCAAAATACTCGAGATGTTGTAATGATTGATATTATCGCGCATGGGCAACTTGCCGATCATCGCTTGCGAGGGGTCAACTGCAATGTCGAAATACTTCGGATAGGTGTCGAAGCCGAGTGCCGCCATCTGATGGCGGATTTCGAGCGCAAAGCATGAACCCATCGTGAAGATGCGCTTGCCCTTCAGTGCCCCACGCGCGACAGGGACAAGGGTGATCGGCTGCCGGCGACCTCTGGTGGCGTCCCACTTCTTGCGGTGGGTCGATGCGATCTCGAACATCAAGCCGCTTTCAGGAGCGCCTCAAGTTTGGGCAAAGCAGGCGCGTTTAGCACATCAAGACCAACCGCATTCAGCCTCGCGACGAACGCTGGATCGCTACAATCGAAGAATAGCTGCCGCCTCTTCTCGTTGCCCGGATGTAGCAATCTGTTGCCCTGGAAACCGCGCGCCCAGTCCGACTCAACACAAAAGTCGATGACGACCGATGTTCGTGCATCCGGGAACGGATAAGCGAATAGATTGAGAATCTTCCGGCCGAACCTAGAGCCTAACGTCATCCGCTTGATCATGTTGTCCAACCGAGGCGGCAGGGCAAATCCTGCGAATGGCCGCCGCAGCCGGACGAAATGGCCAGAGTGCCGGGTCCGCAGATTAAAAAGAACGGCATCACCCGGCTTCACCATCGGATTCACATAACCGAAGAACGGAAGCATCACGTTCTTGAATTTGCCACGCAGAATTTGCCTGAGGCCGGCCGCCGACAGCAACTCGTGGCGTTTATGGCTCCCGCGCTTGACCTTTGTTCCACCCGAATGCCGGGTGTGATCGTTCAGATAGATAAACAACCGATAAATCGGGAAAGTCGGATGGCGAATGGGATCGAATGGACGTGTCACCACCTGAAAATACTTGTCGACGCTTCCGTCAGCCGGAATGGGGCAACCCTTTGCATCGTCGTGGAGATGCGCAGCGGTCGCTTTGCGCTCCCGCATGACATTTGACCAGCCGATATAATAGATCGACTCGGCAAACAGGGACTGCACCAGCCGGTGCAGTCGCATCTCCTCGATTAGGATAGCAAAAACCTTGGTGTGATGAAAATTCTCTTCCGACTGGGTCTTCAATGCGAGCGCGAGAATTTCATCGACTCGCTCCGGCGGAATGACCTGCTCAAGGTGAATCGCCCCGTCTCGCGACAATCGATCGGCGCGCCGACGATCGATGGCGACTAAGCCTGTTTTATCGAGCATGGCTGATCTCCCCAAACGGGATTCTACCCCGGTCGCTCGACCCGTTCAATCGGGACGATAGGATCGCCACAAAATACAACTGTATTGCGAGCCTGCGAACATCATTGCACGCACTGAACTCAGGACGTTAAGCCGTATTACATTAAGTGGTCGGAGTGGCAGGATTTGAACCTGCGACCCCCACGTCCCGAACGTGGTGCGCTACCAGACTGCGCTACACTCCGACTGCGGGGCGGCTTATAACCCCGCCACGCATCAAACCGCAAGCTTGAGAGACATGACCGCGGAGCCCGCCACGCGCATGCTTTTTGCCGACGCCACAACGGTGGCCGAGGCGGCGCGCTGCCTCGCGTCCGGCGGGCTGGCCGCGTTCCCGACCGAGACGGTCTACGGGCTCGGCGCCGACGCCACCAATGGCGAGGCGGTGGCGCGGCTCTATGCGGCCAAGGGGCGGCCGCAGTTCAATCCGCTGATCGCGCATGTGGGCGATCTCGCCGCCGCGCGTCGGCTGGCTGTGTTTGATGGGGTTGCGGAAAAATTGGCGGCGGCGTTCTGGCCCGGGCCGCTCACTCTGGTGCTGCCGAAAGCGGCCGGCTGCGATGTGTCCGATCTGGCGCTGGCCGGGCTCGACACGATTGCGCTGCGGATGCCGGCGCATCCGGTCGCGCGCGAATTATTGACGGCGTTCGACAAGCCGATCGTGGCGCCGAGCGCCAACCGCTCCGGCCATGTGTCGCCAACCACCGCTGCGCACGTGCTGGCCGATCTGCGCGGACGGATCGATCTCATCGTCGATGGCGGGCCGTGCGAGGTCGGCGTGGAGTCGACCATCGTCTCGCTGGTAGATGCGCCGACCCTGCTGCGGCCCGGCGGCCTGCCGCGCGAGGACATCGAGCGCGCGCTGGGACGTCCCCTTGTCGACGCGCCGCAAAGCGAGTTGCCGACGGCGCCGGGCATGCTGGCGTCGCACTACGCGCCGAAGGCGCAAGTGCGGCTCAATGCGACCGAAGCACGGCCCGGCGAAGCGCTGCTCGCGTTCGGACATGTCGGCAATGCACCCACTGATACGCTCAACCTGTCGCCGCGCGGCGATCTGGTCGAAGCCGCCGCCAACCTGTTCTCGCACCTGCGTGCACTCGACCGCCGCGATGCTAAGATGATCGCCGTGATGCCGGTGCCGGATGACGGGCTCGGCGAAGCGATCAACGACCGGCTCAAGCGCGCCGCCGCGCCGCGAAAGTGAGACTTGAAATGAACGTGCAGACCAAGCCGACCCTGTCGCCGGACCTGCTGAAACGATTTACCGCGATCGTCGGCGAGCGCTATGCCGTGACCGATCCGGCGGTGCTGCAATCCTATCTCGTCGAAATGCGCGATCTCTACAAAGGCCGCTCGCCTTTGGTGCTGCGACCGGGCTCGATCGAAGAAGTGTCGCAGATCGCCAAGCTCGCCAACGAGACCAGGACCGCGATTGTGCCGCAGGGCGGCAACACCGGGCTGGTCGGCGGGCAAATCCCGTTCAACGGCGAAGTGGTCGTCTCGCTGACGCGGCTCGACAAAATCCGCGAAGTCGACGCGGTGTCGAACACCATCACGGTCGAGGCCGGCGTCACGCTCCAGCGCACCCGCGAAGCGGCGGCGAAAGCCGACCGGCTCTATCCGCAGCTCCTCCCCTCCGAAGGCACCTGCACGATCGGCGGCAATCTGTCGACCAATGCCGGCGGCGTCGCCGCCGTCGCGCACGGCATCGCGCGCTCGCACTGCCTCGGCCTCGAAGTGGTGCTCGCGGACGGCCGCATCCTCCACGACCTCAACAAGCTGAAGAAGAACAACACCGGTTACGACCTGCGTGACCTCTTCATCGGCGCTGAAGGCACGCTCGGGCTTATTACTGCGGCGGTGCTCAAGATGGTGCCGCGGCCCCGCTCGACCGAGACGGCCTATGCCGGCGTGCCGAGCCCGGAGGCCGCGCTCGGCCTGCTCAAGATCGCCGAGCAGCGGACCGGCGGCGGCGTCACGTCGTTCGAGCTGATCGCGCGGGTCGGCATCGAGGCGGCGGTCAAGCATGTGCCCGGCGTGCGCGACCCGCTTGGCTCGCCGCACGACTGGTACGTGCTGATGGAGCTGTCGTCGCAGATGGAGAGCGGCCTGCACGACGTGATGGAAGACATCCTCGCGGCGGGTGTCGAACAGGGGCTGGTCGAGGACGCCACCATCGCGGCAAGCCTCGAACAGGCCAAGGCGTTCTGGTTCATTCGCGAGAACTTCGCGCAGGTGCAGCGCGTGATGGGCGCCTCGATCAAGCACGACGTGTCGGTGCCGGTGGCGGCGGTGCCGCAATTCATCGCCGAGGCGAATGCCGCGGTGGTGAAGCTCATCCCCGGCTCGATCCCGATGCCGTTCGGCCACGCCGGCGACGGCAACATCCACTACAACGTGACGCAGCCGCCGGGTGCCGATGGCGCCGCGTTCCTCAAGCGCTGGGACGAGGTCAACAAGGTCGTGTACGAGGTGGTGACGCGGCTCGGCGGCTCGATCTCGGCCGAGCACGGCATCGGCATCCAGAAGCGCGAGAAGCTGCCGCACTACAAGGACCCGGTGGCGCTCGACCTGATGCGCACGCTCAAGCGCGCGCTCGACCCGAACGGCATCCTGAATCCGGGCAAAGTGATCTAGAACAGCGAGCCTTGCGCCTCGTCAGCGACGGGCGCGCGCTTCTGCGGGTTCGGCTTCGGCGTGTCGACCGGCTCCGGCATTTCGCTGGCGGGCGTCAGCAACGATGGATCGTCGTTGGCGACGCGGTTGACCGCGCCGGAGACTTCGTAAGCCTCGAAGAAATCATTCGGCGCCGGGGCCATCAGCGACGACGCCATTTTTGTATCCGCATTCGGATCGAGCCACAGGTCGAACGCGTCGGGCCGGATGACGACCGGCATGCGCTCGTGCAGCGGCCTGAGCGCGTCGTTGGCCACCGTGGTGACGATGGCGGCAGTCTCAAGCTCCTCGCCGTTCGGCCCGGTCCAGGCCTCCCACAGCCCGGCGAAGGCGATCGGGCCGCCTTTGCGCGGACGAACCCAATAGGGCCGCTTGCGGTCCCCCTCCCGCTTCCACTCGTAGAAGCCGTCGGCGGGGACCAGGCAGCGGCGGCGGCGCATGGCGTTTCGGTAGGCCGGCTTCTCGCCCGCGGTCTCGCCGCGGGCGTTGAACATCAGGGAAACGGTCTTGGGGTCCTTCACCCAGGACGGGATGAAGCCCCAGCGGACCAGGGCGAACCGCCGCCGGCCCTCGCTCAGGCGGACGATGGCGATCGGCTGCGTCGGGGCGATGTTGTAGCGGGACGGGAAATTGGGCGTTTCGGCGTAGCGAAACAGCGCGCGGACGGCCTCGGGGGTCGATATCACCGCGTATCGCCCGCACATGACCCCGCCCCGATTCCCCGATTTAAGGACGATTTAACCACGTATGACCACACTGCGACCACGGCGGGGTGTGGACGGCCGGGGAGCAAATGAGCGTCAGACGTTCCGTTGCGGCCGGGGGGCCGACGGCGCAGGATGACTACGCGGCGCAGCTTTCGCGCGCCAACGTCAATCCGGCCACCGGCCTTGCCACCGACTACCTCAACCATTTCAACGAAGCGATCATGCTGCTCGAGATGATCGAGAGCTGCCCGGATTGCATCGACGATTTCCGCGCCTGGCGGCCGATGAGCTATCGCGAGCACTTCGCGCAGCCGCAATACAAGCATCGCGCGATCGCGATTGACGCCTACGACCAGGCCGATCCGATCGCCCGGCAGTATCTCGACATGCTGGCCGATGCGATGACCGACGTCCTGCAGGCGACCCACAAGGCGTTCGCCGCCGGCCTGCCGCCACGCTCGGCCGTGCAGCTTGCCGAGCGCACCGCGGCGTGGTTGCGTCCGCTGGTGGCGCGCGCCGCCGCCGTCATCAACGGCGAGGCGGACAACGAGGCCGCGCTGGCGCCGCAGGCGGCGATCGACCGCCTGATGAAGCGCTGACACTCGTGGACGATCCCCGCAAGTTTCCGGCCCGGCCTTTTCTCGCCGTCAGCGCGGCCATCGTGCGCGACGGAAAAGTTCTGATCGTGCGCCGCGCGCGGCCGCCGGCGAAAGACATCTACACATTGCCCGGCGGCGTGGTGGAAGCCGGCGAGACCTTGCACGAGGCGGTGGTCCGCGAGGTGCGCGAAGAGCTGGCGCTTACGATCGAGCCGCTCAAGCTCGCGGGTCATCGCGAGGCGATCAAACGGAGCGCCGACGGCCGGGTCGAGCGGCATTTCGTCATCATGTGCTTTGCCGCGCGGCTGGTGTCCGGCACCCCGACGCCGAGCGACGACGAAGTCGCGGAAGTCCTGTGGTGCCGGCCGGCAGAACTCGCAAAGCTGCGGACGACCGAAGGGCTGCCCGAAATCGTCGAATCCGCCTTTGCGCTGCTCGGCGAAAGGCCGTGAAAAAGCCATCCCAAGTTACGAGTCTTGCCCGGAACAAAGGGCCGGCGCATATCTGCGCCCCATCATGCTGAAGCGCCTCACCATCGTCGCGATCTGCCTGCTGCTCGCCGCCCCCGCCCGTGCGGTGGAAAGCGCTGCGCCGTTCGACAACGATCTGGCGCGGCTCTCGGAAATTCTCGGCGCGCTGCATTACCTGCGCGGCATCTGCAATTCCAAGGAAGGCCAGAAGTGGCGCGAGCAGATGGAGGCGCTGGTCGACGCCGAAGCACCGACCGGCGAGCGAAAGCAGCGCATGGTCGCCAGCTTCAATCGTGGTTACCGCGGTTTTCAACAGACCTACCGCAGTTGCACGCCGGCGGCCGACATCGCGATCCGCCGCTATCTCGAGGAAGGCGCGCGGATTTCCCGCGATATCACGGCCCGCTACGCGAATTAGACCTTTCAGATTAACCTTTTTGTCAGTGTTCCGGGCATCGGCGAAATGCCCGTGGTAGCGTTCTGAAACAACTGGGACGGCGTTCAACGCCAATTCTGAAAGCGACGAATGAACCATCTGGGGCGAGTCATTCCTGCGAAAGATCCGGTTTCGGATCAGGAGCAGAAGCGCGTGGCACTGGGCTATCTTCAGGAAGCCTGGGCAGAGGCACGCCTCGATGGAGTCGACGGCGACTGCCTAGCGCAAGCCAGCCTGTTCCTCACCTTCGCGGAACTGGTGGGAACTTACGGCGAAGAAGCCGCCGCCGAATATGCCGCCGGCCTCGCCGCCCGCATCAAGAACGGCGATTTCTCACTCGACCGGCCGCGCCAGTAAGCGGTCAATCAGTTCAAGCCGCCATAGATGCGGATAATCACCGCATCGATATCCGCCGGATAGAACGGCTTCTTGATGAAGGCCGCCGCTCCGGAGGCCTGCGCCCGGCCCGCCATCGCCTCATCTTCCGTCGCCGTCATCATCACCACCGGCATGGCCGGTGCGATCCGCCGGATTTGCGCCAGCGTATCGAAGCCGTCGACGCCGGGCATATTGCAGTCGAGCAGGGTCAGATCGTGGTTCGTCACCTCGTTCAGCGCTTCTTCGCACGCGCCGGCTTCGGACACTTCGAGCTGAAAGCGACTGCCTGACAGGATCTTGCGCACGATGCTGCGCATGGTGCCGGAATCGTCGACCACCAGCACCCGCTTCGGGAGCCGCAACTTGATGCAGCCCTCGACCAGCGCGCGCACCTCCTCGATGCTGGCGGGCTGCGGCAATGTCAGATCGCCGCCATCGAGCTGCGCGACCCGAGGCGGCGCCAGCATCGCGAGCAATGGCGCAGGCGTCGCGTGGCGCGCCGCCTCGATCAGCTTCGCCGGCCCCTCGACCGCGAGCGCGGCATCAATGACCACGATATCAAAGCCGCCCTTCTTGAGCGACGCGATCGCGATTTCGGCATTTTCAGCGCTGAATTCGATCGGGATCGACGCCAGTCCGACGCCTTGCCGCCACTGCTGCTGGACCGCGCGATCCTCTGACACAACCATCATACGCAGCGTCAAAAGATCGCCGCTCATCCGTTCCCCCTCGCGGGAGCCTCCTTCTATTCGGGAGGTCCCGTCCCCGCGTTATCGCTCATAACATGCGATAGAGGTTTCGGATAAGTGACGCCGAACGCAAAACCCAAGTTTATTTGCCGCGGAAATTTTAATGGGGCTCAGGAATTTTTATCTATGGGCGTGCGTTCGCTGGTCAGACCACAAGCGCTTCACCGAACTGAACGCACTCACCCGTGGATTTTTCGACCAGCGCGCCGTCCCACATCACGCGACGGCCGCGCACGAACGTCCCGACCGGCCAGCCTGTGACTTCCATTCCATCATACGGCGTCCAGCCGGCGCGTGACGCGGTCCCGGCATCGGTAATGCGCTCGCGGCGCTTGAGATCGACAACCGTCACGTCGGCATCGTAGCCGGCGGCGATGCGGCCCTTGCGCGCGATGTTGTAGACCCGCGCGGGCCCGGCGCTGGTGAGGTCGACGAAGCGCGCCAGCGTCAGCCGCCCCGCATTCACATGATCGAGCATCACCGGGACCAGCGTCTGCACGCCGGGCATGCCGGAATGCGTCTTCGGATAGGGATGCGATTTCTCTTCTTTGGTGTGGGGCGAATGATCGGAGCCGACGGTGTCGATAACACCCTGCGCGACCCCCTGCCAGATTCCGGCGCGATGCGACGCGTCACGCACCGGCGGATTGAGTTGCGCGCGGGTGCCGAGCTTCTCGTATGCCTCGGGCGCCGCCAGCGTGAGATGCGACGGCGTTGCTTCGCAGGTGGCGACATCCTTGTGACCGGCGAGGAATTCCGCTTCGTCCTTCGTCGTCACATGGAGAATGTGGATGCGCTTGCCGGTCTCGTGCGCCAGCTTGACGAGGCGCTGCGTCGCCATCAGTGCGGCAGTCGCGTCACGCCAGACCGGATGCGAGCTTGGATCGTTTTCGACCCGCAGGTTCATCCGCTCGCGCAGGCGATATTCGTCCTCGGCATGGAACGAAACGCGGCGACCAACCGACTTGAGCACCGCGCGGATTCCCTCGTCATCCTCGATCAGCAGCGAGCCGGTCGACGAGCCCATGAACAGCTTGACGCCGGCGGCGCCGGGCAGCCGCTCCAGCTCACCGAGGTCCTTGGTGTTCTCGCGGGTGGCGCCGACATAGAAGGCGAAGTCGCAGTGCATGCGGTGATGCCCGCGCTTGACCTTGTCGGCCAAGGCTTCGGCGGTGATCGTCAGCGGATCGGTGTTCGGCATCTCGAACACGGCGGTCACGCCGCCGAGCACAGCGCCGCGCGAACCGGTTTCGAGGTCTTCCTTATGGGTCAGACCGGGCTCACGGAAATGGACGTGCGTGTCCATGACGCCCGGGAGCACATGGAGGCCGCGGCAGTCGATCACCTCGCCCGCCGAGGCGCGCGACAGGTCGCCCAGCGCCGCAAAGCGGCCGCCGCGGATGCCGACATCGCGGAAGCCCTCGCCGTCCTGATTGACGACGGTGCCGCCCTTGAGGATTAGGTCGTAGGTTTCGGCCATGTGCAAAGTCTTCCCGGAGCGCCTACGTTCTGGCATGAGACTCTCCGACTTGAAATAGGCATCAAATGGCTTTGCAGGCAGCGCTTCTTCCCGACCGCGGCGTGGTGAAAGTCTCCGGCGCGGACGCGCGGAGCTTCCTCAACGGGCTATTCACGGTCGACATCGGCAAGATGACGCCGGGGGCGGCGCGGTTCGGCGCGCTGCTGACGCCGCAGGGCAAGATCGTCGCCGATTTCATCGTGTTCGAGGCGACCGAGGAGGACGGCGGCGGCTTCCTGATCGACTGCCCGCGCGCGCTCGCCGGCACGCTGGTCGAGAAGCTCGGCTTCTACAAATTGCGCGCCAAGGTGCAGGTCGCGGATTTATCGGCGACGCTCGGCGTGATGGCGGTGTGGCCGGGCAAGGCCGAGAGCGAATACGGCCCCGGCTTCACCGATCCGCGGCTGGCCGAACTTGGCACGCGGATTTTTCTCCCGCCGGATGCCGCGGCGGACGCGGCAAAGGATCTCGGGGCGATATTGGTCGAAGCCGAAGTGCATGACACGCATCGCGTGATGCTCGGGGTGCCGCGCGGCGGCATGGATTTCACCTATGGCGATACCTTCCCGCATGAAGCCGACATGGACCAGCTCGGCGGCGTCGATTTCGACAAAGGCTGCTATGTCGGCCAGGAGGTCGTGTCGCGCGTCGAGCATCGCGGCAGCGCGCGCAGCCGCATCGTGATGATGGCTTACGACGACAACACGCCGGACGACGGCGTGCCGGTGATGGCGGGCGACAAGCAGCTCGGCATGGTCGGCTCGGCGGTGAACGGAACGGCGCTGGCTTTGGTGCGGCTCGACCGGCTCGGCGATGCGATGGCTGCCGGAACTCAGATCGAGGCCGGCGGCATCAAGATGAAGGCGAAGAAGCCGGCCTGGGCGAAATTTGCCTTTCCGGGCGACGCCACGTGAAGCGCTCCATCAACGCGCTCAAGCATGACGACGGCCATCATCGCTGCCCGTGGGCGGGACTCGACCCGATCTACGTCGCCTATCACGACGAGGAATGGGGCGTTCCCGAATATGACGACCGCGCGCTGTTCGAGAAGCTGATCCTCGACGGCTTTCAGGCCGGACTGTCGTGGATCACCATCTTGCGCAAGCGCGACAATTTCCGCAGCGCGTTCTCCGACTTCGACCCGGAAAAGATCGCGCGCTACACGCCGAAGAAGGTCGAGCGGCTGATGCAGGACGCCGGCATCATCCGCAATCGCGCCAAGATCGAAGGCACGGTGACGGCGGCGCGGCTTTACCTCGACATCATGGAAAAAGGCCCGGGCTTCGCGCATCTCCTGTGGGATCGCGTCGACGGCCGACCTGTGCAGAATAAGTTCAAGACGACGAAACAGGTGCCGGCGGCGACCGACCTGTCGCTGGCGATCTCCAAGGACCTCGCGCAACGCGGCTTCAAGTTCGTCGGGCCGACCATCGTCTATGCCTTCATGCAGGCAGTCGGCATGGTCAACGACCATCTCGTCACCTGTCATCGTCACGCGGCTTGCGCCAAGCTGGCGGACAAGCTCGCCAAAAAACGAAAATGAAGAAACCGGCGCGCGCGAAGACCGGAGCACGCTCAAGTTTGCGAGCCTGGCAGCGCATGCTGTCGGGCCGGCGGCTCGACCTGCTCGACCCCTCGCCGCTTGATGTCGAGCTGGAAGACATCGCGCATGGGCTCGCCCGCGTCGCGCGCTGGAACGGGCAGACCGACGGCGCGCATATTTTCTCGGTGGCGCAACACTCGCTGCTGGTCGAGGCACTGGCGCGGCAGAAGACGCCGCGGCTCGACCGCAAGGCGCGGCTCGCGGTGCTCCTCCACGACGCCCCGGAATACGTGATCGGCGACATGATCTCGCCGTTCAAGGCGGTGATCGGCGACAGCTACAAGGCGGTTGAGGCGCGGCTCTTGGCCGCCATTCACGTGCATTTCGGACTGCCGGCGGCGGCGTCCATGGAGTTGCAAAAGCTTATCAAGGCGGCCGACCGCAGCGCGGCTTTCTATGAGGCAACGCGGCTCGCCGGTTTTACGCTGGCCGAGGTGCGCAAGTTTTTCGGGCGCCCGCAGCCCCTTTCCACCGCGCTCGAACGCGATTATCTCACGCCATGGCCGGCGGGCACCGCCGAACAACGCTTCCGCGAGCGCGTCGCCGCCCTGATGAAAGCCTGACGATGATCCACGTTTGCTCCCTCGCCCGCCTGCACGACACTGTCGGCAGCATCGGCGCACGCCATGTCGTGACGCTGATGCGCGACACCAGCAAGGTGACGCGGCCGCAGACCGTGCCGGAGGCAAACCACCTCATTCTCAGCATGGACGACATCGCGGAGCCGATCGACGGTTACGAACTGCCCGGCGAAGCGCATGTGACGCGGCTGATCGAGTTCGTCACCGGCTGGGATCGCGCAGCGCCGCTGGTGGTGCATTGCTATGCCGGCATCAGCCGCTCGAGCGCCGCCGCTTACACCACGGCCTGCGCGCTCAACCCGAACCGCGACGAGGCCGAGATCGCCCAGGCGCTGCGGCGCGCTTCCGCGATCGCCTCGCCCAATATTCGCATCGTCGAGCTGGCCGACAACGCGCTCGGCCGCAAGGGCCGCATGGTGCGGGCAATCGAAAACATCGGGCTTGGGCAATCGGCACTGGAAGGGATTCCGTACCGGCTCGATCTGGAATGAAGCGGGGAATTGGGGGCTGACGTGAACGACAAGACCTACGGCGTGGTGACGCCGGACGACCTGCTGTCGCACAGCGGCCTCGACTTCCTGCGCTCGATCATCGCCGGGAAAAATCCGCAGCCGCCGATTTCCGAACTGCTCAACTTCCATCTCAGCGAGGCCGACACCGGCCGCGTGGTGTTCACCGGCACGCCGGAGTGGCGCTTCTACAACCCGATCGGCAGCGTGCACGGCGGCTGGGCGGCGACGCTGCTCGATTCCGCGCTCGGCTGCGCGATCTTCACGACGCTCAACAAAGGCGACGGCTGGACGACGGTCGAGCTGAAGATCAATTACGTGCGCGGGCTCACCAAGGATACCGGGCCGATGCGCGCCGAGGGCCGCGTGATCCATCGCGGGCGCACCATCGCGACGTCGGAAGGCGACCTCAAGGACGGCTCGGGCAAGCTTTATGCACACGCCACGACGACGTGCATGATCTTCCCGGCGAAGAGCTGAAGCTTATTCCTGCTCGGCGAAGGTCGGCCGCAGCGCAAGCGGATGATGACGCACGCGCTCGGCCACCGTGGTGCGCGAATTGGCGCGCTGGAAATCGCAATAGGCAAAGCCGAGACCAGAGATCGCACCACGGAAGCTGTTGGCGTCGGTCTTCGTGAGGTTGAAGCAGGGCTCGATCGGCAGACCCTTCAGCGAGGCGCAGGCGCGGCCGTCGGCGCCGACCTTGAGCGTGCCGGCCGGCAGGAAGGCGCGGCGCACCGGACCGTCGCCGCGAATTTGAATGGTGCCGACCACGGAGCCGTCCGCGAACACGCGGCCCGCACCCTTGGTGCCTTCAAAACAGGTGTAGGTGAAAAGCTTGCCGGAGACGAAGTGGCGCGCCTCCTCGCCCGTCATCGTCTCGCCGGCAAAGGCCGGGGACGCGGCGAGAACCGCGGCAACTGCTACCCACTGACGCAACATCAACGCACCCTGACTGACGCTACTTTACTGGCCTGCGCATTCTGCAAGCCGGCGGAGTATCCGACAACTTCGTCGCCAAATCCTGAATAGTTTACCCGATCTTGACCACGATTCGACCCCGAACCTGGCCCGCCAGGATGCGGGGGGCCGCCTCGAACACGTCGGATAGCCCGATTTCGGTGGTCAGCGCGTTAAGCTTTGAGCGATCGAGGTCCTTTTCCAGCCTTTTCCACGCCTCTCTGCGCCGCTCGATCGGGCACATCACCGAGTCGATGCCGTAAAGACACACCTCGCGCAAAATGAACGGTGCAACGCTGGCCGGAAGATCCATGCCGGCTGCGAGGCCGCAAGCGGCGACGCCACCACCATAGCGAGTCATCGAGAGAACATTCGCCAGCGTGTTGGAACCCGCGGCGTCGATGCCACCGGCCCAACGTTCTTTCGCCAGCGGCTTGGCCGGTCCGGCGAGTTCCTTGCGGTCGACAATTTCCGACGCGCCGAGACCCTTGAGGAAGTCTGCCTCCTGCGTGCGGCCGGTGACGGCATGAACGGTGAAGCCGAGCTTCGACAGCAGCGCGATCGCGACCGAGCCGACGCCGCCGGACGCGCCGGTGACGACGATCGGTCCCTTCTCGGGCGTGAGGCCGTGGCGCTCCAGCGCCATCACGGAGAGCATCGCGGTGTAGCCGGCGGTGCCGATCGCCATCGCGTCGCGCGCGCTCATCGTGGCCGGCAGCGGCACCAGCCATTCGCCCTTCACCCGAGATTTCTGCCCATAGGCGCCGAGATGCGTCTCGCCCGTTCCCCACCCGTTGAGCACGACCTTGTCGCCGGGCTTCCACGCGGGGCTCGTCGACGACTCCACCGTGCCGGCGAAGTCGATGCCGGCAATCATCGGGAACCGGCGCACCACCGGCGCCTTGCCGGTGATGGCGAGGCCGTCCTTGTAGTTGAGCGCGGAGTATTCGACGCGGACGGTCACGTCGCCGTCCATCAGATTGGCGTCGTCAAATTCGGTGAGCGCGGCCCTGGTGCCGCTCTCCGCCTTCTCGATCACGATTGCCTTGAAATTCGCCACGGATCACCTCGCCACGCTGCCGTCAGGCAGTTGTGGCGCGGTGCCGCGGCAAGTTCAAGGCTTAAGCAGTCGCGGCGGCGAGACGCGGCGCGGGCTTCTCGACGATCGGCAGGTTGATCAGCGCCGAGAGGACGCCAAACACAACCGACAGCCACCACACCGGATCGTAGGAGCCGGAATACTCGAACACGATGCCGCCGAGCCAGACGCCGAGGAAGCCGCCGACCTGATGGCTGAAGAAGGCAAAGCCGAACAGCATCGCGAGCCAGCGCGTGCCGAACATCACCGCGACCAGCGACGAGGTCGGCGGCACGGTCGAGAGCCACAACAGGCCCGTGACGGCGCCGAACAGCAGCGTCCCGGCCGGGCTCGCCGGCAACGTGATGAACGCCACCACCGCGAGCGCGCGGGCGATGTAGATGAACGACAGGATATAGCGGCGCGGCACGCGGCTGCCGAGATAGCCGGACGTCAGCGAGCCAACGATGTTGAACAGGCCGATCACCGCCAGGGTCCAGCCGCCGACTTCGGCGGAGAGCCCGCGGTCGATCAGATAGGCCGGCAGATGCACGGTGATGAAGGCAAGCTGGAAGCCGCAGGTGAAGAAGCCGAGCACCAGCAGGACATAGCTGCGATGACCGAATGCTTCCGCGAGCGCAACCTTGATCGAATTTTGCGAAGCCGGTGCAGCGGCGGTGGCCGTTGCCTGGCGCGGGGTCGACAGCGCCAGAGCGAGCGGCACGATCATCAGCACGACGCCCGCAAAGACAAACAGCGCGAAATGCCAGGTCGTCGCATCCATGATGGCGACCGCGATCGGCGAAAACAGGAACTGGCCGAACGAGCCGGCCGCGGTGCCGAGGCCGAACGCGATCGACCGCCAGCTCTCCGGCAACAACTTGCCGAACGCGCCTATCACGATCGTGAACGAAGAACCGGACAATCCGAATCCGATCAGCACACCCGCCGAAATATCGAGCAGGCCCGGTGTCGTGGCGTATGACATCGTCGCGAGGCCGGCGGCGTAGAGCAGCGCGCCGACGATCAGGACACGATCGGTGCCGTAGCGGTCCGCGATGGCGCCGGCGAACGGCTGCCCGACCCCCCACAGCAGATTCTGGATCGCGAGCGCGAAGGCAAACACTTCGCGGCCCCAGCCGTTTTCGTGGGACAGCGGAGTGAGGAAAAAGCCCAGTGACGAGCGCGGGCCGAATCCGATCATTCCGATCAGGCAGCCGCAGATGATGATGACGGCAGGCGTGCGCCAACCGGCGGTGCGCGGCGCGACAGTCGATTGCGTCATAAGGAAACCTCGTGCGGCTCTGACGACTCTCCGGCAGGGAGAGGGACAGGGGATATAGAGGTTTCAACAGCGGCCCGACAACGCAAATTCGTGATCGAAGCTATTTGCGCCGTGCATGCCTGGCGGCAAATCAGAGGTTCGCCAGTGATTTTGCAGTGGTTTTCGGATCGCCCCACTTGGGCTCTTCGGAGCCGTCACCCCAGTTGCGCGGCCGGTAGAAGATCAGGCCGCCGAGCTTATCCATGCGTTTCATCTCGCGCCGCCAGCCGGGGTGCGCCCAGTCGTCGTGGTAGTGGGTCGACTTGGCGACGTCGGGCATCCACAACTTGCCGTCGAGCGTCTCCGCCGCGATCTTCCGGGCGCGATCCCAGGCGTCCGGCTCCTTGATCGCCTTCGACTTGCCGTCGCAGGCGAAGGTGAACTGGCACGCGAGGTGGCGACCGGCGTTCTGGTAAATGACGCCGCAAACGTCGTTCGGATAATACGGTGAGAAGGTGCGATTGAGCACGACCTGCGCGACGGCGATCTGCGCGCGCACCGGCTCGTCGCGCGCCTCGAAGTAGATCGCATTGGTAAGGCAACGCTCGGCGCGCGCGCGGGAGGCCCCGGTGAGCTTGAGCCGCTCGGCCGGCGTCATCGGGCGTTGATCGGCGCCGGTCACCACACCTTTGGGTGCGATCGTTTCGCCCGGCGTGTCGGCCTCGTCGAGCGGCGCCAGCGCGGCAAGCTTCACGTCCGGCCCATGGATAATTTTCGGCGCCTGTCCCGGCGCCCACGGTTCGATGCCGTTGCGCGGCGAACCGAGCGAGGCTGCACCGAAGAAGACCCTGCCCTCGCCGGCCGCGGCGCGCTCGTCCGTTTTCGGCGTTGCGCCTTGCACCGGCTTGACGCCGAGCGTGGCGACCGCCGGCGCATGCGTCACCAGGCCGGTGAACGGCAGCTCGGTTTCAACATCGGGAACGAGATCGGCGGAATTGAGCGCGGACGCCGGCATCGGCGCGCGCGGGCGCTTCACCATCAGGTCGCCCTTGCCGCTGCGATTGACGGACGGAAACTGGACCGGCGCATGCACGTCGCCGAGCAACTGACGGCCGAGCGCGCCGGCGATCTCGTTCGGGTTGACGCTGGCCAGCACATAGAGCGGCGGCTTCGGGATCGCGGTGCCGATCGGCCGCGGCATGTCGAGCCGCGCGACGCCGGTGGTCGCATGCGTGGGGCCGAATGCGTAAGCCCGCCAGCGCTGGCTGACGCCGGGCTGGCTCGCGATCAGCGCGCCGAGATCCTGGAAGCCGATTTGATTGGGAAATGTCGCAAAGGCCAGCGCGGTCCCGAACAATACGAAGCGACGGCGTTTTTGACGCAGCACGGACATGGGACCGATCACGCGACGCTACAAATTCCAAACCACACAGGAGCCGGCCGCCGGACTGGCGGCAATTCGACGGGTTTTGTTATGGCCGGATTAACCTTGCGAAGCCGTTAACCGCAGGCGTTTTTGCGCCGCCGGCGCGCAGCCGTTAGCGGTTATTAACCGTATCGCAAGCGGTGCAGCCGATAGTTCCGCGACCCTCGCACAAGGCCGACCGGATGATCGCTTCCCTGCTGCCCTCAACCGCCGCCGGCCAAAGCCTGGCGATTGCCGCATGCCTGATCGCGCTGATCGCAGTCAGCATCATCTACCGGCGCACGCGTATGCAAAATCAGCGGCTGATGGATGCCCTCGACAACATGTCGCAGGGCCTGAGCATGTTCGACAAGAATGGCCGCATTACCTTGGTGAACCGCCGTTATCTCGAGATGTACAATCTCGATCCGAAGCTGGTGAAGCCGGGACTCTCGCTGCACGGGTTGATCGAAGTCCGCAAGTCGACCGGGCTGTTTCAGGGCGACGTCGACTCCTACGTCGCGAAAATCATCGACGGCATGAAAAGCGGCAAAAGCGCCGGCCATATCGTTGCCGCCGCCGACGGCCGCCTGGTGCTCGCCAAGAACGAGCGCATGCCGGACGGCGGATGGGTCTCGACCCACGAAGACATCACCGAGCAGCGCCGCGCCGAGGAAGAGAAGGTCGCGAGCCGCAGCCAGGAAGAGCGGCGCGCCGCCGTCGAAAGCGCGATCGCGACGTTCCGCCCGCAGATCGAGCAACTGCTGCGCAAGGTCGGCGACAGCGCCTATTCGATGCGTGAGACCGCGACCGCGCTGCTGAGCGCATCCGGCCAGACCACCGAACGCGCCGAGAGCGCCGTGACGGCATTCCACGAAGCCTCGGCCAATGTCGAGACCGCGGCGGTCGCCGCCGATGAGTTGTCGCGCTCGATCGCCGAGATCAGCCGTCAGCTCAGCCACGCGAGCGATATCGTCACCTCCGCGACCGGCGAAGCGCGCGACACCGACGAGCAGATCGCCGGGCTCGCGACCGGCGCACAAAAGATCGGCGACGTGATCAAGCTGATCCGCAACATCGCCGGGCAGACCAACCTGCTGGCGCTCAACGCCACCATCGAGGCGGCGCGCGCCGGCGAAGCCGGCAAGGGCTTCGCGGTGGTCGCCTCCGAGGTGAAATCGCTGGCGGTGCAGACCGCCAAGGCGACCGAAGAGATCGCCAATCACATCATCGGCGTGCAGAACTCGACCAACAGCGCGGTCGCGGCGATCCGGCAGATCGCCGGGCGTATGACCGAGATCAATCAATATACCGGCGCGGTGGCGGCCTCGGTGGAGCAGCAGAACGCGGCGACCGGCGAGATTTCGCACAACGTCGCCGGCGCAGCATCCGGCACCACGCACGTCGTCACGGTGCTGGGCGAAGTGACCGGCGCGGCCGGCGAGACCCGAACCTCGGCCGAAGTCGTGCTGAAAGCCTCGGAAACCGTGGCGCAAGCGGTCGCCAAGCTGCGCAACGAGGTCGAGGACTTCCTGAAGAAGGTGGCGGCTTAGGCCGCAGCACCCACTTCCGCTCATTCCCACGCAACCGGAAATCCGGAGTCAAAACTCAGACTGAAATCGCCGCCCTGGGTCCCCGCTTTCGCGGGGACGAGCGGCATTAGGTTCGTGGCGGGTCAGGCCTGGCTAGCGGCCGTTTTGCCGAGCGCGGCCTGAGCCGCGGCCAATCGTGCGATCGGCACGCGGAACGGCGAGCACGACACGTAATCGAGCTTCACCTCATGGCAGAACGCGACCGAAGCCGGGTCGCCGCCATGCTCGCCGCAGATGCCGACCTTGAGCTTCGGTTTCACGGCGCGTCCGCGTTCAACGCCGATCTTCACCAGTTCGCCGACGCCCTGCTGGTCGATCGAGACGAACGGATCGCCCGGCAAAATCCCACGCTCGGTATAGACGCCGAGGAAGCTCGCCGCGTCGTCGCGTGAAATGCCGAACGCCGTTTGCGTCAGGTCGTTGGTGCCGAACGAGAAGAACTCGGCGCCGCCTTTGCCGTCCGCAATCTCGCGTGCCAGCAGCGCGGCGCGCGGCAGCTCGATCATGGTGCCGACCTGGTAATCAAGTTTGGCGTTCTTTTCCTTCTTCACCGCCTCCGCCATCGCATCGATGCGGGCCTTGACGATGTCGAACTCGGCGCGCGTCGCGATCAGCGGCACCATCACTTCGGGGATGACCGGCTCGCCGGTTTTCTGCGCCGCCTCGACGGCCGCCTCGAAGATGGCGCGCGCCTGCATTTCCGCGATTTCCGGGTACGCAATGGCGATGCGGCAGCCGCGGAAGCCGAGCATCGGATTGAATTCGGCCAATTCCTTGGCGCGGTCGGCGATCTTGCGGGGGTCGACACCCATCGCGGCGGCCACTTCGGCGACCTCCTTGTCGCCGTGCGGCAGGAATTCGTGCAGCGGCGGATCGAGCAGGCGGATGGTGACCGGCCTGCCCTTCATGATCTCGAACAGCTCGGCGAAATCGGCGCGCTGCATCGGCAAGATCTTGGCGAGCGCGGCGCGGCGGGCGTTCTCCTCGTCGGACAGGATCATCTCGCGCACCGCCTGGATGCGTTCCTCGTCGAAGAACATGTGCTCGGTGCGGCAGAGGCCGATGCCTTCGGCGCCGAACTTAACGGCGGCGCGGGCGTCGGCCGGCGTGTCGGCATTGGCGCGAACGCCGAGCTTGCGGACACTGTCCGCCCAGCCCATCAGCACACCGAACTCGCCGGACAAAGCCGGCTCGATCATCTCGACCTTGCCGGCCAGTACCTGACCGGTCGAGCCGTCGATGGTGATGAAGTCGCCCTGCTTATAGGTGTGGCCGGCGACCGTCATGGTGCGGTTGGCGTAATCGACGCGCAGCGCGCCGGCGCCGGAGACGCAGGGCTTGCCCATTCCTCTTGCTACAACAGCGGCGTGCGAGGTCATGCCACCGCGCGTCGTCAGAATGCCCTGGGCGGCGTGCATGCCGTGAATGTCTTCCGGCGACGTCTCGACACGCACCAGGATGACCTTGCGGCCATCGGATTTGAGTTGCGCGGCTTCGTCGGCCGAGAACACAATCTCGCCGGTCGCGGCGCCGGGTGAGGCCGGGAGACCTGTGGCGACGATCTTGCGCTCGGCTTTCGGATCGATGGTCGGGTGCAGAAGCTGGTCGAGCGAAGCCGGGTCGACGCGGAGCACCGCTTCCTGCTTGCTGATGAGCTTCTCGTTGGCCAGTTCGACCGCGATGCGCAGCGCCGCCTTGGCGGTGCGCTTGCCGTTGCGGGTCTGCAGCATCCAGAGCCGGCCCTGCTCGACCGTGAACTCGAGGTCCTGCATGTCCCGGTAGTGCCGCTCCAGCTTGTTGTAGATGCGTTGCAGCTCGGCGAACGCCTGCGGCAGCGACCTTTCCATCGACGGCTTGTCGGAACCGGCTTCCTGGCGGGCCGCCTCGGAAATCTCCTGCGGGGTGCGGATGCCGGCGACGACGTCCTCGCCCTGCGCGTTGATGAGGAATTCGCCGTAGAGCTTCTTCTCGCCGGTCGAGGGATTGCGGGTAAAGGCGACGCCGGTGGCGGAGGTATCGCCCATGTTGCCGAACACCATCGCCTGCACGTTGACGGCGGTGCCCCAGCTTTCCGGGATGTTGTGCAGCCTGCGATAGGTCTTGGCGCGCTGGTTCATCCACGAGCCGAACACCGCACCGATCGCGCCCCACAACTGCTCGTGCGGATCCTGCGGAAACGGCTTGCCCTGCTCTTCCTCGACCCGCTTCTTGTATTGCCGCACCATCTCCGCCCAGTCGTCGGCGGTGAGATCGGTGTCGAGCGAGTAACCCTGCTGCTCCTTGTGGCGGTCGAGCAATTCCTCGAAATGGTGATGCTCGACGCCGAGCACGACGTCGGAATACATCGTGATGAAGCGGCGGTAGCTGTCATAGGCGAAGCGCCGGTCGCCGGACTTCGCCGCCAGCGCCTCGACCGTGGTGTCGTTGAGGCCGAGATTGAGAACGGTGTCCATCATGCCCGGCATCGAGGCGCGCGCGCCGGAGCGGACCGAGACCAGCAGCGGGTTCTTCGCGTCGCCGAACACCTTGCCGGTGCGCTTGCCGACCAGAGCGAGCGCCTTCTCGACCTGCGCCTTCAGGTCCTTCGGGTAGGTTTCCTTGTTGGCGTAGTAATAGGTGCAGACGTCGGTGGTGATGGTGAAGCCGGGCGGCACCGGCAGGCCGAGGCCCGCCATTTCGGCCAAGCCCGCGCCCTTGCCGCCGAGCAGGTTTTTCATGCCGCCCTTGCCGTCCGCCTTGCCGTCGCCGAACGAATAGACCCACTGGCCTTTCTTCGGCGTGATGGCGCGTTTGGCGGATTTCTTCGCGGCGGATTTCACCGCGCGCTTCCTGGCAGGGCGTTTTGTCATTGTCCGATCTTAGGCGTGATTTTTGACGCGATGTTGGCGGCAATAGCTTTGCGTGCCCGCCTAGAAACACGGGCACGCTGGCCAGCGCAACCCCGACGCAAGTCCTAGAACTTCGCTACTTGATGATGCCGAGGCCGATGATGCCGATGACGATAAGATAGGCGGCCACGATGAAATTGAGCAGCCGCGGCATAATGAGAATGAGAACGCCGGCGATGATCGAAATAATCGGCGATAAATGCGAAATGCTGATAATCATGGATTTTCCTCAAGTTGTCCGGGGACTTAACGGGAAAACCGCGGGCGCGGTTCCTTTATTTTGTCCGTCATCTGAAGGCTGACGGTTGGTCAGCCTTCGATGCGCGAGAAGTCTGCCACGGCGCGGGTGGCCTGGCGGATTTCGTTGAGCAGTTTCAACCGGTTTTCGCGCAGCTTGGGGTCGTCCGCGTTGACCGTGACCTTCTCGAAAAACGCATCGACCGCGGGCCGCAGCTTCGCCATCGCAGTCATGGCGGTGGCGAAATCCTCCTTGGCGACGGCGGCGGAGGCGTCCTTGCGCGCGGTGGCGATGGCGGCGGCTAGCGCCAATTCCTCTGGCTCCTTGAGCTGCGCGGATTCGGGCGCGCCGGTGTAAGCCTTTTTGTCCTTCTTCTCCTCGATGCGCAGGATGTTCTCGGCGCGCTTGGTGCCGGCCAGCAGGTTCTTGCCGTCGTCGGTATCGAGGAATTTGCCGAGCGCCTCGACACGGCGGACAATCAGCAGCAGATCGTCCTGGCCCTCAAGAGCGAACACGGCATCGACGAGGTCGTGGCGAGCTCCCTGCTCGCGCAGTTGCACCTTGAGGCGGTCAGCGAAGAAGGCGAGCAGATCGGCGTTGGCGAACTTGCCGAGTGAGAGCCGCAATTTATTGTCGAGCAGAATGCGGATCACGCCCAATGCCGCACGGCGCAGCGCGAACGGGTCCTTCGAGCCGGTCGGCTTCTCGTCGATCTTCCAGAACGAGGTCAGAATGTCGATCTTGTCCGCCAGCGCGACGGCGATCGAGACCGGATCGGACGGCACCAGGTCCCTCGGGCCCTGCGGCTTGTAGTGGTCCTCGATGGCGTGGGCGACGGCTTCGTCCTCGCCCTGCGCCTCGGCGTAATAGCGGCCCATCAGGCCCTGCACTTCCGGAAATTCGCCGACCACCTCGGTCAGCAAGTCGGCCTTGCATAACTGCGCGGCGCGTTCGGCCTTCTTCGGATCGGCCTTCACCAGCGGCGCGAGCTCTTTTGCCAGCGCGACAATGCGGGCAATGCGTTCGGCCTGCGTTCCCAGCTTCTCATGGAACACGATATGCTCGAACTTCGGCAGCCGCGCCTCGAGCTTCGTTTTCAGGTCGGTCTCATAGAAGAACTTGGCGTCGGATAGCCGCGCGCGGATGACGCGCTCGTTGCCGGCAACGATCTGCTTGCCGCCGTCGGAGGCTTCCTCGTTCGCCACGAGGATGAACTTGTTGACAAGCTTCGCGGTCTGCGGATCGCGCAGCACAAAGCACTTCTGATTGTTGCGGATGGTGGCGCGGATCACTTCGTCGGGGATCGACAGGAACGCCTTGTCAAACGAGCCCATCAGCACCACAGGCCATTCGACCAGCCCGGCGGCTTCGTTCAGCAGCCCCTCGTCCTCGACCAGCTCGAACCCTTGAGCGAAGGCGAGATTGCGCGCGTCGGTGAGAATGATCTCGCGGCGGCGGGCCGGATCGAGCACCACCTTGGCCTTTTCGAGCGACGCGACGTAGTCGTCGAACCGCTTCACCTTGATGGTAGCGGGCGCCATGAAGCGGTGGCCGCGCGTCTCATCACCGCCTTTGACGCCACCGATATTAAGGGCAATGACCTCCGGCTCCTCAGTTTCAGGTCCGAATGTCGCAACGATGGAATGGAGCGGACGCACCCATGATAGAGAACCGGGAGCTGCTGACTGCGCTCCCCAACGCATCGACTTGGGCCACGGAAAGGTTGCGATCGTTGCGTGGAGGACGTCCTTGATCACATCAATGGCGGGTCGGCCGGCTCGTTCCACCACGGCAACATAGAAGTCGCCCTTCTTGTCCTGCTGCACCTTCGCTTCTGAAATTGACTTCAGACTGGCGGCCTTAACAAAGCCAGCGATTGCCTGATCGGGAGCGCCTACTTTCGGTCCCTTGCGCTCTTCCTTCACATCCGGTGATTTTGCTGGAAGCCCATGGACGGAAAGAGTCAGGCGGCGGGGTGTGGCAAAAGCCTTAGCGCCCTCATAAACGAGGCCTTGCTCAACCAGCCTGTCAGTGACGAGCTTGCGCAGGTCGTCCGCCGCCTTCGCCTGCATGCGGGCGGGGATTTCCTCGGAGAAAAATTCGAGTAGAAGATCGGGCATTACTTCCCGCCCCCGGCGGTGGCGAGCCAAGCTTCGCCGCAGGCCTTGGCGAGTTCACGCACACGCAGGATGTAGCTCTGCCGCTCGGTCACGGAGATGACGCCGCGCGCATCGAGCAGATTGAAGATGTGGCTGGCCTTGATGCACTGGTCGTAAGCCGGCAACGCCATCAGGTGGCGCTCCTTCTTGCCACCTTCCCAACCTGCTTCGAGATATTTCTTGCAGGCGCCCTCGGCCATCTTGAACTGCGCGAACAGCATCTCGGTGTCGGCAAACTCGAAATTGTGCCGCGAGTATTCCTGCTCGGCCTGCTTGAAGACGTCGCCGTAAGTCACCTTCTTGTCGCCGGACGCGCCGTTGAAATTGAGGTCGTAAACGTTCTCGACGCCCTGCACATACATCGCGAGGCGCTCGAGACCGTAGGTCAGCTCGCCGGCGACCGGCGCGCATTCGAAACCGGCGACCTGCTGGAAGTAAGTGAACTGCGAGACTTCCATGCCGTCGCACCAGCACTCCCAGCCGAGCCCCCAGGCGCCGAGCGTCGGGCTTTCCCAGTCGTCCTCGACGAAACGGATGTCGTGCAGCTTGGCGTCGATGCCGATGGCGGCGAGCGAGTTGAGATAGAGATCCTGAATGTCGGGCGGCGACGGCTTCAAGATCACCTGGAATTGGTAGTAGTGCTGGAGCCGGTTCGGGTTCTCGCCGTAGCGGCCGTCCTTCGGCCGGCGCGAGGGCTGCACGTAAGCCGCATTCCAGCGCTTCGGCCCGAGCGCGCGCAGCGTCGTCGCCGGATGGAAGGTGCCCGCGCCCATTTCCATGTCGTAGGGCTGCAGGATCACGCAGCCGCGCTCGGCCCAATAGCGCTGAAGGGCCAAAATCAGGCCCTGGAACGACTTCCGGGGGTCGAGGTTATCAATGGCTGATTGCGATGGGTCGGGACGGTCCATCGTGCGGCTAAGGGTTTCGTTAAGCACGGGAATCGACGGCGACCCTATGGCCCGCCCCAGAGGGGGTCAAGGATAGCCATTTTTACGGGACGTTGAACCAAAGCTGCTACTCAGACGACCCATAAGAGCAAGAAGATTGATAACGCCTGGGAGATTGAAATGTTTGCTTTTGAAATCGTTGGTTTCGCCATGGTCGCGCTGTTCTTCGGCGCCCTGGTCGACGGTGGCAATAGCCGCAGCGCCCGCTGACGCGGTTACCAATCCGACAATCGGGACGGTTTACAGCCGGTATTCGCCGGTGGTCGGGTCGCGCCGCAAGGTCGGAAAATGCTCCTTGCGCTGGATGCGTACCGGCGCGCGCTGACGGTCCAGCTCCTCGTTGACCCGACGCACTTCCTTCACCACCCACTGAACGGCCATCGCGCCGCCAAGCGCGACCAAAGTCCATTTCACCAGCGGCGGAATAACAAAAGGCATCGCATCCTCCTGACGTCCCTGGCGGTCGAGTCTGCCGCCAATCAAGGCGATTTCGCGACAGCGCTAACTACCGATGGCAGCATAGAAATTCGTCATCGCCTTGGCGAGCGCCTGCGGCGCCTGCACCGGCATGATGTGGCCGCTGTCGATTTCGGCATGGCGCGCATTTGGGATTTTGGCGGCGATGCCATGCACAAAGGTCGGCGGACGCAGCCTGTCGTAAGTGCCGGCGAGCACCAGCGCCGGGCATTTGATGTTGGAGAGATCGGGCGTGACGTCGAAATCCGCGAAGGCACGGTTGATGGCGGCGTAGCTTTTCGGATCGTTGGCGAGGAAGCGCGCGCGATAGGCAGCGAACGCTTCGGGATCGCGGCGGACTTCGGGCGGATAGGAATTGGTGAGTGAGTTTTCGACCGTCGCCGTCATGCCCTCCCGCTCGACCGCATCGGCGCGGATTTTGAGGTAGTCGATCCGCGTGGCATCGACGCCGGGCGCCGGACAGGCCAGCACCAGGCTCTTCACCCGCTGCGGATTTTTGGCCGCGAAGCGGACGGCGAAAGCCGCGCCGAGCGCCACGCCGGCGATGTGAACCGGGTCATGTTCACCGAGCGCATCGAGCAGCGCGCCGATATCGTCGACCTGCGTGTCGAGCGAGAACGGGCTGGCGATGCGGGAAGATTGACCGGCGCCGCGCTGGTCGTAGCGCAGCGTGCGAAAGCCCGGCATCAGTGCGGCGACCGGCTTCCACGTGTCGAGCGTGCCGCCGATCTCATGTAGCAAGACGACGAGCGGCCCCTTACCCGACAACTCGTAATGGATCGCGGCCGAACCGAGCTGCACAACCGGCATGAAGCTCAGAGCCCGTAGCGCGACCAGATCGCGCGCTCTTCGAGCGCCGAGATCGCTTCGTCGGCAAGCCCGGACTGCAGCCCCATCCTGCTGAAGCCGAAACGACGCGCGAACCAACCTTTCTCGGCGGCGATCAGCGGCGTGCGCACCTTGTCGCCATAGCGCGACCGCAGGAACGAGCGCAGATCGCCGATATTGTCGATCAGGCCGAGTTCGAGCGCATTGGCCGCGGTCCAGAACTCGCCGGAGAACAGCGTCTTGTCCGCACCCTTGAGGCGGCTGCCGCGGCGCTCCTTCACCAGCGCAATGAAACGCTCGTGGATGTCCTTCTGGATCGCCTTCAGCCGTTTTACGTCTTCGGGTTTTTCGGGGAGGAACGGGTCGAGCATCGTCTTGCGCTCGCCGGACGTATAAAGCCGCCGCTCGATGCCGAGCTTGCCGATCAGCTTCTCGAAACCGAACGAACCACCGACGACACCGATCGAACCAACCAGCGAATAAACGTCGGCAACGATCTCATCGGCGGAACAGGCCAGCATGTAGCCGCCGGAAGCCCCGATATCCTCGATGAAAGCGAACACCGGGATTTTCTTCTCTGCCGCCAACTGTCGAATTCGCTGAAAAATCAAATGAGATTGCGACGGCGAGCCGCCCGGCGAATTGATGATGAGCGCGACGGCGCGCGCATTGCGGACCTTGAACGCACGCTCGATCGTCCGGGCGGTGGTCGCGAGGCTCAGGCCGGGCCGCAGCGGCACCGCAGCGCCGATCACGCCATTGAACCGCACCACCGGAACGACAGGTACGTCGCCCCGGAAACGCGCCGGCATCAGCGGGCCGAGCGCATCGGCGATCACGTTTACGAGATTGGGCATGGGTCCTGCCGCGCTTCGCCTTTGTTCAGCCATGACTGCCATTTAGGCAACGACTGCGTGTCCGAGTCAAAACCGCACAGGAACTTTGTTGTTTTCTATTTCTTTACCGGTGGCGCGGATTTTGCAGTTCGGAAGTGGCTGGGAATCGGAATGGGGTAACGTCATGGACCCGAAGCTTGCATTTTTTGCGTTGTTGTTCGGAGGGATCATCGGCCTCTCCTATCTCACAGCCGACAACATGGCGCGCTTCAAGCGCTGGCGCAAAACCGCGCCCTAAACCAGCGCCAGCGGCAGAGCCGCACCCTTCCGCAAAATCTCTTCCGCTGCGGCGCTTGGCCGCCCGCCCGTATCGTTGAGCTCAAGACCCGGCAGCATGGCGAGCGGGTCGCGGCCGCCCTTTTCAGCCCGCACCAGCACGCGGATCGCGACGGCATTGGGCCGCGGATGAACCGGCAGGACGATGACGCTGCCGAAATCGCGGGCAAGAGCGTCCAAGACCTGTGCAAGCGCGTCGGCCCGCCAGATCAGGGTCAGCACGCCGTTCGGCTTCAACGCGCGCCCGGCGGAGGCCAGCCACAACGGCAGATCGGCGGCGGGCGCGGCATGCGCCAGCGCGCGGCCAGGATCGGGTGAGACGTTCTGCCGCGCCGGATCGTTGAACGGCGGATTCATCAGGACGCGGTCGGCGGCTCCTGCGGCCAGCGCATCGACGCCGAACAGATCGGGCCGCGTCACGTCGCGTGTGAGGACAGTCACGCGTTCCGCGAAACGGTTGAGCTCGGCGTTCTCGCGCGCCAGCGCGCACAGACCTGGATCGATTTCCACCAAGGTGAGCCGCATGCCCGGATGGCGGCTCGCCACCGCGAGCCCGGCGGCGCCGACACCGGCGCCAAACTCGACCGCGCGCTCGCCAAGGCCGCCGCCGGTGGCTGCCGCCAGCAGGATGGCATCGTGTCCGACGCGGTGGCCGCGGCGCGGCTGGCGCAATTTGAGGCGGCCGCCGAGCACGGCATCGAGCGTCGTGCCGGCCTCAAGATCAATCATCGGGACGCAACTCGTGGCTCAGACCGGCGTCGCGCAGCAACTGCCGGGCGCGCGAGACGTCTTGCTCGGCGACCAGAAAGCGGCGCGGCAGAATGCCGAGCGAGCCTTCCAGCACGCTCATGTTCTGGTCGAGCAGCAGGTGGCGGATTTTCGCGCCGTCGAGCAATGCACCGACGGCGGACACCAGCACGGCATCGTTGGTGCGCAGTATCTCCTTCATGGGATTAGCACCGCCGCCTTTCCTCGCCGGGTGCGCGCTGCGCGAGATAGGCGAACAGCTTCGCCTCGCGGCGGCCGCGCGTCACGGTATCGAGGATCAGCCCCGCCGAGACCGACAGGAACGCCAGCAGCATCAGCCCCATCGACAGCACGGCGGTGGGCAGGCGCGGCACCAGTCCGGTTTCGATGAACGTCACAATAACGGGGATGCCGAGGCCGAGCGACAGAAGCGCCAGCACGGCGCCAATAACGGTGAAAAACCGCAGCGGCCTTTCGGCGCGATAGAGCCGGAAGATGGTGAGCAGGATGCGGAAGCCGTCCCGCCAGGTGCTGAGTTTGCTGCTCGAGCCTTCGGGCCGCGCATAATACGGCGTCTCGACTTCGGCGACCGGCAGCCCCAATTCGAGCGCATGAACGGTCAACTCGGTTTCGATCTCGAAGCCGCCCGACAGCGCGGGAAACGACTTGACGAAGCGCCGCGAGAACACGCGATAGCCCGACAGGATATCGTTGAACTCACGGCCGAACATTCCGCCGACGAAATTGGTGAGCACCCGGTTACCGGTGCGGTGGCCGGCGCGATAGGCGGCGGCATCCTGGTCGACCCGCCCGCCGACCACCATGTCGAGCCGCTCGCGCAGCAGCCGCTCGATCATCTTGGGTGCGCTTGGCGCATCATAGGTCGCATCGCCATCGACCAGCACGTAGAGATCGGCCTCGATGTCGGTGAACATCCGGCGCACCACGTTGCCCTTGCCCTGGTGCGGCTCGGTGAACACCTCGGCGCCGGCGGCGCGCGCGACCTCGACGGTGCGGTCGGTCGAGTTGTTGTCGAACACGAAGATCGTGGCGGTGGGCAGCGCGGCGCGGAAATCGGCCACCACCGTGGCGATCGCGGCTTCCTCGTTATAGCAGGGCACCAAGACCGCAATGCTGGTGCGCGCGCGGCTGGCGGCGCGCGCCGCCGGTTTCGTTGTCTGCTTGCGCGGACGCTTCACGCCGGCCCCCTTCGATTCCTGTTCGACATCGTAGCCCAACTCGTCCGGCGATGGTTGCAGGTTGCCCTGCCCGTCCCTATTGTCGGATATCGCGTTCGGAGACCCGTCCAGTGGCCGTCATTGTCCCGTTTGAAAGCCAGCCCGCCGGCTCAATCGAGCGCCTGGTCGAACTGGTGACAGGCGATATGGAGCGGGTCAATGCGACCATTCTGTCGCGTACCGGTTCCGACGTCACAATGATCCCGGAAGTCGCCAACCACCTGATCTCATCGGGCGGAAAAAGGCTGCGGCCGATGCTGACCTTGGCGATGGCGCAACTCGCCGGTTATGCAGGCGACGGCCAGATCAAGTTCGCGGCCGCAGTCGAGTTCATGCACACCGCTACATTGCTGCACGACGACGTGGTCGACGAAAGCGACATGCGGCGCGGCAAGCCTGCCGCGCGCCTGCTCTGGGGCAATGAAGCCAGCGTGCTGGTCGGCGATTTCCTGCTCGGCCAGGCGTTCAAGATGATGGTCGAGGTCGGCAATCTGCGGGCGCTCGATATTCTCTCATCTGCCGCCGCGGTGATTGCCGAAGGCGAAGTGATGCAGCTTGCTGCCGCCAAGAACACCGCGACCAGCGAGGACGAATATCTCGCGGTGATCCGCGCCAAGACCGCCGAATTGTTCGCCGCCGCCTGTGAAGTGTCGCCGGTATTGGCCGGACGGCCAAAGAGCGAGCAGACCGCGGCGCGATCCTACGGCATGAACCTCGGCATCGCGTTTCAACTGATCGACGACGCGCTCGACTACAGCGGCAAGTCGGCCAAGCTGGGCAAGAACATCGGCGACGATTTCCGCGAGGGCAAGATCACGCTGCCGGTCGTGCTGGCCTATCGGCGCGGCAACAAAACCGAGCGCGAATTCTGGAACCGCACCTTGGGCCGCGGCGAGATTCGCGACGACGATCTCGATCAGGCGGTCGCGCTGATGGCGCAGCACCGCACCATCGAGGACACGATCTCCCGCGCGCGGCACTACGGCGAGATCGCGGTCGATGCGCTGGCGCTCGCGCCCGACAGCGCGATCAAGCAGGCCTTGATCGAGACGGTCGAGTTCTGCATCGCCCGCGCGCACTAGCGCGAGGCATCATTTCTGATTGAGGTGATAGCCTTCGTTGTCGGAATCGCGCCGCAACTGAAGGCGAATGTTCGGGTCGGGATCCTGCCCGACAAACCGGCCGCCATCGTAGACCGCGGGCGCACAGCCATTGGCCTGCGGCGCCGGGCCGGTCGAGAAAATCATGTCCATGAGCGAGAACGGCTTTGCCGCATCGACGCAGCGCGCCGGAGCCGGGTGACGCGGCTTTTGCGCAAGCGCCGGGCCGGTCGCCAGCGCGACCGAGATTGCGGCGAGAATTATTCTGGTTTGCATGTTCAAAGTCTGTTCCGAGGAGCGGGCGGCAATATGGCCGACACGCTAGCCGAGCGCTACTGGCCTAATCCACCAGTTTCCGTGCGTTTTTAAAAGCTGCGCGGCCGCGTTTGAGGCGGATGGAGCGTCGTCGAACAGCCCAAAACAGGTGGCGCCGGAGCCTGTCATGCGCGCCAGCCTGCAACCCTGGAGCCCGCCAACTGCCTCCAACACATCGGTAATCGCACGGACGCGGGACACAGCGGCGCGGGTGAGGCAATTGCCGCGCGCTGCCAGCCACGCCAGCAGGGCATTGCGCTCAAGCGGAACGTGATCGACCGGCATGTTGCTCGGCTCGTCGCCGCGGAAACTGGCGAATACATCGGCGGTCGTCAGCGGCACGCCGGGATTGACCAGAATGGCGTGCAGTTTCGGCAAAGTGAGAGGCGGATCCAGTTGGTCGCCGAGGCCGCGCATGATGCGCGGCTTCAATTCAAGGCAGACAGGAACGTCAGCGCCGCAGGCTCGCGCGGCTTCCGACAAACGGCGATCGCCGAGATCGAGCTTGTTGGCGCGCGCGATCAGCCGCAACGCCGCCGCAGCATCGGCCGAGCCGCCGCCGAGACCCGCCGCCACGGGGATGCGCTTGTCGAGCGTGAAGCGGCCGGCCGGCAGGCCAAGCGCCCTCGCCGCTTTCAGAACCAGATTGTCGGCAAGCTCACCGCAGTCCGCGGCAAACGGGCCGGTCACGTCGAGCGAAATCTCGACGCCGGGCGTGAGCGTCAGCTCGTCGCAGAGGTCGGCAAACGCCACCAGGCTTTCGAGGTCGTGATAGCCGTCGGTCCGGCGGCCGACGACCCGCAAATTCAGATTGACCTTGGCCGGCGCCTTGTCTTGGAAATTCCCAGGCACGCCGATCAGCCGCCGTTGCCTTCTTTCTTTCCGGCCTTGGCGGTCGAGGTGCTTTCGTCCGGCAGCCCGTCCTTCAGCTTGGCCAGGATCTTCGGCAGATCGTCGGCGTCCGGCTTGAGGTCGCGCGCATGCGCCCACTGGAATCGGGCTTCCAGCACACGGCCGACGCGCCAATAAGCATCGCCGAGGTGATCGTTGATGGTCGGGTCTTCGGGCTTGAGCTCGATCGCCTTCTCGAGCTGCTTCACCGCCTCCTCGTAATTGCCGAGCCGGTAATAGGCCCAGCCGAGCGAGTCGACGATGTAGCCGTCGTCCGGGCGCTTGGAGACGGCGAGCTTGATCATCTCCATGCCCTTGTCGAGATTGATGCCCTGGTCGATCCACGAATAGCCGAGATAATTCAGGACGTGCGGCTGATCGGGATAAAGATCGAGCGCCTTCTTCAGGTCGGCTTCCGCCTTCGGCCAATCCTTCGAGCGCTCGTAGCAGATGCCGCGGAAGTAAAAGAGCGTCCAATTCGACTTGGCCGGAGTCTTAACCAAGTCGATCGCCTTGGTGTAATTCTCGGCGCACTCGGCAAAGTCCTTGTGCGCGCGCAGCACGTTGCCGAGCGCCATGATCGCTTCGAGGTCTTTCGGGTTCTCGGCAATCAACTGGCGCAGATGCTTCTTGGCTTCGTCGGCGCGGTCGAGCGAGTCGAGATTGGACGCCATCTGGATCAAGGCATTGCGATGCAGCGGCGAATCCGACGGCACGCGCTCATAAATCTTGATCGCCATTTCCGGCTTTTTCAGATTTTCGTAGAGATCGGCGAGCGACAGCAGTGCCAGCCCGTGATTGGGCGACAGGTAGAGCGAGAGCTGGAGATAAACGAGACCGAGGTCTTCACCGCCACGGCGGCCGAGCGACGCGCCCAGGCCGTAGAGCGCTTCGGCGGCGCCGGCCTGCGGATTGGAGACCAGCAACGGCAGCTTCTGCCCCGCCTTCAGCTTCTCCATGTCTTCGACCACCAGCGGGTGATCCGGCAGCACCTTGTCGAAGGCTTCGAACACTTCGAGCGCGTCCTTCGGCGACTTGTTGCGCGACAGCCAGCCGCCATAGGCCTCGACCACCCGCAAGGCCGTGCCATCGAGCTTGTAGGCATTGGCAAAGCGTTTGCCGGCATCGGCGCTCTTGCCGGCGGCATCGAGGATCAGGCCGGCATGCAATTCCTTGAAGATCGCGTACCAGTCGGGGCCGGTCAGCTTGTCGATGGTCGCCACCGCGCCTTTGACGTCGCGGCTGCCTTGCATCGCCCAGGCGTTGAGCAGCGTCGCGGCGAGGTCGGTGATCGGCCCGCGAACAGACTGCGCGATTTCACGCCGCGCATTCGGATATTGCTTGGTCTTGAGCGCACGCACGCCGACCACGAGACGTGCGACCTTGTCGCTCTTGTCGGCTTGCAGAATGCGGTCGGCGTATTGCACGGCATCATCGACTTCGCCGGCAACCAGCAGCGACAGGAAGGTGCGGTCGAGCAGTTCACCGTTCTTCGGATCGTGCCGCAGCGTCGCACGGTAATAGGCGGCGGCCGTGCGGGCGTCGCGCTGCTGGCCGGCATGACGAGCGGCGAGATAACTGCCGGCTGCACTTATTTTGGACAATTCCTGCGGGGTCGGACCCGGCGCTTGCGCCGACAGCGCGACCGGCGCGGAAGTGAAAACGAGTGCCAGCGCGATTGCGCTTGCGGGACGGGAAAAACGCAGGAAAGTCACGTGGCAAAGCTCCATTGAGCAGTCGACGCGGATGTGCAGATACGCAGATGACGGAATAAGGCCCGCACAATGGCCTTTTTAGGTCTGCGCCGCAAGAAATCGGTTTTCACGCTCTCGTGGCCGCTGAACGCTCACATGTTGGGATAGTTGGGGCCACCGCCACCCTCCGGTGGAACCCAAGTGATGTTCTGATTCGGGTCCTTGATGTCGCATGTTTTGCAGTGGACGCAATTCTGCGCGTTGATGACGAACTTCGGCGTGCCGCCCTCCTCGACCCATTCATAGACGCCGGCGGGGCAATAACGCGCCGACGGACCGGCATAGACGTCATGCTCGGACGATTTCTGCAGCGCCATGTCTTTCACGACGAGATGCGGCGGCTGATCTTCTTCATGATTGGTGTTGGAGAGGAACACCGACGATAACCGATCGAACGTCACCTTGCCGTCAGGCTTCGGATAAGCGATCGGCGTGCATTCGGCCGCTGGCTTGAGCGAAGCGTAGTCCGGCTTGCCGTGACTCTGCGTGCCAAACAACGAGAAGCCGAACGTGTTGGTCCACATGTCGAGCCCGCCGAGCGCGATGCCGGCGAGCGTGCCGAATTTCGACCACAGCGGCTTGGCGTTGCGGACACGATAAAGATCGTGGCCGATCGCTGAACCGCGCCAGGCTTCGTCGTATTTCGTGATCTCGTCGTTCGCACGGCCGGCGGCAAGCGCAGCTGCCACCTGCTCGGCCGCCAGCATGCCGGACAGCATCGCGTTATGGCTGCCCTTGATGCGCGGCACGTTCATGAATCCGGCGTCGCAGCCGATCAGCGCCCCGCCGGGGAACGTCAGTTTCGGCACTGACTGGTAGCCGCCTTCGGTGATGGCGCGGGCGCCGTAGGACAGCCGCTTGCCGCCCTCGAAAGTGTCGCGCACCAGCGGATGAGTCTTGAAGCGCTGGAATTCCTCGAACGGCGACAGATACGGGTTGCTGTAGTTCAGGTGAACCACAAAGCCGACCGACACCAGATTGTCGTCGAAATGATAGAGAAACGAGCCGCCACCGGTCGAGTTGTCGAGTGGCCACCCGAACGAATGCTGCACCAGCCCTTTGCGGTGCTTGTCCGGCGCCACCTGCCACAGTTCTTTCAGGCCGATGCCGAACTTCTGCGGCTCGCGGCCTTCCGCCAGCGCAAACTTGGCGATCAGCTGCTTGCCGAGATTGCCGCGCGCACCTTCGGCGAACAGCGTGTACTTGGCGCGCAATTCCATGCCGCGCGTGAAGCCGTCCTTGTGCGCGCCGCTCTTGCCGATGCCCATGTCGCCGGTGGCGACACCGGTGACCGCGCCGTTGCCGGCGTAAAGCACTTCGGCGGCGGCAAAGCCCGGATAGATTTCGACACCGAGCCCTTCCGCTTTCGTCGCCAGCCAGCGGCACATGCTGCCGAGCGAGACGATATAGTTGCCGTGATTGCTCATCAGCGGCGGCATCATGAAATTCGGCAGCCGCAGCGAGCCGCTTTCGCTCATATAATAGAAGCGGTCGTCGGTGACCTTGGTCTGGATCGGGCTGTCTTCGCCGTCACAGCCCGGCAGCAAGCGATTGAGCCCGATCGGGTCGATCACCGCGCCGGAAAGAATATGGGCGCCGACCTCGGAGCCCTTCTCGACCACGACGACATTGATGTCGGCCGACAACTGCTTGAGCTTGATCGCCGCGGCGAGCCCGGCAGGCCCCGCGCCAACGATCACGACGTCGAATTCCATCGCTTCGCGGGCCGGAAGTTCCTCAGCCATGGGCTCTCCTTATTCTCATTCTCGTATTCCATTTTTGCACAGCGGCGGCAATCGCGCGAAAAGCCTGTGCTAAGGTGGGGTTATGTCTCCCGAACAGGCCGCCGCCAGCGAAATCCTCGCCTTCTATGTCGAAGCCGGCGTCGACTCCCTGGTCGGCGAGGAGCCGGTCAACCATTTTGCGCCGGCGGCTCCGGAAGCGCCGCGCATGCCTGCGCGCGCGCCGGAGATCAAAAGCGCGCCGATGATGATAGCGGCGCCGCCTGTCGCTCCGCCCGCCCCCGACGTGGCCGCGATGGAGGCGCGTGACGCGGTCAAGAACATCCAGACGCTTGATGAGTTGCGTGCCGCGCTTGGCGCCTTCGAGGGCTGCGCGCTGCGCGCCACGGCGACGCAGCTTGTGTTCGCCGACGGCAACCCGCAGGCGAAGCTGATGCTGGTCGGCGAAGCGCCGGGCCGCGACGAAGACATCGAGGGCCTGCCGTTCGTCGGCCGCTCCGGCAAATTGCTCGACCGCATGCTGGCGGCGATCGGCATCGACCGCACGCAGGCCTACATCGCCAATATCATTCCGTGGCGGCCGCCCGGGAACCGCACTCCGACGCCGCAGGAGTCGCAAATCTGCCTGCCTTTCATCCAAAAGCAGATCGAACTGGTCGACCCCGACGTGCTGGTGTGCCTCGGCGGCCCGTCAGCGACGACGCTGCTCGGCATCAAGGAAGGCATCACCAAATCGCGCGGCCGCTGGGTGAGCTACGATACCGGCAAGCGCGAGATCCGCGCGATACCGACTTTCCACCCGGCGTTTCTGCTGCGTTCGCCGCTGCAGAAGCGGCTCGCCTGGCGCGACCTGCTGGCGGTAAAAAAGGCGCTGAGCGAACCCGTTTAGGGCTTCATGTAAGGCGGCGGCCCGCCGGCAAGGAAATCCTCGCGGGGCGGCGCGAAGAAATCGATCACCACGGTGTCTTCCGGAAAGAAGCCCTCGTGCTCGACGCCGCCGGGCACGACAGCGGTATCGCCGCCGACCATGCTGCGCTTCTCGTTGCCGATGCGGAAATCCATCCGGCCGGAAATCATCCAGACGATCTGCTCATGCGGATGCTTGTGCGCAGCCGCATGAGCGCCCTTCTTGATGGTCCAGTGCACAAGCATGCCCTGGTCGCCGGACACGACCCTGCGGACGATCTTGTCGGTGATCTGTTCCGCTTTGATCTTCGCGAGATCGGAAAAGCCCGGCAGCTTCGGCATCGATCAGGTCCCGGTGATCGCGAACTTGATGGCGAAGATCAGCGCCAGGATCAGCACCGCCGGCGCCGCCTCCTTAATGCGGCCGGACAGGATCTTCAGCACCGCATAAGTGATGAAGCCGAGCCCGATGCCGGTCGCGATCGAGTAGGTGAGCGGCATCATGATGGCTGCGACGACCGCCGGCGCGTACTCGGTGATGTCGTCCCAGTCGATCTCCGCAAGCCCGCGGGCCATCACGCAGGCCACGTAGAACAGCGCGGCGGCCGTCGCGTAGGCCGGGATCATGCCAGCCAGCGGCGAGAAGAACAGCGCCAGCAGGAAGAAGATCGCAACGAACACCGAGCTCAGGCCGGTGCGGGCACCGGCCTGTACGCCGGCGGCGCTCTCGATGTAGCTCGTCGTCGTCGAGGTGCCGATCACCGAGCCGAACATCGCGGCGAAGCTGTCGGAGATCAGCGCTTCCTTCATCCGCTCGAGCTTGCCGTCCTTCATCAGGCCGGTGCGATGGGTGACGCCGATCAGGGTACCGGCGTTATCGAACACGTCGATGAACAGGATCGAGAAGATCACGATCAGGAACGTCGCCTCACCCACCTTGGAGAAGTCGAGTTGGAACAGGGTCGGCGCAATTGACGGCGGCATCGACACGACGCCGGTGAACTTCGACAGGCCGAGCGGAATGCCGATGATCGCAACGACCAGAATGCCGATCAGCGTGCCGCCCATGATGCGCCGGTAGTTCAGCGCCGCGATCAGCACGAAGCCGACCAGCATCAGCACCGGCTCCCAGTGCCGCAGGTCGCCGAGCGTGACGAGCGTGGCCGGATGGTCGACCACCACCTTGGCTTCTTCCAGCGCGATGATGCCGAGGAACAGGCCGACGCCGGCCGACACCGCAAGCTTGAGGTTGTGCGGGATGGAGTCGATCACGTATTGCCGGATCCGGAACACCGAGATCAGGAAGAAGATCACGCCGGAGCAGAACACTGCGGCGAGCGCCTGCTGCCACGTGTACTTGTAGGTCAGCACCACGGTGAAGGCGAAGAAGGCGTTGATGCCCATGCCGGGCGCCAGCGCGATCGGGTAATTGGCGTAGAGCGCCATCACCAAGGTCGACACCGCGGCGGCGATGCAGGTCGCGACGAACACCGCACCGGCGTCCATGCCGGTCTTGCTCAGGATCGCCGGGTTGACGAACACGATGTAGACCATCGTGAGGAATGTCGTCAGGCCGGCGATGAACTCGGTGCGAACCGTGGTGCCGTTCTTTCGCAGCCCGAAATATTTATCGAGCGTTCCCTCAAATCCGCTGGACTGTTTTGCTGCCATTGCAGACCCCCAAAATTTGCCCGGCGGAAGGATAGCGCGGTGGACATGTGCTTTCCCGGCTATCCACCGACTTGTCCACCGGCGTGGAAGCCGATTTCCGTCGAGAAACCCAACCATAGTTTACAAGACCGGGCCGCCGAGATCGGCTAAAAGACGACCGACGTGACGGCAGGAGGCAAAAGTGGATTTCGATCCGGTTTTTCTCGCCCGCTTGCAATTTGCCTTCACGATCATCTTCCACATCATCTTCCCAAGCTTCACCATCGGGCTCGCCGCCTATATTGCGACGCTCGGCACGCAGTGGCTGCGGCGCGGCGAAGATCGCTACCTCGTGCTGATGCGGTTCTGGACGCGCATCTTCGCCGTGTCGTTCGGCATGGGCGTCGTGTCCGGAATCGTGATGTCCTATCAGTTCGGCACCAACTGGAGCCGGTTCTCGGTGGTGGCCGGCAACATCGTCGGCCCGCTGATGGGCTACGAGGTGCTGTCGGCATTTTTCCTCGAAGCGACGTTCCTCGGCATCCTGCTGTTCGGTTTCAATCGCGTGCCGCCGTGGCTCTACGTAGTGTCGGCTGGCATCGTCGCGATCGGCACCCTGAGTTCGTCGTTCTGGATTCTGGCGGCGAATAGCTGGATGCAGACGCCAGCCGGACACGAAATGCAGAACGGCGTCGCCGTCCCGGTCGACTGGCTCCAGGTCATCTTCAATCCAAGCTTCCCCTACCGCCTGGCGCACATGGTCAATGCCGCGTTCCTCACCACCGGCTTCGTCGTTCTGGCGGTCGGTGCGCGATACGTTCTGGGCGGCCGATTCGTCGAGGAAGGCCGCACCAGCGTGCGAATGGCGATTGCGTTGCTCGTCGTGCTGGCACCGCTCCAACTTTTCATCGGCGACCAGCACGGCCTCAACACGCTCAAGCATCAGCCGATCAAAGTCGCGGCGATGGAAGGTCACTGGGATGGCAGCAAGCCCGGCGACCTCCACCTCTTCGCCTGGCCGGACGAGAAGGCCGAAAAGAACAAATTCGAAATTTCGATTCCGCGCGGCGCGTCACTGATCCTGACGCACAGCCTCGACGGCAAGTTTCCGGGGCTCAAAAGCGTGCCACCCGACCAGCGGCCGCCGGTCGTCACCGTGTTCTTCGCCTTCCGCATCATGGTTGCGATCGGCCTGTTCATGATCGCCGCGGCGCTGTTCGGCGCGCTGCTGTGGTGGCGCCGCACTCTGTTCGACACGCGCTGGTTCCTGCACATCCTGGCGCAGAGCTGGTGGATTGGTTTCGTCGCAGTGATTTCGGGTTGGGTCGTCACCGAGAGCGGACGGCAGCCCTGGCTGGTCTACGGTATCCTGCGCACCGCCGACGCGACCTCGCCGGTGCCGAGCGCCAGCATCCTGTCGACGCTGATCCTGTTCGTGCTGTGCTACGGCGTCGTGTTCGCCGCCGGCATCTATTACATCAACCGGCTGATCGCGCAGGGACCGCGTGGATCCGCGCAGGTGACGCCGGAACCGGCGATCAGTCCGATCGGCGGCGCGCGGCCCGCGGGCCGCGAAGCCATCAACAAGTAGGAGGCCCGGCATGGTGTCCTACATTCCGGCAATCTGGGCAGCGATCCTCGGCGCCGCTGTCGCGCTCTACGTCGTCATGGACGGCTACGACCTCGGCGTCGGCATGCTGTTTCCGTTCGCCAAGAGCGAAGCCGAGCGCGACCAGATGATGCGCTCGATCGGCCCGTTCTGGGACGGCAACGAGACGTGGCTGGTGCTCGGCGGCGGCGGCCTGCTGGCGGCATTCCCCCTCGCCTATGCGGTGGTGATGCCGGCGCTTTATCTGCCCGTGATCGTGATGCTTCTCGGCCTGATCTTCCGCGGCATCGCATTTGAATTTCGCACCGTGTCCCGCAGCAAAAAGATGTGGAACGCCGCGTTTGCGTTCGGCTCCACGGTCGCCACGTTCTCGCAGGGCCTCGTGCTCGGCGGGTTCGTTCAAGGCATCAAGGTCGAGAACAATGCCTATGCCGGCGGGCCGTTCGACTGGGCGACGCCGTTCGCGCTGTTCTGCGGTGTCGCGCTGTGCATCGGTTATCTCCTGCTCGGCGCGACCTGGCTGGTGATGAAGACCGATGGCGCCGTGGCCGATCAGGCGCGCACCCGCGCAAAATTCCTGCTGCTCGGGGTGCTCGCCTGCATGGCGATGGTCAGTCTGTGGACGCCGTTCGCGCAGCCGCGCATTGCGGAACGCTGGTTTGCAATGCCGAACATTCTGTATCTATGGCCGGTGCCGGTCGTCACCGCGCTGGTCGCGTTCTGGCTCGGCCGGTCGCTGGAGAAGGGCCGCGAGATCGCGCCGTTCATCGCGACCATCGTCCTGTTCCTGCTTGGCTATCTCGGGCTGGCGATCTCCAACTTCCCCTATCTCGTGCCGCCGTCAGTGACGGTGTGGCAGGCCGCGGCGGCGCCGGCGAGCCAGATATTCCTGCTGCTCGGCACGCTGCTGCTGCTGCCGATCATCATCGGCTACGTGGTGTTCGTGTACTGGGTGTTCCGCGGCAAGGTGAAAGCCGGCGAAAGCTACGAGCACTAGCGGGTTATCAACGCGCCGGGCGCAGCACCGCCCAGCCGACCCGCTTGAGCGGCAATAATCCCTGCACCGGCCACGCGAAGGCGCGCGGCAATTCCGGCACGATCTCCGGGAAGATCGCCTTGAGGTCCACCGGTGGCGTGCCCGCTGTATCGGTCGCCGGCCAGACCAGGATCGCGCCGCTGGCGCGCAGATCGGCCGCATTGGCCCACGGGCTGCGCTCCGGCGTGCTGTCAAGATAAAGCCGCGGACGGCTCGGCGCGCTCGCGGCAACGAGACTCGCGAGGTTCGGATCGCCGGCGACAAAAGCCAGCGGCTGCCCGGTGCGGCGCTGGAAATTATCGGCGAAGAAATTCCCCATCGCGCCGGCGGGCTGGCTGGTCTTGAGCGCGGTCGCCAATGTCCACGGCAGGAACAAGATCGCCAGGACGACAAGCGCCGGCGGCACCGTCAGCAAGCCGAGCCACACCATACTGACCGCACGTTCGCGATAGAGATAAACGCGGTCACCGGCTGCGACGACGATCGCAAGCGCGGTCAGCACAATGAACGGGCCGACCCGCATCAGCGGGCCGAGATGGCCGAGCGCCGCCGCGGTCGCGATTGCAGCAAGAGCGGGCACCAGCGCGAAGACGTAAACGAACAGGCGCGCCGAACGCATCGCCGGATTGCGGTCGATCTCCGGAGCGCGCTCGTTCCGATTCAACCGCCAGCCGCTCGCCAGCAGCACCAGCAGGCCGACGCCGATGTGGCTGAGCACGATCACCACCGTGAGCCATCCGGCCGGCGGCAACCACGCATCCGGCGGTGCTTCGGCCACGATCGTCGCCCACACCAAGGCAAACGAGTCGCGCAGCCACACCGCGTGCGGGAAAACGACGATCGCGGAAAGCACGAGCGACAGCCACGGCTCGATGTGGCGCAATGCGTCCTGGCCACGCGGGACCGCCACCGTGAACAGGATGAGTAGCACGATCAGGATTACGCCGACATAACTTGTCAGCAACAGCAGGCCGAGATCGAAACCGAGGATAAACCAGTAGCCGCGCCTGTCCTCTCCCAGTGCGCGCCAGTAATGGAGCAGCGCGAGCGCCCACAGCGCCGTCGCAAGAATGGACGGGCCGAACTCGGGCGACGGCACATTGAAGGCGGCAATGCCGACCATCAGCAGCACGGCAAGCACAGCGTGGCGGGTGCCGGCAACAATGCGGCCAAGCGAGAATACCGCCCAGAATGCGATGACGATGCACACCTGCGACAGCAGATAGACACCGTAGATACCGGCGAGACGGAACGACATTTCGCCGAGCCAGAAGGCGAGCGGCGGCCCGAGATAGCTGCCGAGCCGGAATTCATGGCCGATCGCAAGAAGCATCGGCACATCGCCGGGGGGTGCGCTGTAGAACAGCGACGGCACGATCACCCAGAGCGCAGCCTGGCTGAGCGCGGTGACCCAGAACACCACGGCGGGGCGGCCGCGCAGAAATTCGACGATCAGGGAGACGTAATGCATGGCCGCGCGGGGTTGAACGAAGGCGCGGATATTAGTCGGGCAAGAGGCGCGCGACCAGTTCGTCCTGATCCTGGCTGAGGCCCAGCTTGGCAGCCACCGGCGCGAAGCTGCGGCGGTGATGCACGGTCGGGCCCAGCGTCTGCAGCGCGCGAAAATGCTCGGGAACGCTGTAGCCCATGTGCTTCTCGAAGCCGTAGCCCGGATGCGCCATCCCAAGCCGCGCCATCAGCCGGTCGCGCGTCACCTTGGCGACAATCGAGGCCGCGGCGATCGAAGACACCAAAGCATCGCCCGACACCACCGCCTCGCAATCGCAGCCGCAGTCGATCTTCATGTTGCCGTCGACATAGACCATCTTCGGCGCGCAGGGCAGCGCCTTCACCGCACGTGCCAGCGCCCACAGCGATGCACGCAGAATGTTGTCGCGGTCGATCCGCGCGGTCGAGCCGAACGCAATCGAAACCTGAGCTGTAAGGCAGATTTTCTCGTAGAGCTTCTCACGCTCCTTGGCGTCGAGCTTCTTGGAGTCGTTGAGCCCGCGCGGAATACGCTCGGGATCGAGCACCACTGCCGCCGCAACCACCGGACCGGCGAGCGGCCCCCGTCCGACTTCGTCGCAGCCAGCGACCGGCCAGACGCCGCGATTGAGCCAGCGCCGCTCGCGCCGGAACGATGGCCGCAGTTCCGGCTCGTTCAGCGGCAGCCGCATGGCGACTCGTTTGGTGGCGCGCTGGGGACTCACGGACGCGATAAAACGACGTCGGCGCCGCAAGTCAACGCGAAGCGGGACGCCGGAGGTGAATGTCGGGGATTGCGGAGGGAACCGGCGGCAAGCCCGGCTGTTGCCACCCGGGGGCACACAGCAATGACGAGATGATCCCTTTTTGGCTACACGCGCTGTCGTCTACCTCGCTCCTGCTTGCTCTGGCGTGCGCCGCCATCATCGCAGGCGACGTGCTCCGCCATCCGCAACACATGTGGATCATGAATGTCGTGTGGCCGATCGCGGCGCTGTTTGCGGGGATTTTTGTGGTGATCGCCTATTTTAGGTACGGACGGCTCGGCGCACATGACGCGGTGAACGGAGCGCCGAAAAAGCCGTTCGCGGTCAGCGTCGGCGAAGGCGCGACCCATTGCGGCGCCGGATGCACCTTGGGCGATATCTGTGCGGAGATTCTGGCCTATGCCTATCCTGCCGTCGCGATCTGGTTCGGCTGGCAGACCCTGTTCAGCGAAAAGATGTTCGCCGTCTGGATTCTCGATTTTGTGCTCGCCTTCGCGTTCGGCATCGTCTTTCAGTATTTCGCCATCGCGCCGATGCGCGGCCTATCGTTCTGGCCCGGCCTCAAGGCGGCGCTGAAAGCGGACACGCTGTCGCTCACCGCCTGGCAGATCGGCATGTACGGCTTCATGGCGATTGCCCAGCTCTATTTTTTCCGCAGCCTGCTCGGCGCCAACCTGGAGCCGGCCAGCGTCGAATTCTGGTTCATGATGCAGATCGCGATGATCGCCGGCTTCTTCACCAGCTATCCGGTGAACTGGTGGCTGATCCGGGCCGGCATCAAGGAGACGATGTGATCGGCGTCAGTCCGGCGCGACCAGGCGGCCGCTACTATCGAAGCTGAATGTCGGTGAATAGACGACCTCCCAGACGTGCTCGTCCGGATCTGAAAAATATCCGCGATAGCCGCCGTAATCGGTCCTGTCCGGCCCACGCAAAATCCGTCCGCCGACAGCGACCGCCTTGGCGAAGACCTCGTCGACTTCGGCCGGCGTCGCGCAATTCCAAGCCAGTGTCATGCCGCGAAAAGTCCCCGGTCGCGGTTCGGTCTCGACCATCGAGTCATCGGCGAGCTTGTTCCAGTCCCACAGCGCCAGAAGCAATCCGCCTCCGTCGAGAAAGACAATCTCATCGCCGGTCGCCCGCACTTTCCGCTTGAAGCCCAGCGCCTCGTAAAACCGCCCGCTCTTCGGTACATCGCGAACGCCGATCGTGATGACGCTCAATTTGGCGGCCGGCACGGTCATGCGAACAACTGCAGTTGGTCCTGCCCCGGACGCGGCGGCGTGAAGCGGCTGGCGTCGAGATTATACCGCCGCTCGTTGAGGCTGAGCTTTTCCGCCGCGATCTGGAAGCGCCGGCCGATCAGCCAGGCATAAGGCCCGGTGCCGCGCTGGCGGGTGAACCACCTGGAGTCGTAATCCTTGCCGCCCTGCGTCTCCCGGATGATCTTGAAAACCTTTTCGGCGCGGTCCGGATAATTCGCCCGCACCCATTCCTGGAACAGGTCGCGCACCTCAAGCGGCAGCCGCAGCAGCACATAACCGGCCGATTGCACGCCGGCCATCTTGGCGGCTTCGAGGATACGTTCGATGTCCATGTCGTTGATCGCCGGGATGATCGGCGCGACCATCACCGTTGTAGGCACGCCCGCCTGCGACAGCCGCCGCAATGTCTCCAGCCGCCGCATCGGCGTCGCCGCGCGCGGCTCCATCTTGCGCGCGAGGCCGGCATCGAGCGTCGTCACCGACAACGCCACCCGCACCAGGTTGCGTTCCGCCATGCGCGCGAGAATATCGAGGTCGCGCAGCACCAGCGCCGACTTGGTGACGATGCCGACCGGATGGTTGGTGCGGTCTAGCACTTCGAGGATGCGGCGCATCACCTTGTAGCGCCGCTCGATCGGCTGATACGGATCGGTGTTGGTGCCGATCGCGATGACGCGCGGCGAATATTTCGGATGCGCCAGTTCTTTCTCGAGCAGCTCGGCGGCTTCCGGCTTCACGAACAGCTTGGATTCGAAATCGAGCCCCGGCGACAGGCCGAGATAGGCGTGGGTCGGGCGCGCGAAGCAGTAGACGCAGCCGTGCTCACAGCCGCGATACGGATTGATCGAGCGGTCGAAGCCGATGTCGGGCGACTGATTGCGGGTGATGATCTTGCGGGTCGAGTCGACCTGCACCTCGGTCTTGAACGCCGGCAACTCGTCGAGCGAACGCCAGCCGTCGTCGAACGCAATCCGGGCCAGCGGCTCGTAGCGGCCGGACGCATTCGACTGCGCGCCACGGCCGCGCCGCCGTTCGAAATCGACGGCAACGTCGAGCAGGCCGCTAGTGTCGTCAGCCGTGCCCAAAGCACCCGCCGGCGAGGAGGGTTGGGCTTGGGACTGCGCCGGCGGGCGTTGGACGGCTGTCATGGATGACTTCGCCATGCCTGCAACGTAAGCGCGGATTGTGAACAAAACAAGAACATTAAATAACCCTCCTTTGCTCGCTCGATGTCGTGGCACGCGAGACGGGAGGCCACATGATGTGGTGTAAGCGCGGCGGAGGCTTTCGGTTCCATGTTGAGCGCGATCATCCCGACCCGCGAATCGGAGCGCAGCCTCGTTCCCACACTGAATGCGCTGTTTCCGGGCGTGATGGCGGGGCTACTCGCGGAAGTGATCGTCGCAGATGCGGGATCGCATGACGCGACGCGCGAGGTCGCCGATATCGCCGGCTGCCAGTTTTCGAGTTTGGACGGGCCGCTCGGTGAGCGGCTCAAAGGCGCCGTCGCGACGAGCCGCGGCGGGTGGCTGCTGTTCCTGCCGGCCGGGAGCGTGCTCGATGCCAGTTGGGTCGATGCCGTGCAGAATTTCATCGCACCCGGAAACGTCGATCGTGCCGCGACATTCCGTGACAGATCAAGCGTGTTCGACGCGCTGCTCCGCCGACGAAAGCCCGAGCATGGGTTGCTGATCGCGCGGCGCACCTACGACATGCTCGGCGGCCACGATGCGAGCGACAGCGCCGACACTCTGCTCTTGCGCAAGCTCGGCCGCCGCGTCGATACCCTGCCCGCTTCGGTGGCGATCCGTCGAAATACTTGACTCAGTCAAGTAATTGACCGACGCTGCCCTTATGGCAAAAGCAGCAAATGCACGGGTCGACGCCGTGCGCCGTTTCAACCGCTTCTACACCCGCCGGATCGGCGTGCTCCGCAAAGGCTATCTCGGCAGCCCGTTCTCGCTGGCGGAGGCGCGCGTCCTCTACGAACTCGATCGCCGCAACGACGCGACCGCGAGCGAAATCGCCGCCGCGCTCGACCTCGACCAGGGTTATCTGAGCCGCGTGCTCCAGCAGTTCGAAAAGCGCGGGCTGGTCACGCGCAAAGCGTCCAAGGACGACGCCCGCCGGAGTCATCTCACTCTCACCACGCGCGGCAAAAAGGCCTTCGCTCCGCTCGATCTCCGTTCGCAAACCGACGCTGTCGATCTGCTGACCAACTTACCGGAGGCTGAACAGAAGCGGCTCGTCTCCGCGATGGCGACCATCGAAGGCCTGTCAGGCGGAACGCCGGAGAGCGCACGAAGCTACACCCTGCGCCAGCCCGGGCCCGGCGACTTCGGCTGGATCGTGGCGCGCCACGCCGAGCTCTATTGGGAGGAATACCGCTGGGGCTGGCCGTTCGAGGGCATCTGCGCGCAGATCGTCGCCGATTTCGTCAACAGGTTCGATGCGAAGAAAGAACGCTGCTGGATCGCCGAGATGAACGGCGAGAACGTCGGCACCGTGATGCTGGTGAAGGACGACCAGCACGGCGTGGCGCGGCTTCGCCTCCTGCTGGTCGACCCGAAGGCGCGCGGGCTCAAACTCGGCGCGCGGCTGGTCGAGGAGTGCGTGAAGTTTTCGCGCAAGGCCGGCTACAGGAGCATCACGCTCTGGACGCACGAGAACCTCACCGCGGCGCGCGCAATCTATGCGAAGGCGGGCTTCACCCTGACGTCGAGCGAGAAGAAGCAAAGCTTCGGCAAGAATGTCGTCGCGGAGTATTGGGACATGAAGCTCTAAAAATTACTTCGCCTTCGCGCGCCGCAGATGCTCGTCGAGCCGTGGCAATATCTCGACGAAGTTGCACGGCCGATAGCGATAATCGAGCTGATGGACGAGGATATCGTCCCAGGCGTCCTTGCAGGCGCCCGGCGAGCCCGGCAGGCAGAAGATGAAGGTCGAGTTGGCGGTGCCGCCGATGGCGCGGGTCTGGATCGCCGAGGTGCCGATCTTGCGCTCGCTGGCCAGCAGGAACATCGCCGCAAACGCATCCATCCGCTTCTCGAACAGCGGTTCGACCGCTTCCGGCGTGACGTCGCGCCCGGTAAAGCCGGTGCCGCCGGTCGAGATCACGACGTCGATCTTCTTGTCGGCGATCCACTTCTTCACCTGCTTGCGGATCTTCTTCTCGTCGTCCTTGACGATGGCGCGAGCCGCCATCTTGTGGCCGGCCTTCTCGATCCGCTCCACCAACGTCGCACCGGAGTTGTCGTCCTTGAGCTCGCGCGTGTCCGACACAGTCAGCACCGCGATCCGCAGCGGAATGAACTGCCGGCTGTCGTCGATCCCCGCCATCAGAGCTGCACGTCCTGCGCAAACGTATTGCACGACGAGACGCTGCCGCTGTCGAAGCCGGCCTTGAACCAGCGCTGACGCTGCGCCGAAGTGCCGTGGGTGAACGAGTCCGGCACCACGGTGCCCCTTGCCTGCTTCTGCAAACGATCGTCGCCGATCGCCGCCGCCGTTTGCATTGCCGCTTCGATGTCGCCCGGGTCGAGGAAGTTGTATTTCGTGTTCGACTGCTTGGCCCAGACGCCGGCATAGCAATCCGCCTGTAACTCGACCCGCACCTGGATGCGGTTCGCCGCCGCGCCACGCCCGCCGGCCTGCTGTTGCGCCTGGTGCGCGCGTTGGAGAATGCCGGTCGAGTTCTGCACGTGATGGCCGACCTCGTGCGCGATCACGTAAGCCTGTGCGAACTCGCAGGCCTTGCCGCTGCAACCGCGGAAGCGCTGCTCGATCTCACGGAAGAACGAAGTGTCGAGGTAAATGCGCTGGTCGTTCGGGCAATAGAACGGCCCGGTCGCCGACGACGCCATGCCGCACGCGCTCTGTACCTGGCCCGAGAACAGGCGCACGCGCGGCGGCTTATATTGCTTGCCGCTCTGCGCGAAGATTTCCTTCCAGGTGTCTTCGGTGTTACCGACCACCGCGGCGACGAATTGTCCGGCACGATCGCTCGGCACCTGCCGCGTCGAGCGCCGCTGATCGTAGGGCTGCTGCTGATACGGCTGCTCGTAGCGCGACTGACTGCCGCCGCCGGTGAGAATTTCCGCGCCGCCGATCAGGATCGACGGATCGATTCCAAACGCCCAACCGACGATGCCGAGCACGACAATCGTGCCGATGCCGAGGCCACCACCGCCGCCGACCGGAAACCCGAAGCCACCGCCTCCGCCTGGAAAGCCGCCGCCAAACCCGCCGCCACCGTCGCGGTCATCTTCGACATTGTCGCTGCGGCGAAAGTCTTCCCAACGCATTCAAGTCATCTCCCGATCGTCGAACCGATCATTACGCGGCCTTCGCCGCGCGTCCAACAGAGTGTCGCCGCGAGCCCGCTAAGTTCCTGAATTCGCGGGCGAATAGGCATTTTTTGCCTAGCGTCCATAAACTAAATTTCAACCACGAGCGGCCATGATGCGGGCCTGTCGGTTGTAGGTCCCGCGTCGCCGACCGCGTCGTCTGTGAGTCAGAGTTCTGAGTCATGGTAGTTTCGCGTCGCGGGGCGCCCGGTCGGGCGCCCCGTGGAGTTTCAGACACCGCCCACCGCATCGTCGTTGGCGACTGTGTCACTGAAATGTCCAAGCTCCCGGCCGCCAGTGTCGATCTGGTGTTCGCCGATCCTCCCTACAATCTTCAACTGCAAGGCGACCTCAAGCGCCCGGACGACTCGCGTGTCGACGCTGTCGATGACGACTGGGACAAGTTCGCCAGCTTTGCCGATTATGACGCCTTCACCCGTGAATGGTTGCAAGCCTGCCGCCGCGTGCTCAAGCCGGCCGGCACGATCTGGGTGATCGGCTCCTACCACAACATTTTCCGCGTCGGCGCCGTGATGCAGGACCTCGGCTTCTGGATCCTCAACGACGTGATCTGGCGCAAGTCGAATCCGATGCCTAATTTCCGCGGCCGCCGTTTCACCAACGCGCACGAGACGCTGATCTGGGCGGCGCGCGAGGCCGGCGGCAAGGGCTACACGTTCAATTACGACCAGCTCAAGGCCGGCAACGAGGACGTCCAGGTCCGCTCCGACTGGACGATTCCGCTGTGCACTGGCGACGAGCGCATCAAGGGCAAGGACGGCAGGAAACTGCATCCAACCCAGAAGCCGGAAGCTCTGCTCGCCCGCGTCATCCTGTCGTCGTCGCGGCCGGACGATCTGGTGCTCGATCCCTTCAACGGCACGGGCACCACCGGCGCGGTCGCCAAGCATCTCGGCCGCCGCTACATCGGCTTCGAGCGCGACCCGGCTTACGCGAGGGCGGCCGAGAAGCGCATCGCCGCCGTTCAGCCGCTCGACGCACCGTCGCTCGTCCCGTTCATGACTGCGCGCGACGCGCCGCGCGTCCCATTCTCGGCCCTGATCGAGCGCGGCCTGGTGAAGGCCGGCGCCAGACTGGTCGACGGCAAGAAGCGCCACCGCGCACTGGTGCGCCCGGACGGCGCTTTGACGCTCGGCGACAAGGTCGGCTCGATCCACAAGATGGGCGCGATGGCGCAGGGTCTCGACGCCTGCAACGGCTGGACTTTCTGGCATGTCGAGACGCCGAAAGGTCTCACCCTGATCGACGAGTTGCGCGCCAAGGTGCGCGCCGAGATGGACTGATCAGGCGCTGCTGTCGCCCAGGTGGGCGATGACGCGGAATACGCCGATTTCCGCATCCTTGAACTCGCTCTGAAGCCGCTCGGCAATCTGCTCGGCCTTGCGCTGATCGAGCGTATCGACCAACAGGCACTGCGCGATCTTCCTGTCGCCGCCGCGCAGCCTTTCCTCTTCAGACATCGTGCCGCCTGCCTCGGCTGACGACCAGATTTCGCCGACCGTGGTTTCGTCCTTGGTGATGCCGGCCAGCGCAGCCTTCAGCGCCCCGGAACCATGCGCGGTGGCGAAGCGCGCCGTTACGGTGAACCCGCCGCGCCAATCGCGCACGCGAACTTCGCGCCGGCAGACCGTGCGGCACATGTCCTTGAAGATTTCCGTCATCGTTACGCGCGTGCGCGGCGTCGGCGCGTTGACGCGATCGAGATAGGCCTTCGACGTCAGAACGTCCGGGGACTCGACGACATAGAAATTGAAATAGGCGGACGAGCCGGATAGCGCCTGATGGCGGCGGCCATAAAGGAAGCCCGGCACGCCGAGCCGCTCCTCCAGATGCTCGCCCTGGAACCAGCCGTTGAAGTCGTCGTCGCGGCCCGGCGCGACATTGTTGAAGATCGCGAGGATGCCGCGTTGGGTCATCGTGCCGCTTCGAGGGTTTCAGCGAATAATTCGAGCGCACGCAGCGCGAAGGCCCGCATGTTGGCCTCGCGATCGGTCTTGCCGGTTTCCAGCGTGATCGATTTTTCGTTCGGCCCGACAACGGCGATGCAGCTATGGCCGGCGGCATCGCCATAGCGATTGCCGGTGGGCCCGGTCGCACCGCTTTCGCCAATTCCCCACACCGCACTGTGCTTGTCGCGCACGCGCCGGGCGATCATCAGCGCGTAAGGCTCGGTCGATGGGCGCATTACGGCCATGTCGGCGTCGCCGATGTCGAGCAACGCGGCGCGTGCAGCCTTGGTGTAAACGACCGCGCCGCCGAGGAAGTAGGCCGACGCGCCCGGTAGCGCCAGCAACGATGCCGCGATCAAACCGCCGGTCGAAGATTCCGCCACCGCAATGCTCTCGCCGCGCCGCTTGAGCAGCGCGGCGACTTTCCCGGCGTGCGGCAACAGCGTCTGCATCAGCCTTTGCGCTCGATGTTGGCGCTACGGACCGGCACGCCGAACTCCTTGCGGCACACCTCGGCCAGCACGGCGACGCCTTCCTTGATCTGCTCGTGTGTCGGACTGGCGAAACAGAGCCGCAATCGGCTCTTGCTCCACGTCTTGTCGGCGGACCATTGCGGGCCGGGATTGATGGCAACACCCGTAGCCAGCGCCGCCGTATAAAGCTTCATGGTGTCGACATTGTCCGGCAGCTTGACCCACAGGAAGATGCCACCCGGCGGATAGTCGAATTCAGCCGCGGTGCCGAACTGCTCGGACAGCGCTTCGACCAGCGTGTCGAGCTTCTTCTTCAGCGCGCCGCGCAGCTCCGGCACATGCGTCTCGAAATTCGTCTTGCAGTATTCGGCGAGCACCATCTGCTCGAGCGCGCCCGAACCGGCATCGGTCTTGAGCGGAAGCATCCGCGACATGATCGACCAGGGCGCGACGATGAAGCCGACACGCAGCGCCGGCGCGATCGATTTCGAGAACGAGCCGATGTGGATGACGTTCTGCGTCCTGCTCATCGCGTAGAGCGCGGGCGGGCGTTTCCCGCTCCAGATCAAGTCCGAATAGCAATCGTCCTCGAAGATCGGCACGCCGTATTCATCGGCCAGCGCCAGCAATTTCGTGCGCCGCTCCTCATCCATGATCGTGGCGGTCGGATTCTGCACGGTCGGGATCGTGTAGATGAACTTCGGCCGTACGCCTTTGGCCTTGAGATCGGCAAGCGCCGCCTCCAGCGCGTCCATCCGCAGACCGCCCTTGTCGAGCGGAATGCCGACCACGTTGACGCCAAGCCGCGTGTAGCGGTTGAGCGTGCCTTCGTAGCAGTCGCGCTCGCAGATCACGGTGTCGCCGCGTTCCAGCAGCGCGCCGTGGACGAGATCGAGCGCCTGCAATGAGCCCGACACGATCAGGATGTCGTCCGCCGTGCAGGTCATGCCGGCATCGCGCTTGAGTTTGCCGACCAGGAAATCGCGCAACGGCTTGTAACCTTGCGGCCCGGTGGTCAGGTTATAGGTCGCAAGATTGCGGCCCTCGCGGGTGAGCACCGCGTCCGCCGCCGCCTTCAGCCCGGCGACCGGCACTTCGGCCGGATCGTTATTACCGCCGATGAAATGATACTTGGAGAGGCCGGTCCATTTCACGGCCGGCGCCGGCGAGCCCGCCGGCGCGAGCGCGCTAAAATCGAAGCTCATTATTTCGCCGCCACCACCATGATTTCGACCTTGTAGTCCGGCGAGGCGAGCTTGGCCTCGACGGTAGCGCGCGCCGGCGTGTTGCCGGCCGACACCCAGCCATCCCACACCGCGTTCATCTCGGCGAAATTCGCCATGTCAGTGATCCAGATGTTGGCCGACAGCAGTTTGGTCTTGTCGGTGCCCGCCTTTTTCAGGAAGTTCTCGATCTGCGCCAAAATGTCCTTGGTCTGGTCGCCGGTCGATTTGCCCTTCGGGTTCTCGGCAACAATACCGGCCAGATAAACGGTGTCGCCATGGACAACCGCCTTGCTCATCCGCGCGCCAACGTCGTGTCGTTCAACTTTCATCTTCTTCCTCCTTAGTTTTGCCGAGAGTACCGGAACTCCGCGCCCTGCAAACGCTTATCCCCCCACATGAACCCGGGAGATGCGGTTATGGGTTGGTTTTCCGCGGATATTCGGACGATGAATGACCTGTTCCTGCACACCCTGCAGGACATCTACTACGCCGAGCACCAGATCGAGAAGGCGCTCCCCGACATGGCCGCCAAGGCGAGCGACAGGGAGCTCAAGAAGGGCTTTCAGATCCACCTTCGGCAGACCAGGGGGCAGATCAAGCGGCTTGATCAGGTGTTCAAGAAGTTGAAGGAAAAGCCGAGCGGCGTCCGTTGCCCGGCGATCGACGGCATTATCGATGAGGCCAACGATATTGCCGGCGACGTATCGGACAAAGTGGTGCTCAACGCCGCGCTGATCGCCGCGGCGCAGGCTGTCGAGCACTACGAGATCACCCGTTACGGCACGCTGGCGGCATGGGCCCGTGCGCTCGGCCGCTCCGACGTGGCGCGGCTGATCGACGCCAACCTCAAGGAAGAGAAAGCGACCGACAAGAAGCTCAACGGCCTCGCCAGGCGCAAGGTGAACCGCAAGGCGGTCAGCCGCAAGCCGAAGCCGATGACGCGCGCCGAACGCGAGGCGATGCTCGCGGCGAGCGTCGGCATCCCGTCGATCTAGACGCTGATCTTCCCGTTCGGGCTCGCTTGATCGATCGCGGCCGGCGCGTGCTCGGCGAGCAGCTCGAGCACACCGTCGACCGGCACGCCGAACTTCTGCGCCAGTTCCTGCACCTGCTGATTGCCGAGCGCGGCGCGAACTTGGTCAGGCGTCACTTTCATGTTGGCGCTGTTGCGAAGCCATGACTGGACTTGCGAGCCCAGCCCGCCCTGCTGGAGCTGGTTTGCGAGACCTTGCAAATCTCCGAGATTGGTCTTGGCGAGAACCCGACGAAATCAAAGCCGGAACGGCCGCCGCCTCCACGTCACCGAGAACGCCTTTGAGCGAGCCGCCAAAACTATCGAGCAGTCCCATGACAACCTCCGAACCGTCGCCCCCGCGACGCCCCGGCGCGGCGGTTCAGCCCGCCGCGCGATGCCATTCTGCCGCTACTTGCCGGCGGCCTTCATCCGCTTGTTGCACTCGCTCCAGTATTGCGGCCACTTCATGCCAACCTTCACCTTGCCGGCGGCCTTGGCTTCCTTCCATTCGGCGCCGCAAGCGCGCTCGCGCTCGTACATCGCTTCCTGAGCGGGCGACGGTTGCTTCTTTTCGGTCGATGTCGTGGTCGCAGCCGTTGTCGCTGCGGGCTTGGCCGCGGCCGCCGGCGCACTTGCCGGCTTCGCTGTCGTCGTCTTTGCGGTCGAAGCGGCCGGCGCAGGCGCCGCCGCCGGAGCGGCGGCGGAGTCCGACATGCAACTCTTGCTGAATTCCTTGTAGGTTTTGCCGCCGGTCGTCTTGTCGGCTTTCATCTTTTGCCATTGCGCGGCGCATTCCTTCATGGTCGCCGCATTCGCGGGCAACGCGGGCGCAAGACAGATAACGAGACCGAGCAGCAGCAATTTACCGTGACGAATGGTCATGACTCGCCTCATGGGTTGGCCGTCAGAAGTACACTGACGGCCAATCATGACACCAAAGCAAAAGCCGGAAAATATACCGGGAGAAGCAATCGCACGACGCGTCTGGAATACCAGGGGGAACAGGAATCGTGCGATACGACTTAAAGGCTTGCGTAAATCATCCCATCGCCACCAAAGTTAGCCACCGAGGGCACCTTGGGTATTGACGTAAAGCGCATACAGCGAATGAGCGGCCGCCATGAACAGCCGGTTGCGGTGGCGTCCGCCGAAGCAGACGTTGGCGCAACGCTCGGGCAGCGTGATGTGTCCGATAGGCTCGCCCTCTGGGGTGAATACGCGCACGCCGTCGAGTTCCTCCGACATGCCCCAGCCGCACCACAGGTTGCCGTCGACGTCGCAGCGCATGCCGTCCGGCGTTCCCTGCGGCCCGCTATCGATCAGGATTTTTCCGTTCGAGATTTTGTCGCCGTTCGCCACCACGTCGAACGCGAGGATACGGCGGGGCACGCTGCGCGACTCCACGATGTAAAGCTTTTTCTCGTCCGGCGAAAAGCATAGGCCGTTCGGCGCATTGATGCCGTCGGCGACGATCGTCATGTCGCCGGTCTTGCCGTCCACGCGATAGACGTTCATCGGCAATTCGGACGGCGCGATCTCGCCTTCGTAATTGCTGAGAATGCCGAACGCCGGATCGGTGAACCAGATCGAGCCGTCCGACTTCACGACGATATCGTTCGGCGAGTTGAGCCGCTTGCCCTGGTACTTGTCGGCGACCACCGTCACCGAGCCGTCATATTCGAAGCGCACCACGCGGCGCGTCAGGTGCTCGCAGCACAGCACGCGGCCCTGCCGGTCGCGGGTGTGGCCGTTGGCGTTGTTCGAAGGCTTGCGAATGTCGGTGACCTGTCCGGTGATCTCGTCCCAGCGCAGCACGCGATTGCCGGACACATCGCTCCAGATCAGGCAGCGCGCATCGCCGAGATAGACCGGCCCCTCGCCCCACTGCGTGCCGACATAAAGCCGCTGCACGCTCGATAGCGGCAGGTGATATTTCGCAAACTTCTTGTCGAGCGCTTTGATCGACGGATCGGGATACCGCATGCTCTCGGTCCATCCGCCGTGCAGATTGTGTAGATTGTCGGCCATCGTTTTCGTCCCCGTCACTCCAACGCCAATGCAAAATTCAGGGCATGAGCAATGACCTTCCGCATCACGTTCGGCAAGGCCTCCTGCCCCAGTTTGTCGATGCTGCCCCAGCGGCCGCCTTTCGGAGCAGCCGTGCCGCGCGGAGCCTTGGCGACAAATACCGCCAGCGCCAGCGGAAAATGCGTGAAGACGTGAGTGACGACGCCGGCGCGGCGCTGCCAGCGCAGCGGCCTGTCGAGCTTCGGCGCGCTCTTTCGGGCTTCATCCAAGTCGAAGTCGGCGCGCCACTCGCTGCCCGGCACTTCGCTCATGCCGCCGAGCAACCCCTTCTCAGGACGGCGCTGCAACAGAATACGTCCGTCCTCGCGAATGACGACAAAGGCCGCGCCCTGCCGCAGCGCGCCTTCCTTCTTTGGCGCCTTGCGTGGAAACGTCTCCTGGTCGCCTCGCTGGCGCGCAATGCAGACGGCGTTCCACGGACACAGCGAGCACGCCGGCTTCTTCGGCGTGCAGATCGTCGCGCCAAGATCCATCAGCGCCTGCGCGAAATCGCCAAACCGATGCGGCGGCTTGATCGAATCCGCCAGCTCGCGCAATCGCGGCTTCGCTGCCGGCAATTCCTGTTCGAGAGCAAACAATCGCGACACCACGCGCTCGATATTGCCGTCGATCGGCAAAGTCGGCGCGTCATAGGCAATGGCGGCAATCGCCGCCGCGGTGTAAGGCCCGACGCCGGGCAGCGTCAGCAATCCGGCTTCATCGGCCGGAAAAACGCCGCCATGCTTCTCGGCGACCTCGCGCGCGCAGGCGTGGAGATTGCGCGCCCGCGCGTAATAGCCGAGCCCCGCCCATTCGCGCAGCACGTCTTCCTGCTCGGCTGAAGCGAGTGCCTCCACAGTCGGCCAGTGCGACAGGAACCGGGCGTAATACGGCGCCACCGCCTTCACGGTGGTCTGCTGCAACATGATCTCGGAGAGCCAGATGCGATAAGGCTCGGTCCGCTCGCCCTTGCGCGCCCGCCACGGCAAAATGCGGCGATGCCGGTCGTACCAGGCCAGCAACACGTCCGGGTTGGGCGCTGTTGAAACCGCGCGCAACCCGGTCCGTGCGCCTTGCGCTTTCTTCCGCCGCATAGCCGGGGCTGCTACCGTCATGGTGTGACGATGCCATAGAGCCCGGTTCGATGAGCAAGCCGTCCGCAAGTTTTCCCCGGCCGCTGGCCGATCTGCTGCGCAAGACCTTGAACGAAGGCTTCGCGCGGCAGGGCTTTGCGTCGAGCGAACTCGTCACCCGCTGGCACACCATCGTCGGCACCGAGATCGCCACCTACTGCGAGCCGATCAAGATTCAATGGCCACGCCCGGTGCACGATCAGGAACCGGACCCGGCCACACTCGTGCTCCGGGTCGAAGGGCCGATGGCCATCGAAATTCAGCATCAGTCCACGATCATCCTGGAGAAGGTCAATCGCTTCTTCGGCTGGCAGGCGATCGGGCAGATCGCGCTCCGGCAGGCGCCTTTGCGGCGCGTGGAGAAGCCCGCACCCCCGGCAGGTCCCGACCCGCAAAAGACCGCGAAGGTCGCCGCCGAATTAGGCGATATCGCCGACGAGGACCTGAAAGGCGCACTGGCGCGGCTGGGTGCCTCGGTCAAACGAATGTGAGAACGGGCCAAACCGCCTCGCAATTGCCACGGTGCCTGTTTCCGGATAGCCAGAAGGCCGATTTTGGCCCGTCTCAAGGGAGTTTCCGTTGAAGATCACCCGTCGGGAATTTTGCGAAGGCAGCGCCGTGCTGGCGCTGGCGGCGACGTTCGGCAGCGCGCTGCCGATGACCCCGGCCTTCGCGCAGAAGGTGTCGGACGCCGAGTTGCTGAAGCCGACCGAACTCGGCGACATGGTGCTTGGCCCGGCCAACGCCAAGGTGACGATCATCGAGTACGCATCGATGACCTGCCCGCACTGCGCGCACTTCTCGAAGACGACCTGGCCCGAACTCAAGAAGCGCTACATCGACACCGGCAAGGTGCGTTACATGCTGCGCGAATTCCCGCTCGACCCGCTGGCTGCCGCCGGCTTCATGCTTGCGCGCTGCGCGGCGAAGGGCGACGCCAACAAGTATTACGTGATGATCGACACGCTGTTCGCGCAGCAGGACACCTGGGTCGTTCAAAAACCGATCCCGCCGCTGCAGGCGATCGGCAAGCAGGCCGGCCTGAGCGAGAAAGATTTCAACGCGTGCCTCGCGAATCAGTCGGTACTCGACAAGATCGAAGCGATCCGCAAAACCGCCACTGACAAGCTCGGCGTGAACTCGACGCCGACGTTTTTCGTCAACGGCGAGAAGCTCACCGGCGACGTTTCGATGGACGAACTCGCCAAGAAGATCGACCCCTATCTCAAGGAAGGATAAGGGTTTTTCGGCCTCGGACCTCGCTGCCGAACCGCGAGTTTCACGCCTCGCCGCCGCTATCGCGCTGAAATATCTGTAAAACGCGACCTCGGCTGTTGCTCCGCGCAACGCGGCGATTCATTGTGCAGCCAATGCGGCATTCTGGAAGCGCCCGGAGCAAAACCGGGCACGTAAGTGATTACAGTTCCATACAAAACCGGCGCGCTGTTGCGCGTGTGAAAAAGTACGCGGCATGAAACTCACGAAGCTGCGCCTTCTTGGATTCAAATCGTTCGTCGAGCCGACGGATTTTCTGATCGAGCCGGGCCTCACCGGCGTGGTCGGACCGAACGGTTGCGGCAAATCCAATCTCGTCGAAGCGCTGCGCTGGGTGATGGGCGAGTCATCGCACAAGTCGATGCGCGCCGCGAACATGGACGACGTGATCTTCTCCGGCACAAACAATCGTCCGGCGCGCAATACCGCCGAAGTCGCGATCACCATCGACAACACGACCCGCACCGCACCGTCCGCCTTCAACGACGACGACCGACTGGAGATCGCCCGCCGCATCGAGCGCGAGGCCGGCTCGAATTACCGCATCAATGGCGCGGAAGTCCGCGCCCGCGACGTCCAGATCCTGTTTGCCGATGCCTCGACCGGGGCCCGCTCGCCCGCCCTCGTCCATCAGGGCCGGATCGGCGAGATCATCCAGGCGAAGCCCGAACAGCGCCGCCGGGTGCTGGAAGACGCAGCCGGTGTCGCCGGTCTGCATCAGCGCCGCCACGAGGCCGAACTTCGGCTGAAAGCGGCTGAAACCAACCTTCTGCGCGTCGAGGACGTGATCGGCCAGCTCTCCAGCCAGATGGATGGCCTCAAGAAGCAGGCCCGTCAGGCGATCCGCTATCGCACCGTGTCGCAACAGGTGCGCCGCTATGAGGCGATGCTGTTCCACCTGCGTTTCGTCGCCGCGCAGACTGAAGTGACCGAAGCGGAATCCCACAAGACCGCCGCAGTGGCGGCGCTCGCCGAGCGCACCAGCGCAGAGGCCGACGCCTCGACCCGCCAGGCCAATGCGCAATCCGCCCTGCCTGCGCTGCGCGAGACGGAAGCGAAGGCCGCCGCCGCGCTGCATCGCCTCACGCTCGCCTTGCAGGAACTGGATCGCGAGGAAGCCCGCGCCAAGGATCGCATCGGCGAACTCGACACCCGCCTCGTCCAGTTGGCCGCCGACAGCGAGCGCGAGACTCAGCTCGCCGCCGACGCCGAAGCGGCGATTGCAAAACTCGCAGCGGAAGAAGAAACCCTCAAGCGCGAGACGCAGGAAAGCGCGGCGCGCCGTTCCGGCATCGACGAGCGCGTCGGCGAAGCGGGCATCGCGCTGGGCGCGACCGAAAAAATCTTTTCCGACCTCACCTCGCAGCTTGCCGACCTCACTGCCAAGCGCAATCAGCTTGAAAATGCCGCGCGCAGCCACGGGGAGCGCGCAACGCGCCTGAGCGACGAGATCGCCGGCGTCGAGCGCGAACTGGCGTCGCTGCAAGGCGCGCAAGATGATGCGCTCGACGAAGCGCTGACCGGCGCACAGGCTGCGTTGAGCGAAGCCGAAGCGGCCGCCGTCGCTGCCGAAACCGCGCACGTCGCCGCGCGCCAGGACGTCGAAGCCGCGCGCAACGCACTGGCGGAAGCCGAGCGCCGCACCCAGCGCCTTGAAACGGAATCCAAGACGCTGTCGAAGGTGCTTGCGGTCGAAACCCGCAATCTGTGGCCGCCGGTGATCGACCACATCTCGGTCGAAAAAGGCTTCGAAAAAGCCCTTGGCGCCGCGCTAGGCGACGATCTCGATGCCCCGGTCGATCCCTCGGCGCCGATGCGCTGGACGACCGTGGCCTCGGAAGGCGACCCCGGCCTGCCGGAGGGTGTCACCGCGCTCTCGTCGCATGTGAAAGCACCGGATGCGCTTGGCCGCCGCCTCGCCCAGATCGGCGTCGTCGACAAAGATACCGGCAACCGCCTGGCCTCCTCGCTCAAGCCCGGCCAGCGGCTCGTCTCCGCCGACGGCGACCTGTGGCGCTGGGACGGCTTTGTCGCCGCGGCCCATGCACCGACCGGCGCCGCGCGCCGTCTGGCGCAAAGGAGCCGCCTCGCCGAGATCGAGAGCGAGTTGCAGCCCGCCCACGCCGACGTCGAGGCGAAACGCAACGCGCTCCAGCAAGCGCAGGCCGCATTCGAGGCCGCCGCGACCGCCGAAACCGAAACCCGTGCCCGCGAGCGTGAATTGAACCGGCAGACCGCCCGCCTTTCGGCGCTGGCGGAAGCCCGCACCCGCCTCACCGCCAGCCTCGACGAGGCGACCAACGCAAAGGCCGAAGCTGAGCGCGCGCTGACCGAGCTGGCTCCGGCGGAAACGATCGAAGCGCAACTCGCCGGCGTCCGCGAGGACATCACCGGCAAGCGCGCGAAGCTGGCCGACGTTCGCGCCGAGCAGCAGGCGATCCTGCGCGAGGCCGAGCAGGCCGACCGCCGTTTGCAGGCGATCGCCACCGAAGTCACGGGCTGGCACGAGCGCCAGAAGGGTGCGCAGACTCAAATCGCGACGCTCGACCAGCGCCGCGAGGACGCCAGGCGCGAGCGCGCCGAGCTGGAAAACGCGCCGGCCGTGTTCGCCGAGAAGCGCGTGAGTGTCGCGGCAGAGGTCGACAAGGCCGACAAGGCCCGTAAAGAGGCGGCAGAGGTGCTCGCCAACGCCGAGAACGCCCTCGCCGAAGCCGATCGTGACGCCCGCGCGGCCCTTGAAGCCGCCAGCGCCGCCCGCGAGGAACTGGCCCGCGCCGAGGAACGGACCGAAGCCTCCAAGCGCCGGCTGTCCGATGTCGGCCGCGAAATCCGCGAAGTGCTCGAAGTCGAGCCGGACGCGTTGCCCGAACTTGCCGAGCTGAAGCCGGACGCCGAATTGCCCGAGACCAGCGAGATCGAGGCGACCGTCGAGCGTCTGCGCCGCGAGCGTGAGCGGCTCGGCGCGGTCAACCTGCGCGCTGAGGAAGAGCTCCGCGAGATCGAAGCGCAGCACACCAAGCTCACGGGCGAGCGCGACGATCTCGTCGGCGCCATCGCCAAATTGCGCCAGGGCATCCAGAGCCTCAACAAGGAAGCGCGCGAGCGGCTGCTCCAGTCCTTCGTCACCGTGAACGAGCACTTCCAGCGATTGTTCACCAAGCTGTTCGGCGGTGGCACCGCCGAGCTGAAGCTGATCGAGAGCGACGATCCGCTCGAGGCCGGCCTCGAAATCTACGCCAAGCCGCCCGGCAAGAAGCCGTCGACCCTCTCGCTGCTGTCGGGCGGCGAGCAGGCGTTGACCGCGATGGCGCTGATCTTCGCCGTGTTCCTCACCAATCCGGCGCCGATCTGCGTGCTGGACGAGGTCGACGCCCCGCTCGACGACCACAACGTCGAACGCTTCTGCGACCTGCTCGATGAGATGAGCAAGTCGACGGAAACCCGCTTCGTGATTATCACCCATAATCCGATCACGATGGCGCGGATGAACCGCCTGTTCGGCGTGACCATGGCTGAGCGTGGCGTTTCGCAGCTTGTTTCGGTCGATCTCGACGCCGCGGTGAAATTCCGCGAAGCGAGCTGACGGAACTTTTGTTCCGCCTAAAACTTTTTCTGAAATTATTTTTGGAACGCCGGAACGAAACCTCGCGGCCGCCGTTAGCGCCGTGAGCACCTGGCGGTCCCCCACCATCCCCCCAATCCGCCAAGCGCTAACCCCAAGCTTCGGCTTGGGGTTTTTTCTTGCCTTTTCAGCAACTTAACTTGACGAGATCGCCGCAACGGGCATCCTTGCCGCGGACTAGGGGAACTCCATCTAAAATATCGCCGCGAATTTCCGCGCAATGGGAGAAAAACCGAATGTCGACCACCGGCTGGATTGTCATCGGCATTATCGTCGTGATCGTCATCTGGGCGATCTCGATCTACAACCGCCTCGTCGCCATGCGGCAGCGGGTCAGCCAGTCCTTCGCTGACATCGATGTGCAGCTCAAGCAGCGCCACGACCTGATCCCGAATCTTGTCGAGACGGTCAAAGGCTACGCCAGCCATGAGCGCGGAACTCTGGAAGCCGTCGTGCAGGCGCGCAACGCCGCGATGGCCGCGCCCGGTCTCGAGCAGAAGGTTGCGGCGGAGAACATGCTGACCGGCGCGCTGCGCCAGTTGTTCGCGCTGTCGGAGGCCTATCCCGACCTCAAGGCCAACACGAACTTCCTCCAATTGCAGGGCGAGCTCTCCGACATCGAGAACAAGCTCGCCGCCGCGCGCCGCTTCTTCAACAACACGGTCCAAGAATACAACACCGGCATCCAGCAATTCCCGGCCGCGCTGTTCGCCTCGATCTTCGGCTTCCATCAGCAGCCGTTCTTCGATCTCGGCGAGCAACGCGCGCAGGTCGAGCAAGTGCCGAGCGTAAAGTTCTGACGCTCGTCCCGGGCGCGGTGCACCGCGCCCGGGACAGGACAGCACAATGGCCGCGTTCGGTCTCTACACCCACATCCAGTCGAACAAGCGCCGTTCGGTCATCCTGCTGATCGGCCTGTTCTTCCTGGTCTATGTGCTGGTGTTTGCCGGCGCGCTGCTCGCCGAAGTCTATCTCCACGGCAATGTGCCGCTCGACTTTCTGCTGCAAGCGGCGAAGTACGATTTTCTCAAAGCCGCGCCGTTCGCCATCGTCGGCGCACTGATCTGGATCGCGATCGCCTACAAGTTTCATCAATCGATGATCGACTCGATGACGGACGCGCAGGCCGTGACGCGGCAGGAAGCGCCCGAGCTTTACAATCTCCTCGAGAACCTGTGCATCTCGCGCGGCATTCCGATGCCGTCGCTGCGCATCTCGGAGGAGCCGGGCCTCAACGCCTTCGCCACAGGCCTCAATCAGAAGCAGTACTCGATCACCGTGACACGCGGCCTGATCGACGCGCTCGACAAGGACGAGATCGAGGCCGTGCTCGGCCACGAGTTGACCCACATCCGCAACGGCGACGTGCGGATGCTGGTGATCGCAGTGGTGATCGCCGGCGTCATTTCGTTCTTCGGCGAATTGATATTCCGCATCCTCATTCAGGGCCGCTGGGGCGGCGGCTCGCGCAGCAGCGGCAGCAGCGAGAAGAAAGGCGGCGGCGGCATCGCCATCCTGATCGCGCTGGCTTTGATCGTGCTGGCCTGGATCCTGTCGGTGGTGATCCGCTTCGCGCTGTCGCGCCAGCGCGAATACCTCGCCGATTCCGGCTCGGTCGAGCTCACCAAGAACCCGGACGCGATGATCTCGGCGCTGCGCAAGATCGAGGGCCGCGGCGACATCCCGACTGCCAATTCCGCGGTGATGGAAATGTGCATCGACGATCCCCGCACCGGCTTTTCCAGCCTGTTCGACACCCATCCGTCGGTCGACAAGCGCGTCGCGGCGCTGGTTCAGTTCGCCGGCGGCCACGACCCCGGCCCGCTGGCGATCGAGCCATCGAGCGAAAGCGATCAAACGTCCGTGCCAAGCGAGTCACAATCCCCGCGTGGGCCATGGAATCAGGATGTGCCGCCGGACCGGCAGCAATCCGAGCAGCCACCCGCTCCTTGGGGCCAGCCGCCAAAGCCCGGACCTTGGGGCAATCAGTGACCTTCGAACGACACCAGCGTCCGCACCGGAACGTCCATTTTGCGCAACTTCGCGGCGCCTCCAAGGTCCGGCAGGTCGATGATGAAGCACGCCGCGAGAATGTTGGCGCCGATCTGACGTAACAGCTTCACCGCCGCCTCCGCGGTGCCGCCGGTCGCGATCAGGTCGTCGACCAGAATGACACGCTCGCCCTTGGCCACGGCATCTTCGTGCATCTCCATCTCGTCGAGGCCGTATTCCAGCGAGTAGGCGATCCGCACGCTCTTGTGCGGCAGCTTGCCCTTCTTGCGGATCGGCACGAAGCCCGCCGAGACCTGATGCGCCACCGCGCCGCCGAGGATGAAGCCGCGCGCCTCGATGCCGGCAACCTTGTCAATCTTCATGCCGGCCCAGGGCTGCACCATCTCGTCGACCGCGCGGCGAAACGCCTTGGCGTCGCCAAGCAGCGTCGTGATGTCGCGGAACACGACGCCGGGCTTGGGATAATCCGGGATCGAGCGGATCGCCGCCTTCAGATCGGATTCGAACGACGCCATCCGGCGTCCTTATTTCTTTGCCGCGCGCTCGACGAAGGTCTGGCCGCCCTTCATCTTGTTGTTGAGCGCGGCTTCGTTGATCTGCACCACGACCGCATCGGCCGGGACGTTGCAGTTCTTCATCACCGCCTGGGTGATGTCGAGCATGAGCTGTTTCTTCGCCTCATCGGTGCGGCCGGCGGCGAGATTGATGGTGACTTCAGGCATAGCGTCCTCCTGGCGTTTAGTTGTTGCGGTTTTAGCCGTTCAGCACCCTGCCCGCCACCGCGTCGAGCTTCTTCAGCAAGGCCGGGTCGCGGGCGCTGGGCGCCGTAATGATTGCGGTATCGAGCGCGCGGTCGCAGCCGATCGGGCACGGCTCATGCTCGCGCGGGAAATCGGCGGCCAGCCGCGCCACCAGGCGCTTGGCCTTGTCGGCATTTTCCAGCAAGACTTTCGCGATGTCGGCAACGGTGACGGCGGCGTGGGTCTCGTGCCAGCAGTCGAAGTCGGTCACCATCGCGACGGTCGCATAACAAATCTCGGCTTCGCGGGCGAGCTTCGCCTCGGGCATGTTGGTCATGCCGATCACCGAATAGCCGAGCTCCTTGTAGGTCATGCTCTCGGCATACGTTGAGAACTGCGGACCCTCTATGCAGACATAAGTGCCGCCCCAGTTGGCCGGGATGTTTTCGGCAAGCGCCGCCTCGCCGAGCCGCTTGCGCAGCAGCGGCGCGACCGGATGCGCCATCGAGACGTGCGCAACCAGCCCTTTGCCAAAGAACGATGACTCGCGGTTGTAGGTGCGGTCGACGAACTGATCGGCCAGCACAAAGGTGCCGGGCGGCAGTTCTTCCTTGAAAGAGCCGCAGGCCGACAGCGAGACGAGGTCGGTGACCCCGGCGCGCTTAAGCGCGTCGATGTTGGCGCGGTAGTTGATATCGGACGGTGAGAGCCGGTGGCCGGTATCATGCCGCGCCAGAAACACCACCGGCAGGCCATCGACGTCACCGATCCGCAGCGCCCCGGAAGGCTCGCCCCATGGCGAGGCAATGCGCTCCTCACGCACATTCGCGAGCCCCGGCAGGTCGTAGATGCCGGAGCCGCCGATGATGCCGAGCACGGATTTGGTCATTGCCCACCAGCCATTACAGCCGCGAGTTTAGCGCACGCCGCCGTACAAAAGCGAAGGGCCCCTCGCGGGGCCCTTGCCGTTAAGCCTTGTATTCGGCGCCCGACGCGGGTCGCGGCGTCGCTTCTTCCGGATGCAGCTCGACCGCCTTCCACACCTTCTTCTTGGTGAAGTAGAGCAGGCCCGAGAGCACGAGCAGGAAGATCATCACCTGCATGCCCATGCGCTTGCGCGCGACGAGGTGCGGCTCGGCCGCCCACATCAGAAACGCCGAGACGTCCCTCGCCTCGTCGTCCAGCTTGTTCGGCGCGCCGTCGTCGAACGTCACCTGGCCGTCCTGCAACGGCGGCGGCATGGCGATCGAGTGGCCGGGGAAATATTCGTTGTAATGCCCACCCGGCGGCACCGTGAACCCCTTCGGCGCGTCCTTGTAGCCGGTCAGGATGGCGTGGATGTAGTCCGGGCCCTGCTCCTGATACGGCACGATCATGTCGAGCACGAACCACGGAAAGCCACGCTCATAGGTGCGCGCCTTGGCCAAGGTCGACATGTCCGGCGGCGCGGTACCCCCATTGGCGGCCTTGGCGGCCGCCTCGTTCGGGAACGGCGCCGGGAAATAATCGGCCGGACGGCCGTCACGCTCGATCGGCTGACCGGAATCGTCGAGGTCCTTGATCTTGTATTCCGACGCGAACGCCGCGGCCTGCGCCTCGGTGTAGCCTAGCCCGCCCGGATCGGCGAGGTTGCGGAACGCGACCATGCTCATCGAGTGGCAGGCCGAGCAGACATCCTTTTAAACCTTGAGGCCGCGCTGGAGCTGGGCGGGGTCGTATTTGCCGAACCAGCCGGCAAACGACCACGACTGCCGTGGCGGCGGCGGCGTCTCGTGCGAGTGTTCGTCCTGCGCGAGCACGACCGTCGGGACGACGAGCGCGGTAGCGAGAGCGAGAACCTTGAGCGTATGCATTGTCTTCATGGCCCTGCCCCCGCTCACGACCGCACCGGCGGCGCCGAAGCGCCAAGCGGCACATCGCCCTTGAGCACCGAGTCCGAGATCGACAGCGGCAGCGGCCGAGTCTTCTCGAAGATGCCGAGCAACGGCAGCACGATGATGAAGTAGGCGAAATAGTAGATCGTCAGGATGCGGGCGAGGATCACGTAGAGTCCTTCCGGCGGCTTGGAGCCGAGCCAGCCGAGCAGCACGAAGCCGATCACCCACAGCCAGAAGAACTGCTTGAAGAGCGGCCGGTAGCGTGCCGAGCGCACCCGCGAGGTGTCGAGCCACGGGATGAAGGCCCAGATCAGGATCGAGCCAAAGAGGGCACACACACCAAGGAGCTTGTTCGGGATGGCGCGCAGGATCGCGTAGAACGGCAGGTAATACCATTCAGGCACGATGTGGGTCGGCGTCACCGCCGGGTTGGCCGGGATGTAGTTGTCGGCGTGGCCGAGGAAGTTCGGGATGTAGAACACGAACCACGCGAACACGATGCAGAAGCACGCCATGAAGAACGAGTCCTTGATGGTGGCGTACGGCGTGAATGCGACGGTGTCCTTTTCGGTCTTCGGCTCGATGCCGGTCGGGTTGTTCTGCCCGACCACATGCAGCGCCCAGACGTGCAGCACCACGACGCCGGCGATGACGAACGGCAGCAGGTAGTGCAGCGAATAGAAGCGGTTGAGAGTCGGATTGCCGACCGCGTAACCGCCCCACAGCCAGGTCACGATCGGATCGCCGACCAGAGGGATCGCCGAGAACAGGTTGGTGATGACGGTCGCGGCCCAGAAGCTCATCTGACCCCACGGCAGCACGTAGCCCATGAAGCCGGTCGCCATCATCAGCAGGTAGATGATGACGCCGAGAATCCAGAGCACTTCGCGCGGCTCCTTGTAGGAGCCGTAATACATGCCGCGGAAAATATGGACATAGACGGCAAGGAAGAACATCGCCGCGCCGTTGGCGTGCAGGTAGCGCAGCAGCCAGCCGTAATTGACGTCGCGCATGATGCCTTCGACCGACTTGAAGGCGAGATCGACATGCGGGGTGTAGTGCATCGCCAGCACAATGCCGGTGATGATCTGCACGCCGAGCATGAAGGCGAGGATGCCGCCGAACGTCCACCAGTAGTTCAGGTTGCGCGGCGTCGGGTAAACGACGAAGGACGAATAAACGAGTCCGGCGATCGGCAGGCGGCGTTCCATCCAC
>DASZXA010000027.1:0-27442 GCA_035546455.1 Pseudolabrys sp.
CGGACCACATCGCCATCATCCACGGCAAATTGCGCCGGACCTACGCGGAGTTCTACGCGCGCGCGCGGCAGCTCGCGTCGGCGCTGGCGAAGCATGGCATCAAACGCGGCGACACCGTCTCGGTGATGCTCGCCAACACGCCGGCGATGCTCGAATGCCACTACGGCGTGCCGATGACCAAGGGCGTGCTCAACACGCTCAACACACGGCTCGACGCGCAGATCATCGCCTTCTCGCTCGATCATGCCGACGCAAAGGTCGTTATCATCGATCGCGAATTCTCCAAGGTGAAGAAGGACGCGCTGGCGCTCGCCAAGGTGAAGCCGCTGGTGATCGATTACGACGATCCGGAATACAGCGGCGCAGGCGAGCGGATCGGCTCAATCGAATATGAGGCATTCGTCGCGCAGGGCGACCCGGAGTTCGCCTGGTCGATGCCGGACGACGAATGGGACGCCATCACGCTCAACTATACGTCAGGCACCACCGGCGATCCGAAGGGCGTCGTCTATCACCATCGCGGCGCGTATCTGCTGGCGACCGGCAACATCGTCACCTGCGCGATGGGCAAGCATCCGGTCTATCTGTGGACGCTGCCGATGTTCCACTGCAACGGCTGGTGCTTCCCGTGGTCGATCTCGGTGGTGGCCGGCACGCATGTGTGCCTGCGCGCGGTGCGCGCGCCGGCGATGTTCGACGCGATCGCCAACCACAAGGTGACGCATCTGTGCGGCGCGCCGATCGTGATGGCGACTTTGCTCAACGCGCCGGAGAGCGAGAAGAAGCCGCTGCCGCATGTGGTGCAGTTCTTCACCGCCGCCGCGCCGCCGCCCGAAGCGGTGCTCGCCGCGATGAAGGATGCCGGCTTCAACGTCACTCATTTGTATGGGCTGACGGAATGCTACGGCCCGGCGGTGGTGAACGACTGGCACGCGAGCTGGGATGCCCTCTCGGGCGCCGAGCAGGCGGCGAAGAAGGCGCGGCAGGGCGTGCGCTACGGCGCGCTGGAAGGGCTCGACGTGCGCGATCCCGACACCATGGTGCCGGTCGCGCGCGACGGCGAGGCGATGGGCGAAGTGATGATGCGCGGCAACGTGGTGATGAAGGGCTATCTCAAGAACCCGAAGTCGACGCAGGCCGCGTTCAAGGGCGGCTGGTTTCACACCGGCGACCTCGGCGTGATGCACCCGGACGGCTACATCCAGCTGAAGGACCGCTCGAAGGACATCATCATCTCCGGCGGCGAGAACATTTCATCCATTGAGGTTGAAGACGCGCTCTACAAGCACTCGGCCGTGGCGGCCGCCGCTGTGGTGGCCAAGCCCGACGACAAGTGGGGCGAGACGCCCTGCGCGTTCGTCGAGTTAAAGCCCGGGCAAAAAGCCAGCGCGGAGGATTTAACCGCGTGGTGCAAGAAGAACCTGGCCGGCTACAAGGTGCCGCGCCATTTCGTGTTCGCGGAAATTCCGAAAACGAGCACGGGGAAGATTCAGAAGTTCAAATTGAGAGAGATGGCGAAGGCGGTGTGAGTATGCGTGGCGTAACTTTCCCCGGCGATCGCAAGATCGAATTCATCGACTTCCCCGATCCGACGCCGGGGCCCGGCGAGGTGGTGCTCGAGATCAAGGCCTCGGGCATGTGCGGCAGCGACCTCAAGTCGTATCGCGCCAAAGGCGGCCCCGCCGCGCTCGGCTTCAAGACCGCCGGCGGGCCGGTGATCGCCGGGCACGAGCCGTGCGGCATCGTGGTTGCGGTGGGCTCGGGCGTTAGCAAGAAGCAGGCCCGCGGCGGCCAGCGCGCGATGGTGCATCACTACCGCGGCTGCGGCGTCTGCCCGCAATGCCAGACCGGCTGGATGCAGCTTTGCGACGAGGGCGTCGCCGAGGTCTATGGCGTCACCGGCCACGGCGCGCACGCCAAGTACATGAAGTGCCCGGCGCGCACGCTGGTGACGCTGCCGGAGGAACTGTCGTTCGACGCCGGCGCGGCGATCTCGTGCGGCACCGGCACCGCGTGGGGTGCGTTGCAACGGCTCGGCCTGCAGGGCCAGCACAGTATCGCGATTTTCGGCCAGGGGCCGGTTGGGTTGTCAGCCACGCAACTCGCCGCCGCGATGGGCGCCGAGGTGATCGCCCTCGACACCAGCCCGGAGCGGCTCAAGCGCGCCAAGGAATTCGGTGCGGCGCATGTGCTCGATCCGTCGCAAACCAACGACGTGGTCGGCGCCATCAAGGACCTGACGCACGGGCTCGGCGCGCATGCGTCGCTCGATGCATCGTCGTCGCCACAGGCGCGCCGCGAGGCAGTGCGCTGCGTGCGGACCTGGGGCAAGGCGTGCTTCGTCGGCGAAGGCGGCGAGGTGACGCTGGATGTTTCCAGCGATCTGTTACGGCGGCAGGTGACGTTGATCGGATCGTGGACGTTCTCGACGGTCGGTCAGGCCGAGTGCGCGCGCTATATCGCCGACCGCGGCATCGATGTCGACAAGCTGTTCACCGAAACGTGGACGCTCGATCAAGCGGTCGAGGCGTATCAGTTGTTCGACCAGCAGAATTCCGGCAAGGGCGTGTTTCGGCCGTAGGCCAGCACGATCTCTCCACGTCATGCCCGCACTTGTTGCGGGCATCCACGCCTTCAATTCAGCAGCAAGAAAGGCGTGGGTGGCCGGGACAAGCCCGGCCATGACAAGGAGAGTTCGCTTACGACGCTAGCCGCCGTGCGTTCGCGCGCCGCTGCGGCGGCACCGGCGGATAGGCGCATTCGGCCAAAGTGGTTTCGTCAAGCTCGCGCAGGAAGGCCTCGCGCGCCTTGGCCAGCTTGCCCTTCAGCCGGCAGCGCGGCGTCAGCACGCAGCAGCCCCCATCGTCGCGGAAGCACTCCACCAGCGCCTGCCGTTCCTCAAGCCGGCGGACCACCTCGCCCAATGTGATGTCCTCCGGCGGGCGGGCGAGACGGAATCCGCCGCCGGCGCCGCGCTGGGTCTGCACGAACCCGGCGTCCGCCAGGTCGCGGATCACCTTGGTCAGGTGATTGCGGGAAATGCCGAATTCGGCGGCGATATCGCCGGTCGAAAATGAGCGGTGGGTGTCGGCGGCGAGCCGCATCAGCGCGCGCAGGCCGAAGTCGGTGAATTGGGTCAGGCGCATGGCTGCATGTCCAACTCAGTATTTACAAAGCCGGTTTAGCCGGTCTAAATGGGTATTGTAAATACCTATTTAGACGAGATCGGCATGAGCGAGATCATCTGCATGTCGGACAGGGAGCAGCGGCGCGCCGACGTGGTAGCCGAGATCATGGCGCGCACCGGCATCGACGAGCCGATGATCGCGCGCGTGGTGCATGGCTTCTACGCCAAGGTCCGGCAGGACCCGTTGCTCGGCCCGGTGTTCGACGCCCGCGTCAAGAACTGGGACACGCATCTCGAGAAGATGTGTCAGTTCTGGTCGTCGGTCGCGCTGATGTCGGGCCGCTACCACGGCAGCCCGATGATCAAGCACCTGCCGCTTCCGGTGGACGCCGCGCATTTCGACCGCTGGCTCGATCTGTTCCGGCAAACCGTGCGGGAGCTGTGTCCGCCGGCGGCGCAGACGCATTTCATCGAACGCGCGGAACGGATCGCCGAAAGCCTCGAGCTCGGCATCGCGACCCATAACCGCGTGATGCTGAAGGTGGGCGAGCGCTTCCATCGGGATCGACAAGGAGGGAAGTCATGAGCGATCTTCCGAGCAAACCACTCGTCATCGCCGCGGAGAACGAGCAACCGGGCTCCAGCCTGATGCGCATGCTGGTGACCGGCCTGGTGCTGATCGTGATCGGAATGCTGGCGGTCGCGATCTTCGCGTGAAGCGACAAGACGCAAATCTCTCCAAGTCATGCCCGGCCTTGTGCCGGGCATCCACGCCTTAAACGCCATACGGAAAGACGTGGATGGCCGGGACAAGCCCGGCCATGACGTGGAGATACTGTGACGAGCGTTACGCCACGCCTTCCTTGATGAACGTGCCGGCCCGCAGCTCGTTGACCGCGGTGCGTAGCTCATCGTGCGTGTTCATCACGATGGGTCCGTGCCAGGCGACCGGCTCCTCGAGCGGGCGGCCGGACACCAGCAGGAAGCGGATGCCCTGATCGCCGGCCTGCACGACGACCTCGTCGCCACTGTCGAACAGCACCAGCGAGCGGTTGCCGACCGTCTCGCGCACCGTGATCTCGCTGCCGTCGGCGGCCTGCTTCTCGGTGAGCACGCCGAACGGCTGTGAGGCGCCGGAGAACGAGCCCGAACCCTCGAACACATAGGCGAAGGCGTGACGGTCGACCTCGACCTTCAACGACTTCTTCTTGCCCGGCGGCACGAAGATGTCGAGATAACGCGGCTCGACAGCACCGCCCTCAACCGGGCCCTTCTTGCCCCAGAACTCGCCGCTGACGATGCGCGCACGGGTGCCGTCATCCTCGATCACTTCCGGGATCGCATTCGCCTTGATGTCCTGGTAGCGCGGCTTGGTCATCTTCAGCGACGACGGCAGGTTGGCCCAAAGCTGGAAGCCGTGCATGCGGCCTTTGGCGTCACCCTGCGGCATCTCCTGATGCATGATGCCGGAGCCGGCCGTCATCCACTGCACGTCGCCCGCGCCGAGCAGACCGCGATTGCCGAGGCTGTCGCCATGCTCGACCGTGCCGGCCAGAACATAGGTGATCGTCTCGATGCCGCGATGCGGATGCCACGGGAAACCGGCCATGTAATCCTGCGGCCGGTCGTTGCGGAAATCGTCCAGCAACAGGAACGGGTCGAATGCTTTCTGGTCGCCGAAGCCGAAGGCGCGGTTGAGATGCACGCCGGCGCCTTCCATCGTCGGCTTGGATTGCGTGACGCTTCGGACGGGACGAATGGACATGATTTTCTATCCTCTCTGTTACGCGGCGGCGGGTTGCGCGACCGCGTGACGACTGACCAAAGATGCGAACTGAGCGATAAAGCCGCTCAGGAACTTGTTGGTGTTGGCGTCGGTGACGACGCCATCGGCGGCGATCAGCTCGGGCTTGAAGGTGACGTAGTGCTCACCGCCCATGACCAGCAGGCCGAGAATGCTGCCGAGCACGTTGCGCAGGTGCGACTGCGCCACCGCGGTGCCGATCGCGCCCGGTGACGTGCCGATCACGGCGGCGACCTTGCCCGGCCAGCTCGACTTGCCCCACGGACGGGTCCCCCAGTCGATCGCATTCTTCAGTGCGGCCGGGATCGAGCGATTATGCTCGGGCGTGACGATCAGGACGCCGTCGGCGGCTTCGAGTTGCGCCTTCATGCGGGCGACGGGCGCCGGCAGGTCGTTCTCGAGGTCCTGGTTGTAGAGCGGCAGGTCGCCGATCTCGACGAAGGTGAAATCCAGCCGGTCTTCACCCAGCTTGGCCAGAGCCTTGGCCAGTTGGCGGTTGATCGACTCGCGGCGGGTGGAGCCGACGATAATGGCGATGCGGGGCTTGTTCTGGGCCATGGCAGTAGTTACTTTCTGTCCGTTGGTTACGAAAGATTACTCAGTAACGAAAGATTACTTGGCCTAAATAAATGACCGTACGGACCAGACAAGAAGGCACAGCGCTGTTACCCGGTCACATCAATGTGCCCTCCAAAGGCGGGCGGGCCTTGAATGTGCCCGCTAAAAAGCCGCCGCCGCTGCACGAGGAATCGGAGTGCCGCGCGATCAGCGAGGTGCTGTCGCGGGTCGGCGACAAATGGACGGTGCTGGTGGTGGAGCGGCTCGGCACCGGGCCGAAGCGCTTCAACGAGTTGCGCCGCGCGCTCGGCTCGATCTCGCAGCGGATGCTGACGCTGACGCTGCGCGCGCTGGAGCGCGACGGGCTGGTGCTGCGTACAGTGACGCCCTCCGTGCCGCCGCGCGTCGATTACGAGCTCACCAAACTCGGCCACTCGCTGCTGGTGCCGGTCAACTCGCTGGCCGACTGGGCGCGTGCCAACACCGCCGCGATGGACAGAGCGCGCGCGAAGTTCGACACGAACGGCGACGCCGCGCGCTAGACGCCGGCCTTCGTGACGGTGCGGCGCAGCGACTCCAGCCAGCGGCCGAACGACGTGCGGAAGAAATCCATCATCTCCGTGTAGCGGTTCGGCTCGCAATCGTAATCCGCCCACCATTCAACAAAGGATTTGTCGCCATCGACCACCGGCGTGATGCGGATGGTGGCGCGGTAATTCCTCACCGGCAGCAGCGGGCCGTCGGCGAATTCGTAAGTCTGTGCTCGCTCGACATCGGATTGCGCGAGCAGGCGCTGGCGGATACGCGCGCCATCGTAAAGCACGCTGCGCACCGCCCCGACCGTGGTGCCGGGCTTGCCGCCTTCGATCTCGCTCTCGGCCGCGCCATCGACCCAGACCGGATATGAATTGAAATCGCGCACCACGCCCCACAGGCTGTCGGCGGGCTGATCGAATACCGTGCTGTAATAGCTCTTCGCCATGCATTGTCTCCGTGCATGGCGCAAATAGACGGGTGAACCGACGCGGACCACCCGATTCCTGACTTCAGGAACGCTGCGCCAGGATGACGATGATGACTCCGACCACCGCGGTGGCGAGGCCGATCCAGATCCAGCGCGAATTGTCGATCATGAAACTGGTTGCCGGATAAGGGAAAATGCCGGCGCCCTGCGCCGCCCAGATCAGGCCGGCGATGGCGATCAGCGCGCCAAGAACGGAAAAGATGATTTTCATTTTTTCTCCGCCGGTTTCTTCCGCAGCATCTCGATCTCATCCTGCGCCTTGGAGAGCAGAATCCGCAGCGCGACGATGTCGGCCTTCAGCGTCGTGATTTCCTTGACCGCGTTGGCGCGGTCGTCGTCCGCCTGCCTTTTCGCGCGCCGTGTTTCCTTTATCAGCTCCTGCTGGAGGAATTCGACATTGGCCTGAAGGCACGAGGTGCGCCGCGCCAGGTCCTTTTCGGCGGTGCAGACCTCAAGCCCGCGCACGTCCTGCGCAACGGCGGCCGCGCAAAACAAAAGCGCCGGGACAATGGCGATCGTCCAGGCGCCTTTCATCGCAAGAATATCGAGCGACTAGTTCGACGGACGGCCAAGCGGCGAGAACATCCGGTTGATGCCGGTCTGGTAGTCCTGCTCCACCGAGTTGGAAGGACCGACATAGACCGAGGTATTGCCGAACTGGGTCCGCGTGCCGCCATTGTTGTCGGTCGTGGATTTGACCGCATTGTTGAACGGCGCGGGCGCCATCAGATTGGCCCCGGTCGCGCCGCCGTCGCCATTCTCGATGGTGAAGGCCTGCGCCGCGGACGCTGCCAGCAGCAGCCCAGACACAGCCAGAGCGGCATAAAATCCAGATAAAATGCGGCTCATCTCGCGAATCCTCGACAGGTCAGGCCATCAAGTCTGCACGACATTACGGCGGCACGGCGGCGGCGTCCACCGGCGTTATTCATGCAACTTTCAGGTTCGCGGGCGTTAAATTGCCTCACTCGGCCGCAGAATCCGGCCGAACGATTTCTCCGCGAGGGCTATCCAGATGAAGTCCATGCGAATGACACAAGCTGCCTTTGCCGCCGTGGCCGTGATCGCCTTCACCGCCGCGGCCGCCGCAAAGCCGCTGACGTTGCCGGCCGAAACCAATCTGCGCGCCGCACCCGGCACCAAGAGCGAGATCGTCACCCTGATCCCGAAAGGCTCGGAGATCGAGGTCGGCGAATGCGACGCCGGCTGGTGCAAGGTGAAGTTCGGCGACAAGGAAGGCTTCGCGATCGGACGCAATCTCGGCGAAGCGACGCCGCAGGTGGCCGCCGCGCCGCGCGCCAACACGCAAGGGAATTTGCAGAAGCTGCGCCGCGGCTACGAGCAGTATTTCGACAACGGTCAGAATGACGTCACCGGCAGCGTCGATGAGCCGGACAGCGCCGAGCAGCCGCGCACCGCACAGCGCAATGCGCCGCGCGCCACGCCACCGCTCACCGCACGACCGCAGTACGATGACGAAGACGATTACGACCTCGACGAGGACGACGGCCCGGCCGTCGCCTATGTGCCGTCGGGGCCGCCGGTTTATTACCGCTACGGCCCCTACCCACGCGCTTATTACCCCGGCCCGTATTACTACCGTCGCTGGTAGCTAATCGACCTTGAGGTTGAGCTTTTTGACGAGGCCGCCCCACTTGATGTCCTCGGCGGCAATGTCCTTCTTGTATTCCTCGGCGGTCGAGGTGATCGGGTCGCCGCCTTCGTTACGCACGCGCTGCTGAACGTCCGGGCTCTCGGCGAGCTTGCGCAATTCCGTGCTGAGCTTGTCGACGATCGGCTTTGGCGTGCCGGCCGGCGCCAGCAGCCCGTAGCGCAACACCGCCTCGAACTTCGGCAGGCCGGATTCATCGAAGGTCGGCACATTCGGCAGACCCGACCAGCGCTTGATGCTGGTCACGCCGATCACGTTCAATTTGCCGGCGGCGATGTTGCCGAGCGCGGGCGGCAGCACACCGAACGCGACCGGAATGTGATTGCCGAGAAGGTCATTCATCACCGGCGCCGTGCCCTTGTAGGGGATGATCTGGAAGTCGACACCGGCGATCGACTTGAAGAGCTCCGCCGTCATGTAGCCGCCGGTGCCGACCGCCGAGGTGCCGACGTTGAGCTTGCCGGGATTCTTTTTGCAATAGTCGATGAACTCGGCGATGTTCCTGGCCGGGAACGACGGATGCGCGAGCAGCGCGACCGGAAAATTCGCGATCATGCCGATCGGCTCGAAATCCTTGTTCGGGTCGATGCCGGAGTGCGGATAAAGAGTCGGGTTGATCGACATCGTGCCGGTGTGGCCGAGCAGCAAAGTGTAGCCGTCGGGCGTCGCGCCTTTCACGGCCTTGGTGCCGATCGTGCCGCCGGCGCCGCCGCGATTGTCGACGATGAATTGCTCATGGAGCGATTGCGACAGCTTTTCGGCAACGACACGCGCCATCGAATCGACGCCGCCAGCGGGCGGGAACGGCACGATGATCGTGACCGCGCGGGTCGGGTAGTCGGCGGCCGCAGCAGAAACGATCAGCGCGCACAATGCGGCAACGACCATGCAACAACGCTTGAGCATCACGAAACCTCTCGCCATTTCATTTTTCTTACGGACCCCACTCTAGTTTCGCCTCGCGATAAACAAAACCGCCGCCTCGCGGCTGCGAGCCGGCGGTTTCGTCTCGAATTTCCCCCGACGAGCGGGCTGATCAGGTCAGTGAACGCTCGCGCCGTTCGATTGCCGTAACCTGGCAATCTCGTCTTTCAGATGGAGTTTTTGTCGTTTGAGCTCGGCGACTTTCAGGTCGTCAGCAGCCGGGTGCGTCGAGACTTCTTTGATTTCGTCTTCCAGTGCCCGGTGCCGCTGTTCCAAATCCGCAAGCGATTGCATCGACATGCAGTATGTCTCCTCAATCAGTGGGCCTTGAACAACTCACTATAACAGAGACTCGGCAACATTGCGACGGTAGGCCCACCGCCCCCGGGCGGCAAGCATCGCGAAAAGTGCGGCGCGACGTGAAGTTCCGTGCCTTGAAGGGCGCTGTGGAAAACGCGATAATTCCGATGCCGGATGTGCGGCGCCGTTACGGGTCATAACCAGCGGTGGCGATGACCAAGGAAGAAGAAAGCGAGCTGCGCGGACAGTTGGCGCGTCTCCAACAGGAACACCGCGACCTCGACGCCGCCATTGTCGCGCTCGCCATTTCTCCCAGTTCCGACCTGATCCAGGTGCAGCGCCTGAAGAAGCGCAAGCTGGTGCTGCGCGACAAGATTCGCGCGGTCGAGGATCAGCTGACGCCGGACATTATTGCGTAGCCGTAGTCAGCCGGCCTGAGCGGCGCGTTCGCGCTTGCGCAGATACATCGCGCGGTCGGCGGCATCGATCGCTTCCATCGGGCCATCGAGCGGACTTAACGCAGCAACACCGGCGGACGCCGTGACAGACAAAGACACGCCGCTGCGCGTAATCGTGACGGCGGCGACGGCGTCTTCCAGGTCGCGCGCCTTGGCGAACGCATGCGTCTCGCTGACGTTCCACAACAGCACGGCGAACTCGTCGCCGCCAAGCCGCGCCACCACGTCGGAGGCACGCACCTTGCCGTTGAGCGCGGTTGCGACTTCCTTGAGCAACTCGTCGCCCGCGCTGTGACCGGCGCGGTCGTTGATGCCCTTGAAGCCGTCGAGATCGATGTAAACCAGCACCGCATCGGTGCCGTAACGCTTCACATAAGCGAGCGAACGCTTGAGCTCGCGCTCGAAACCGCGGCGGTTGAGGATGTCGAGCAGCGGGTCAATGTCGAGGCGCGCCTCGAGCTCGGTGATCTTGGCGCGGGCGAAACGCAGCTCGCTCTTGAGCCGCTCGACTTCATCGACGGGAGAAGGAGCCTTGTTCGATACCGCTATGGTCGGTTTCGCCAAGGCTCACTCCGTTGTCAGATCCGCATCACGTTGGCGGTACGGTCCTCGATCACGCCGCGGATATGCGCGTAGATCTTCGGGTTGCGCGCCGACAGGATTTGCAGCGCGGCAAGCACGGCGTTCGACGGCTCCATCACCGTCATCACCGGCACGGCGCTCGGCGCGCGCAGGCACGACCACACATCCTCGGGGAAATCCTTCGCGCTGGCCGGTACCGTGATGACCGGCGCGACCGACAGCGCGGAGAGCACCGGACCGGCGCCATTCGAGCGGCCGATGAAGGCGACGATGACGGTGTCCGGCACTTCCTGCAGCATGCGGTAGACGATTTCCGCGCCGCGGATCGGCTCCTTGTGGATCGAGCAGGTGACCACTTCCATCATCGGCGCAAGGTCGCCGAGCGCCTTGGTGAAAGGTTCAGTGTTGTCCGATGCGGAGCCGCGCCACAGGATGATGCGCTGCTTCGGCACCTGGAAGCGCGAGGTGATATCGGCGACGCGGCGGTATTTCGACGCGACATCGTCGAGCGAGCCGCCGTCGCGATAGACCTGCTTGTCGATGTAGCCGCCGCTTTCCACGACGCGCCACGAGTCGTTGTCGATCACGTCGGCGAGCAGCAGCGTGCCCTTGGCGTCGGTGCCGAACTCGACCTTGAAGTCGACCAGGCGGCCGCCCTCGAGCTGCCATGCCTTTTCGAGGATGAGAAAGGCCTGCCGCGCAATGCGCGACATTTCCGGATAGAGCTTCGACTCATCGGGCTTGGAGAACACGTCGGCGTCGGCGAGGACGAGGAACGGCTCCTGGCCGATGATCGGCTTGGCCGGATTGAACAGCTCGATCTTGCCGGCGTCCGTGCGGTTCATCAGCGGATCGTCGGCGACCAGCGGCTTACCCTTCCAGTTCTTGTCCTTGGTCTTGAGGAAGAACTCGACGATCAGCTTCGGGAACAACTGCCCCTTGCTGAAATGCGGGGTGCGCTTGAGGTACGAGCCGTGCGCCTCACGCCGCACCACCACTTCGTAGGGCAGCATCTGGCAGTTCGGCGCAATGAACGAGGTCGGGCTGTCCTGCTCGACGAAGGCGACCGGCAAGCCGCATTCCTTCAGCAGCCGGAACACGTTCGAGGTCGTCTGGTTGGCGAGCTTACTTTTATCCGGGATGATGTCGTGTTTGGCGCCGTCCCCGGCGGTGATGTCATCCTTGGAGATGACCGACACCAGGTCGCTGCCCTTGATCTGGAATACCTTCTTGGTCTTGCCCTCGGTGACGAGGGCGCCAAGCTGCTTGGAAGTCTGGATGTTCACAGGTTGCGTTCCCAATCAGAATTGGAAACGGCTACTTATACAGCAATCGCGGCGTGGAAGCAGAGTCCTATTTGCGGTTGCAGGCAGGTGTTCCACCGCAAAATCGCGGTCAGCGCAGCATCGGCGCTGTCGTGTCGCGGGCCTGATAGGCGATGGCGAGCAGCCGGGCCGTGAAAAACGGCCAGCCGATGAAGGGCACGAACCAGACCGTCAGCACCTTGTAGAGGGTGCGCGCCCGGTCCGGGTTGCCGCCGGACAGGACTTCGACATTGCGCGGCAATACGACGGCCCGCATCAGCCGCTCGAACTCGAAAGCGGCCAAGCCATAGCGGCGCGCCTTCAGTGCCGCGGCGGTGTCCTTGAGCGCGGCGGCGAGCGCGTTGTCATTCCTGAGGCCGGCCAACAGCGCCGGGTCGCCGCCGATGCCGAGCGAGGCCAGCACGATCCTCAGCGTGACATCGTCGACGGCATCGTCCTGAAGCGGCTCGATTTTCGGCAACGGTTCCTTGACCGCCGCCTCGACCTCATCGGGCCTCGGCGCGATGCGGATGACCAGCGGCCGCATGGTCAGCACGAGTTCCAGCTCGGCGGTCGGCACGACTAACAACCAGTCGTCCTCGCTCACCTGACCGTTGAAGATGGCGGCAAGGTCGCGCCCGAGGTGGACTTGCTCGCCCCGGAACCGGCGCACCGCGGCGCCGCCCCGCTCAGGGCCGTCCGCCACGGTCTGCCGCAGCAGATTGTCGGCCCGGCGGGCCAGCCGGCCGGCGTCGCGGCGGGCGTTTTGCGCGGCCTGGCTGATATCGGTGGCGGTAAAGGTCTGGGCCGCCACAGGCCCGGTGGCAATGAACGCCCCGGCGGACCACAGAACCTGCCGTCGGGATGCAACCATCGTGGGGGCTCGGGGCTTATGCCGCTGTCGCAAATGGGCCGTATCAAGTCGGATTCTTGCCCGATTGTGGACTCTTAAAGCCAATTCTGCTACTGCCGCGCGACTCGAACGGGCTTTTTGCGGCCCTTCGGACACCAATTCAGACCCGATCTCACAAGACCTGGGACCAACATAGGAGCACTCGTGCAGGTTCTCGTTCGTGACAATAACGTCGACCAGGCCCTCAAGGCGCTGAAGAAGAAGATGCAGCGTGAGGGGATTTTCCGCGAGATGAAGCTCCGCGGCCACTACGAAAAGCCCTCCGAGAAGAAAGCGCGTGAGAAGGCGGAAGCGATCCGCCGGGCACGCAAGCTGGCGCGCAAGAAGATGCAGCGCGAAGGCCTGCTGCCGTCGAAGCCGAAGCCCGCTCCGGGCGAAGGCCGCGGCCCGCAGCGCCGGTTCGGCTGATAGATTGGTCTGAGTTGACGTGGCGCGGGCGAAGTGGCCCGCGCTATTGTTTTTGGGATGAGTGATCGCGGATCCATCGTTGGCGTGTGCGCCGCGCTTGTCGCGCTGGCGCTCGGCGGCTGCTCGACCGCGCTCAACGACATAGGCGGTGCGACGCCGCAGAGCGAGGACACGCTCTACGCCACCTCGCCCGCCAACATCGCGTCGCTGACCGACGTGGTGAAGGCCAATCCGAACGACCCGCAGGCCTACAACATGCGCGGCACGGTGTTCGGCCAGGGCGGGCGCTACGACGAAGCGATCGCGGACTTCAACAAGGCGATCGCGATCGACGCCAACTACGCGCAGGCTTATGCCAATCGCGGGCTGGTCGAGCGGCAAACCGGCAAGCTCGACGTCGCGCTCGCCGACTACAACAAGGCGCTGACAATCGACCGCAATTACGACGCCGCCTATCTCGGCCGCGGCATCGTCTATCGCGAGCAGAAGAAGCCGGTGCTGGCCCTGCAGGATTTCAACAAGGCCATCGTGATCCGGCCCGACAACGCGCAGGCCTATTACAATCGCGGCCTGCTCTATCAGAGCCGCAACCAGCACCAATACGCGATCGACGATTTCACCACCGCAATCGGCCTGTCGGTGCAGCAGGCCGAACCGTATGTGGCGCGGGGCTTAAGCTACATCGCGGTGAAGCGTTACAAGGACGCGGCCGACGACCTCGATAGCGCGGTCGGCATCGAACCGCAGAATGTCGCCGCCTGGACCAGCCGCGGGCTTGCGTATGAGCGGCTCGGCGACAAGGAGAAGGCGGCCGGCTCCTACGCGCGCGCAATGAACATCAATCGCGACTACAAGCCGGCGAGCGCCGGCTTCGAGCGGGTCGGCGGCAAGATGGGCGAGGCGTACCAGACGTTCTAGTTTCTGGTGTCCCGGGCGCAGCGCAGCGTTCTTCACGGTGCGCTGCAGACCCGGGACCATTCCACGTTTGGTGGGCGATAAGGTCCCGGATCTGCGGTGCACCGCTACGCGCTGCACCGCGTCCGGGACACCTTACGGTGAGAGGCCCGTCAGGAATTCCTTGATCACCGGCATCGCGCCGTGATCATCGAGATTGACGTGACCGCCGAGCGGAAAGCGCTGCATGCGCTTCGGCTCATTCGCCAGCGCGAATAATTTTTCACCGAAGCCGATCGGCACCACGCGATCCTGCTCGCCGTGCAAAATCAAAAGCGGCGCATGCACCTTGCCGATGCGGCGATCCGAATGAAACTGATCGAACATGAACAGCCGCACCGGCGCGAACCAATACACGGCGGCGCCGACATCCGCCGTCGACGTGAACGGCGCATCGAGGATCACGCCGCCGACTTCACGCTCCGACGCCAGCGCAACCGCAACGCCGGTGCCGAGCGATTCACCGAACGCGACGATGAGTGATGGCGGCACCTCCTTGACGGCAAAGTCGTAAGCCGCGTTGGCGTCCGCGATCAGCCCCTTCTCGCTCGGGCTGCCGCCGGAGCCGCCATAGCCGCGGTAGTTAAGTGCGAGCAGCCCGGTGCCGTCATCGATCAGCTTGCGGAATCGGTTGACGCGGGCGTCGAGCCCATCGGCATTGCCCTGGAAGTAAAGCACCAGCGGCTTGCCGGCCTGCGCCGGCACATACCACGCGAGCAGCCGCACGCCGTCTGCGCTGGTGAGTTCGATCACGCGAGCGGCCGGGAGTCCCTCGGCGGCCGGATCGAGCCGGCGTGGATTGGGGAAGTACATCAGCGATCGCTGGAAAATCAGCATCGCAACCAGCACCGCGACGTAGGCGCCAACCCCACCCACGATGAGCCATTTCAGGACCACCATGACCGCCTGCTTACGGCCCGGCCGGCAGGAATGCGAGGCCTCCGCGCGCTGAAAGCCCAAGTGCCATGTGGCTTTTCTGTCACGTTACCCGGCCGAATAACCATAGCCGGCGACCGCAACCAATTTTCTGCAACCTTTTCCGGGCTTTGGCGTTGGAAGTTGCGCGCGGGAAAGAAAAACAACGATTTCGCGCTAAGGGGTGCCTATCGATGCGGGCTTGGGAAGGTTTGAGTAAGTGAGTACGCAGCAGGACATTGGCTTCCTCGAAGGCGAATTCGAGCGCGCCGTTGCGGCGCATTCCGAAACCAGCCCCAGCAACGTCGTCGAGCTCAACCAGGGCGGCGAAAACGTCCGCCGGGAACGCGATCGCCGCTTCCGCGGCTTGCTCGAAGCGCTGCCGGTCGCGGTCTATACGACCGACCCAGCGGGCCGGATCACCTATTTCAACGAAGCCGCCGCGGAGTTCTGGGGCCAGCGGCCCCAGCTCGGCACCTCGGAATGGTGCGGCTCGTGGAAGCTGTATTGGCCGGATGGCGCGCCGCTGGCGCATCCCGACTGCCCGATGGCGCTGGCGCTGAAGGAAAACCGGCCGATCCGCGGCATGGAGGCCATTGCCGAGCGGCCGGACGGCACCCGCGTTCCATTCATCCCCTACCCGACCCCGCTTTACGACCAGAACGGCCGGCTGGTCGGCGCCGTCAACATGCTGCTCGACATCACCGAGCGCAAACGCGCCGAGGCCGAACAGGCCATGCTGGTGCGCGAGGTGCATCATCGCGTTCGCAACACATTGGCGATCGCGCAGGCGATTGTCGGCTCGACGGCGAAAAGCTCGGACACCATCGATGGATTCAAGGACGCGCTGATCGGCCGCATCTCGGCCCTGGCGCGCACGCATCTGCTGATGTCCGACTCGGGGCGAACGGAACTCGACTTCGAGACCATGGTGAAGAACGAGCTCGATCCATTCTCCGATTCGAGCGGCATGCGCGTAGCGATCAGCGGCCCGTCGGTCGAAGTGTCGTCGCGCACCGCCGTGCCGCTCGGCATGGCGCTTCACGAGCTGACCACCAACGCCGCGAAATATGGCGCGCTGTCGATGCTCGGCGGCAAGGTCGAAGTCACGTGGCGCGTCATCACCGAGGCGACCAAGCGGCATCTCGAATTCGACTGGATCGAGAGCGGCGGGCCGGCAGTGACGCCGCCAGCCCGCAAGGGTTTCGGTGCGCAACTGCTCGACGTCGTGCTGCCGCGTCAGATCAGTGCGACGACCAGCATCGGCTATCACGCCGACGGCGTGCGCGTACATATCCGCCTGCCGCTGCCGGACGCGAAGGAAAAGAAGTCGCGCAAGAAGAGCTAGGCCGGCCGCGCGCCCAAGGTCCGCTCGAACGCCCGCAACTCCATCGGCTTGGCGAACAAGGCACCCTGAAGCAGGTCGAAGCCGAGTTCGCGCGCTGCAATGAAATCGGCGTGGGTATCGACGCCGACTGCGACCGAGCGGACGCCACTCGCCTGAGCCGCCGCGATGATTTCCGAGCACACCGCCTGCTTGACGCGATCGGTCGCGCAGCCGCGCACATAGCGGCGGCCGACCTTCAGCTCGACGACCGGCAGGCTGCGCTCGCCGGCGAGCCAGGCACCTTCGCGGCCGACATCGTCGATCGAGATGCCGATATTGCGAAACGCCAGTTGGCCGGCGACATGACGCAGCCGCGGAACGTTGCCGACAATGTCGGCACAGCGGATTTCGATCTGCAGCCCGCGCTTCGAGCCATGGTCGGGGATGGCCTGAAGCACCTTCTCGGCGAACTCGAGATCGTTCAACGCGGCGCCCGGCAGATCGACGGAAATATCGATCGGGTGGCGGGCCGCCGCAAAGGCCACCGAATCCGCCATCGCACGCATGATGATGTATTGCGAGAACGTCCGCAGATAAGGATCGCGGCCGCCGCCGACAAAAGACGACGGCGAGACCAGACCCCAGTTCGGGTGGCGGACGCGAACCAGCGCTTCGGCACCTGAGGGGCTGAGCGAGCGCGGATCGATTTTCGGCTGGTACCACATCTCCACCCAGCCGTTGCGCAGCGCCTCGTCGGCATCGACCGCCATGTCGGATGGCGCGACGATCGGCAGGAAACAGGCGACATTTTCGGCCAGGGTGCCGTCGTGGAACGGGGTGCCGAGCGGCGGCAGCATCGCAAGCCCGACGCGCTCTCCGACCTCCTGCATCTCCATCAGCGCGTCGGAATGGCGGCCGCCGAACAGCATCGCGCGGCCGCCATAACCGGTGAACACCAGCGCCTGGATCAGCAGGCTGACCTCGGCCGCCCCATTGAGCGGGCCGAGCACGACCAGATCCGGCACAAATTCGGCGAGAATTTTCTTGAAATCCGCCGCGCCGCAATCGCGGGTGGCGAAACCGAGCTCGTCCAGCATGCCGGCCAGGAACGACCGGACATGAGGCTTGTGGTCGAGCACGCAGGCGCGAGGGGGGCCGATCCGCCGGCCGAACGGAACGATCTGTGTTGCTTGATGACTAGGTTGGTCGCTCGCCATGAAGGCTCACCTCGCATAATGGCAAAGCCCCCCGGCTTTGAGTTCGAGGCATCGTATGGCGTCACGCGACCGTCATGGTTCAACAGTGCAAGCGATCCCCAATCGATGCCGCGATTGGTTAGCGCGTGAACGCAAGAGTAATGGGAATTTGAATCAAGTTGCGCCGCAGTGTGGAGATTACGGCGCCGTTACGATCTCGATCTTTTCTTGCCGCGAACTCAATCCGCCGCGATCAGCAGTGTGGTTTCACGACGGCTTGGCGGGGCTGCGCCTTACAGCGCCTTGACGATGCTCTCGGTCATCTTCTTCGCGTCGCCGAGCAGCATCATCGTGTTGTCGCGATAGAACAGCGGGTTGTCGATGCCGGCGTAGCCCGACGCCAGCGAGCGCTTGATGAACATCACGGTCCCCGCTTTCCAGACCTGCAGCACCGGCATGCCGTAGATGGGAGAGGTCTTGTCTTCTTCCGCCGCGGGATTGGTGACGTCGTTGGCGCCGATCACGAAGGCAACGTCGGCCTGTGCAAACTCCGAGTTGATGTCCTCGAGCTCGAACACCTCGTCATAAGGCACGTTGGCTTCGGCGAGCAGCACGTTCATGTGGCCGGGCATGCGGCCGGCGACCGGATGGATGGCGTATTTGACCTCGACGCCTTCCTTCTTGAGCTTGTCGGCCATCTCGCGAAGTGCATGTTGCGCCTGCGCCACCGCCATGCCGTAGCCCGGCACGATGATGACCTTCTGCGCGTTCTTCATGATGTAGGCCGCGTCATCCGCCGAGCCAAGCTTGACCGGGCGCTGCTCCTGCGCGCCGCCGGCGGCGGCCGTCTCGCCGCCGAAGCCGCCGAGGATGACCGAGATGAAGCTGCGGTTCATCGCGTGGCACATGATGTAGGACAGGATCGCGCCCGACGAGCCGACCAGCGCGCCGGTGATGATCAGCGCCGAGTTGCCGAGCGTGAAGCCGATGCCGGCGGCGGCCCAGCCCGAATACGAGTTGAGCATCGAGATCACGACCGGCATGTCGGCGCCGCCGATCGGGATGATCATCAGGATGCCGAGCAGCAAAGCGAGGCCGGTGATGAGCCAGAAGTCCATCTGGCTCTGTGACACGAAGAACCCGTAGATGAAGAAGACCAGCGCCAGCGCGATCGCGATGTTGATGACGTGGCGGCCCGGCAGCGTGATCGGCTTGCCGCTCATGCGGGCGGAGAGCTTGAGGAAGGCGATCACCGAGCCGGTAAACGTCAAGGCGCCGATGGCGACGCCGAGCGACATTTCGATCAGGCTTTGCGGGTGGATATGGCCCGGCTCGCCGATGCCGAACGCCGCCGGGGCGTAGAAGGCGCCCGCCGCCACCAGCACCGCCGCCATGCCGACCAGCGAGTGGAACGCAGCGACGAGTTCCGGCATCGACGTCATCGGCACTTTACGTGCGATGACGGCTCCAATTCCGCCGCCGATCACGATGCCGCCGATCACCAGAATCCACGCAATGTGGTCGGCCGGCGGATGTGACGCCAGCGTGGTCAGCACCGCGATCGTCATGCCGATCATGCCGAACAGGTTGCCGCGGCGGCTGGAGTCCGGGCTCGACAGGCCGCGCAGCGCCAGGATGAAGAGTACGCCGGCGACGAGATAGAGCAGTGCCTGGATGTTGGCGCTCATGCGGCTATTTCTTCTTCTTTTGATACATCGCCAGCATGCGCTGGGTGACGAGGAAACCGCCGAAGATGTTGATCGAAGCGAAGATCAGCGCGACGAAGCCGAGAATACGCGACCACATTGGGCCGTCGGCATTTGCCGCCAGCGGCACGCCGACCGCGAGCAGCGCGCCGACCACGATCACCGAAGAGATCGCGTTGGTCACCGACATCAGCGGCGTGTGCAAAGCGGGCGTCACCGACCAGACGACGTAATAGCCGACGAACACCGCCAGCACGAAGATCGACAGGCGGAACACGAAGGGATCGACCGCGGCTATCTCATGCATGGTTCAAGCCTTCGGCTGGAAATTCGGGTGGATGACGGCGCCGTCGCGGGTGAGCGCGGTGCCCTTGACGATCTCGTCGTCCCAGTTGATCGCGATTTTCTTTTCTTTCTTGTCGATCAGGGTGTCGATGAAGGTCAGCAGGTTCTTGGCGTAGAGCGCCGACGCGGATGCGGCGACCCGGCCCGGCACGTTGAGATAACCGACAACCTTCACGTCCCCGACCTTGGCGACTTCGCCGGGCTTGGCGCCTTCGACGTTGCCGCCACGCTCGACCGCAAGGTCGACCAGCACCGAGCCGGGCTTCATCGACGCCACCATGTCCTTGGTGACGAGCTTCGGCGCCGGACGGCCCGGAATGAGCGCGGTGGTGATGACGATGTCCTGCTTCTTGATGTGCTCGGCGGTGAGCGCGGCCTGCTTGGCCTGATATTCCTTGGACATTTCCTTGGCGTAGCCGCCCGCCGTCTGCGCGTTCTTGAATTCCTCGTCCTCGACCGCGAGGAATTTCGCGCCGAGCGACTCGACCTGCTCTTTCGTCGCCGGGCGAACGTCGGTCGCCGTCACAATCGCACCCAAGCGACGCGCAGTAGCGATTGCCTGCAGGCCGGCGACACCGACGCCCATGATGAAAACCTTCGCCGCCGGCACCGTGCCCGCCGCCGTCATCATCATCGGCAGCGCGCGGCCGTATTCTTCCGCAGCGTCGATCACCGCGCGGTAGCCGGCGAGGTTCGCCTGTGACGACAGCACGTCCATCGACTGCGCGCGGGTGATGCGCGGCATCAATTCCATCGCGAACGCGACGACACCGGCCTGCGCCATCTCCTTCAGCGCAGCCTCGTTGCCGTACGGATCCATGATGGCGACGACCAGCGCGCCCTTCTTGTAGGACTTCAGCTCCTGCGCGGACGGGCGGCGAACCTTGAGAACGATGTCGGCGTCCTTGGCGACGCCCTGCCCGATCGTGGCGCCGGCGGCCTGATAATCGGCGTCGAGAATGCCCGACTTCTGGCCGGCCCCGGCCTCAACCGCGACCTCGGCGCCGAGCGCAATCATCCGCTTCACGGTGTCCGGGGTTCCGGCAACGCGCGGCTCTGCCGTATCGGTCTCGGCGGCGATCGCGATCTTCATTGAAGGCCCTTAAGCGAAACAACCCGGCAGGGAGTTCAGCCGGCGAATGCCGGCCGTAAGGGGGAATCAGACGAGGAAATACGCCATCAAAATCAGGAGAATAATGATCGAGATCAGGCCCCACTTCACCAGCGCGAGGAAGCCTTCGTAGGTCGCCTCGTGCGCCGGATAGTCGTTGCCTGGCGCGGTGGCGTATTCGACGGTGCCGTGGTCGGCCATTGGCAAATCTCCAAGAAACAGGCCCAACGGGTAGCCTAACCGGCCTTTCCGGGCAACATCGCCTTTGGATTACTGGGTCTCGGGCAAGCCGGCCTTTTTGAGCGCACGGCTCTGGCGGTCGGCCACTTTGGCGACGGAAAAATCCTCGATCGCAGCGTTGAACAGGCGGCGGAAATTCAGCTCGGCGGCGAGGTGCAGGAAGACGGCGCCGAGGCCAACCGCGGCGCGGTCCATGAAGACGAACTCGCGGGGCACCGTGACCGGCCCCTTGGCCTTGAGCGCCTGATGGACCTGGAAGGCCTCGCGGCGGCCGTACTGCGACGGCTTGACCCCGTCGGCGACGGTGCGGGTGCGATCATCGAGCAGCGGGCCGTAGATGAAACGCGCCCAGATGTTCAGTGCATCGATGATGTCGCGGTTGAGCTTCTTGAAGCCCCAGGTTCTGTAGGCGTTGACGACGAGCTCGTCGTCGCCGCGCTCCAGCCCGCGATAGAGATCGACCACGCCGCCGACGAAGCTCGGCGGGAAGATGCGGATGCAGCCGTAGTCGAGCAGGTTGATGCCGGCCGGCTTCTTTTTGTCGTCGAACACCGTGTAGTTGCCGAGATGCGGGTCGCCATGGATGACGCCGTATTGGCAGAACGGCAGCCACCACGCGTTGAACATCGCAGTGGCGAGCTTGTTGCGCGTGGCAAGGCTGTCGCCCTTGAAGTCGATGATGCGGCGGCCATCGAGCCAGTCGAGCGTCAGCAGCCGGCGGGTCGACAGTTCGGGCCAGACGTCCGGCACGCGAATGTCGTCACGCTTGCCGAGCATGTCGCGATAGAGCGCGACGTGCTTTGCTTCACGCTCATAGTCCAGCTCTTCGCGCAGCCGCGCGCCGATCTCTTTCGCAATTTCGGTGGTGTCGATTGCGGTGTCGAAACGGCGGCGGATCGCAAACAAAACGCCGAGCTGGTTGAGGTCGGCTTCGACCGCCGACTGCATGTCCGGATATTGCAGCTTGCAGGCCAGCTCGCTGCCGTCCTTCGCCTGCGCGCGGTGCACCTGGCCGAGCGACGCCGCAGCGGCCGGCTGATGCTCGAAACTCTTGAACTTCGCCTGCCAATCGACGCCAAGCTCCGCGCTCATGCGGCGCTTCACGAAGGCCCAGCCCATCGGCGGCGCTTCGCTTTGCAGCTTCATCAGCTCGTTGGCGTATTCGAGCGGCACCGCGTCCGGGATGGTGGCAAGGAGCTGCGCCACCTTCATGATCGGACCTTTGAGGCCGCCGAGCGCGGTGGCGAGCGCCAGCGCATTGCCCCCGCGGTCCTTTTTCATGCCGAGATAGCGCTGGCCGGCGATCCGCGCGGCGACGCCGCCGACATTGGCGCCGACGCGGGCGTAACGCTTGGCGCGGGCGGTCAGACGATTGCGTTCGCGGTCAGGCGAGCGCGCCATCTATTTTGCCTTTTCCAGCGCCTCAAGCTCGTCGATGAGATGCGCGATGACGCCGAGGCCGCCCTGCCAGAAGGTCGGGTCGCGGGCGTCGAGGCCGAACGGCTTGAGCAATTCGGAATGATGCTTGGTGCCGCCGGCCGAGAGCATTTCGAGATATCGCTCGGCAAAGCCCGACGCCGACTTTTCGTAGACGGCGTAGAGCGAATTCACCAGGCAATCGCCGAACGCGTAGGCGTAAACGTAGAACGGCGAGTGAATGAAATGCGGGATGTAGCACCAGAACGTCTCGTAGCCGGGCTTCAGCTCGATCGCGGGGCCGAGGCTTTCGCTCTGCACCGACATCCATAGCTCGTTGAGCTTGTCGGCGGTGAGTTCGCCATTGCGGCGCTCAAGGTGGACCTTGCGCTCGAACGAGTAGAACGCGATCTGCCGCACCACCGTGTTGATCATGTCCTCGACCTTGGCGGCGAGCATGGCCTTGCGCTGCTTGGCGTCCTTAGTATTGGCGAGCAGCTTGCGGAAGGTGAGCATCTCCCCGAACACGCTCGCGGTCTCGGCCAGCGTCAGCGGCGTCGGCGCCATCAGCGCGCCGTTCGGTGCGGCGAGCACCTGATGCACGCCGTGGCCCAGTTCGTGCGCCAGCGTCATCACGTCGCGCGGCTTGCCCTGATAATTGAGCAACACATAAGGATGCGCCGACGGCACTGTCGGGTGCGCGAAGGCGCCGGGCTGCTTGCCGGGGCGCACCGGGGCATCGATCCAGTTCTTCGCGAAGAAGCGATCGGCCACTTCCGCCATCTTGGGCGAGAACGCGCCATAGGCAGTGAGCACGGTGGCGCGCGCATCGGTCCACGGAATGCTGCGCTGCGCGACTTTCGGCAGCGGCGCGTTGCGATCCCAGTGCGCCAGCTTTTTCTTGCCAAACCACTTGGCCTTCAATTTGTAATAGCGATGCGACAGCGTCGGATATGCGGCGCGCACCGCCTCGACCAAGGCGTCCACCACCTCAGGCTCGACGCGGTTCGACAGGTGCCGCGCATCGGCGACATCGGCGAAGCCGCGCCAGCGGTCGGAAATTTCCTTGTCCTTGGCGAGCGTATTGGTGATCAGAGCGAACGGGCGGAGGTTTTGCTTGAACGTGACGGCCAGGGCTTCCGAGGCCACGCGGCGCTTCTTGCCGTCAGGGTCCTGCATGAAATTGAGCGTCTGCTCGATGCCCAGCTCCTTGCCGCCGACCTTGAAGCGGAGTCCCGAGATGGTCTCGTCGAACAGCCGGTTCCACGCCGAATAGGCCGTCACGGACTTTTCGTGGAAGAGCTGCTCGATGCGATCCTCGAGCTGGTACGGCTTCTCGCGGCGAATGTCTTCGAGCCACGGCCGGTAGTGACCGAGCGCCGGCTCGTTCATCGCGGCGTCGAGCACCGCGTCGTCGATGCGGTTGAGCTCGAGGCCAAAGAACAAGAGATGGAGATAGGCGGCGGTCAGCCGGTCGTTCATGTCGCCGTAGAACTTGGCGATCTTCGGGTCGGCGGTGTTGCCGGCATAGACGAGGCCCGAATACGAGCCGAGCCGCCCCAGCCGATCCTCGATCGCCTCGTAGCGCTTCACCGCGTCGGCCAGTTTCACCGGCGCATTCTTCGCCAGGTCGGCCAGCTTGCCCTTGAAGTCGGTTTCAAAGCTGACGCAGTCGGCATCCGCCAGCTCGAGGTCACGCTTGAGCTCCGGGCTCTCCATCCCCGGATAAAGATCGTTCAGATTCCACTGCGGCAATTTGCCGAGCTTCGTGTCCGGCTTGGACGATTTCGGGGATGTCTTCTTGGCGGTGCGCGCGGCCATCGGCTCGTGTCTTTCTTCGGTTCGGCGCGGACATTTCAACACGACCGGGCCCGGGTGCTGCAAGGTTTAACAGCCCATTAAGGCTGTTCGACGACATTGCTCCAATTCGGCACAGTCCGGTGGAGTTTCAAGTTCATGTCTCAAGTGGTGTTGGTCGTCGACGACGATCCTGTCCAGCGTCGCCTCATCGAAAATATGGTGCAGCGATTCGGCTACCAGGCCATCACCGCGGAAGGCGGGGATGCCGCAGCGAAGCTCGTCTGCGGCCCGGAGGGCGCGCGGATCGACTGCATGATCCTCGACCTGGTGATGCCCGACCTCGACGGCATGGGCGTGCTCGCCCGCATGAGGGACGCCGGCCGCAACATCCCGGTGATCGTGCAGACCGCCCATGGCGGCATCGACAATGTGGTGTCGGCGATGCGAGCCGGCGCGGTCGACTTCGTCGTCAAGCCGGCCAGCGCCGAGCGGCTCCAGGTGTCGCTGCGCAACGCCATCGCCGCCAACACGCTGGCGGGCGAACTGCAACGCATCAAGCGCAGCCGCGACGGCACACTTACTTTCTCGGACGTCATCACCCGCTCGGCCGACATGAAGGCCGTGCTGCGCCAGGCGGAGAAGGCAACCAGCTCGCTGATCCCCGCTTTGATCTCCGGCGAGAGCGGCGTCGGCAAGGAACTGATCGCCCGCGCCATCCACGGCAGCGGCACGCGCCGCGCCAAGCCGTTCGTCGCGGTGAACTGCGGCGCCCTGCCCGAGAATCTCGTCGAGTCGATTCTGTTCGGCCATGAGAAGGGCGCCTTCACCGGCGCGACCGAGAAGCACACCGGTAAATTTATCGAAGCGGACGGCGGCACGCTGTTCCTCGACGAAATCGGCGAACTCCCCCTCGCCGCCCAGGTGAAGCTGCTGCGCGCGCTTCAGCAGAGCGAGATCGAGCCGGTCGGCGGCAAGAAGCCGGTCAAGGTCGACGTGCGCATCGTCTCGGCGACCAACCGCGACTTGATCGCCGATGTGAAGGCCGGACGCTTCCGCGAGGACCTGTTCTACCGCCTGCACGTCTTTCCGATCACGGTGCCGCCGCTGCGCACGCGCCGCGAGGATATCCCCGAGCTGGCGCGTTATTTCCTCGCGCGCTTCGCGGCGGAAGAAGGCAAGCGCGTCACCGCGATCGAAGCCGACGCGGTTGCGCTGCTCACCGGCCACGCCTGGCCGGGCAACGTCCGCCAGCTCGAAAACGCGATCTTCCGCGCGGTGGTGCTGGCGGAAGGCGAAACGCTCGGCGTTAACGAATTCCCGCAGCTCGCGCGCAACCACAAAGATGACGGCAACATTCTGCCGGAAATGGCCGGCGCGCCCATCCTTGCGCCGCAGGCGCTCGAATTAACCACCGGCGGAAATTCACTATCGCTGCTCGATGGGCAGGACCACGTCCGCACCTTAGATGAAATCGAAAGGGACGTGATCCGTTTCGCGATTTCGCACTACCGCGGACAAATGTCGGAGGTCGCGCGCCGGCTGCAAATCGGCCGCTCGACGCTTTACCGCAAGCTCGAATCGCTCGGCCTCGAAGCCGAAGCGACCGAGCCTGCGCCGGTTAACTAACGCCGTTTACGTTTACGCGCGCGCGTTAGCCGTAATCCGAATTGTCATGTGAAATGCATCGAATCCGCGGACGGCGCGTCGCATAATGCGCGCGTAAATGGAGCGGGTAATGCGTAAATCGACAATCGAGCTTCTGGCCGGCAGTGCGCTGGCCATCATCGTCATGCAGCCGAGCTTTGCGACGCCGACCGTGCGGTCGGTGGCGCCGCCGCCCGCATCGATCAACGGCTATGAGCATCGCCGTGTCGTGCCGCGCGCGACCGTGCCGGTGCCGCAGCCGCGGCAGGACGACGCACAGGATCAACAGAGCGAACCGCCGCAGCAGAGCCGCGCGCAAGAGCGCGTGCAAGAGCGCGCACCTGAACGGCCGAAGCTGGAAGCGCCGGCCGAAGTCGCCACGCCAGCTCCCGACCCTGCGCCTGAGCCAGTCGCACAAAGCAAGGGCATCGATCTCAAGGCCGCGCTCGACAAGGTGCTGGGCGCGAGCGACAGCCAGATTTCCGACAAGCTGCGCGGTTTCGCGACAGCGAAGCATTTCGACAAGCTGATGCCGCATCAGCCGGAGCGCAGCGCGGCGGAAGCCTTCTACAAGGCGCACAATTACGCGCCGGTCTGGATCAAGGACGGCGCGCTGACCTCGCGCGCCAAGGCAGCGATCGTCCGCATGAAGAACGCGGCTGCCGATGGCCTCGATCCGGCCGACTACGCGGTACCGGAGTTCGGCGCCCTGTCCAGCGCCGAGGCGCTCGCCGAAGGCGACGTCACACTGACCAACTCGGTGCTCGAATACGCGCGTCACCTGTCGACCGGCCGCATCGCGCCGACCCGCGTCTCGGCCGAAGTCGACTACGGCAACCACACGCCGGACCCGGCTTCGATCCTGCGCGACGTGACGACCGCGAGCGACGTCAACTCGACGTTCGAGAGCTACAACCCGCCGGCCCCCGGCTTCAAGGCGCTGAAGAACCAGCTCGCCGCGCTGCGCTCCAACGCCAGCGCCGACGTGATGCCGGCCGACCGCATTCCGGACGGACCGATGCTGCGTCTCGGCATGAAGGATTCGCGCGTGCCGATGCTGCGCGAAAAGCTGAAAGCGCGCGCGCCGAAGAATCCGGCCGACGCGACCTACGACAAGGAGCTGGCGAAGGCCGTCTATTATTTCCAGAAGCACGCCAAGCTGCGCGCCGACGGCAATCTCGACAACAAGACGCTGGCCGCGCTCAACGGCCCGGCACCGATGCCGACCTCCAAGAAGATCGACACCATCGTCGCCAACATGGAGCGCTGGCGCTGGCTGCCGCGCGACCTCGGGGCAGAAGCGATCGGCGACGCCTATGTCATCCTCAACATCCCCGATTATACGTTGAAGGTGATGCAGCACGGGCAGCAGATCTGGACCACCAAGGTGGTGACCGGAAAACCCGGCATTCACGCCACGCCGCTTCTGACCGAGACGATGAAGTACATCACGGTCAATCCGACCTGGAACGTGCCGCCCTCGATCGTGTACGGCGAATATTTGCCGGCCCTGCAGCAGGATCCGACCGTGCTGCAGCGCATGGGCCTGCGGGTCGAGCAGAATCGCGACGGCAGCGTGCACATCTCGCAGCCACCCGGCGACGGCAACGCGCTCGGCCGCATCCGCTTCAACTTCCCGAACAAGTTCCTGGTCTATCAGCACGACACGCCGGACAAGTACCTGTTCGCCAAGACCGAGCGCGCCTACAGCCAT
>DASZXA010000028.1:0-27908 GCA_035546455.1 Pseudolabrys sp.
CACCACGGTCGCCGGCACCGTCGATTTCATGAAACTCGACGACATGTCGGCGCCGCTGCTGTCCGAACGTCTGGCTGAAACCGTCGCCGAAGAGGCCATTGCGCAATCCGGCATCGGCGGCCGCGGGCAGTTTCCGGGGCCGCTGGTTCTTGCCGTCGCGCCGGTCGAGATCGAATGGGCCCAGCGCCTCGCGCTGGCCAAGGCAAGCGGCGCCAATTCGCCGGTCAATTATGACGACCTGCTGCGGGCCAGCAGCCAGTTTCCCGCCTATCACGACCGTTTCATGTTCGGTTCGGTCGCCGACACCCTGGCCGACCGGTTCGGCACCCAGGGTTCGCCGATCTCGCTGTCGACGGCTTGCGCCTCCGGCGCGAGCGCGATCCAGCTCGGAGTCGAGGCGATCCGCCGCGGCGAAGCGGACGCCGCGCTCTGCATCGGCACCGACGGTTCGGTGAACGCAGAATCGCTGGTGCGGTTCTCGTTGTTGTCGGCCCTGTCGACGACCAACAATCCTCCGCAGGCTGCCGCAAAGCCGTTTTCGAAAAATCGCGATGGTTTCGTCATGGCCGAAGGCGCCGGCGCGCTGGTGCTGGAAAGCTACGACGCGGCCAAGGCCCGCGGCGCCAGGATCCTCGGCGTGCTGGCCGGTTGCGGCGAGATGGCGGACAGCTTTCACCGCACCCGCTCGAGCCCGGATGGCAAGCCGGTCATCGGCGCGATCAAGAACGCACTCAACGACGCCGGCATAACGCCGGACGAGGTCGGCTACATCAACCCGCATGGCACCGGAACGCCCGAGAACGACAAGATGGAAGCCCTCGGCGTGATGGCCGTGTTCGGCGAGCGCGCCAAGTCGATTCCGATGTCTTCGAACAAATCGATGGTCGGACACACCCTCTCGGCTGCAGGCGCGGTCGAGGCGGCCTTTACGCTGTTGACGCTCGAGCACGGCCGGCTCCCGCCGACCATCAACTACGAAGTGCCGGACCCGGCGATTCCCCTCGACGTCGTGCCGAACAAGGCGCGCGACGCGCAGGTTCGTTACGCGATTTCCAACTCCTTCGGCTTCGGCGGACAGAATGTGTCGCTGGTGATGGCGCGCGAGCCGGCGTGACGGCCAGCATGCGCGCGCTCACGCTGATCGCCGACCGCAAGCTTGAGCTGCGCGAGGTTGCTCCTCCTCCGCCGCCGGGAGCGGGCGAGGTGCAGGTGCGCGTCAAGGCAGTTGCGCTCAATCATCTCGATCTCTGGGGCTTTCGCGGCATGGCCTTTGCCAAACGGCAGATGCCGCTCGTCGTCGGCGTCGAGGCCTCCGGCGAGATCGCCGCAACCGGCGACGGCGTGAAGGATTTCCGCGCAGGCCAGCCGGTCGTGATGTATGGCGGCCTGACCTGCAACGTCTGCAAGGCCTGCCGTGAGGGCCGCGACAATCTTTGCGAGAACATCGCCGGCATCATGGGCTTCCACGTCGATGGCTTCGCCCGCGATCTCGTCAACATGCCGGCGCGACTCGTCATTCCGGTGCCGAAGGGCGTGAGCCTGCGCGACGCATCCTGCGCGCCGATTGCTTTCGCCACCGTCGAGCACATGCTGTTCGACAACGCCAAATTGCAGCCCGGTGAAACCATCCTGGTGCAGGCCGGCGGCTCCGGGATCGGCACCGTGGCGATCAAAATGGCGAAGGCGCTCGGCTGCACCGTCATCACCACCGTGGGCGACGACGCCAAGGCGGACAAAGCGAGGGCGCTGGGCGCCGATCACGTCATCAACTACAAGACCGAACGGTTCGAGACCCGGACGCGCAAGCTGACCGACAAAAAGGGCGTCGATGTCGTGTTCGAGCACGTCGGCGGCGAAGGCTTCAACGGCTCGCTGCTGGTGCTCAAGCGCGGCGGCCGTCTGGTGACCTGCGGCTCGACCGCGGGGCCGACCGTGACAATGAACCTGATGCAACTCTTCCAGCAGCAGTACAAAATCTTCGGCTCGTTCGGCGCAACGTTGGCCAATATCCGCACCAGCCTTGCCAAGATGGCGGCGGGGCTCGCGCCGATCATCGACATGGAAGTTCCGCTCGCCGAGTTTGAGCGCGGACTGGCGCGGATCGAGAGCCGCCAGGTGTTCGGCAAAGTTGTTGTCGTGTTCTGACGATGGCCCGTTCGAAGAAAAAACGCAGGCGTAACGGGCCTGTCGACAGACTGCTCAATGCATTCCTCGGCAATCTCGCAGCCGGCACCCTTCGTCTGCTGCGGCGGTTCGATCGCGCAAAAATGGCCAACTGGATCGGTCCGGTGTCCCGGCGTGTCGGCCCCTGGCTGCCGGAGCACCGCATCGGCCGCACCAATTTACAGGCAGCATTTCCTGAAAAATCGGCCGAGGAGATCGAAACCATTCTCTCGGGTGTCTGGGACAATCTCGGCCGGTTTGTCGCCGACTTCGCACATCTCGATCGTCTGCGGATTTACGACCCGAATATCCCGGGTCCGTCAGACATCGAATACAGCGCCGAAACCGAGAAACGGTTTCATGCCCTGCGAGAGTCCGGCAAGCCCGCGCTGATCTTTGCCGCGCACCTCGGCAATTGGGAATTGCCACCGTTGGTCGCCCATCGCTACGGTATCGAGACGACCGTGCTTTACCGGCGGCCTAACTTACCCGGCATCGCCGACGCAGTCGTCGCGATGCGGTCGGCCTGCATGGGGACATTGCTGCCTGCGAGAATGGATGCGCCGCTGAAATTGGCGAACGCCCTGCAAAGGAACGAAGCAGCCGGCATGCTGGTCGACCAGCACGACAACCGCGGCGTTGTCGTGAACTTCTTCGGCCGACAAGCACGCACGAGTCCCCTCCTCGCCAGGCTGGCGCGCCAGATCGATTGCCCGATCCACGGCGTCAGGGTTGTACGGCTTCCCGACAATCGTTTTCGTGTCGACCTGACGGACCCGGTCACGCCGCCGCGCGAGGCTGACGGCGGCGTCGACGTTCAGAGAACCATGCAAGCGGTGACCACCGTGATCGAAGGCTGGGTTCGGGAATATCCGGAACAGTGGTTATGGCTGCACCGGCGCTGGCGCCCGATTTAAGGGCGCGCGGGACGCTGCCATCACGTCTCGGTCGGTAAACCGGCCGCCTTCCAGCCGATGATGCCCCCGGCAAGGTGGCTGGCGTAGGGGTAGCCCTGCTCCTGCGCGGCGAGCGACGCCGTCACTGAGCGCTTGCCTGACCGGCAGGCGAAAACGACTTCCTTGCCCGCCGGATCGGGGATTTGCGCCGCATCGAAGCTCGACAACGGCACTATCACCGCGCCCGGATACCGCTCGATCGTGGTCTCGTTCGGCTCTCTGACGTCGACCAAAAGTATCTTCCCGTCGCGGAGGCCGCGCGCGACCTCCTCGGGCGTGAGGTCGCGGACTTGAGGCATGCGATTGTTATCGGACATGGCGTTAAATCGTTACTTGCGTGCCGATCTCGACGACGCGACCGGTTGGAATCTGGAAATAATCGGTCGCGTCGCTCGCGGTGCGCGCGAGCCCAATATAGAGGCGATCCTGCCAGCGCGGCATCCCGGAGCGTGTCGCCGGCTTCAGCGACCGGCGCGAGAGGAAAAACGACGTCGACATGATATCGAATTGCCAGCCGAGTTTGCGCGCAACCGCCAACGCTTTCGGGATGTTCGGCTGCTCCATGTAGCCGAACCGCAACGTCACCTTGCGGAAGTGCGGCGAGATCGGCGCGATCCGCACCCGCTCGTCTTCCGGCACGCGCGGCGTGTCGGCGGTGTTGACGGTCAGAATCACGTTATTCTCGTGCAGCACCTTGTTGTGCTTGAGGTTATGCAACAGCGCGGTCGGCGCGAAGTCCGGTGCGCTGGTTAAAAACACGGCCGTGCCCGGCGCAAGATGCGGCGGCTTTTTCTCCAGGCTGCCCACCAATGTATCGATCGGCACTTCCGTTCGCCGCGTCTTCTCCGCGAGAAGGCGCGACCCGCGCCGCCACGTCAAGATCGTCAGGACCATTCCTGTGCCGAACAGCAGCGGCGCCCAGGCGCCGTCGAAAAGCTTGAGGAAGTTCGCCGAGAAGAATGTCACGTCGACAACGACCAGCGGCGCGATCACCAGAAAGACCTGCCACAGCTTCCAGTGCCAGAGTTTCCAGATCACGATGAAAGCGACCAGCCCGTCGACCACCATCGTTGTGGCCACCGCGATGCCATAGGCGGAGGCCAGCGCGCTCGACGTATGGAACAAACCGACCAGCAGGAGAACGCCGACCAGCAAGGCGAATGTTACGCGGGGAATGTAGATCTGGCCGACATGCGAAGCCGACGTGTGCAGGATCGCCAAACGCGGCAGCATGCCGAGCTGGATCGCCTGATGCACCAGTGAATAAGCGCCGGTGATAACGGCCTGGCTTGCGATCACAGTCGCCGCCGTCGCCAGCACAACCATCGGCAACAGCGCGACTTCGGGAACCAGCCGATAAAACGGGTTTTCGATCGCGCTCGGATCGGCGAGCACCTTGGCGCCCTGCCCGAAATAATTGATCACCAGCGCCGGCAGGACGAGACAAAGCCAGGCCGTCTGAATCGGTTTGCGTCCGAAGTGCCCGAGATCGGCGTAAAGCGCCTCGCCGCCCGTCACGCACAGGAACACGGCGCCCAGCACGGCAAGACCGATGGTCCCGTGATTGAGCAGAAAGCTGACACCATAAAGGGGATTGATCGCGACGAGAACATGGGGATCGTCGGTGATGTGCAGCGCGCCGGCGACCGCGATCGAAATAAACCAGACCACCATGACGGGACCGAACAGCGCCGCCACCTTCGCGGTGCCACGGCTCTGCGCCGCGAACAGCGCGACCAGAATCGCCACTGCCAGCGGCGCGACGTAATCGGTAAAGCTGGGGCTGGCCAGCTTGAGACCTTCGACCGCGGACAGAACGGAAATCGCCGGCGTGATCACGCTGTCGCCAAGAAACATCGATGCGCCGACCACACCGAGCAGGAACACGATTGTGGTGGGCCGCCCAAGCCCGCGCGACGCCAGCGCGGTCAGCGAAAGCGTGCCGCCTTCCCCGTTATTGTCGGCGCGCAGCAGCAGCAGCACGTACTTCAGTGTAACGGTGACGATAAGCGCCCAGAGGATCAGCGACAGCACGCCGAGCACGACATCGCGGGTAACCCCGGTGGTGTCCGCCGCGGCATTGACGGCTTCGCGAAACGCATAGAGCGGGCTGGTGCCGATGTCGCCGTAAACGACACCGACGCTGCCAAGCGCCAAAGTCATGAAACTGGGGGCGGTTACGACCGGCGCTGGCTTAGCGGCGGTTACCGGCGATTGTTGTGAAGCGTCACTCATTTAGACAGGAAAGTTCCCACGTCTGAAGAGCGCGCCTTATATCACCGCGCGAATGCCGGTGTCAGGGCTTGAAATCGACCGGAAGCGGCGGTTCTTCGCGCATCATGGTGATCGTGACGCGCCTGTTGGGGGCCGTAAAGGGGTTATCGGGGAATAACGGCTCGGTGTCGGCCTTTCCCGCCACCATGAAGATATGCCCGGAGGGCACGCCCTCCGCCGCCAGAACCTGCCGCACTGCGTTGGCACGGTCCGCCGAAAGTTCCCATGGCCCGTAACCTTCCGCCGGCGGCATCCGGCTCGATGCCGTGTGCCCGGTGATGGAGATGCGATACGGCATCGCCTTGAGCGACGGCGCGAGTTTCTGGATCAGCTTGCGGGTGCGCTCATAAGGCTCCTTCGAGCCTTCGGCGAACATCGAGCGGCCGTCCTGATCGACGATTTCGATGTTGAGCCCCTGCTTGGTCTCTTCGACCATGATGTGCTTGGAGGCGTCGGTAATCTCCGGCATCTCCTGCATCGCTTGACGCAACGACGCGGCCGCCATCGAGAACTTGCGGTCGGCTTCGATCTTGGCGCCCGCGTTACGCTGCCGGTCCTTCTCGTCCGGTGTTGGCGTCGCCGACGCGTCTTCCGGCTTGATGTTGGCGGCATTCTTCAGTTTCGGCCGGGTCGGCAGGCCCATCACCTCGATGATTCCGGAATAGCGCACGTCGGTCTGCACGCCGAAGGCGTCGCGCATCGAGCCGGCGACGATGCGCAGCTTTGCCGAGTCCTGAGTGGAGAACGCGACCAGCATCACGAAGAACGCAACGAGCAGGCCCATCAGGTCCGCAAACGTGACGAACCAGCCGTGACCGCCGCCGTGGGCTTCTTTGCGCCGCGCCATGAGGTGACCTACCGATGCGCTGCTATGCCGGAGCCAATTCCGCCTCGTCCTCTTCGGCATGGCGATGCTTTTCAGGCAGATAAGCGAGCAGCATCTCGCGGACGAGTGTCGGGCTCTTGGCTTCGCGGATCATCAGAATGCCGTCGATGATCAGCGTACGGTTGATCTCTTCGTCGACCAGCTTGAGGTGCAGCTTGTCGGCGATCGGCAGGCAGAACAGGTTGGCGACCGCCGCGCCGTAGAATGTCGCGAGCAGCGCGACCGCCATATAGGGGCCGAGCTTCGACGGGTCGGTCATGTTGGCGAACATCTGCACCATGCCGATCAGCGTGCCGATCATGCCGAAGGCCGGCGCGCAATCGCCGATCGCGCGGTAGATCTTCTGGCCTTCGTCGAGATGGGTAAGGAAGTTGTCGCGGTCGCGCTCGAGATTGTCGCGGATGAACGTGCCGTCGTAGCCGTCCGCCACAAAACGGATGCCCTTAGCGAGGAACGGGTCTTCGGTATCGACCTTCTCGAGGCCGACCGGACCGGATTTGCGGGCGATTTCGGCAAGGCCGGCGATCTCGTCGACCAGCTCGCGCTGGCTCATGCGGCGCAGCGTAAACGCGAACTTCATGCCGAGCGGCACGCCATGAAAAATGGACGACAGCGGGAAACGGATCAGCGTGGCCGAGAACGAACCACCGAAAATGACGATGGCCGCGTGGAGGTCCACGAACATCCGAAGGTCGCCGCCCATCAGAATGAGCACGCACAACACGATGCCGCCGGCGGCGAGACCTAGGCCGGTCGATATGTCCATGAAACAACCCCAACGCCACGCGCCCCGGGAGTTGCCATCCCAACGCGCTACCGGGGAGAAACCTAGACTGCGCGGCTTAAAGGAGCGTAAAGGCTAAGAGATCGTGAAAAATTCCCGTTGCCGCGGGGCGGCCGGCATCGGATAGACTGTAAATCTGAGAAAAAGGCGCGAATTGCAGGAGGTGCCCATGCGTGAGATTGGCCATTTCATCGGCGGTAAGACCGTCAAAGCCACCTCCGGCCGCCAGGGCGACGTCTACAACCCCAATACCGGCGAGGTGCAGGCCAAGGTTGCGCTGGCCAACAAGGCCGACGTCGAGGCGGCGGTCGCCAATGCCGCGGCGGCGCAGCCGGCCTGGGCCACCACCAACCCGCAGCGGCGCGCCCGCGTGATGTTCAAATTCCTCGAGCTGATCCAGTCGGAATTCGACGACCTTGCCCGCCTGCTGGCATCCGAGCACGGCAAGGTATTCGCCGACGCCAAGGGCGACATTCAGCGCGGTCTCGAGGTGGTCGAGTTTGCCTGCGGCATCCCGCACCTGATGAAGGGCGAATACAGCGAAAGCGCCGGCCCCGGCACCGACCTCTATTCGATGCGGCAACCGCTCGGCGTGGTCGCCGGCATCACGCCGTTCAACTTCCCGGCGATGATCCCGTTGTGGAAGTGCGCCCCGGCGATCGCCTGCGGCAACGCCTTCATCCTCAAGCCGTCGGAGCGCGATCCATCCGTGCCGATGCGGCTCGCAGAGCTGTTCATCAAGGCCGGCCTGCCGCCGGGAATTCTCAATGTCGTCAACGGCGACAAGGAAGCGGTCGACGCGATCCTGACCGACCCGCACATCCAGGCCGTCGGCTTTGTCGGTTCGTCCGACATCGCGCACTACATCTATTCGAACGCCGCTGCGCACGGAAAGCGCGTGCAATGCTTCGGCGGCGCCAAGAACCACATGATCGTGATGCCGGACGCCGACATGGATCAGGCGGTCGATGCGCTGATCGGCGCCGGCTATGGCTCGGCCGGTGAGCGCTGCATGGCGATCTCGGTTGCGGTGCCGGTTGGCCAGAAGACCGCCGACGCGCTGGTGAAAAAGCTGATCCCGCGTGTCGAAAGCCTCAAGGTCGGCCCCTCGACCGACCCGCAGGCTGATTACGGCCCGATGGTGACCAAGCAGCTTATGAACAAGGTGCGCGGCTATATCGAAACCGGCATCAAGGAAGGCGCCGACCTTCTGGTCGACGGCCGGAATTTCAAGCTGCAAGGCTACGAAAACGGCAACTTCATCGGCGGCTGCCTGTTCGACAACGTCACACCGGACATGACGATCTACAAGGAAGAGATTTTCGGCCCCGTGCTCTCGGTGGTGCGCGCCAAGGATTACGACGAGGCTGTGCGGCTGCCGTCGGAGCATGAGTACGGCAACGGCGTGTCGATCTTCACGCGCGACGGCGACACCGCACGCGACTTCGCCGCGCGCGTTCAGGTCGGCATGGTCGGCGTCAATTTCGCGATCCCGGTGCCGCTCGCCTATCACACGTTCGGCGGCTGGAAACGCTCCGGCTTCGGCGATCTCAACCAGCACGGCCCGGATTCGATTCACTTCTACACCAAGACCAAAACGGTGACGTCGCGTTGGCCATCCGGCACCAAGGAAGGTGCCGAGTTCGTCATCCCGACGATGAAGTGACTCGATGCGCAAAGGCATCATCACACTTTCAGGCGCGCTGCTGATGCTCTCGCTCGCGGGATGCGCGGGAACGGGCGGCTTGCTGCCCGGCGTCGAAGAAGCGCCGCCGGCGCCCAAGGTCGACATGGCTGGCCGCTGGCTGGTCATCACGCCGAATGCACCGTCCTGCGGCATGCTGTTCGGCGCGGGCGCGGACGGAGGCACCATAAAGCCGGAAGGCGGCTGCCCCGGCGATTTCTTCACCAGCCGGCATTGGGCAATGGAAAACGGCGAACTGGTGATCCGCGATCACAACAGCGACCCGTTGGCGCAGTTGCGTTTCGCCGAAGGGCACTTCGAAGGAAAGTCCGCCAAGGGGCTGCAGGTGACGTTGTCCCGCAGCACTCCGCCGGCGAATTAGGGGCGTCAGATGGCCGATTATGAACTGCTGTGCTTTGCCCAGTCGGGCAACGCTTATCGCTGTGCGTTGATGCTCAACCTGATCGGCGCGAAGTGGAAGGCGACCTGGGTCGATTTCTTCAGCGGGCTGGTTCAGCGCACGCCCGACTTCCGCGCCAACGTCAACGAAATGGGCGAAGTCCCGGTTCTTGTGATCGACGGCAAGAAGAGGCTGACGCAGTCGGCGGTCATCCTGACCTATCTGGCCAAACACAGCGGCAAATTTCAGCCGCAGGGCGAGGATGAAGAACTCGAGGCGCTGCGATGGATCGTGTTCGACAACCAGAAGACCAACGGCTTCCTCGGCCCCTACCGCTTTCTGAAGACTCTGACAAAGGCCAAGCCAGATCAGGCGGTGCTGGATTTTCTCAAGGGCCGCATCGACGGCAATCTGGCCATCGTCAACAAGCGGCTGGAAAAGTCGCCGTTCATGCTCGGCGAGAGGCCGACCATCGCCGATATCTCAATGTGCGCTTATCTCTACTATCCGGCCGAGGAATATGGCTTCGACGTCCGACAGGACCACCCAGCGATTGCGGTCTGGCTCGATCGCATCAAGCAACTGCCGGGCTGGGCGCATCCCTACGACCTGATGCCCGGATACCCGTTCGGCACCAACCTGCTCAACGGCAAGGCGACAAGTTAGTTGAGGCGCGTCGGCCGCTCGTCCGCCGGCTTGGCTTCGCCCGGCAGCGGCGCAGGATCGGCATCGGCCGACGCCGACGGATTCGATGCGGCCGCCGCGGCCGCATCCTTGCGCTTGTGCTCCTGGTACCACCACCAGCCGATCGGCAGGCACGCGAGATAGAGCAGCGTGCCGGCGCTTAGCACGACCCACGGGAAGCTGACCAGCAGCGCAAAGAACAGCACGACAATCACGAAGATCGGCAGCACCATTTCCGGCGCCACGCGCCTGCCGACCTGCTTGCCGGAAATGACCGGTAACCGCGACACCATCAACAAGCCGATGAAGAGACAGTAGAAGAACGTCGCCCAGACGATCGTCAACCCGACCGGCATACCGAGGAAGAACAGATAGATCGGCAGCAGCACCGTGATCGCACCGGCGGGCGCCGGGACGCCGGTGAAAAAATTACCCGCCCACGCCGGCTTGGTTGGGTCGTCAATCATCACGTTGAAGCGCGCGAGCCGCAGCGCCGCGCAGATCGCGAACACCATCGCGGCGATCCAGCCGACCGATTTGATCTCGTGCAGGCCCCAGAAATAGAGGATCAGCGCCGGGGCAACGCCGAAGTTGACGAAATCGGCGAGACTGTCGAGCTCGGCGCCGAACTTCGACGTGCCCTTGAGGAAGCGCGCGATGCGGCCATCGATGCCGTCGAGCAGCGCGGCAAACACGATGGCGGCGAGTGCCAGCTCAAGCTGCCCCTCGAACGCCAGACGGATCGCGGTCAGGCCCGCGCACAGCGCCAACAGCGTGATGAGGTTCGGCACCAGGGTACGCACCGGCACCGGACGGAAGCGCCGGCGCTTTTCCCCGCTGCGGTTTGGATCAAAGGGCGGAAACATTGTCATGGGATAAATATAACCGAGCGCACGAAGTTTCGCCACGCAGCGGCGATCATGCGCTTAACCATGGCGTGTGGCGGATTTAGCCGGCCCGGAACGCGCGTCCGGTGTCGGGAACACGCAGATCGGCCAGCACAGTTTCCCCGGCGATCGCCGTCTGACCGACTGCCACCTGCGGCGTCACGCCTTCCGGCAGGTAGACGTCGAGCCGCGAGCCGAAACGGATCATGCCGAACCGCTCGCCGGCGCCGAGCGGCTGCCCTTCTTTCACGAAGCAGACGATACGGCGCGCAACCAGGCCGGCGATCTGCACGACCGCGATGCGCGCATTGCTGCTCGCGATCACCAGCGAATTGCGTTCGTTATCGGCGCTCGCCTTGTCGAGGTCTGCATTGAAGAACTTGCCCGGCTGATAAACGATGCGCTCGACCTTGCCGGCCACCGGGCTGCGGTTCACGTGGCAATCGAACACGCTCATGAAGATCGAGACGCGCGGCAGCAATTTGTCACCGAGACCGAGTTCATGTGGAGGCGCCGCAGACGTCACCATGCTGATGCGGCCGTCGGCTGGCGCAACCACGATGCCGTCGCGCACCGGCGTGACGCGCGGCGGGTCGCGGAAGAAATAGACGCACCACAGCGTCAAGACAGTGCCGATCCAGCCGAGCGGGGTCCACAGCCAGAACAGGATGAGGCTCACGAACGCGAAGGCGCCGATGAAGGGATAGCCTTCCGGCGTGATCGGCACGAGTTGCTGACGGATCGAGGCGGCGATCGACATGGCCTACTCCGCCGCCTCTGAAATATCGCGGTTGCTCGAAGCCGCCGTTGCTGCGGCGGAAATATCATCGACGACTGGCGGCGGCAGGCGGTTCGGCGCGACGGCGTCTTCGTCGGCCAGCGCCAACTTCTCGCGCGCGGCTTCGGCTTCGCGCTGGCGGTTCCACATGCTGGCGTAGAGGCCATTCTTGGCAAGCAAGGCTTGATGAGTGCCGCGCTCAACCACCTCACCCTGGTCGAGCACAATAATCTCGTCGGCGGCGACAATGGTCGAGAGCCGGTGTGCGATGACCAGCGTGGTGCGGTTTTTCGACACGCGCTCCAGCGAATCCTGGATTTCCTTCTCGGTGTGGCTGTCGAGCGCCGAGGTCGCTTCGTCGAGCAGCAGGATCGGCGGCGCCTTGAGGATGGTGCGCGCAATCGCGACGCGCTGCTTTTCGCCGCCGGACAGTTTCAGGCCGCGCTCGCCGACCTCGGTCTCGTAACCCTTCGGCGACATGCGAATAAACCCGTCGATCTGGGCGAGCCGCGCCGCCTCCTCGACATCCGCGTCGCTGGCGTCCCAGCGGCCATAGCGGATGTTGTAGCGGATGGTGTCGTTGAACAGCACGGTGTCCTGCGGGACCATGCCGATCGCTTCCCGCAGCGATCGTTGCGTCACCTGGCTGATGTCCTGTCCGTCGATCATGATTCGCCCACCGGACAGATCATAGAAGCGGAACAGCAGCCGCGAAATCGTCGATTTGCCGGCGCCCGAGGGGCCGACCACCGCGACGGTATGGCCGGCCGGGACTTCGAAGCTGATGCCCTTGAGGATCGGCCGATCAAGGTCGTAGGAGAAGCGCACATCCTCGAAGCGGATATGGCCCTTCGCCACCGCCAGCGGACGGGCGCCCGAAGCGTCCTGAATTTCCGGCTCGCGCGCGAGGATCGAGAACATGATCTCGATGTCGGTGATGGCCTGCTTGATCTCGCGATAGACCATGCCCATCAGATTGAGCGGCAAATAGAGCTGGATCATCATCGCGTTGACCAGCACGAAATCGCCGACCGTATTGGTGCCGTTGCGGATGCCGATCGCGCACATCACCATCGTGGCGGCAAGCCCGCACGTGAAGATGAAGGCTTGGCCGGCGTTGAGCACCGCGAGCGATGTGTAGGCCTTGACGCTGGCGTCCTCGTAGCGCGCCATGGCGCGGTCGTAGCGCGACGCCTCCCGCTCTTCGGCGCTGAAATATTTGACAGTCTCGTAGTTGAGCAGCGAATCGATCGCCTTCACGTTTGCGTCGGTATCGCTTTCATTCATCTTGCGGCGAATGCCGATCCGCCATTCTGTGGCGCGATAGGTGTAGGCCATGTAGGCCACGATCGTTACGACGATCGTGACGGCATAGCGCCAGTCGAACTGAAACAGCAGCACCGCCAGCACCATCGTCAGCTCGACGATGGTCGGCACCAGTTGAAGGATGATGGTGCGAACGATCACCTCGATGCCGTTGCGGCCGCGCTCAAGCACGCGCGTCAGGCCGCCGGTCTTGCGCTCGAGATGGAAGCGCAGTGACAGCTCATGCATGTGCACGAAGGTGCGGTAGGCCAACCGGCGCACCGCATGCATCGCCACCTTGGCGAACAGGCCGTCGCGCAACTGGGTGAGTGCGGCCATCAGCATGCGCATGCCGCCATAGGCGAGCGTCAGCGCGATCGGCCCGGCAACCGCCCATAACAGCCAGTGGTCGGCGAAGGCCGGCGCCGTGCCCTGCCCGGTCAGCGCGTCGGTCGCCCATTTGAAGGTGAACGGCGTGGCGACGGTGGCGAACTTGGCGAACAGCAGAAGGACGAACGCGCCGAGTACACGCAGCTTGAGGTCGCCGCGGCCGGACGGCCAGATATATGGCCACATATCGACCAGCGTTCCGAGCAACGTACCGCGCGCCGCGGAAACCCTGGGCCGGCTTGGCGAGTTATGTGAGGGGGCGGTCATCAAGGCCAGAGATATAGGCGCTTTCGGCCCGACGTTCACCCTGCGCGCGCGATTTCCCGTGACTTTTCACACGGCGGCGTGTCTTGACCCGGTCACAGCCCATGGGCACATCCAGAACATGAACGACTCAACTGCAACCAACAAACTCCGACGAATCTGCGTCTACTGCGGCTCCAGCCCCGGCAACGACCCGGCCTACGTCAAAGCGGCGCGCGAATTCGGCGAGACACTCGCCCGCGAGCATATCGGCCTCGTCTACGGCGGCGGCAATGTCGGCATCATGGGTGAAATCGCGCATGCGGTGCTGGCCGAGGGCGGCAAGGTCACCGGCATCATTCCGGAATTTCTGGTCGCGCGCGAGCACGCCAAGGGAAATGTCGATCACCTGATCGTCACGCGCGACATGCACGAACGAAAGCGCAAGATGTTCGAGCTGGCCGACGCGTTCGTCGCGCTGCCGGGCGGGATCGGCACGCTCGAGGAACTGGTCGAGCAACTGACCTGGGCGCAGCTCGGCCGCCACAAGAAGCCGATCTTGGTCGCCAACATCAACGGCTTCTGGGAGCCCTTCTGCGCGCTGATCGATCACATGAAGCGGGTCCAGTTCATCCGCGACGATCTCAGTTTCGATCTGCTCATCGCCGACCGGATCGCCGACATCCTGCCGATGCTGCGCACGGCGATGGCGCCGATCGACCCGCGCGACAAGGAGATGAAAGAGGCGCAGCCTCACAATCTCTAAGCGTCGGCGAAAGTCACCGCCTCGATGCGATTACCGTCCGGGTCGCGGATAAACGCCGCATAGTATTTCTTGTCGCCATCGTGCGCCCGCACGCCGGGCGCGCCGTCGCTGGTGCCGCCCGCCCTCAATGCCGCAGCGTGAAATTCATCGACCGTCGCCGCCGATCGCGCACGAAGGCAGACATGGGCGCCGTCCGAACTGACGGCATCCGGACGGACATTGACCCAGAACTCAGAATACTGCTTTCCGTAACCGGCGGTCGCGGTACGAATATCGAGCCGCCGATAGCCAAGCACCGCCAGCACGGCATCGTAGAAACGCATCGCAGCGGCAAGATCACGAACGGCAACCGAGACGTGATCGATCATCGCTCAACCGGGCGCACCGGATTTGATCAGCCGATAGACGATCGAATCCATCAGCGCCTGGAAGGACGCGTCGATGATGTTCGGCGATATGCCGATGGTGGTCCACCGCTCGCCCTGCCCGTCCTCGCTTTCGATCAGGACGCGGGTGACGGCCTCCGTGCCACCATTGAGGATCCGCACGCGATAGTCGGTCAGTTTCAGATCGGCGATGTATTTCTGGTATTTGCCGAGGTCCTTGCGCAGCGCGAGGTCAAGCGCGTTGACCGGGCCGTTGCCTTCGGCCGCCGAGATCAGATTGTCGTCGCCGACCTTCACCTTCACTACGGCCAGCGTCACGGTGACGCGCTCGCCCTTGGCATTGTAGCGCTGCTCGACATTGATATCGAATTTGCTGACGTCGAAATATTGCGGCACGGTGCCGAGCACGCGCCGCGCCAGCAATTCGAACGACGCGTCGGCGGCCTCATAGGAAAAGCCGGCGGCTTCGCGCTCCTTCACCACGTCGAGCAGGCGAGCAATGCGCGGATCGTCTTTCTCGACCTTGATGCCGATGCGGTCGAGCTCGGCCAGGATATTCGATTTGCCCGCCTGATCGGACACCAGCAGCTTGCGGTGATTGCCGACCGCCTCGGGCGCGACGTGCTCGTAGGTCTCCGCGTTCTTCATTAACGCAGACGCATGAATGCCGGCCTTGGTGGCGAAAGCGCTTTCGCCGACATAAGGCGCATAGCGGTCCGGCGCGCGATTGAGCATGTCGTCGAGCTTGCGCGATAACTGTACCAGCTCCTTGAGTCCGTCCGGCGACACCCCGATCTCGAACGTCTCCGCGAACTCCTTCTTGAGCGCGAGAGTCGGAATGATCGAGATCAGGTTGGCGTTGCCGCAGCGCTCGCCGAGCCCGTTGATGGTGCCCTGAATCTGCCGCGCGCCGGCTCGCACCGCCGCCAGCGAATTGGCGACGGCCTGCTCGGTGTCGTTGTGCGCGTGGATGCCGACATTCGCGCCGGGGATGACCTTGCAGACCTCGCCGACGATCTTCTCGACCTCGTGTGGCAGCGTGCCGCCATTGGTGTCGCACAGCACCACCCAGCGCGCACCGCTGTCATAGGCCGCCTTGGCGCAGGCCAGTGCATACGCCGGATTGGCCTTGTAGCCGTCGAAGAAATGCTCACAGTCGAGCAGCACTTCGCGATCTTTGGCCTTGGCGGCGGTGACACTGTCGCGGATCGACGCCAGATTCTCTTCTTCGGTCGCTTCCAGCGCGACCTTGACGTGAAAGGCCGAGGACTTGGCGACAAAACAGACCGCGTCGGCCTTGGCGTCCAGCAGCGCCACGAACCCCGGATCGTTCGAGGTTGAGCGGCCGGGCCGGCGCGTCATGCCGAACGCCGTGAATTTGGTGTCCAGCGCGCGATCGGTGGCGAACAGCTCGGTATCGGCCGGATTGGCGCCGGGATACCCGCCCTCGACGTAATCGATGCCAAGCTCGTCGAGCATGCCGGAGAGCGCCAGCTTGTCGGCCAGCGTGAAGTCGACGCCGTTCGTCTGCGCACCGTCGCGCAGCGTGGTGTCGAACAGATAAAGACGTTCGCGTGCCATGACCTCAGCTCAACCGGTAGACGACGTAAAGCGCGAGCACGACGGCCGCGATCATCACGCCGTATTTCAGGACGATGTAGTAGAGCCAGTGGCGTGGAAACGGCGTTTCGGGCTTGTCCATTGTCGCTTCCTATTGCTTCACCGGCGCAGCGAGCGGCTTTTCCATGCTGGTATTGGCGAGCCACTCGTCGCCGCGCAGCACAGTGGAACGCTGCTGCGCGACGTAACCGCGCTTCTTGAAGAAGTCCTGCGCGTTGTCGCTGGCGTCGACCTTGAGCTTGGCCGCACCGCGCGCCGCCGCAAGTTTTTCGATCGCGTCGGTCAGCATGGCGCCGGCGCCGTGACCGGCCGCGGCCGGATGCACGTAGAGCATGTCGAGGTTGTCGGTCCCGGCGAGCGACACGAAGCCGACTGGCGAGCCGTTCAGCGTCGCAATCAACGTCAACTGGCCGGCCAGCTTCTTCGCGAATGCGGCATCGTCGTCAGCGGCCGAGGCCCAGGCTTCCTGCTGCGTCTCGCTGTAATCGTCGCCGGTCAACTCCGCGATACTGGCGCGGAAAATCTCGGCGACCAGCGGCGCATCCGCCGGCAGCATCGGGCGCATGGAAAGTTGCGGATGAGCTTCTGCCATCATTGTCCCGCCCGTGGCGGCCACGCCGCCGTATCGTGATCGGGATGCTGATGGCTGACGATCGAGGTGTTGAACGCCTCCTGCTTCGGCTCGGCGCCGGGCGCGCGTGTCGGCAGGCCGCACAGGCCGTCGAAGAACGGCTGCTTGTCGCGCGGATTGACCTGGATCGTCGGCGGCGCAACGGACGGGTCGTCGAACGCGCCGACCGCAACCTCGACCGGACCGCCGTAGTCATAGGTCAGCGGCGTGCCGCAATCAGCACAGAAGCCGCGCTTGACCTTGTTCGAGCTCTGAAAATGCTTGGGCGCGCCGCGGGTCCATTCGACATCGTGCGCGGTGACCAGCGCACCGAAGAACGAGCCAAATGCCTTTTGGCACATACGACAGTGACAGATCGACGAGCGGCCGAGTTTGGAGGCGCGGAACCGCACCGCCCCACACTGGCAGCCACCGGAATGGAAGGCCGTCATCGCGCGATCTCCCAAGTAGTGCCGTCCTTGGAGTCTTTCAGCACGACGCCCATCGCCGCGAGTTCGTCGCGGATGCGATCGGATTCCTTGAAGTCCTTGCTCTTGCGGGCGTCGTTGCGCGCCGCGATGAGCGATTCAACTTTGCCGCCGTCGACCTGCCGCTTGCTCTCCGGCCGGTGATTGAAGCCGAGCGCATGCAAGCTGGCCGCGAGTTGCGATTTATCCGAGAACGAATGCAACGCAGCGATCATCTGCGGCGTGTTGAGGTCGTCGCACAAGGCGTCGAGAACGGGCTGTGCGATTTCCTCGCCTTTACTCGCGGCGAATTCCGGCCCGTCGGTCCATGCCGCTAGGATTTTCCAGCTTTCCTCCAGACCCTTGACCGTCCAGTCCATCGGCTGGCGGTAATGCGTGCGCAGCATGTTCAGGCGCACGACTTCGCCCGGCCAATCCCGCAGCAACTCATGGATCGTCACGAAGTTGCCGAGCGACTTCGACATCTTCTCGCCTTCGACCTGCAGGAAGCCGTTGTGCATCCAGTAATTCGCCATCGCTGGCGTATGGAAGGCGCAGCGCGACTGCGCGATCTCGTTCTCGTGATGCGGGAACACGAGATCGATGCCGCCGCCGTGGATATCGAACGTCTCGCCGAGATGTTTCCACGACATCGCCGAGCATTCGATGTGCCAGCCCGGACGGCCCGGTACCTTGATGCCGCAGGGCGAGGCCCAACCCGGCTCACCTTCTTTCGACGGCTTCCAGAGGACGAAGTCGGTCGTGTCTTTCTTGTATGGCGCGACTTCGACGCGGGCACCGGCGATCATCTCGTCGAGCGAACGGTTCGACAGCCGACCGTAATCCTTCATCGACGGCACCGAGAACAGCACATGATCCTCGGCGACGTAGGCGTGGCCGCCGGCGACCAGCCGCTCGATCAGCGCCTTCATCTCCGCGATGTGCTCGGTAGCGCGCGGCTCGACAGTCGGTGGCAGGCAGCCGAGCGCAGTCACGTCGGCCTTGAAATTCTTGTAGGTCTCTTCGGTCAGGTCGCGGATCGAGATGCCGCGCTCCGCGGCGCGTGCATTGATCTTGTCGTCGACGTCCGTGATGTTGCGGACATATTTGACATGAGCTGCGCCATAGAGATGGCGCAGCAGCCGGAACAGAACGTCGAACACGATCACCGGGCGCGCATTGCCGATGTGCGCGTAGTCGTAAACCGTAGGCCCGCACACATACATGCGCACGCGCGCGGGATCGAGCGGGCGGAACACCCGCTTCTCGCGTGTCAGCGTGTCGTAGAGCTTGAGCTCCAAAATAACTCCGTGGACCTGCTGGCCCCGGGCGCTCTCTCTGGTGTCGTTTGAGAAAAGACGGCCGCAGCCAGCGTGGTGCGCTAGCGAATAATCTCGCGGCAAATGCCGCAGATATGGTTAAGGCCGTTCATCGCGCGGGAGAATGCGCGAAGACGGCGGGCGCCGTCAAGCCGACGGCGTGCGGTTAACGAGACCTTCAAGCTTTTGCTCGCATTCTCAGCGTCGGCCAAAGCCAATCCCTGCCGAATACGAGTGCGTGTCATGCGTTCCGTCCTGTTAGTCCTGATCGCGGCTGTGACTTTCTTCATCAGCAACGCCCTGGACGCTCAAGCCGAACAGCAGATGTTCGTCATCTTGAGCAACGCAGACGGTTACGGGGTCGACCGCTGTCTTGAGGACGGGTCGAAATGCGGCGCGGCCGTTGCCGCCGCCTATTGCCGGTCGCAGCAGTTCATTCGCGCGGCGTCCTATCGCAAGGTCGACCGCGACGACGTCACCGGTTCGGTCTCGACCAACGACGTCGCCTGCCACGGCTCTGCCTGCGGTGAATTCGTCGCGATCCTCTGCACGCGGTAATGGCGGGAACTCTCTTCCCGTTAATATGCCATTTTGTGCATAAATAATTAGAATTATTCCAGACTAATTGCTACGGGATGTCTAGGTCAGCCGAAGTGGGGCTGCCGAGGACATTCCGGGCCGGTCCAATAACGGCCTCCGCGTGAAGGCTGGCGATGCCGCCAATTCGGACCGATGAGAGCGCACCCAACGGCGAGGCCAAAAGCGACGCGGCGCTGACACTCGATGCGTTTCTGCCGTACCGGCTCGTTGTTACGGCCACTCTGACGTCGCAGGCGCTGTCACGCATTTATGTCGATCGCCACAAATTCGGCGTGCCGGAATGGCGTGTGCTCGTCACGCTCGGCGAATTCGACACCATGACCGGCAAGGCGATCGGCCTGCACAGCCATATGCACAAGACCAAAGTGTCGCGCGCTGTTGCAGCGTTGGAGCGTCGCAAGCTGGTGGTCCGCAAAGCCAATCGCGAGGACATGCGAGAGTCTTTTCTCTCGCTGACACCGGCCGGACGAAGCATCTACGACGATCTCGTGCCACTTGCGCTCGACTTCGCCCGGCAGTTGGCGGACGCTGTCGGTCCTGCCGACCTGCCAGTCCTTGATCGCGCTTTGCGGCGCCTCGGCGAGCGGGCCGCCGACCTCGCCAAACCCAGCCACCGCCGTTAAGTTGGGTTGTCGGTAATCGAGGGGGTGCGGTGAAGCTCTATAATTTTTTCCGTTCGTCGGCAGCCTTCCGGGTCAGGATCGCGCTCAACCTGAAAAACATCGCCTATGACGAATCGTTCATTCATTTGAGCAAAGACGGCGGGCAGAACCGCAAGCCTGAATATAGAGCCGTCAATCCGCAGATGAAGGTACCGGCGCTTGTGCTCGACGATGGCGATGTTCTGATCCAGTCCCTGGCGATCATCGAGTATCTCGACGAAACCCATCCCGAGCCGCCGCTGTTGCCGAAAGATTCAATCGCGCGCGCCAAAGTCCGCGCCATTGCCCAGATCATCGCGTGCGACATCCATCCGATCGATAACGTCGCGCCGCTGCGTTACCTGAAGAACGAGTTGAAGCAGGAGCAGCCGGCGATCGACGCCTGGTACCACCATTGGATCCTCGACGGTTTCCCGGCAATCGAGCAGATGATTTCGCCCGGGCCCTATTGCTTCGGCGCCCAGCCGACACTTGCCGACATCTGCCTCGTGCCGCAGGTCTTCAATGCGCGCCGCTTCAAGGTGCCGCTCGATCGCTTCCCGAACATCGTGGCGGCGGAAGCGGCCTGCCTGAAGCTGCCGGCCTTCGATAAAGCACGGCCGGAAAATCAGCGCGACGCCGAGTGACTGCGGCGCCGCCGGCTGCTAGACAGCGGCCGGCTCCGGTTCAACAAAGCTTGCCACGTGACCAGATCGAATCTCACTCGCGCCGTTCTCTGGATGGTCGGCGCCCTGCTCTCTTTCTGCGTCATGGCGGTCTCGATCCGGCTATTGGCCGGGCGTGGCTTGAGCATTTTTGAGATTCTGACGATCCGCAGCGCGGTCGCACTGATCATTCTCGGCCTACTGATGCTCTTCCGCCCGGATCTGCGCGCCGCCGCGCGGTCGAAACGCCTCGGCCTTCACGTCCTGCGAAACAGCATCCACTATGCATCGCAGTACAGTTGGGCGCTCAGCCTGACGCTGCTGCCGCTGGCGATGGTGTTCTCGCTCGAGTTCACCATGCCGGCATGGACCGCGCCGCTGGCCGCGTGGCTACTGAGCGAGCGGATGTCGCCGAGCCGGATCGGCGTCGTTGTACTGGGGATCATCGGCGTCCTGGTAATCCTGCGGCCCGGCATTACGGATATCAATCCGGGAGCATTTCTCGTGCTCGGCGCCGCCTTTGGCTACGCGCTGGTCAATATCTGCACCAAAAAGCTGACGATGACCGAGACCACGTTCGGCATCATTTTCTGGATGGCGGTGATCCAGTTGCCGATGTCGCTGATCGGCAGCGACCTGTCGGCATTCCTGCACCTTGGCTGGGGTCATTTGCTGCCGGCGATCGGCGTCGGCATTGCCGGAACGACGTCGCACTATTGCCTCAGCAATGCCTTCCGCGAAGGCGACGCGACACTGGTGGTTCCCATCGACTTCATGCGTATCCCGCTGATTGCAGTGATCGGCTGGGCGTTTTTCAACGAGTCGCTGGACATCATGGTGCTGTTCGGTGCGGCGATCATCATCGCCGGCGTCCTGTGGAATCTCCGCGCCGAAGCCAATCGCGCCGCGGCGACCGCCCTCCAGGTCTCGGAATGACGGGCCGAAACGGCGGCTCGCTCCTGCCATATTTTGGGATAATGTCGCGGTCATGAAGACTCATCTGCTTCGCCTTGCGGTCGCGGGCGGCGTTCTTGTCGCGACATCGGCGGCCATCGGCCAGACCCAGACCAACCCTGCCTGCCAGCGGCTGGAGGGGCAGCTCGTCTCGCTCGATCGTGGCAATGACGATCCAGGCCGCGCCGAGACGATCCGCCGGGCGGAAGATGCGACCAACCGTCAGCAGGCCGAGGTCGACCGGATGGTCGCCCAGGGCCGACGGATGGGCTGCGAGAACCGCGGCTTCTTCTCCATCTTCAGCTCGCCGCCGCCGCAATGCGGCCAGGTCAATGCGCAAATTCAGCAGGCGCGCGACTTGCTCGAGCGCCAGCAAACCCAGCTCGAGCAATTGCACGGCGGCAACACCGAGCGCGCGGCGCAGCGTCGCGCTCTGATCGTCCAGCTCGCGAACAACAATTGCGGGCCGCAGTATCGCCAGGCCGCGCTCGACCGCAGCGGCGGCGGCTTCCTCGACAGCCTGTTCGGTAACCAGACGACCTTTACGCCGGGCGGGAATCAGGAGATCAGCGGCAACTATCGCACCATCTGCGTGCGCACCTGCGACGGCTACTATTTCCCGATTTCCTATTCGGTGCCGGCCAGCCGCTTCGCTGACGATGCGCAGGCGTGTCAGCGCATGTGCCCCGCCGCGCAAGTGTCGTTGTACGCCTATCACAATCCCGGCGAGGACGTTCAACAGGCAGTCTCGACGACCGACGGGCAGCCTTACACGTCGTTGCCGACCGCATTTCAGTATCGCCGCGAATTCAATTCGGCATGTAGCTGCCGGCGCGCCGGCCAAAGCTGGGCCGACGCCATGAAGGTCGGCGGCGCCGATACAACCGTCGAGCAAGGCGACATCGTCGTCAACGAGAACAGCTCGAAGAAGCTGTCACAACCGCGCGATGCGTCGGGCCGCCTGCTCAAGCCGTCGCTGACGCCGACGACACCAGCGAACCAGATGGCGGATGCGCCGTCCAACACGCCCGAGCAGCCAAAGGGCAAGGTCCGCTCGGTCGGGCCGACTTTCGTTCCGGCGCGCTAACTAGAAATCCATCGCTTCGGTTTTGACCGTCTGCCCTGTGACGAGGGACACGTCCGGCTTGGGCAACGGCGTGCCCGGATCACGGAAGCGATGGGTGATCGGATACCGCCGGTCGCGGCCGAAATTCTTCAGCGTCACCTTCACGCCGGGCGCCGCCTGCCGCCGCTTGTATTCTGCGATATTGAGTAACCGCTCCACCTTGGCGACCGTCTCGCGGTCAAAGCCGGCTTCGATGATGGTCGCAATCGGCTCCTCGCGCTCGACCAGCCGCTCGAGGATTGCATCGAGTACGTCGTAGGGCGGCAATGAATCCTGGTCGGTCTGATTTTCCCGCAACTCTGCGGTCGGCGGCCGGGTGATGATGTTCTCTGGAATGACCGTGCCATCCGGCCCCATTGCAATGACCGGTTTCCACGAATTGCGCAGGCGCGACAGCCGGAACACTTCGGTCTTGTAGAGATCCTTGATCGGGTTGAAGCCGCCGTTCATATCGCCGTAAAGCGTCGCATAGCCGACCGACATCTCCGACTTGTTGCCGGTGGTGACGACCATCAGGTTGAATTTGTTGGACACCGCCATCAGCATGGTGCCGCGCGCCCGCGCCTGAAGATTTTCTTCGGTGACGTCGCGCGGCTTGCCGGAAAACAGCGGCGCGAGCGACGCTTCGAGCCCCTTCACCGCGTCGGCGATCGGCAGCACGTCGTACTTGACGCCGAGCGCTTTCGCGCAGGCAGCCGCGTCGTCGAGCGACACCTGCGCCGTGAACTTGTACGGCAGCATGATGCAGCGAACGCGATCCGCTCCGAGTGCATCGGTCGCAATCGCGGCAACGAGGGCAGAGTCGATGCCACCCGAAAGGCCGAGCACCACGCCCTTGAAGCCGTTTTTGTTGACGTAATCGCGCAAACCGAGAACGCAGGCGGTATAGTCGGCCTTATCCGGGCCGACATCCGGCACGATACGGCCCTTGTCGCACCGCCACGCGCCATCTACGCGCGACCACTGGGTGGTGACGACCTCTTCCGCAAAGCCTTCGAGCTGGAAAGCCAACGAGCGGTCGGCATTGATGCCGAACGACACGCCATCGAAAACCAGTTCGTCCTGGCCGCCGACCTGATTGACGTAAATCGCCGGCAATCCGTGCGCAACGATATGCTTCAGCGCGATGTTGAGGCGCAGATCGTCCTTGTCGCGCCAGTAAGGCGAGCCGTTCGGGACGATCAGCAGCTCGGCACCTGTCTCGGCGAGACACTCCACCACCTCCTCGCCCCAGATGTCTTCGCAGATCGGCAAGCCCAGCCGGACACCGCGAAAATTGACCGGGCCCGGCATCGGTCCCGCCGCGAACACCCGCTTCTCGTCGAACACGCCGTAATTCGGCAGATCGACCTTGAAACGCAGCGCGGCGATCTTGCCGCCATCGAGCAGCGCGACTGCGTTGTAGAGCTTCCCGTCATCGACCCAGGGCGTGCCGACCAGCGCCGCCGGACCGGTATCCTTGGTCTCGCGCGCAAGGTCTTCCACCGCGGCGCGGCAAGCCGCCTGAAACGCCGGCTTGAGAACGAGATCCTCCGGCGGGTAGCCGGAGATGAACAGCTCGGGGAAAACGACAAGATCGGCGCCCTGCTTCGCAGCCGTCGCGCGCGCTTCGCGCACCTTGGCCGCATTGCCGGCGATGTCGCCGAGCGTCGAGTTGAGTTGCGCGACCGCGATCGCAAGCTTGTCGGCAGGACGGGCGCTCATGGAACTGATGTAGCGTTTGCCCCGCGGCGCGGCAATCGCACTTGCGAATGGCCGCCTTGCGGCGTCAGAGACCCACGGCCGCCGTTACCGGCCGCACATGGGCGCTGCGCTCCTTGCGCAGCAATTCCGCCAGCAGGAAGGCCAGGTCGATCGCCTGATCGGCATTGAGGCGCGGGTCGCAAACCGTGTGGTAGCGGTCGTTGAGGTCGTCTTCGGAAATCGCCCTCGCGCCACCGGTGCATTCGGTGACGTTCTGGCCAGTCATCTCCAGGTGCACGCCGCCGGCATAGGTGCCTTCGGCCAGATGCACGTCGAAGAAGTTGCGCACTTCCTTGAGAATGAGGTCGAACGGCCGCGTCTTGTAGCCGCTCGCGGCGGTGATGGTGTTGCCGTGCATCGGGTCGCACGACCAGACCACGACCTTGCCTTCGCGCTTCACCGCACGGATAAGCGCCGGCAAGTGATCGCCGACCTTGTCGGCGCCGAAGCGGCCGATCAGCGTCAGCCGGCCCGGCTCGTTTTCCGGATTGAGAATATCGATCAGCCGCAGCAGATCGTCGGCCTTCAGCGACGGACCGCACTTCAGCCCGATCGGATTCTTGATGCCGCGCATGTATTCGACATGCGCGTGATCGAACTGGCGGGTGCGGTCGCCGATCCAGATCATGTGACCCGAGGTCGCGTACTGGTCGCCGGTCGTCGAATCGACGCGCGTCATCGCCTGCTCGAAGCCGAGCAGCAGCGCCTCGTGGCTGGTGTAGAAATCGGTCGTGCCGAGCGCGCTGTCGACCGCAAACGTAAGTCCGCAGGCGCGCATGAAATCGAGCGCGCCGGACACGCGGTCGGCGAGATCGGCGTAAGCCTTCGACTGCGGCGAACCGGACACCGACTGCAACATCCACTGGTGGACGTTCTCGACGCTGGCGTAGCCGCCCTTTGCGAAAGCGCGCAGCAGGTTGAGCGTCGCAGCCGACTGGCGATAGGCGGAGAGCTGGCGGCGCGGATCGGGCGTGCGCGCGGCTTCCGTGAATTCGATGTCGTTGATGATGTCGCCGCGATAGCTCGGCAATTCCTTGCCGTCGCGCTTTTCAGTCGGCGACGAGCGCGGCTTGGCGAATTGTCCGGCGATGCGGCCGACCTTCACCACCGGCAGCGCGCCGGCGTAAGTCAGCACGACCGCGATTTGCAGAAAGACGCGGAAGAAATCGCGAATGTTGTTTGCGCCATGCTCGGCGAAGCTCTCGGCGCAGTCGCCGCCCTGGAGCAGGAAAGCCTCGCCCTTGGCGACGCGCGCCAGCGACTTCTTGAGTGCGCGCGCTTCGCCGGCGAACACCAGCGGCGGAAAGGTCGAAAGCTGCTTTTCGACGTCGGCAAGCGCCTGCGCGTCCGGGTACTCGGGTACCTGAACGATCGGCTTCTTGCGCCAGCTGTCGGGCGACCAGCGGTCGGCCATCACGCATACTCCAAAGTTGGCGGCGTTATACACGACCGGGTACGAAAAAGGCCAGTAATTCCAAAGCTATGGTTTCGAGGCTTATTCCGCCGCCGCGCGGCCATAGCTCATGGCTTTTTCCCGCAGCGTGACGATTTCCTCGGCCATGGTCGGGTGGACCGCCATGGTGGCATCAAAATCGGCTTTGGTGGCGCCCATCTTCACTGCGATGCCGACCAACTGGATCATCTCGCCCGCCTCCGGGCCGGCGATGTGGCAGCCGACCACCCGGTCATTCGAGCCGTCCACCACCAGCTTCATGAACATCCGGCTGTCGCGCCCGGCCATGCCGTATTTCATCGGCCGGAAGCTGGTCTTGTAGATGTCGACTATGCCGAGTTGCTGCACCGCCTGCGCCTCCGTCAGCCCGATCGTGCCGAGCTCGGGGCTGGAGAAAACCGCCGTCGGTACATTGGTGTGATCGACACGCGTGGATTTGCCACCGAACACTGTGTCAGCGAACGCATGCCCCTCGCGGATCGCCACCGGAGTCAGATTGACGCGGTGGGTGACGTCTCCAACGGCGTAGATGTTGTCGACATTGGTTCGGGAGAATTCATCGACCGCGATCCCGCCATTGTCAGCAATCTTCACGCCGACAGCTTCGAGCCCAATCCCTTTGACATTCGGGTGACGACCGGTCGCGAACATCACTGTATCGACAACCCGCGCGGCATTGTCCGTCAGTTCGACGCAGTAACCGCGATCGACCTTCTCGACCGCATTTACAGTTTGCTGGGTGATGATCTCGATGCCGCCCTTCTCCATCTCCGTACGAAGAAAAGCACGCAGATCGTCGTCGAAGCCCCGAAGAATGTTGTCGCGCCGATAGACCAACGTCACCTTGGAGCCGAGGCTGGCAAAAATACAGGCAAACTCGACGGCAATGTAACCGCCGCCCTGGATCAAGATGCTCGGCGGAAGTTTCTTGAGATGAAACGCCTCGTTGGAGGAGATGACGTGCTCAAGACCGGCGATGTCTGCGCCCATGCTCGGTGCACCGCCGGTCGCAATCAAAATCTTCGAGGTACGCACCCGCTTGCCGTCGGCGAGCCGGATCGTATGAGCATCTTCGATCACGGCCCGCGATCTGATGATCTCCACCTTGTTGCGCTCAAGCGTGGACACGTAGGCCGCCTCGAGGCGCGCGATCTCGCGATCCTTGTTGGCGATCAGGTGCGCCCAATCGAACGAAGGCTCGGGCAAGGTCCAGCCGAATGCGGCGGCGTCCTCGAATTCATTGGCAAACCGCGAGGCATAAACGAGGATCTTCTTCGGAACGCAGCCGCGGATGACGCAAGTCCCGCCGACCCGATATTCTTCGGCGATCATCACCTTTGCGCCGTAGCTTGCAGCGATACGCGCGGCGCGCACACCGCCCGAGCCGGCGCCAATGACGAACAGGTCGATCTCGGAATCCGCCATCTAATAATCGCGCCGTGCTAGAGGTCGTGTCCCATTTTCTTCATCTCGGCACGATACTTGGCAAGAACATCTTCCGAAAATTTCTGCGCCCATTCCTGCGCGAAGTTCATCCCCTGTGCGAGAGCCTTCGGCTCTTCGGCAATCATCTTGCGGCCCAGTGGCGACTTGTAGAACGCCAGCATGTCCTTGAGCTCGCTCTCGGTGAAATGGGAGGCATAGGCCTTCGCAACTTCGTCATTCACCTCATGAATGCGGGGGCCGAGTTCGGTGCGAAGCTTTTCCGCGACGGTGTTGAGATCCTTGCCGAGCGCAGGGTTCTGCTGCTCAAACATCGCCTTGCCTTGTGCGATGATGTTAGGGATCAACGCCCCAAACAGGCTATCGCCGCCCTTGATCGTGACGATTTCCTTGGCTGTCGCAATCGCGGCCGCCGACGGTTGCTGTTGCTGCGCCATGCTGTGGTCAGCAAACGCCAGCAACACCGCGGCGACAGCACAGGCGCGCAGCGCGGTTGCAACACTCCACTTCGCAATCATTGTGCTTACTCCTTAGCGAAAAAATCAGGGTCGTTCGACGACACGTATACCGTCAGGCCCGGCGAGGATCGCGGCATGAGCCAAGCCGATAAATAGGCCGTGTTCCATCACCCCGGGTATCGCCGCCAGCCCGGCCGCCAATCCTTTGGGATCTGCGATTCGT
>DASZXA010000029.1:0-65112 GCA_035546455.1 Pseudolabrys sp.
CATTCTCCCGCGAAATTTCCTGCGCCACCTGCTTAATCAGGAAATTGCCGAACGACACGCCGGTCAGCCCGCGCTGGCAGTTGGAGATCGAATAGAACGTCGCGGTCGAGGCCTTGTCCGGATCGGTGGGATCGCGCTGCACCGAAAGGATCGGTGCGATAGCGTCCGGAATCTCGCGGGACAGCGCCACTTCGACGAAGATCAGCGGCTCGTCCACCAATGCGGGATGGAAGAAGGCGTAACAGCGGCGGTCCGGTGGATCAATACGGCGGCGTAGATCGTCCCAGCTTCGGATGCGATGAACCGCCTCGTAGCGGATGATCTTTTCCAGGATCATCGCCGGGGTCGACCAGTCGATCCGGCGCAGCACCAGGAAGCCGCGGTTGAACCACGACGAGAACAGATGGACGAAATCGGCATCGAGTGCCGCGAGCTCGCGGCGGCGGTCGAGCACGTCCATCACCTGCTCGCGCATGGCCACCAGCGCGCGGGTGCCGCCCGGCGCGAGATTGAGACGGCGGAACAACTCCTGTCGGCGCGGCTCCGACGCCGCGTGGAGCTCGGCCGCGGTATCGTCGCCCGGCTTGCCTTCCCAGGCCGCGATCGCCGCCTTCATCCGATTGTTGTCGGGACCGAACCGGGTTGCCAGCGCCTCGAAGAACGCAATGCGCGGCCCGGTGGTCAGCTTGTCGTATTGCGCCAGAATCTCAGCCGCCAGCGCGACGCCGGACGCCTCACCGCGGCCGGACAGCAGATGCTCGCAAAGGTCAACCAGCGACTCCGACTTCGCCGCCGGCGCACGCTCCCGTTTCAACAGCGCGCGGCCGCGATCCGAGATCGTTTGCAGCAACTCGCCGAAGAACGAAGTGTTCATGAGCCGCCAGCCCGGCGCTACTTACCGGGTCCCATCAGATGATTAGGCAACCATGTGGCGATTTCCGGGAAGAAGCACAAGATCACGATCGCCAGCATCATGCAGATGACATATGGCAGCGTTCCCCACATCACCTTGGCGAGCGGCACGTCCGGCGCGATCGCGTTGACGATGTAGATATTCAGGCCAACCGGCGGGTGGATCAGGCCGATCTCCATGTTGATAGTCAGGATCACGCCGAACCAGATGGGATCGAAACCGGCTGCCGTAATAATGGGCAGCAGGATCGGGCTGGTCATCAGGATGATCGCGGCAGGCGGGATGAAGAAGCCGCACACCAGCAAGAAAATGTTGATGAGGAACATCAACACCCACTTGTTGGCATGAAGGTCGGCGATGCCCTGCGCCAGCGTCTGCGTGAGATAAAGCGACGTCAGCATGTAGCCGAACAGCACGGCGGTCGCGATGATCGTGAGGATCATCACCGACTCCCGCATGGTGTCGCGCAGGATTTGCCAGATCTGCTCGGGCTTGTAGAGCCGGTAGATCACGATCGCGAGGATCAGGCAGAGCGCCGCGCCGACGCCCGCCGCTTCCGACGGCGTCGCGATGCCGCCGTAGAGCGTGTACATCACGCCAACGATGATCGCGAGAAATGGCGCAATCTTCGGAACCGCCTCGAATTTTTCCTTCCACGAATAGCGGAAGCCTTGCGCGTGCGATTTGAAACCCTTCCGCCAGATCGCGAAGATCGTCCACACCATGAACAGGCCGGTCAGGAGCAGGCCCGGCAAAATACCGGCGATGAACAAACGACCGATCGATGTTTCGGTGGCGATGCCGTAGAGGATGAATGTCACCGACGGCGGGATCAAAATGCCGAGCGTGCCGCCGGCGCAGATCGAGCCGGTCGCCACCTCGTCGGGATAACCGCGGCGGCGCATCTCGGGGATGCCCATCTTGCCGATCGCCGCGCAGCACGCCGGCGATGAGCCGGTCAAGGCCGCAAAGATCGCACAAGCACCGAGGTTGGACACCACCAGGCCGCCCGGCAGGCGATAAAGCCAGCGATCGAGCGCCTCGTAGAGATCCTTGCCGGCCGGCGACGAGCCGATCGCCGCCCCCATCATCACGAACATCGGGATGGCGACCAGGGTGAAATCGTCGAGACCGGACCACAGTGTTTCGCCCACGACATGCAGGGCATCGAAGCCCTGGAAGATGGCGAGAAAGGCGACCGCGATGGCGCCGAGGCCGAACGCGACCGGAATCCCGGACACCAGCATCAGCAAGGTGACGACAAGAACGATGCCGCCCGCGAGAGTTGGGCTCATCCTGCGCCTCCCAGAGCCTGCTCCGCGTGTGCGCGGGCAATGTCCTCGGCGCTCTCTTTATCCTTGATGCCGAACGGCGGCTCACGCCCAGTCACCAGCGCCAAAATCTCGACCACGTATTGCAGCGTCAGCAGACCAAGGCCGACCGGCATCGAGAGCAGCGGAATCCAGAGTCGCGCACGCCACACGGTGTTCGAGAGCCAGGTGTCTTTATAGGCCTCGTACCAGTAGGAGGTGCAAAGGAGGAAAAGCGCGACGCACAGCGCCAGCGCGATCAAACTGGTGACAAGCGCGAGCCAGTAGCGCGCCTTGGGGCTGATATGGAGCGGCAGAATGTCGACGTTGACATGACCGCGCGTCATCAGGACGTAAGGGCTCGAGACGAACGTCGCACCGACGATGCAGTAGGTGACGACATCGATCTGCCAGATCGTGGTGAGATTGAAGATGTAGCGTTCGATGACCATATCGCAGATCACCAACACCGCCGCGCCCACGAGGAATGCACCGACCACGCCGGTGACGCGCGACAGGAACTTCACCGCCCGGATGAAGGAATCCATTGGGATTTTCCGCTGAGAGTAAGTGAAGAAAAGCCGGCGGATTGACCCGCCGGCTTTTCGGATTGCGCTACTTAACGGCGAGAGCTTCGTCGATCAACTTCTGGCCATTCGGAACTTCCTTCGCGAATTTCGCGTAAGAGCTCTTCTTCGCCAGCTCGATCCAAGCATTGTACTCATCGTCCGTCAGCGACACGACCTCGGCTTTGTGCTCTTTGAAGAGCTTGATCGTCTCCGCATCCACCGCTTCCGCCTTGCCTTCGTAATAGGCCTGCGCCTTCTTGCCGGCAGCGACGATGGCGGCCTGCTGCTGCTTGTTGAGCTTCTCGAAGTTCTTCTTCGACATCAGGACCGGCTCATACATGAACCACAGAGCATTCTTGCCGCCGGCGGTCAGGCAGGTCGTCACTTCGTAAAGGCGCGTCGAGCCGAATGTACCGAGGCTGGTATCGGTGCCGGTCACAACGCCGGTCTGGAAGGCGTTGTAGATTTCGTTCGACGGCGGGCTGACGATGCTCGCGCCCGCGGCTTCCCACATCGCGGCAAAGGTCGGGCCGGCGGCGCGGAACTTCATGCCGGCCAGATCCTTCGGATCCTTGATGCACTTGCCCTTGGCGGCCATGCCGCCGGCAAACCACGCGTCGGACAGAACAATCACGCCGTGGCTCTCGATCTCGGCGCGGACGTCCTTCATGAACTGCGAGTCGTTGATGCGTTTCGCGCGATCCTGATTGCGGATCAGGCCGGGCATCAGCGTGGCGCTGAACGCGCGAACCTTGCCGCTGGCGTAGTCGAGCGGAAACAGGGTGATGTCGAGTTGGCCGTTGACCATGGCGTTCCACTGGTCGTTCGGCTTGAATAGCGAGGCACCCGGATAAACCTGGATATTGATGCCGACGTTGGCGGCGCCGACTTCCTTGGCGATCATCTGCACCATGTCGTCGCGGACGTCGCCCTTGCCGCCGGGGAACTGGTGCGACGCTTTCAGCGTCACCTGCGCCTGCGCGGCCGTGCTCAGCACGATCGCAGCGGCGCCCACAAGAATTGCGCTCATCAACTTCATTGGATCTCCTCCCTATGCTCTTTTTTTGCAACGGCGGACCGCTGCCGGAATTTGATACGTGACACGCCAACCGCGCGCATCATCCGTCGCGCCCTGCCGCACATTAGCCACGGCCACGACAAGATGCCAATAGCGACTACGGGTTGCCGCGGCGCAACCAGACTGGTCTTACCAAATCGATCTATCTATAAACCCCGCAGCACTTGAAATCTGTCGGGAGTGATCGAAATGGCGAAACCGTTGGCGGGGCTGCGCGTCCTTGAACTCGCGCGCATCCTGGCCGGTCCCTGGGCCGGTCAATTGTTGTCTGACCTCGGCGCCGACGTGATCAAGGTCGAGCGCAAGGGCGTCGGCGACGATACCCGCGCCTGGGGGCCGCCTTTCGTCGAAGGCGCCGACGGCAACCACATCGGATCGGCCTATTTCCACTCCGCCAACCGCGGCAAACGCTCGATAGAGCTCGACTTCGAGACCGACGACGGCAAACGGCTGGTCAAGAAACTTGCCGCCAAGTCGGACGTGCTGATCGAGAACTTCAAGGTCGGCGGCCTCGCCAAGTTCGGGCTCGACTACAAGTCGCTGGCTCCCGACTGCCCTCGCCTCATTTATTGCTCGGTGACCGGCTTCGGCCAGGACGGACCTTATGCCGCACGTGCCGGCTACGACCTGATGGCGCAGGGCATGGGCGGCATGATGGCGTTGACCGGCTTCCGCGACGGCCCGCCAACCCGCGTCGGCGTCGCCGTGTCCGACATCTTCACCGGCGTCTATTCGGTGATCGGCATCCTTGCGGCACTGGAACAGCGGCACAAAACGGGCAAGGGCGCCTATGTCGACACCGCGCTGGTCGACTCCACGGTCGGGGTGCTCGCCAACAACGTGATGAATTACCTCGTCTCCGGCAAAATTCCGGAGCGGCTCGGCAACGCCCACGCCAACATCGTGCCGTACCAGGAATTTCCGGCAGCCGACGGATTCCTGATCGTCGCCACCGGCAACGACCGGCAGTACCAGGATTTCTGCAAGGTGATCGGCGCGCCGGAACTCGGCACCGATCCGAACTACAAGGACAATGTCGGCCGCCTCAAGCATCGCGCCGAGCTGGTCGGCAAGCTGACCGAGCTGACCAAGAAGATGAAACGCGACGATTTGCTCGCCAAACTGGAAGCGGTGAAGGTGCCGGCCGGGCCGATCAACAATCTCGAGCAGGTATTCGCCGACGCTCAGGTGAAGCACCGCGGAATGAAGCTTGAACTCAAAAGCAAGATGGCGAAGAACGGGACCATCCCCGGCGTGCGATCGCCGATCGTGATCGACGGCTGGAAGGCGGCGTCCGAGAAGCCGTCGCCCCTGCTGGGCGAGCACACCCAGGAAATCCTGCGGGAAATCGGCGAAGGCTAAGTCGGTCCCGACCCGAGCGAGCGCCACTCCCACACCACGACGACGATCAGCACGACCGTCGCCGCAGTGGCGAGCATCAGCGTCGTCATCGAGGACACGAACAGCGCAAGTGCGGCGAGCAGCACAAGGCCGACCATGTGCGAGAACGGAATGTTCGGCGCCGACAGCCGCTTGAACAGCGCATTGCCGGCGAGATAAAGCGCCGGGCCTCCCAACAGCACCGCAGCCGCTGCCGGCGTTGCGGCAGCGAGCGGATCATGCAGCACCAGATCGTCACCGACCGCGCCGACGATAATGCCGGCGATGATCGGCATGTGCAGATAAGTGTAGCCGCTGCGCGCGATCCGGCCCGGATCGTCGGACGCCGCGATCTGCCTGCTGCCGCGCTCGGCGCCGATGTTGAAATAGACCGCCCACATCGCAATGCTGCCGATGAAGGCGACCGCGAAAGCTTGCAGCGCCAGCGGCGTCCATGACTGCTCGGCAAAGGTCGCGCCGGTGATCAGGATGGATTCGCCGAGCGCGATAATGACGAACAGCGCGCACCGCTCGGCCATGTGGCCGCCTTCAACCGTCCAGTCGCTCGTCGTCGAGCGGCCAAGGCCGGGCACCCAGAAATACGCAATCGGACCAGCGCTCTCGATTACGACGGCGATAGCCCAGAGCGGCAATTGGGCCTCGTGACCCGAAAGCGCGCCGGCGATCCAGAGCGGTGCGAGGCAGAGATGCCAGGCGCCGATCCGTACAAAGTTACGGAAATTGGCCGGGCTGTTGCCGCGCAGCACCCACAGCATGAACAGGTCGCGCAGCGCCTGCATCGCGATATAGGCGGCGGCAAAGACGATGGCCCTGCCCTCGAACGCTTGCGGGATCGCGGCCGCCAATACCAGACCGCCGAGCATCAGCAGGAACAGCATGATGCGGACCAGCGGCCTGTCCGGGTCGAGCCAGTTGGTGGTCCACGCGGTGTCGATCCACGCCCACCACACCGCAACCATCAGCAGGCCGGCCTCGACCGCGCCGAGCGGAGTCAAATGATGCAGCAGGCCGTGCGAAAGCTGCGTGACCGCGAAGACAAAGACGAGGTCGAAGAACAATTCGACGAAGGTCACGCGATGATGGTCGTGACCGTGACGGACCCGCAAGTTGTCGCTGCGAGCGAAAGGCATGCGATGCGCGCCGGTTAATGCTTCAGCGCGGTGCCGCCTTTGTTCCAGCCGCGCGCGCCCTCACCGTAAACCTCGTGGCCGCTGGCGGTGAGCGCCAGCGTATCCTCGAGCTTGATGAAGCCGCGGGTCGGATGGCGCAACGTCGTTTCGACCGAGACCACCATGTTGGCTTCGAGCGGCTTGTCCTTGTGCTCCGGCTGATACTTGACCGCGCCGCGATCGGTGAGCCGCGGCGCCTCATGGCTGACGAGGCCCATGCCGTGGGCGAGGAAGTCCATGTGGTTGTGGTACTTCGACTTGGTGACCAGCGGTTCGGCGGCGGCATAAATCTCACGGCCGGTGACACCCGGCTTCACCACGTTGAAGGCGGCGCGCTGGATCGTCTCGATCTCGCCAAGCAGGTCCTGCAATTCGCCATCCGGCTCGCCGAGCACCGCCATGCGGCACAAGTCGCCGATGTAGCCGTGATAATTGCCGCCGGAATCGAGCGACATCGCTTCTCCCTGCTTCCATTGGTCATCGCTCGGCGCGCGATTGTGACTCGCCCCAACGGTGATGAGGCAATATTCGAAGGTGAGCCCTCGATTGGTTTCCTCGCGGCGTAGCGCTTCCCATATCTCGTTCTTGGTCGCGCCAGGTCCGTGATTGGCGATCACCGCCTGCATTGACGCAATCACCATCTCCGACGAATGCTTGAGCTTCTTTAACTCCTCCGGAGACTTCACCGCGCGCAGGCGGTCAAGCACCAAAGTCGCCTCGACCAGTTCGGCATCCGGAAATGCGGCGCGCAGCGCCTGCGCGGCATCGTACGGCAGGAAGCCGAATTCGGCGCCGATGCGTTTCGGCCTGAGGCCGAGCTTCTTGATAACATCGACCGCCTTTTGCATGGCATCGACTGAGCCATTCGAAGAGGTCGTCGTCTCCGGCGTCCAGATCGGGGTGACTTCGCGCTGCCAGCCTTCGATGCGGTGGCCGACATAGGCCGCCTTCTCCGGCGCGCCCTTCGGATAAATCATCACCGGCAGGTAACGCGTCGCACCAGTCGCATCCATGTAGTCGAAGAAGTGCGCGCGATGGCCGCCGAGCAGATACTGCACATTATGTTTCGATGTGGCGACGAGAAGGTCGATGCCCTCATCCTCCATCAGGCGATCGAGTTTGGCCTGATCGAACGGCACCATCTTCGCGCGGTCGGATTGCGTCGCAGGCGTCAGCATAAATCACCCATTCGTCGCCACAGAAGCGGCAAGGCTAGTCCCGCCTGCCCCAACCGCGCAACGGGGTCAGTCCACGTAAGTGAGCGGCCGGGCCACGTGTTCCAGCGGTTTTCGCTCGGCAGCGACGCCCCAGCGCCAGGCTACGGCACCGGCGACGATCATCAGGACGGCGCCCAGCAGATAGCCGCCGAATACGCTGGTTCGGGAGCCAGTGTCGATCAGCGCCCCGAGCAGCGCCGGCCCGATTACGCCGCCGACGCCGGTGCCCACTGCATAGAAGAACGCGATGGCGAGCGCGCGGATTTCCAGCGGAAAGGTTTCGCTGACGGTGAGATAAGCCGAGCTTGCCGCAGTAGAGGCGAAGAAGAAGATCACCATCCAGCAAGCCGTCTGCATCCGCGCATCGATCAGGCCGCGCGCGAACAGCCAGCCGGCAATGGCTAGCAGAACGCCTGACATGATGTAGGTGAACGCGATCATCGGACGGCGGCCTATGGTGTCGAACAGGCGGCCAAGCAGCAGCGGCCCCAAGACGTTGCCGACTGCGAACGGCAAGAGATACCAGCCCACGTGCTCGGACGGGATGCCATAGAAGTCCGTCAGCACCAGCGCGTAGGTGAAGAAGATCGCGTTGTAGAAAAATGCCTGTGACCCCATCAGTGCGAGTCCGACATAGGCGCGCGTGCGATGCGTGAAGAACAATGTGCGCGCGACGTCGATCAGCGGCGTCGAGGTGCGGACATGCAAACGTGCGCGCGGCAAGTCGGCCGGCTGCAAAACGAAATGCGCTTCGATTCCGGTGACGATGCGCTCGGCTTCGTCGGCGCGGCCGTGTGTCATCAGCCAGCGCGGACTTTCCGGAATCCACAGCCGCATCACGAAGATGACGAGCGCGAGCGTTGCGCCGATCAGGAACGCGAGCCGCCAGCCCAGATCCGGATCGATGATCTGCGGATCGAGCAGCACGATCGAGCCGAGCGCGCCGAGCGCGGCACCGATCCAGAAGCTGCCGTTGATGACGAGATCGGTCCAGCCGCGCACGCGCGCCGGCACCAGCTCCTGGATCGTGGAGTTGATGGCGGTGTACTCGCCGCCGATGCCGGCGCCGGTGAAAAAGCGGAACACGACGAAGCTCCAGATGTCCCACGAGGCCGCGGTGGCGGCGGTGGCGAGGAGATAGACCGAGAGGGTAATGAAGAAGAGCTTCTTGCGGCCCAGCCGGTCGGTCAGCCAGCCGAAGAAGATCGCGCCCAGCACCGCCCCGGCCAGATAGGCGCTGGCCGCAAGGCCGATGTCGGTATTGCTGAAATGGAGCGCCGGAGAATCCTTGAGCGCCCCCGACAGGGCGCCGGCCAGAGTCACCTCAAGACCGTCGAGGATCCAAGTGACGCCGAGCGCGGCGACGACCCGGTTATGGAAACCGCCCCATGGCAGCCGGTCGAGCCGGGCCGGAATGCTGGTCTCGATGATCGGGCCGGCAAGGACGTCATTTTGGGCCATCGTCCGATAACGCCCGGAAAAGCCCCGTGGTTCTATGCTGTCGCCGGAAAGCCACAGGGCATCGGGATTTGCGGCAAGCCGGCCAAACCGGAGTTATCCACAGAATCGCGACTCAGATAGACCTCGCGGCGAGGCCAATTGAGGGGACGGAAATGCGGGCGGAAGCTATCGACTACCGGTACGCCGAACGGGAGCAGCAGCGGGTTGCCGAGCGGGAGCCGGGCGAAAGCCTGATGACGCCGGCTCGGCGCGCCGGGCTCGACGCGCTGGAGCGGGAATTCCGCGAGTTCCTGCGGACACAGCGGCGCTAACGCCCTTTTTCACCACGACCGTTTCCGGCGCGGCCAGCCGTTGGCCTGCCGCGACTTCGTGGCCGTCGCCGATGCCATCACAGGCGGCGCAGAGCAGGATTTCGCCGTCGCTGATGGCGACAATCTCAAGCTCGCAGCGGCAGGAAACGCAGACCAGAGCGCGCATCGGCGGGTGCTTTGCCATGTGCTTTTCCTTGGCGGAGTTACCGAATTCGTGTTGACGATAGCTGAACGATCCCGCAGCGATTCGTGTGGCGAGATCAAGACTTTTCGTTTTTTGACGAACCGCATGGATTCCGACGCCCTCCGCCGTTTGCATTACGCCGCCGCGATCGCCTGTGGCGTCTTTGCTGCGCTCGCGGTGCACATCCTACTGACCGTGCTCGGCTTCGGCATGGACAATGTGTTTCGCGATCTCGTGCCGAGCAGCCGGCAGGAATTCATCGCTTCGCTCGCCTGGTGGGCGGTCGCGGCCGCGGGCTTTATTGGCGGCTGGGCGTCCGGCGCGTACCTGATCGCCGCGGCCCGCGAGCGCGACACGATTTACCTGCTGGCGCGGCGCTTCCTGATTGCGGTGGTCGTCGTGGTCTGCACGGCTGCCGGCGTGTGGAGCAAGACCGGCGCGGCCGCCGGCACCACCGACGTGATCGTCAGCATGGCCGCGCTCGGGCTCGGGCTGATCTGCGCGTTCTGCGGCGCGCGTCTCGCATATCTCAACGCCGATCAGGTTTGATCGAACGTCAAAAGAAAATGGCCCCCGCTTTCACGATGGCCATCTTTCTCAAAACAAATAATCTCTAGCCGGCGGCGCGTTTCGGCGCGACACGCGCCTTGCGCTCGAAGAACAGCGCCTGGCTGATCACCGCCGACACCGTGGCGGGCTGGAACGGCTTGGCGATCAGGAAGGCCGGTTCCGGCCGCTCGCCGGTGAGGAAGCGCTCGGGATAAGCGGTGATGAAGATCACCGGCACCTCGAACGTCTTGAGCAGATCGTTCACCGCATCGAGGCCCGACGAACCGTCGGCGAGCTGGATGTCGGCAAGGATGAGGCCCGGCTTGCCCTTTTTCGCCAGCGCCACCGCTTCACTGTGCGTGCGCGCAACGCCAAACACGGTATGGCCGAGGCTTTCGACCAGACCCTCGAGGTCCTTGGCGATGAGCGACTCATCTTCGATGATGAGAACATCGGTCGCGATCTCGGCCGCAAGCTCACGGCCGGATTCGGCAACATGCTCACGCAGCGTGGCGACATCGATATCGAGCACCTGCGCGGCATCGTTCTCGGAGAAGCCTTCAAGCGCCATCAGCAGGAAAGCCTGCCGCGGCAGCGGGGTGATACGGCTCAAATGCTGGTCGGCCGGCAGCGAGATTGCCTTCGGGCCGCTGGTCGTGTTGAGCGATACCGAATTCCAAATCTTGCTGAACAGCCGGTAGAGCGCGACTTTCGAGCCGGCGCCCTGCTTGGCGAGATCGGGGTCTTCAATCATCGCCTGGATGGTGGCGGCCACGTAAGCATCGCCGGACGACTGACTGCCGGTCAGAGCGCGGGCATAACGACGCAGAAGCGGCAAAAAGGCTGCGACCTGCTGGGAAACCGACATCGTGTGGGACCCTCCCCGATACTGGACTTCAGCGGGACCTAATGCATATACCCGCAAAAAGTTCCCTCGATTTCGGGAACGCTATTGCACAAATTGGGTTGATTTTGGAAGCAGTTGGCTCGGACGGGTTCCGGGATTGGCCGAATCGGGTGTATTTCCGGTGCGGGGATGGGGAAAAATGGCATCCGACGGCAAAAACGGACCCGGCCACAATAAACACGAGACATTGTCGGATGGAAAAGTGGTGAGTTTGGGTCGCGACGTGCAAGTCAAAATCGGTCAGCACCTTCGCACGATGTACGACGAAGTGGTCAAACAGGGCGTCCCCGACCACTTGAGCGAGCTTCTGCAGAAGCTCGACAAGACCGAAAAAACGAAAACGGACGACGACAAGCGGCAGTAACGGGCCGCCACACTTGCCGACGCGTCACGCGGATTTTGGCGAGGCCGACACGGGCGGGATCGGGGCGTCCTTATCGGTTTCCTGAATGCTGGCCGGCAGCTCGAGAACGAACTCGGTGCCGGGCCGGAGATCGTTGATGGTCAGCTTGCCGCCGAGCTGGCGGGCGGTCGCGGTGATCATGATCATGCCGAGCGAATCCGACTTGTCGATTGTGAAGTCCTTCGGCAGGCCGCGTCCGCGATCGGCGAAGCGATAGACGAAACCCTCTTGATCCCCCGGCGCGTGCTTGAGGCTGACGGTCACCTCGCCGGTCTCGCCTTCCGAGAAGGCGTGCTTGATCGAATTCATGATCAATTCGTGTGTCAGCATCCCCAGCGAAATCGCATTGGTACCGGACAGCAGCAGCGGATCGGCATCGACGTCGATCGCAAGCTTGACCGGCCCGTCATAGGCGCTGGCGCTCTCGCGGCCGATGAACTTCAACAGCTCGCTGACCTCGATGTTGTCGATTGCATCGTTGTTGTAGAGATGGCGATAGACCGTGCCGAGCGCGATCACGCGGTTGCGGGCGCTGGCAAGCTGAGCCTTGGCAACTTCGGTCGTCTCGCTCTTGCGCCGCTGAATATCGAACATGCTCGACAGCAGATTGAGGCTGTTCATGACGCGGTGCTGCAGTTCGCGCAGGAACAGCGCCTTCTGCGCCAGCAGATCATCGACCCGCGCCGACATTCGCGACAGCGCGGCGCTGAGTTGGCCAAATTCGGTGGTCGGCTTCAACTGCGGGAACTTGGCGGTGTCGTCACCGGCCTCGCGCCGGCGCGCGACGTCGACCAAGGCCCGCATCGGGCGGGTGATCAGGATGTGCGTCACGAGATAGACCAGCCCGATGGCGAGCAGGATGGTGGTGAGCGCCGCGGCAAGGTTGCGCGCCGCATAACGCCAGGAATCCGCCATCGCATTGGTGCGGTCGACCGCCACCATCACGCCGAAGCTGCCGGAGCCCACGCTGACGGGCGCGGTGCCGACGATTTGCGGGCGATCCGGCAGCGCGTCGACCTCGAACGATTCCGGCGCCCGCCACTGTGACTGCCTGAAGGCGGCTGACGCGATCGTTTCAGCGTCTTCGGTGTTGGTCGGCGGGAAAGTCAGCACCATCTTGCCGTCGCGATCGACCACCATGATGCGATCGCGCGGATGCCATGGCAGCGCGGCGAGATCTTCCGCCATGCGGTCGGGATTAAGCCCGAGCGCGATGACGCCGGTCGCCCCGCCATCGGGCGGCTTGTAGGGCATCGACAGATGGATCAGGGATTGGCCGCTTGCCCGGCCGATGGTGAAGGTGCCGATGGCGAAGTGGCCGGTCTCCAGCGGCTCCTTGAAGTAGGCGCGATCCTTGACGTCGAGGTCCGGCGGGATGGGAATCGTCGCGCAGTGGAATTTGCCGTCACGATCGATGATGGCCGCGTAACGATAAAGCGGCAGGCTATCGACCACAGACTTGAAGTAGGTGGCGCAGGCCGCCTCGTCACCAGGCGCGCCGGCAAACTTCGACAGGATCGTCATGGTGTCGCGGCTGTTGTCGACGATCTGCGTCACCTCGGTCGACAGCAGCCGGGCGTCGGCAACCGCGCCGGCGTGAATGTCCTCCTCGTGATGAACCTGCCAGCGCACGGTGTTTGTCATCACCAGCAGCAGTGGCGGCGTCATCCCGATCCCGACCAGGATCGCCAGTCGTCGGCGCAGCGTCATGTCACCTTCCAATGCGAGGCACGGCACCGTCTTCAATTATAGGAGAATGCCCGCCAGATCGGATATCAAACGCCGGCCGAGCGGCCGGGTTCATTAAGATGGCCGGCGCCGAGCGCCACGAAAACCAACAAACCGCCAATCAACGACAGATGCAGCATCGCCTGGGTCAACGCAGCTTCGCGCTGGGGCGACACCAGCTCCCAGAAATTGTCGCCGTAATAGATGCCGACGGCAGTGAAGAGGATCAGCACAACCGCCATCGCGCGGGTGCCGACGTTGAAAGCCATCAGCAGGCCGGCGGCCAGCTCCACCACACCCGCCAACATGGCAAGGACGGTCGGTGTCGACAGGCCGACCAGACTGGTAATCTGCGCCATGGCGGCGTCGAGCGCCGGCGGCACGATGAATTTGTGGGCGAAATAGTCGGCGCTGCCCGTGACGTTCATCAGTCTTTGCAGGCCAGCAAAGATAAAATACAGCACAAACACAACACGCCCGATCACGAAAACGATTGGCATGCGGCTCCTTGGTTTCGAACCCCCAGGCGGAACCTGAGCTTTATGAATCTTATAGGCATCCGCAATCGGGCGAAAGCGCGGCAAGTAGCGCCCCGCCGCGCATGCAACTTACGAAAAAATACCCTATAGCGCGGCGTAATCGATGGGCTTGGTGCGATCGAGCCGGCGCTCGATGGCGGGCAGCGGGTATTTCAGCCCGATTGCGCAGTTAAACAGCACCACGCGTTCGGTCTTGCTGACGCGGCCGTCGGCCAGGCTTTGTTTATACGCCGCATATGTCGCGCCGCCCTCCGGGCACATCAGGAAGCCTTCCTGCTTGGCAACTTCATCGACCGCGGCGGAGATCGCGTCATCACTCACCGCGATTGCGAAGCCCTTGCTCTCGCGCACCGCGCGGAGAATGAGGAAATCGCCGACCGCCTGCGGCACGCGGATGCCGCTCGCAATGGTGTGCGCGTTCTCGAAACGCGGCGCGTGCTCCTCGCCCCTCTCGTAGGCGCGCACCATCGGCGCGCAGCCTTCCGCCTGCACCGCGACCATGCGCGGACGCTTCGGTCCGATGAAGCCGATCGTCTCCAGTTCGGCAAACGCCTTCCACATGCCGATCAAGCCGGTGCCGCCGCCGGTCGGATAGAATATGACGTCCGGCACCTGCCAGCCGAGCTGCTCGGCGAGCTCGAGGCCCATCGTCTTCTTGCCTTCGATGCGATACGGCTCCTTCAGGGTCGAAGTGTCGAACCAGCCGAGCTTCGCCTTGCCCTCGCCGACGATCTTGCCGCAATCGTCGATCAAACCGTTGACGCGATAGACATTGGCGCCCTGCATCGCGATTTCGCTGACGTTCACTTCGGGCGTATCTTCCGGGCAGAAGATCGTGGTTCTGATTCCGGCGCGCGTGGCGTAGGCCGCGAGCGCCGCGCCGGCGTTGCCGTTGGTCGGCATCGCCATGTGCTTGATGCCGAACGCCTTGGCCATCGACACCGCCATCACCAGGCCGCGCGCCTTGAACGAGCCGGTCGGCAGCCGCCCTTCGTCCTTGATGAGGATTTCGCCGCCGCCAAGCTGCTTGGCGAGGCGCGGCAACGGCAGCAGCGGCGTCATCGCTTCGCCGAGACTGACGATGTCCTGCGTTTTGCGGACGGGCAGCAATTCGCGATAGCGCCACAGATCGGCAGGGCGTGCGGCAAGTGCGTCTTTCGTCAGCGCCTTGCGAATGCCCGGCAGGTCATAGCGGACCAGCAGCGGCTTCCCGGCCTTCGACAGGTTGTGAACCTGATCGGCTTCGTAACGCTCGCCGGTCGCGGAGCATTCCAGATGAGTGACGAAGGTGGGACGCTCGGTGGTGAGGTTGTCGCTGTATTGCAAGGCTAAATGATCTCGTCGGTCTTGTTGTCGGTCTCGCCGTAGCGGCGCATCGTGGCGGGCTTGGTCCCGGCGTAAAGCTTGTCGAGGCCGGGCGCAATCTTGGCGTTCTCGCGCTCGAACAGCGAATGGCCGTCGAGGTCGCTCTCGACCAGAAACGGCCCGAAGCGCTCGACGTCGAGCACCCAGACCGCCTGCGCCGTTCCCAATTCCTGCCAATACACGCCCGGCACGTCCTTGATGCCGCGGCCGAGCAGCGCACCGGTGCCGTAGCCGACGGTGGTGAGGTAGATCGCGTTGTTCGGTACGAACACGTCGCGATAAATCTCCGACGTCATGCCGCCTTTGCCGATGATGATGTTCGACTTCGACAGCTTGAACCAGCCATCGAGCCATTTGGCGAAGCGGAACGAGGCGGTGGCCGTTACCGCGCCGACCTTGAACGTGCCATCCGGCTCGATCGAGGCCGCCGGCGAGCAATGGAAGTTGGCGGTGCCTAGATCGACATTGGCCGCCGGCATCCCGGCGCCATCCTCGACCGCGCGCTTATAAACGCCTTCGCGCGCCGTATAGACGCGCCCGGTGAGATAAACGACGGTGCCGATCTCGAGCTTGCGCAAATCCTCGGTCGAGGCCGGCAGCTTCAATTCGACCTGCTTGAGCGGAGCCATCGCCTACTCCGCCGCCTCGGTCGCCGCGCCATCGTCCCACTCGACGGTGGTGCGCCGGCTGTAATCGGTGAACCAATCCGGGTCGGTGCGGAATTCGACCTTGCCGTTGCCGTGGACGCGCGCGGTGGCGCGGCGTGATGACAGGCAGAACATGTGAACGGACATCGGCATGCCGCCGGTGTGGCAGTAGCCGACCTCGATGTGGCAATCGACCACCATCGACGAGCCCATGAAGCCCATCGCGCCCATGCCGATGGAATTGCCCAGCGTTTTGAATTCTTCCTCGAGCGCGGCGATTTTCGGATCGGGATTGCGCGAGCCGACGGTGCGCAGGCACGACGCCTGCTTGCCGAGCACCATCGAGGTGTCCTTGGAGCCGCCAAGCCCGACGCCGACGATGGCCGGCTGACAGGCGAGCCCGCGCTTGCCGAAGCCGATCAGGGTGTCGAGATAGAAGCGCTTGATGCCCTCAATGCCATCGCCGGGAAACAGCATCCGGTAGTCCGAACCGAACAGCCCGCCTTTATGGACGGTGGTGAGATCGATCCAGTCGCCATCGGGATGGAAGGCGTATTCGATCTCCGGCGCGTTGATGCCGACATTGTTGTTGTGATCGGTGCGCCAAAGCGGGTGCACACGATTGGGCCGCAGCGGCACATTATGCGTGGCGCTGGCGGTGGCGCGGCGCAGCGCGGTTTCGAGCGCGGCCGGACCGCCCTCGACGCGGGCGTCGTTGCCGTATTTGACGTACCAGCGCGGCACACCGGTATCGCCGCACATCGCGCGGCGGTCTTCCTTGGCCGCCTCGTAATTCTCCAGCATTGCTTGAATGACGAACGCCGACAGGTCGCCCTTCTCAGTGTTCGCACACGCGCGCAAGCCGCCGAGATAATCCTCGGGGATTTCGATGGCGGCCTTCGCCATCAACTCGTTGGCGGTGCGTTCGAGGGCAGCAAGCGGAATCATTCGGCAGCGACCTGATCTTTCAGCAGCGTTTCGCCGGGCTTGACGATGGTAAAGCGCACCGGCTCGTGCGTCATATTAATCTTGCCATTTGCCTCACGAGCCACCGTGAATGTGGAGGTTTCGAGGTCGCCGGGGTCCGGGAAATCCTCGCGGAAATGCGCGCCACGGCTGTTCTCGCGCGCCCGCGCGGCGAGCGCGATGACGCGGCTGGTTTCGATCAGCGAACGCAGATTGAGCCAGTCGTGCCAGGTGAGATTGAAGGTACGCTCGCCCTGTGGGACGCCCGTCGTGAGCAATTCAGCCTCAATGCCGTCGAGCGCGGCGATGGCGCGGTCGATGCCTTTTCGATCTCTGATGACGCCGACATCGTCCCACATCAGGCCGAGCAGCTTTTCTCTCAACGCATTTATGTCGCCCGGCTTGTTGTTGAACGGCGTCAGCGCGCGGGCAACTTCCGCATCGATCACGGCTTCGTCCGGCGTGCGGGCAGCCGGATTGGCGGCGATCCATTGCGGGATCACGTCGCCCGCAATGCCACCGAACACGGTCGAATTGGCGACGCCATTGCCGCCGAGCCGGTTGGCGCCGTGCATGCCGCTGGCGTCTTCTCCCGCGACGAAAAGGCCGGGCTTCTCGGTCGACGTATCGACATTGCAGATCACGCCGCCCATGAAGTAGTGCGCGGTCGGCACCACCTCGACGAGGCCGCCGGCGAGATCGAAGCCGCAATCCTCGCAACGCTCGACCATGCCCTTGAACTGCTTGCGCACATTGGCGGGGCCGAGATGCGCCATCGAGATGTAGAGGCCGCCATTCGGCGTGACGCGGCCGGCGCGCATCTCCGAATACATCGCGCGGCTGACGACATCGCGCGTGGCGCGCTCGAGCTTCGGGTCGTAGTCGCCCATGAAGCGGCGCATCTCGCCGTTGAGCAGATAGCCACCGGAGCCGCGCAGCCCCTCTTCCAGCACGGTGCCGGTCATCCTCGTATCGGGGCCGGCGTAAAGCCCGGTCGGATGAAACTGCACCATCTCCATGTCGCGCAGCGGCAGGCCGGCACGCAGCGCCATCGCGAGGCCATCCATCGTCTTGTCGCCGGACGGCGTGTGGTAGCGGTACATCGTGGGGCCGCCGCCGGTCGCGAGCAGCACGGCCTTCGCCTCGATGAATTTGAATTCGCCGGTGCGGATGTCGGCCAGCAACACGCCGGAAATCGACGCGCCGTCCTTCGACGGGATCAGCGCCAGCGCGCGATGCTCCTCAAGCCGGCGGATGCCCGGCCGCGCCCAGACCTGCTCCATCAGGCGGTTGATGATCTCGATGCCGGTGAGGTCGCCCTTGTGCACGGTGCGGTCAAAGGTCTGTCCGGCAAACGCCTTACCGTGCAGCGCGCCGTCGGCGGTGCGGTCGAAGAAGCAGCCGATCTCATTCTCCAGCTCGGTGACGCGCTCGATGGCGCGGGTGACCAACGTCCACGCCAACTCCTGATTGGGTAGCCACTTGCCACCCTCGATGGTGTCCATGAAGTGGCGCTCGATCGAGTCGCCGCGATGCAGCGCCACGTTGTAGCCGCCCTGCACCATGCGGGTGCAGCCGCATTTGCCGAGCAGGCCCTTGGTGGCGATGACGATGTCGAGTTTCGGGTCGGCGGCGTTGGCATGCAGCGCGGCGAACAGTCCGGCGCCGCCGCTGCCGAGGATGAGAATGTCGGCCCTGCTGCGCGCGATCATTTGAACACGCTGATCAGAAACGCGAAGGCCGCGATGAACGCGACGATGACGGCAATCCATGCAAGGCGCCGCTGGCCGCTGAACCAGCCGAGATTCTCGACCGTGAGGAGCCGCAAGCCGCCGAGCATGTGAACCGCCAGCAGGCCGACAAGTGCGGCTTCCGACAATTTCACCAGCGGCTGATCGGTCCAGCGCAGGAAGCCATCGAGACTTGCCTCGCCACTGATGGCAAGGCCGAGCACCAGGAAATGGAACGGCAGGAAGACCGCCAGCGCGAGGCCAGACAGCCGATGCACAAGAAACGCCAGCCACAAGACGTTGGTGCGGTGCGCGGTGGTCTGCATGGTCATGGCAACACCACGGCGGCGATGGCACGCAGGCCGAGCATCAGTAGCAGCAATCCGAAGCCGAATGCGACGGTGGCGCGGGCGCGGCCACGCAGGCCGAGCCATTCGCCGAGGATGGTGCGGACGCCAATCGAGGCATGAATCGAAATCGCGAGCACGAACACCCCGTAGAATGTCGCCCAAGCCACGCTGCCGCGCGTGCGGGCAAGGATATCGCCGGCGGTCAGGCCTTTATGCGTCGCATAAAAGATGACGGCGATGTGCAGCAAAACGAGCGGCGCCATGATCGCCGCGGTGCCGCGCTGGAGAATGTAGAGACGCGCGTTCATTCTCCGCCCCGCACATAAGCCTTCATGGCACGGCGCTTAAGGCCGGCGATGGACGCGGTGGGGTTGAGCGAATTCGGGCAGAGCTCATGGCAGGACTCGTGCGTGTGGCACGACATGCAGCCGCCTTCCGCCGAGACGGCGGCAAGCCGCGCGCCCTGTCCGGCGTCGCGCTCGTCATTCACCAGCGTCCACGCGCGATTGAGCGCGGCGGGGCCGAGGTAATCCTTGTTCCAGCGCACGGTGTCGCAGGCCGCGTAGCAGACGCCGCAGTTGATGCACTCGATGCCGGCATTCGCCGCGATGCGCGCCGGATCGTCCGGCTTGATCGGCGCGATCGGATCCTTGCGCGTCTTCGAAGGCGCAAACACGCCCTTGGCGTTCTGCCATTTCTGGAAGAATTCGCGCATGTCGGCGGCGAGATCCTTGATGACCGGCATGTTAGCCAGCGGGCCGATCTTCAGCTTGCCGCCCTTGGCGACTTTCGAGACGTGCGTGCGGCAGGTCCAGCGCGGCCTTCCGTTCACCGTCATCGCGCAGGAGCCACACATGCCGACCCGGCAGGCGAAGCGGTACGACAAAGTTGCGTCGATGTTCCGCTGCACGAAGGTGACGACGTCGAGCACGGTCTGGCTGTCGCGCTGCGGCACGTCGTAATCGACGTAGCGGCCGTCACTGCCGCCGCGCCACAATGAAACCTGAAGTGTTCCCGGCATTTGCGTAACGCTAACAAAGCGCGTGGGCCGCCTCAATCGACTCAATCGAGATGGAAGTCCTTGCCGCGGACAAAAGCGCCGAAATCGCTGCGCTGCGGAACCGCATACTGACGCGCCTTGTCTTCCGACCAGCCGTAAAACTCGGCCTCGCCAAACTTGGCGACATCACGCTGGTTGCGGAACGGCCGCTGCGCATGACGGCGGCGGTCATATCCGTCGATCTGCGCGGCAAGGTCGCCCTCGTCGAAGCGATCCTCATGGACGGTGAGCGCCAGCGGCAGGCGCGGGCTGATACCGCCCTCCTCCGCCGGCCAGCCAACGCAGAGGCCGGCAATGGGGATCACCTTGTCCGGCAGTTCGAGCAGCGCGCTCACCTTCGCAGCATGGTCGCGAATGACGCTGATCGGGCAGCAGCCGAGCCCGGCGGCTTCCGCGGCGCGGATGAAGTTCATCAGCACCAGCCCGGCATCGACACTCGCGTTGAAGAACAGGTCGAGGTGGTCATTCGGATATGGCCGGTTGCGCATCTTGAACAGCGCCGGCACGCGGCGTCCATTGGCGAGGAAGACCAGAAACTCCGGCGCGGCGCCGACCCATGGCATGTCCGGCAACAGGTCCGCGATCGTCTTGCGCTTCTGCGCATCGCGCACGATCAGAATGTCGGCCTGCTGGAGATCGCTCTTCGACGGCGCCGACAGCGCGCAGGCACACAACAATCGCAGCAGGCTGGGCGCGATGGGCCGCGCGTCATAGCGCCGCTGCACGCGATGGGCAGCGATGGATGCAAGTTCCGGCAGTCCGGCAAGCTGCGGGTCGATAGCAAAATTCTCCCCGAAGCGCTCCGAAAGCGCAGCCTGCATCGCTTCGATCGCGTCCGGCATAGATTACAACTCCGTCATGTTTCGTTCAGCGTAGCGCAATCGCGCGTAATGCACTGCAAAAGAACCGCGACGTTGTTTCATTTGTGCCGCCGCGCACCCTCACGTTAAGATGCCACATCATCCAGACGACCCCGGGCCAACCGGGGCGGGCAAGGGTACCCAAGGGAGGAATGCACATGCTCAACAGGGCAGGAATTGCGGCGGCTTTGGCAACGGCGGCAATCGCCGCGATGCCGGCGGCCGCTCAGGCCGCGGACTGCAAGGACATCGTGATCGGCGCCGCCGTGTCGGCGACCGGCATTTACGCCGCCAACGGCGCCAACACCAAGAACGGCTACGAATTTGCGGTCAAGAAGATCAACGATGCCGGCGGCGTCAAGATCGGCAGCGATTGCTACCACCTCCAGGTCAAGTATTACGACGACGAGTCGACGCCGGCGCGCGCCGCGCAGCTGGTCGAACGATTGATCGACCAGGACAAGGTCAAGTACATGCTCGGGCCTTACGGCTCGCCGCTGACCAAGGCGATCCTGCCGGTAACCGAAAAATACAAGACTCCGGTCGTGCAGGGTGAAGCGGCGTCGAACTCGCTGTTCACGCAGGGCTACAAATATCACTTCGGCATCATCGCGACGTCCGACAAGTACGTGACCCCGGCGGTCGACATGGCAGCGCACTACGCCAAGCAGGCCGGCAAGGACCCGTCCAAGGTGAAGATCGCAATGATCTATCAGGACGACGCGTTCTCCCTCGACGTTCGTCAGGGCGCAGTCGACGAGATGAAGAAATACAAGATGACGGCTGCGATCGACGATCGCATGCCGAAAGACCTGAACGACATCACCGGCTTTCTCACCAAGGTGAAGGCGATCAAGCCGGACCTGCTGATCATTTCCGGCCACGAGAAAGGCGCGGTGACGGCGGCGCGGCAGATGAGCGAGCTCAAGATCCAGGTGCCGATCGTTGCGGTCACGCATTGCGAATCCGCCAAGGTCGAGCAGGACTTCCCGAAGGCGGCGGACGGCTTCCTCTGCCCGACGCAGTGGGACGAGACGATGAAGGCGGAAGACCCGCTGTTCGGCTCGGCGGCGAACTTCAACAAGGAGTTCAAGGCGGCCTATCCCAGCTACAAGATCGTGCCCTACCAGGTCGCGCAGGGCGCAGCCGCCGTCTATGTCTGGTCGGACGCCTTCAAGCGCGCCCAGTCGCTCGACCAGGAAAAGGTCCGCGACGCGCTGACCAAGACCGACATGAAGACATTCTTCGGCGGCATCAAATTCGCGGCCGATGGCAGCAATCCGGGCAAGGACACCATCCTTCGCCAGATTCAGGGCGGCCAATACAAGGTGGTGTGGCCGCTCGACGTCGCGGCGGTCAAACCGAACTATCCGCGCGAAGCGAACTACTGAGGAAACCGGGCAAGCGGGCGGCACAAACCGCCCGCTTCGCCTTTCCAGCCGCCTACGGCCCGATGACGTCGGGCCGCATCGCAGCCAGCATCGATTCGGCGGATAGGTGAATGGATCAAATCCTCAGCAACATAACGATCCTGACGGCGGCGCCGATCCTCAATGTCGGCTTGCTGATCGACGGCCTGCTGATTGGCGCGATTTTCGCGCTGGCCGCCTACGGCCTCGCGCTGGTGTGGGGCGTGATGAACGTCAAGAACCTCGCGCAGGGCGACTTCATCATGGTCGGCGGCTATGTTGCCTGGAATCTCGGCCGGCTCGGCATCAATCCGCTGTTCGGCGTGCCGGTCGCCTTCTGCCTGATGTGGTGCATCGGCTGGGTGATCTATCGGCTCGTCGTCAGCAAGGTGATCCGGCGTGACCTGTTCACCTCGCTGCTGGCGACGTTCGGCGTCGCGATCTGCGTCCAGCAGACACTCAACCTGATCTTCGGACCCGATACGCAATCGGCGCAGGCCGATCTCCCGACCTGGCAATTCGCCGGCGGGATGATCTCAGTCAGTGCGGCGCGCTTGATCGGCTTCGTGATGGCGGGCCTACTCGCCGTCGCCGTCATCCTGTTCATGAAGAAGAGCCGGATGGGCCAGGCGATCCGCGCCACCGCGCAGGATTCCCGCGCCGCCCGGGTGCTCGGCATCGATACCGAGAAGGTCTACTCGTTCACCTTCTGCCTCAATGCCGCGATTTGCGGCGCGGCCGGCGCGCTGGTCGCGATCGTATGGAACGTGCAGCCGTTCTATGGGACGACTTATTCGATCCGCCTGTTCGTGATCGTGACCTCGGCCGGAATCGGCAACCTGCCCGGCGTGATCGCAGCGGGCTTCGGCATGGGCGTATTCGAGCAGTTCGGCGGCTTCGTGTTCGGCGCCGAATATCAGCAGGCGCTGATCGTGCTGTTGCTGCTGATGGTGCTGGCGGTACGGCAGATCCAATACATGACGATGCGGCAGGCGGTGCAATGACAAACGCGACGCAACGCACGCTGCTGGCGATGCTGCCGCTCGGCATCGTCGCGCCGTTCCTGTTTCCCGACTACTCGAACCAGATCGCGGTGCTGTGGCTGATGATCACCTTCGCCTCGACCTGGGACATCCTGGGCGGGCAGATGGGCTACAACTCGCTCGGTAACATCTTCTTCTTCGGCGCGGGCATGTACATCTGCGCCATCGTGCAGATCGGCCTGTTCTACGACGTGGCGATGTACACGTCCGGCAGCCGCACCACGCACATCGTCTTCAGCAACGCGCAGTATTTCACCGGGTTGTCGCTCGGCATCGTCGCCGCCGGCATCGGCTCGGCGATATTGGCGATCGGAGCCGGCTGGATCGTGCTCGGATTGCGCGGCCCCTATTTCGCCATCGGCACGCTCGGCCTCGCAATCGCCGCGGCCGAGATGATGGCGTCGTGGGAATTCGTCGGCGCCGCCGGCGGCATCGCGATGCCGGTGTTTCCCGGCGCGCCGCAAACACAGAAGCTGTTCTTCTACTTTCTGTTGTTCGGCCTCGCCTATGTCCTGCTGATCTTCCTGCGCTGGCTTTACTCGACCAATTTCGGCCTCGCGCTCAACGCCATCCGCGACGACGAGGACAAGGCCGAGGCGATGGGGCTCTACACCAAGCGCACCAAGCGCACGGCATGGGCGATCTCGGCGTTCTTCCTGGGCATTGCCGGCGCAATCTTCGGCAACATGATCGGCTTCATCGATCCGCGCGACATTGCCTTCCCGACCACCACGTTCAACCTGTTCATGGTGGTGATGGTGCTGCTCGGCGGCAAAGGCACGCTGTGGGGGCCGGTAATCGGCGCCGTCGTGTTCCACACCATCAAGGAAGTGACGTGGACCTACTTCCTCGGCTGGCAATTCATCGCGCTCGGGCTGCTGATCATCGTCACCATCGTCTACTTCCAGCAGGGCATCGCCGGCTGGCTGATCGAGAAATTCCCGCAGGCGTTCGGAAACAAGGCGCAGCGCGAGGCGAAGAAGGAAGAGCCGGTCGGCAAACTAGCGCCGCAGCCGGAGGGCGCCGAATGAGCGCGAACGGCAACAACATCATCCAGCTGCACAACGTCACCAAGTCGTACGGCGGCGTGATCGCCAACCGTGATGTCTCGCTCACCGTCGAGCGCGGCAGCATCACCGGCCTGATCGGGCCGAACGGCTCCGGCAAGACCACGCTGTTCAACTCGATTGTCGGCTATCACCCGATCGACTCCGGCTCGATCAAGTTCGAGGACAAGGAAATCTCGAGCCTGCACGTGCCGGACATTGCACGGCTTGGCCTGCTCCGCACGTTCCAAACCACGCGCATCTACGGCAAGATGGACTGCCTGCAGAACATGCTGATCTCGGTGCCGCACCGGAAGGCGCGCTTCTTCGACATGTTCGACCGCGAGAAGCCGGAGGTCATCGAGAAGGCCGAGCATCTGCTGGGCTTTGTCGGGCTCTACGAGAAGCGCTTCCTGCTGGCCGGCAGCCTGTCGTTCGGCCAGCAAAAGCTGCTCGAATTCGCGATGGCGCTGATGAACGAGCCGACCGTCCTGCTGCTCGACGAGCCGACCGCCGGCATCAACCCGACGCTGATCAACGGCCTGCTCGACCGCCTCAAGCGCGCCAACACGCAGTTCGGCATCACGCTGGTTATCATCGAGCACAACATGCGCGTCATCATGAACATGGCGAGCAAAATCTACTGCCTGGCGCACGGTGAGATGCTGGCCTCCGGCAAGCCGGCCGAAATCCAGAACGACCAGCGCGTCATCGACGCCTATCTCGGAGCGCATTGATGGCGATGTCGGAACAGCCGGCTGTCACATCGAGCGCCCGCGTGACAGGCGATATCGATACCGTCATTTCGGTCGAAGAGGTCGCGCGACAGGCGCAGGCGATCGCCCGCGATGTCTCGCTTGCCGATCTCGATGCGCTGGCCGGCAACGCGCCGCACCTGCGGATCGACAATCTGCGCGCCGGCTACGGGCGCATGGAGATTCTACACGACTTCAACCTGCGGATCGGCCGCAAGCAGGCGCTCTGCCTGATCGGCCCGAACGGCGCCGGCAAGTCGACCGTGCTGCACTCGATCTTCGGCTTCACCCGGATTTTCTCGGGATCGATCTCGATCGATGCGGACGGCGGCATGCGCGAGGTCACCAGCCTGGCGCCAAATGCGAAACTCAGCACGGCCGGCATCGCCTACATCCTCCAGGACAAGTCGGTCTTCCCCAACATGACGGTGGAAGAGAACTTGTGGATGGGCGCCTACCTGATGGACCGCGCCCAGGCCAAAGTGGCGGCCGAGAAAGTATTCGACAAATATCCGCGGCTCGCGGCGCGGCGAAAACACGCCGCCAAGGTGCTGTCCGGCGGCGAGCGGCGTCTGCTGGAAATCAGCCGCGCATTGGTGATGAACCCGCAAGTGCTGCTGGTCGACGAGCCGTCGATCGGGCTCGAGCCGCGCTTCATCGACATGGTGTTCGACATCCTCGGCGACCTTCAGCACAACGAAGGCAAGACCGTCATCATCGTCGAGCAGAACGCCAAGAAGGGGCTGGAGTTCGCCGACATCGGCTATGTGCTGCTGTCCGGCAAGCTGGCGCTCGCGGGCAAGGCTGGCGACCTGCTGCGCAATCCGGATGTGGGCCGCCTTTTCCTCGGCGGCCAAGCGGGCGGCGGCTAACAGCCGCGCACAAACCCACCTTGTAACCGCACCAGAGTTCGGCGCATTCTCCGGCACCCGCCCCGGAGACCTGGAATGGCCAAGAAGACCAAGAGTTCGTCGAAGCGTTCACCCACGAAATCGTCCCGTAAGTCACCGACACCGCGCCGGCTACGGTCGCAACTGTGGTTCGACAATCCCGACAACCCCGGGATGACGGCGCTCTACCTCGAGCGCTACCTGAATTTCGGCTTGACCAGCAAAGAGTTACGCTCCGGCCGTCCGATCATCGGCATCGCCCAGACCGGCTCGGACCTCTCCCCCTGCAACCGCCACCACCTCGAGCTCGCGAAGCGTGTCCGGGAAGGCATCCGCGAAGCCGGCGGCATCGCGTTCGAATTCCCCTGCCACCCGATCCAGGAAACCGGCAAGCGACCGACTGCCGCGCTCGACCGCAACCTCGCTTATCTCAGCCTCGTCGAAGTGCTCTACGGCTATCCGCTCGATGGTGTCGTGCTGCTGACCGGCTGCGACAAGACCACCCCGGCCTGCCTGATGGCGGCGGCGACAGTGAACATTCCCGCGATCGCGCTCAATGTCGGACCGATGTTGAACGGCTGGTGGAAGGGCGAACGCTCCGGCTCCGGCATGGCCGTGTGGAACGCACGCCAGGAATTGGCGGCTGGCCGCATCGACGAGAATGAGTTCGTCGAGATCGTCGCCTCGTCGGCGCCATCGACCGGCCATTGCAATACGATGGGTACTGCCTCGACAATGAACGCGCTGGCCGAAGCACTCGGCATGATGCTGCCGGGCTGTGCTGCGATCCCTGCGCCGTACAAAGAGCGCGGCCAGCTCGCCTACCTGACAGGTGTGCGCGCGGTCGAGATCGTGCACGAGGACCTCAAGCCGTCTGACATCCTCACCCGCAAGGCGTTCGAGAACACCATCGTCGCCAATTCTGCGATCGGCGGCTCGACCAACGCGCCGATTCACATCAATGCGATCGCGCGCCACATCGGCGTGAAGCTCACGGTCGACGACTGGGAGAAAATCGGTCACGACGTACCGCTGCTGGTCAACATGCAGCCGGCCGGCAAATATCTCGGCGAAGAATATTTCCGCGCCGGCGGCCTGCCGGCGGTGATGAACGAGCTACGCAAGAAAGGCCGCATCCACGAAGACGCGCTCACCATCAATGGCAAGACGATGGGCGAGAATGTGAAGCGCGCCGAGATCGGCGACACCGACGTCATCAAGCCTTACGACACACCGATGAAACCTGAAGCCGGCTTTATCGTGCTCAAGGGCAACCTGTTCGACTCGGCGATCATGAAGACCAGCGTGATCTCGGAGGAATTCCGCGAGCGCTATCTCATCAATCCGGATGACCCAAACGCGTTTGAAGGCCGCGCCGTGGTGTTCGATGGGCCGGAGGATTATCACCACCGCATCGACGATCCGAAGCTCAAGATCGACGCGTATACGCTGCTGTTCATCCGTGGCACCGGGCCGATCGGCTATCCGGGCGGCGCCGAAGTCGTGAACATGCAGCCGCCGGCGGCGCTCATCAAACAGGGCGTCACCTCGCTACCCTGCATCGGCGACGGCCGGCAGTCCGGCACCTCCGGCTCGCCATCGATCCTCAACGCCTCGCCGGAAGCGGCGGCCGGCGGCGGCCTCGCGCTGCTGAAAACCGGCGACCGAGTCCGCATCGACCTCAACAAAGGCATCGCCAACATCCTGATCTCAAAGGCGGAATACGACCGGCGGCGGGCCGCCCTGCAGCGGCATGGCGGCTATCATTACCCGGCCAGCCAGACGCCGTGGCAGGAAATCCAGCGCGGTATGGTCGACCAGCTCGCCGACGGCATGGTGCTCAAGCCGGCGGTCAAGTATCAGCGCGTGGCGCAGCGCGGCGGCGTGCCGCGCGACAATCACTAAACAATCAGCAAGCCATAATTTCGGGAGTGAACGAATGGCAGGACGTTTGAAGGGCAAGGTCGCGGTCATCACGGCGGCGGGGCAAGGCATCGGCCGCGGCATCGCGGAGGCCTTCATCGCCGAAGGCGCGACGGTGATCGCAACCGACCTTGACGCGAGCAAGCTCAAGGGACTCAAGAAAGCGAAGAAGGTCGCCGCGCTCGACGTGCGCTCGACCAAGGCAGTCGATGATTTTGCCAAGGCAACCATCAAGCAATTCGGTGCGCCCGACATCCTGATGAATTGTGCCGGCTTCGTGCATCAGGGCACCGTGCTCGATTGCTCGGAAAAGGATTGGGATTTCTCGTTCGACCTCAACGTCAAGTCGATCCACCGGATGCTTCACGCCTTCCTGCCGGCGATGCTGAAGAACGGCGGCGGATCGATCATCACCATCGCGTCGGTGGCGTCGTCGGTGCGCGGCCTGCCGAACCGCTACGTGTACGGCGCAACCAAAGCGGCGGTGATCGGGCTGACCAAGGCAATCGCGGCCGACTATGTCCGCAAGGGCATCCGCGCCAATGCGATCTGCCCTGGCACGATCCAATCGCCATCGCTCAACGACCGCATCGCCACCAACGCCAAGAAGAGCGGCAAGTCGTCAAAAGCGGTGCGGCAGGACTTCATCGACCGTCAGCCGATCGGGCGGCTCGGCACGCCGGAAGAGATCGCGGCAGGTGCAGTGTGGCTCGCGTCCGACGAGTCGTCCTACTACACCGGACAGACCTTCCAGATCGACGGCGGCATGACGACCTGATTTCCTTCACGTCTCGAAAAACAAAATGCCCGGCTCAAGGCCGGGCATTTTCATTTTGATAGCGGTGCAGCGGCTACATCACCTGATTGGTCGCCGGGTCGATCAGGTGCATATGGTCGAGATTGGCGCGAAGCTGCATGCTCTCGCCGGCGCCCTTCGCCGCGGTCGGCTCGACACGGCCGCAGACTTCGGTGTCGCCGATCTTGAAGAACACCATCGTCTCCATGCCCATCGGCTCGACGACGTCGAGCGTGACGCCGAACTCCTGCCCCTGGCTGCCGCCGTTGTGCCCGCGCGTCTCGGTGATGTGCTCCGGACGCAGGCCGAACAGCACATCCTTGCCTGAGGCGCCGCGATAGCGCGCCGCACGGCTCTCCGGCACCGCGATGGTGAGCTTGTCCGACAGCCGGACCTTGAGGCCGCTGCCGTTGGTCTCGAGCCTGCCGGGGATGAAGTTCATCGCCGGCGAGCCAATAAAGCCGGCAACGAAGCGGGTTTTCGGCTGGTGATAGAGCTCGTTCGGCGTGCCGATTTGCTCGATCTTGCCGCCGTTCATGACCACCACGCGATCGGCAAGCGTCATCGCCTCGACCTGATCGTGGGTGACGTAAACCGTCGTGGTTTTCACCTTCTGGTGGACGCGCTTGATCTCCGTCCGCATCTGCACGCGCAACTTGGCATCCAGGTTCGAGAGCGGCTCGTCGAACAGGAAGACCTTGGGGTTGCGCACGATGGCGCGGCCCATGGCGACGCGCTGGCGCTGGCCGCCGGAGAGCTGCTTCGGGCGGCGCTCCAGCAATTCGGTGATGTCGAGGATGCGGGCGGCATTGTCGACGCGGGCCTTGATCTCGCTCTTGGCAAACTTGCGCAGGCGCAGGCCGAACGACATGTTCTCCGCGACCGTCATGTGCGGATAAAGCGCGTAGTTCTGGAACACCATCGCGATGTCGCGATCCTTCGGCGGCAGGTCGTTGACCACCTCGCCGCCGATCGAGATTTCGCCGTCGGTGATCTCTTCCAGCCCGGCGATCATCCGCAAGGTCGTCGACTTGCCGCAGCCTGAGGGGCCGACCAGCACCAGGAATTCGTGGTTCGGAATGTCGAGATTGACATTCTTCACCGCGACGACCTCGCCGTACGATTTCACCACGTTACGCAATGCAACTTCGGCCATAGCCGTGTTCCCTCTCCGATTTTTCTTCGTTGTCGGTCTTGTTGTTCTTTTTAGTCTTAGCCCTTGGTCGCACCGGCGGTGAGGCCGGCGATGTAGTAGTCCATCAGGAACGCGTAGATGACGAGCGGCGGCGCGGCCGCAACCAGCGCGCCGGCCATCAGCATGCCCCACTTATAGACGTCGGCTTTGATCAAACTTGTGACAGTGCCGACGGTCAGCACCTGCTGATCGGCCGAATAGAGGAACGTCATCGGATAGACGAAGGCCGCCCACGACACCGTGAACGCGAAGATCGTCGCCGCGATGATGCCCGGCAGCGCCACCGGAATGAATATCTTGAACAGCATCTGCATATGGCCGGCGCCGTCGATCAGCGCAGCTTCATCGAGCTCCTTCGGGATCGACTGGAAGTAGCCGATCATGATCCAGGTGCAGAACGGCACGGTCAGCGTCGGATAGACCAGCACCATGCCCCAGTAGGAGTTGAGCAGGCCGAGCGCCTTGACGATCTGGAACAGCGGAATGAACAGCAGCGTGTCCGGCACGAGGTAGGTCAGGAAGATGCCGGTGGCGAGGATGCCCGAGCCCCAGAACTTCATGCGGCCGAGCGAAAACGCCGCCAGCACGCTGATGATCATCGTGATGACGACGGTGCAGACCGTGACAATCGCGGTGTTCTTGAAGAAGATCAGGAAGTCGGTCTGCGTGAACAGCAGCCTGAACTGATCGAGCGTGACACCGTCGGCGATGATCCACGGGCTGGTCGACAGCCGCGCCATCTCGGCGTCGCTCTTCAGCGACGTGACGATCATGTAATACGGCGGCAGCAGGAAAAAGATCGCGAACAGAATCAGGAAGAAATAGGACGCATACAGCGCCCATTTCCGGCTGCGGCTGAGGCTCGATCGCTTGCGGCCGGCACGAACGGCCGGCCCGGTTGCGGTTACTGCCGTCATCCGATTTCCCTCCCGCGCTTGCGCACGCCCCGCAAGATGAACACTGCCGCGATCGCCAGGATCGGGAACATGAACAGCGACGTCGCCGCGCCGAGCGGCAGGTCGCCGGACCGGATGCCGAGCAGGAACGAGTAAGTGGCGAACATGTGCGTCATGTTTCGCGGACCGCCCGCGGTCATGATCTGCACGATGTCGAAGTTTGCGAAGGTGACGATCAGTGAGAACAGGATGGTGATCGCCATGATGTTGCGCATCATCGGCAGGGTGATGTGGAGGAACTTCTGCCAGGCGTTGGCGCCGTCGATTGCGGCAGCTTCGTAAAGCTGATCGGGAACCGACTTCAGCGCCGCCAGATACATGATGAGGAAGAACGGCGCGCCGTACCAGACGTTGACCAGGATGACCGAGAAGCGCGCCCAATACGGCTCGCTGAGCCACGGGATGTTCTCGAAGCCGAGACTGCGAAGCGTGTAGTTAAAGGCCGAGTTGGTCGGATCGAACATCCACCACCAGCCAAGCGTGGATAGCGCGAGGGGAATGACCCACGGCACCAGCAGCATGCCGCGCCACTTGCGCTGGCCCTTGCTGGGCAGATTGTTGATGAGATGCGCGGTAATGAGGCCGATCAGCGCCTTGAAGAAGACGGCGGACAACGCAAAGATCGTCGACTGCCAGACCACCATCCAGAACACATCGCGAGACAGCAAATAGGTGAAATTGCCGATCCCGACGAAACGGGTCTGCGCCTTGTTTAGCATCGACAGGAAGATCGAATAGAACGCTGGATAGACGACCAGGCAGACAATCACCAAAATCAGCGGCAGGCACATCACGAAGGCGACGGTGGAGCGGCGGCGAACCAGACGCTGCATCCCGCTACGTTTCGCGCGGACGGCTACGCCCACCTCCGGCGTCCAGGACTGAACGGTGTCGGCCATGCAATTATTGCTGACCGGTAAGGCCAGCCCTCATTGGCGGATCAGGAGACTGGCATGCCGGCCGACCTGGGCCGGCATGCCGTTTGTCTTGAGCGGACTCGATCAGGCGCGGAGCGTGCCTTCGAGTTCCTTCTCCGCCCACTTGATGACCTCGTCGATCTTCTCGTTGCCCTGCGTCACCTTCGCCACCATCACGGTGTTGATGGCCTGATTGTACATCTGGGCACCGACTTCGGCGCGCGCCGGCGCACCGAACATCGACGTCTCTTCGTCACCACGCGGCGGGTAGCTGTAGACCACCCCGTTCGGCGGCGAGACGGTCTTCCAGGTCGGAAGATCGTACATGCTCTTGAACGACGGCAGATCGTAGCCGACCGACGCCTCGACGAGCTGGGCGATCTGCTCCTTCTGCGAGATGTGCAGCAGGAGGTCCTTCGCCGCCGACTTGTTCTTCGAGAACGACCACAGGCCGTAGAACTGCGGCAACTGGCCGACGAAGCGACCCTTCGGGCCCTTCGGCATCGCATGGCACCAGATCTTCTCGGCAACCTGCGGGTTGTCGCGCTTGGCGACCGCCCACGAGCTCGGCGGGTTCATAATGCCCGAGCCCTTGCCGGAAATGATCCAGCGGTTATTGCCGGCGTCGTCCCATGCGTAAACTTCCGGCGGATTCACCGCCATCAGCTTCTTCATGTACTCGAGCGCCTTGCGGGTCTCGTCCGAGTTGACCTTGATATTGTCCTTCGCATCGACCATCACGACGCCGAACGAATTGAACAGCGCGCCGACCCAGTCGACCGCGTCCGAGGCCTGGCCCATCGGCAGGCCGACCGGGAAGCCGGCCTTGTGCAGCTTCTGCGCCGCGTCGAGATAGACATCCCAGGTCCACTTGTCGGTCTTCGCCTTGTCGTATTTCGACTCGTCGGCCGGGAACATGTCCTGCAGATCGATGCCGGCGTGCTCCTTGTAGAGATCGAAGCGCGACTGGCAGGGCTTCACCTGACTGCCGATCGCAGTCGGAACGCCGCGCCAGGTGCCTTTGTCCTTGGCGAGATATTCGGCGACCGGGCTGATCGGGCCGTACTGCTTGATGAGTTGCGCGACGACGTCGTCGAGCGGCTCAAGCACGCGCGAATGGATGCGGATGTTCCAGTCGCGATGCGACATGATGTCGTGGCCAGTGCCGGCTTGCGCTTCGGCGGCGGCGGTGAGCTTGTCCTTTTCGCCCTGCGAGGTGATGTAGTCGATGCTGACGTCGACTTTGTTCTTCTCACCCCACTCTTTCAGAATTTTCGTGAAGGTGTTGTTGGCGCCGGGAACCCAGTGATCCCAGGTGCCGAGCGTGAGTTTGCCGGCGGCGTATGCGCCACGCACGTAAGGCGCAGCGAGCACCGCGGTCGAAGCAAGAGCCGCAGTCTTCAAAACGGAACGACGAGATAGCTTTGAGCCCATCTTAGCAGTCCTCCCTAGGTAGATTTGGTTTTTGTTATTGAGGGAAGCCTATACACAAACCTTGAGGCCGCCTAGCGGGGATTGAGCCGCGACAACCCCCTTTTTAATGGGCAAATAATGTGCAACGGGCCGCGTCAGCCAATGCGGCTGAACCGCTCGATGCAGGTGCGGATCACCTCGTCGCCCGGCCGCTTCCACCAGTCATTGGCCGAGAAAATTTCGACTTCGGTGAACCCGCGATAACCGGCCTGCTCGATCAGGCGGCCAATGCGCGCCAGGTCGATCACGCCGTCGCCCATCATGCCGCGGTCCAGCAAGAGATCACGGGTGGGAACCAGCCAGTCGCACACGTGGTAAGCTAGGATGCGTTTTGCCGCGCCCGCCCGCGCGATCTGCGCGTCGAGTTCCGGGTCCCACCACACATGATAGACGTCGATGGCGACGCCGGTTCCCTCACCTAATTGATCGGACAGATCGAGCGCCTGCTTGAGCGTGTTCACGCAGGACCGATCGCCCGCATACATCGGATGCAGCGGCTCGATCGCCAGCGGCACTTTGCAGGCACGGGCATGCGGCAGGATGGCGGCAAAGCCATCGGCGACGACTTTCCGTGCCTCGACAAGATCGCGCGAATCCTTGGCAAGGCCGCCAACGACGAAGACGAGACATTGCGCGCCGAGCGCGGCGGCTTCGTCGATCGCGCGCTTATTGTCGTCGACCGCGCCGGGCGAGGTGAACATGCCGCCACGGCAATAGCCCGTCACGGTGAGGCCGTTGCCCTTGGTCGCCTTCACTGCTTCGGAGAGGCCGACCTTGGCGACCTGATCGCGCCACGGATCGACCGCGCGGATGCCGTGCTTCGCGCAGGCCTCCGCAGCCTCGATGACATTATATTGCTCGCGCACGGTGGCGAGATTGAGCGAAAGGCCCGCGCCAAGTTGAGGACCTTGCATCAGGCAACGCCGTGCATCGCGAGCAGCGACGACATTCTGGCCGCAGCCTTGTCGGGGTCGTGCAGCACGCGAGCCTTGTCTGCGAGCTTGAACAGCTCGACGAGGTGGAGAAGCGAACGCGCACTCTCCTGCCCGCCGACCATGATGAAGTGATCCTGGAGGCCGTTGAGCCAGGCGAGGAACACCACGCCGGTTTTGTAGAAGCGTGTCGGCGCCTTGAAGATGTGACGCGACAGCGGGACGGTCGGCTCCAGAATGCCGTGGAAGCCTTGCAGATCGCCGTCGGCGAGCTTGGCGAGACCGGCGGACGCGGCCGGCGCGATAGCGTCGAAGATGCCGAGCAGTGCGTCGGAATAACCTTCCTCGTCGCCGGCGATCAACTCCGCGTAGTTGAAGTCGTCGCCGGTGTACATCTTCACGCCGGCTGGCAGGCGGCGGCGCATCTCGATCTCTTTCTCTTTCGAGAGCAGCGAAATCTTCACGCCGTCGACCTTGGCGGCGTGGTCACGGATGATGCCGAGGCAATTGTCCATCGCCGCCTTGTGGTCCGCCGAGCCCCAGTAACCGGCCAGCGCCGGATCGAACATTTCGCCGAGCCAGTGAATCATGACGGGCTCGCGCACTTGCGACAGGATGCGGCCATAAACCTTGGCGTAATCGTCCGGCGTTTTCGCCGCGGCGGCCAGCGCGCGGCTCGCCATCAGAACGATCCCGCCGCCCATCGCCTCGACGGCTTCGACCTGCTCCTCGTAGGCGCGGATAATGTCGTCGATTTTCACACCGTCGCCGGGCACCAGATGATCGGTGCCGACACCGGAGGCGATCTTCACGCCGGGGCGGGTTTTCGCGGCTTCCAGCGCGCGGCGGATCAGTTCTTTGGCGGCCGGCCAGTCGAGCCCGCCGCCACGCTGCGCGGTGTCCATTGCCTCGGCAACACCGAGACCGAGATCCCAGAGGTAATGACGGAACGCGATGGTCTTGTCCCAGTCTATCGCGGTGTCGAGCCAGGGATCGACATCGGCCAGCGGATTGGCGACGACGTGGGCGGCGGCATAAGCGACGCGGTTGAATTTCGGCTGCTTCCCGCGCGCGAACACGATCGGCTCGCCGGTGGTATAGCGCTCGGTCTTTCCGCTCGCGGTCGGCAGGGACAACGTCGCCATTACTTTGTTCCTTTCGCGCGCGATCTTATCCGAAAACCGGTGCCCACTTTTCGGGATCGCGCGCTAGAGTTTGATCTCCGGCACATCGAGCCAGCGCCGCTCGTGCCAGCTCTTCAGCCCAAGCTCGGCAAGTTGCACGCCTTTGACGCCTTCCAGCAGATCGAACTTCCACGGCGCGTCGGCGGCAACGTGGCGGATGAAATCCTCCCACTGAATCTTGAAGCCGTTGTCGTATGTCTTGCGGGCATCGACCTCATCCCATTGCGAGAAGAAATTCATGGTTTGCGGCACGTCCGGATTCCACACCGGGCGCGGCATCTTCTCGCGGCTCTGCGACCAGCACTTGGTGAGGCCGCACACCGCCGAGCCGAGCACGCCATCGAGCTGAAACGTGACGAGATCGTCGCGGCGTACGCGCACTGTCCACGATGAATTGATGTGCGCAATGACGCCTCCCTCAAGTTGGAAGGTGGCGTAAGCCGCATCGTCGGCGTCGGCCTCGTAGGTCTTGCCGTTCTCGTCGACGCGCTTCGGAATATGCGTGGCGCCAAGGCAACTCACCGCCTTCACCGCGCCGAACGTGTTGTCGAGCACATAGCGCCAGTGGCACAGCATATCGAGGATGATACCGCCGCCATCGTTCGTGCGGTAATTCCAGCTCGGCCGCTGCGGCGCCGGGCCCCAGTCGCCCTCGATCACCCAGTAGCCGAACTCGCCGCGCACGCTGAGGAGGCGACCGAAGAAGCCGGCATCGCGCAGCGCCTTCATCTTGCGCAAGCCGGGCAGGAACAACTTGTCCTGCACGACGCCGTTTTTCACTTTGTTGGCGCGCGCGAGCTTCGCCGCCTTCAACGCGCGCTCGTAAGTATCGGCGATCGGCTTCTCACAATAGATGTGCTTGCCTTTGTTGATGGCCCGCTCGAGCAGATCGGGCCGTAGCTGCGTGCTGGCGGCGTCGAAGAAAACTTCGTCGTCTTTATTATCCAGCGCCTTGTCGAGATCGGTGCTCCAGCGCTCGAGGCCATATTCCTTGGCCAGCGCGGCGAGCTTGTCGGCGTTGCGGCCAAGCAGGATGGGGTCCGGCATCACGCGGTCACCATTCGGCAGCGCGACGCCACCCTCTTTCCGGATCGCCAAAATCGAGCGCACCAAATGCTGATTGGTGCCCATGCGGCCGGTGACCCCGTTCATGATGATGCCGAGCCGTCTGGTCGCCACGCTGGTCTCCCTTTTCATTTCACCCGCGGAAACCGCGCCATTTGGCGGCCCGTGCGCGATAGGGTTAAATTTCCCGCCGGATTATGCAACCGCCAAACTGACCATGACCGAACGCAAGGCCTTCATCCGCAACATCGCCGAAGTAAAGTGGCACGAATTTCCCAACCACTTCGGCGGCGCGCTGTCGAAGCCGCTGGTGATGCCGGAAACGGCGGGCTCCAAGCACATCGACTACCGCATCTCGATGTACCAGCCGAAGGCTTACGTCGAAAAGCACAGTCACAAAGTGCAGGAGCAGGTCTATCACGTGATCGAGGGCGAAGGCCTGATGCACATTGACGGCAAGGACCATGTGGTGCGGCGGCACGACTTCATCTATCTGCCGCCTGGCATCGTCCATTCGATCGAAAATACCGGCACCAGCGACCTCGTCTTTCTTGTGGTAACCTCCCCGGTGACCGACGACGAGAAGCCGCAATAGGAGGCGCACATGCCCCGGCACAAAAGCTTCGTCCCCCATGGTGTCATCCCGGCGGTGATCCTGCCGTTCGAGACCGATCTCTCGATCGACGAGCCGAATTTCCGCCGCCACCTGAGCGACGTCGCATCGGTGGAAGGCTTGTCGGCAATCACAATCAACGCGCACTCGACCGAAGTGAGCTCGTGCTCGTTCGACGAGCAGAAACACGTGCTCGACATCGCCGGGAATGAAGTTGGCGACAAACTGCCGCTGGTGAACGGCATCTGGGCCGACGGCAGCCTCGAAGCGGCACGGCTCGCCAGGATGGCGGCCGCCGGCGGCGCCTCCGCGCTGCTGGTGTTTCCGCCGGCGCCGTTCATGCTCGGCGCCTCCGCCGACATGGTGGTCGCACATTTCAAGCGGATCGCCGACGCCACCGACCTGCCGCTGATCGTGTTCCAGTATCCGATGGCGACCACCGGCTACGCCAAGGAGACGCTGCTCAAGCTGCTTGAGGAGGTGCCGTCGATCCGCGCCATCAAGGACTGGATCAACAACGTGCCACACCACGAATGGCACACCCGCACGCTGCAAAGCCTGCCGAGGCCGGTGAACGTGCTGACCACGCACAGTGCGTGGTTGTTGTCGTCGCTGGTGCTCGGGCCGAACGGCTTGCTGTCGGGCTCCGGCAGCGTGATCGCCGACTTGCAGGCCAAGCTGTTCCGCGCGGTGCAGACGGGCAATCTCGCGGAAGCGCAACGGCTCAATGACCGCATCCTGCCGACCGTGAACGTGTTTTATGCCGATCCGTTCGTTGACATGCACAACCGCATGAAGGAAGCGCTGGTGCTGCTCGGCAAGTTGCCGCGTGCGGTGGTGCGGCCGCCGCTAGTGAAGATCGGGCGCGCGGAAATCGAACGCATCCGCGCGGCGTTGATCGCGGCCGGCCTGCTCGGCGACAAGCGCGACGCGGCCTAGCCGATCACTCCTTACCCCCCCCCCTAACCAGATGGTTTTGCTTGTGAATCTAAATGTAACAAACAGGTCAAATTTCCTGTTTTGTAACGTTTGATACATTGCTAGCGTTTCGGCCGATGAACCTGCCCTCCTTCAACGGCCGCCTGCGGGCCGGCTACGAGAGACTGTCGCCGCAACTGCGCGAAGCGGCGCGCTGGGTCATCGATCATCCGGACGACGTCGCGTTGCTGTCGACGCGCGAGCAGGCCAAGCGCGCCGGCGTGACCGCGGCAACGCTCACCCGCCTCGCCCAGCGGCTCGGCCTTTCCGGTTACGACAATGTACGCAAGCTCTACGCCGATGCGGTGCGGCGGCGGCCGGACAGCTATCGCGGCCGTGCCGAGGAACTGGTGACGCGCCGCGACCGCGAAGGCGACGCGGCGTTGGCGCAGGATATCTTCGCGGCGATCACGCAGCATCTGCAAAATCTGTCGGGACCCGGCTCGGTCGAACGGTTTGCGGCGGCGGCCGACACCATCGCGCGAGCCGATCGCGTGTTCTGTCTCGGTTTGCGCTCGGCTTTCTCGGTCGCCTACATCTTTCATTACGTTCGTTCATTATTCGGATCAAATTCCGTGTTGGTTGATGGCGCGGGCGCGAGCGGCATCGATGTGCTACGCAGCATCAAGCGGGGCGATGTTCTGCTCGCGATCTCGGTGCGGCGTTACGTGCGACACACAGTCGATGCAGTGAAATATGCGAAGGCGCGCGGCGCACGAGTCGTCGCGATCACCGACAGCGAGCTGTCGCCGCTGTCGCCGCTCGCAGACAACGTGATCGTCGTGCAGACCGACACGCCGTCTTTCTTCCACACCATGGCGCCGGCCTTCACCGCGGTCGAATGTCTGGCCGCCTTGGTGGCGGCGCGCCACGGCCCCTCAGCCCTCGCCGCGCTTGAATCCAGCGAAGACCAGCTCGCCACCTTCGATACCTACGTTATTCCGCATAAAGGACGCCGCCGAAAATGACTCACGTTCTGCACCGCTCGATCGCTCACAATTACCCGACCGCCGTTTCGGCGAACGGCATCACGATCCGCGATCAGAACGGCAAGGAATACATCGACTTTTCCGGCGGCGCTGCGGTGTCCTGTGTGGGCCATTCGCACCCCGATGTGCTTGCCGCGATGCGCACGCAGCTCGACAAGTTCGAATATGCCCACACCAGCTTCTTCACCTCGCAGGCCGGCGAAGAACTCGCCGACGACCTGATCGCCCATGCGCCGAAGGGGCTCGGCCATGTTTTCTATGTGAGCGGCGGCTCGGAGGCGATCGAGGCCGCGCTCAAAATGGCGCGGCAGTATTTCGTCGAGATCGGCCAGCCACAGCGGCGCTACCTGATCGCGCGGCGGCAGAGCTATCACGGCATCACCGCCGGCGCGCTGGCGGTGGGCGGGCGGGAGCGGCAGCGCGCACCGTTCGCGCCGCTGCTGATCGAAACGCACCATGTTTCGCCGGTTTATGAGTACCGCGAGAAGCTGCCGAACGAGACGCCTGAGGCCTATGGCGAGCGGCTGGCGCAGGAACTGGAGACCAAGATCGAGGAGCTCGGCGGCGAGAACGTGATCGCCTTCACGGCCGAAACAGTAGTCGGCGCGACGCTCGGCGCGGTACCGCCTGTGCCGGGCTACTTCAAGCGGGTGCGCGAGATCTGCGACCGCCACGGCATCCTGCTGATCCTCGACGAGGTGATGTGCGGCATGGGCCGCACCGGCACGCTCTACGCCTGCGAACAGGACGGCATCGTCCCCGACATGATCGCGATCGCGAAGGGGTTGGGCGGCGGCTACATGCCGATCGGCGCCCTGCTGCTGCACGACAGACTGTTCAAGGCGATCGCCGAAGGCTCCGGCGCCTTCTCGCACAGCCATACTTACACCGGCCACCCGCTGGCCTGCGCGGCGGCCCTTGCCGTGCAGAAAGTTATCCGCCGCAACGACCTGCTCGCGAATGTCCGCAAGCAGGGCAGCTACCTGATGCGGCGTCTCCAGGAGCGGTTCGGCAATCATCCGTTCGTCGGCGATGTGCGCGGCCGCGGCCTGTTCCAGGGCGTCGAGATTGTGGCGGATCGCGCGACCAAGGAGGCTTTCGATCCGGCGCGAAAAGTGCATGCCAGGATCAAGCAGGAAGCGATGAACCGCGGCTTGATGGTCTATCCGATGGGTGGAACCGTGGACGGAGTACGCGGCGACCATGTGCTGCTGGCGCCGCCGTTCATCATCGACAATGCGGCGATCGATACCGTGGTCGAGCGCCTGGGGGATGCGATCGACGCCGCGACCGCGGCGTAACGATTCCCGGCTTGCAGTCGCCGCCGCGACGGGCTGCAATCCGGACTGAGCTTCGCGGTGTGTAAGTCTAAAAAATAACGGAGGAGAAGAAATGAAGCATCTGACCAAAGCCACCGGCCTCGTGACGGCCGGCCTGCTCTCGCTGGCGGCGTTCCAGACGCCGGCAGCAGCGCAGCAGAAGTTCGTCACCGTCGGTACCGGCGGCGTCACCGGCGTTTATTACGCGGTTGGCGGCGCGGTGTGCCGCCTGATGAACAAGGATCGCGCCAAGACTGGTATCCGCTGCTCGGTGGAATCGACCGGCGGCTCGGTGTTCAACGCCAACGCCATCAAGTCGGGCGAGCTCGAGTTCGGTCTCGCGCAGTCCGACATCCAGTACAACGCGACCAAGGGCGAAGCCCAGTTCAAGGGCAAGGCTGATCCGGACCTCCGCGCCGTTTATTCGGTGCATCCGGAGCCGTTCACCGTGCTCGCGCGCAAGGAAGCCGGCGTCACGAAGTTCGAAGACTTCAAGGGCAAGCGCTTCAACGTCGGCAACCCGGGCTCGGGCACGCTGGCGTCGATGGAAGAGCTGCTCAAGGCGATGCACTGGACCAAGGCTGACTTCTCGATGGCCGGCGAGCTGAAGGCCGACGAGCAGGGCACAGCGCTTTGCGACAACAAGATCGACGGCTTCTTCTATGGCGTCGGCCATCCGTCGGCGGCGATCCAGGATCCGACCACGGCCTGCGGTGCGAAGCTCGTTCCGCTGACCGGCCCGGCGGTCGACTCGCTGGTGAAGGCGCACTCGTACTATGCGGTCGCCACCATTCCGGGCGGCATGTATGCCAACAACCCGAACCCGACCACCACGTACGGCGTGCTGGCCACGATGATCACCTCGGCGAAGGTGCCGGATGACGTCGTCTATGCGCTCGTGAAGGCGACCTTCGACAACTTCGACGAGTTCAAGAAGCTGCATCCGGCCTTCGCCAACCTCGATCCCAAGCACATGATCAAGGACGGCCTGTCGGCCCCGCTGCATCCGGGCGCCATCAAGTACTACAAAGAAAAAGGCTGGATGTAAGCCTTAGCGATGGGGCGGCGGCAAACGCCGCCCCATTTCCATTCGCATCAGGGGGAAGCAATGGCCGACAACAAAAACACCACCGCGACGCGCGAAGCGCTCGATGAGATGGTCGCAGCCGTCGACACCGGCGGGCGCAAACCGACCGGCGTCACGAAACAACTCGTCTTTGTTGCCGCGCTGGCCTGGGCGCTGTTCCAGCTTTGGTACGCGTCGCCCCTGCCCTATGCGCTCAACATTGGCGTCGTCAACGACGGCCAGGCGCGCATCGTCCATCTCGCCTTCGCGTTCTTCCTCGCATTTGCGTCGTTCCCGGCCTTCAAGTCGTCGCCGCGCGCCTATATTCCGATCGCCGATTGGCTGCTGATGGCGCTGGGCCTCGGCGCCACGCTTTATCTTCTCGTGTTCTACAATGACATCGCCCTGCGCCCCGGCCTGCCGACGACGGCCGACATTGTCGTCTCATGCATTGGCGTGCTCCTGCTGCTGGAAGCGGCGCGGCGCGCGGTCGGCCCGGCGCTCGCGATCATCGCCGCCATCATGGTGCTCTATATTTTCGCCGGCCCCTGGCTGCCGGGGCTGATGGCGCACAAGGGCGCGACGCTGTCGCGCGTCGCTTCGCAGATGTGGCTGACATCCGAAGGCATCTTCGGCGTTGCGCTCGGCGTGTCGACCAACGTGGTGTTCTTCTTCGTGCTGTTCGGCAGCCTGCTCGAAAAGGCCGGCGCCGGAAATTACTTCATCCAGCTCGCGTTCTCGATGCTCGGCACCTTCCGCGGCGGCCCGGCCAAGGCCGGCGTGGTCGCCTCCGGCATGACCGGCATGATCTCCGGCTCGTCGATCGCCAACACCGTGACCACCGGCACCTTCACGATCCCGCTGATGAAGCGGGTCGGCTACTCGGCGGTGAAGGCCGGCGCGATCGAATGCGCGGCCGGCGTCAACGGGCAGTTGATGCCGCCGGTGATGGGCGCCGCGGCGTTCCTGATCGCCGAATATGTCGGCATCTCCTATGCCGACGTTGTCAAACACGCCTTCCTGCCGGCGTTCCTGACCTACGGCGCGTTGTTCTACATTGTCGATATCGAAGCGGCGAAAGTGGGGATGCGCGGCCTGCCGCGCGCCGGCACCGGCCCGATCAGCCACGCGCTGCTGCGCGCCATCATGACGATCTGCGGCCTCATTGTGCTGAGCGGCGTTGTCTACTTCGCGGTCGGCTGGATCAAGGTCGTGTTCGGCGGATCCGCCGGTCTGGTACTCGGCGCGCTGCTGGTGGCCGCTTATCTCGGCCTGATGCGGTACAAGGCCGCGCACGCCGATCTGCCGGAAGACGAATTGTCCAAGCCGATCGTCAAGGTGCCGCATTTCTTCGAGACCGCGCGCACCGGCCTGCACTTCCTGCTGCCGGTCGTCGTGCTGATCTGGTGCCTGATGGTCGAGGAGCTGTCGCCGGGCCTGTCCGCGTTCTGGAGCACGGTGTTCCTGATCGCCATCATCGTCACCCAGCGGCCGATCATCGCATTTTTCCGCAGTGAAAAGGATTTTGCTACGCCCGCCCGCCGCGGCGGAACCGAGTTGATCAGCGCATTTGAAGGCGCGGCGCGCAACATGACCTCGGTCGGCATCGCGACCGCGGCGGCCGGCATCATCGTCGGCACGGTGGCGCTCACCGGCATCGGCCTGGTGATGACGGAGATCGTCGAGACCGCCTCCGGCGGCAACCTGATGATCATGCTGATCCTCACCGCCTTCATCTGCCTGCTGCTTGGCATCGGCATGCCGACCACTGCGAACTACATTGTGGTGGCGACGCTGATGGCGCCGGTGCTGGTCGAGGTGGCCGCACAGAACGACCTCGCCGTTCCGCTGGTCGCGGTGCACATGTTCGTCTTCTATTTCGGCCTGATGGCGGACGTTCACCCGCCGGTCGGACTGGCCGCCTACGCGGCGGCGGCGATATCGGGCGCCGACCCGATCAAGACCGGTCTGCAAGGCTTCTGGTACGAAATCCGCACCGGCCTGCTGCCGTTCATTTTCATCTTCAACACCGAGCTGCTGCTGATCGACATCGGCAGCGCGCTCAACTTCTTCCTCGTTGTTGCCTGCTCGATCGTCGCCATGGGCTGCTTCGTTGCGGCGACCCAGAACTGGCTGATCACGCGAAACCGCTGGTACGAAACCATCGCGCTGCTGCTGATCTGCTTCACGCTGTTCCGGCCCGGCTTCTGGCTCGACCGATTCGAAGCGCCGTTCATCGCAAAGCCCGCATCGGAGCTGCTCAAAGTGGCGGAGTCCTTGCCGACCGATCAAACCTTGCGCTTCCGGGTCGAGAGCCAGTCGCGCGCCGGGGCCGACGTCGAGAAGCTGGTGCGGCTCACGATGCGCGGCGAAGGCAGTGGGCGCGAGCGCCTGCAACGCGCGGGAATGGGCATCGCCGCAACGGGCAACGACACGATGGTGCAGACCGTCAAGTTCGGCAGCGAGGCGTCGAAATACGGCCTCGCGCCCGGCGACCGCGTGACGGCGGTTCTGACGCCAGCCGAGCGGCCGAGCCGTTACTGGTTTGCGATCCCGGCGGTGGCGTTGCTGGCGATCATCCTGCTGTTTCAGCGGCGCAGAAAGCGCCACCTCAAGCCGGCATTGGCGACCTGAGGTTAACCGTCAGGCCGCGTGGACGCGCGGCTTGAGCTGGCGCAGCAATTCCGGGATTTCGACGACGGGCCGCGGGCGGCTGAACAGGTAGCCCTGCGCCTGCGTGCAGCCTTCGGCGCGCAGGATTTCGAGCTGCTCCTTGGTCTCGACGCCTTCCGCGGTCGTGATCATGCCGAGGCTGGCGCCGAGCTTGGTGACGGCGCGAATGATCGCTAGGCAGTCGTTCTGCTCCTTGCCGAGCTCCTTGATAAAGGAGCGGTCGATCTTGATCTTGTCGAACGGGAAGCTGCGCAGGTAGCTGAGCGACGAATAGCCGGTTCCGAAATCGTCCATGCAGATGCGCACGCCGAGCTGCCGGATTTCGTGCAGCGCGTTGAGCACCGCCTGATCGTCCTGCAACAACACCGTCTCGGTAATCTCGAGCTCGAGGCGGGTCGCCGCCAGGCCGGAATGCGCCAGTGCCGACACGATCGAGAGCGGCAGCATCGGGTTGCGGAATTGCGCCGCCGACAGGTTGACCGCGACCTTGAGCTTGCCCGGCCAGCGCGACGCGTCGTTGCACGCCTGCTTGAGCACCCAGTCGCCGATCTGGACGATGAGCCCGATATCCTCGGCCACCGGGATGAACTGGGCCGGCGGGATGACGCCACGCTCGGGGTGATTCCAGCGGATCAGTGCCTCGAAGCCACTGACCTCGCGTGTCGCCAGATCGATCAGCGGCTGATAGTGCAGTTCGAATTCCTCGGCGAGCAGCGCCTTGCGCAGGTCGAGCTCGAGCCGGCGCCGCTCCTGCATCTGCGAGTCCATCTCCGGCTGGAAGAAGTGGTAACTGCCGCGCCCCTCCGCCTTGGCGCGATAGAGCGCCATGTCGGCGTTGCGCAGAAGCTGATCGGGCTCGCGGCCGTCGCCCGGCGCCATCGCGATGCCGATGCTGGTGCCGATATTGACCTGATGGCCGAGCACCTCGAACGGCTGTGACAGCGCCTCGATGATCTTGCTGGCAAGCTCGGTGGCGTCGGTCGGCCGGCCGCCGTTCTGAACGATCGCGAACTCGTCGCCGCCCAGGCGGGCGACAGTGTCCACACCGCGCACCACGCTTTGCAGCCGCTCAGTCACCGCGACCAGCAGCGCGTCGCCGACCGAGTGACCGAGCGAGTCGTTGACGCTCTTGAAGCGATCGAGGTCGAGGAACAGCACGGCGAGCGAGTCGCCGTAATTGAGCGCCTGCTGCATCTTATCGTGAAACAACAGCCGGTTCGGCAGGTTGGTCAGCGCGTCATGACGCGCCATGTGCATGATCTTGGCTTCCGCCTGGCGGCGCTCGGTGACGTCCTCATAAGTAGCGACCCAGCGGCCATCCGCGGTGGCGCTGTAGTTGCAGGAAATGACGCGGCCATCGCCCAGTTCGATGAAGTGCGCGCCCTTGAGGCCCTCCTGAAGATATTCGCGCTGCTCCTGAAGCAGTTGCTCGATAGATTTCCCGACATGGCTATTGAGCGCGATGCTGAACTCGAGCACCTCGCGATAGCTGGCTCCCGGCTTGATCTTGCCGCGCGGCAGCTTGAAGATTTCGAAGAACCGCCGGTTTGCGACCTGCAGCCGATTCTGGCCGTCGTAGAGGCAGAGACCCTGCGACATGTTCTCGAGCGCGGCGTCGAGCAGCAGGTTGCTGTCGCGCAGGCTGGCTTCCTGCTGCTTGAGCCGGCTGATTTCTGTGCAGAACACGATGAAGCCCTGGTCGCGGGTCGGGCTGCGGCTGATGCGGAGCCAGCGGCCGTCGGCGAGCTGTGCCTCTCCTGTCGTCTGCAACGTCGCATCGTGCCGCATCAGGATGTCGCGGACTTCCGGCGCGTGCGGCAGCATCGGTTCGAGCTGGTCGAGCAGAATGCCCGGCCGCAGCAGGTCGGGCTGAACGCCGAGCAAGTCGGCAGCCTTGGCGTTTGCCAGCACGACCCAGTCGTTGGCATCGACGACGATGACGCCTTCCTGCGACGATTGCAGCGCGTCGGCGAGCCGCGCCTGCGCCGAGCGGCGTTGCGCGACCTCGCGGTCCATCATGTCCTTGATGTTGTTGCGCATCGTGCGCATCGACGACAGCAGCTTGCCAACTTCGTCGTTGGTGCCCTCCGGCACGACGACGTCGAGCTTCCCGGCGGCGATCTTCTGCGCGATGTTCGATGCGGCGCCGAGCGGACCGACGATACGGCGCGCCAGCGCCCAGGCGACCATCGCGGACAGCGCGAGCGCCAGCGCCGTGCCCAGGATGTTGAGTTGGATATCGCGCGTCACCGTGGCGCGGGCGGTCTGCCGGTAGATGAAGCCGTCGCCGGCGGTATAGTTGATCAGCAGGTCGATCTGCTCGTCGACTTTGGCGGCGTAGTTGTCGAGAATCTCCCAGCTCACGTCGAGCTTGGTGCCGTCGAGCAGACGCTCGCGCGCTGTTTTCCACGCCGTGACCGCCTCGCGCACCTGCGCTGCCGCGCGCTCGGCACGCACCGATTGCGAGCGCTGCACGGCGATTTTCAGGTCATCGGCGAGCGTCTTGGTCAGCTTGACGATGTCGGCATCGAGCGACTCGCGCATCTGCGGATCGTTGGCGATCCATTGCCGCGCGAAGGCAGCGCGCATCGCCGCGAAGTCGGTCGCGGCCGCGCGCGCATAATTGATGGACATCAGCGATTCATCGAACGTCTTGTCGACCAGGATGCCGGCATCACGGATACCGAATGCCGCATAACCGCCGAGCGCGGCGGTGATGACGCTCATCACGAGGAACGCGACCAGGATGCGGCCGCGAATGGTCATGCAGAATGCGCTGACCCGCGACGCCATCTGGCGCCACGGTGCCAATTCGCTCAGCTCAGGCGACCTGTCGGTTTTCGCCAACATACTCGGAAACCACCCCGTTTTTCAGGGATCAACGCTAGCGATCCGGCGTTAAGGCCGCTTGAGTTGGGCGCCAAACTTGGAGTGTTCGTTAACGGGGCGTTAACCGCGGACCGCCACCCTCCGCGCCGGCATCTCGGCGAGGGAAAAATGCGGTTAAGCGAAGGTTTCCGGGCGCAGCGATGGCCCCTCGGCCTCGCACTGGCGGCGACCCTGATGGCGTTCGGGACGCTCGGGGTACTGGCCCAGTCGCAGTTCGTGATCTCGCAAAAGGGCCGCGAATTCCGCCCCGGCACCATCACCATCAAGAAGGGTGACAGCGTGCAGATGATCAACGATGACGCCGATCTGCGGCATCACGCCTACGTCGATTCAGACAATTTCAAATTCGATTCCGGCGACCAGGAGCCGGGCAGCAAGACCAACATCGCATTCCCGGTCGCCGGCGATTTCGACGTGCTGTGCGCGATTCATCCGAAGATGAAGCTCGTCGTCCACGTCAAATAGCGCGTCAGGTAATCGACGTGCCGTAGAGCGCGGCGTGGCCGAGGTAGTAGAGCGTCAGGAAGAGTGCCAGCGACGCCGCATAGGCAGCCGGGATCATCCACGACGTCTTCAACTCTTCGACACGCTTGACGTTGCTCTCCGAGACGATGCCGAGCAGCACCACGACGATCAGAGTGTGACCGATCAGGTCGACTTTGCCGAACTCGGCAACGGCGCTGACGAACATCGCCGTGAGGATCGTTGCGCCGACGCGGCGCACCAGCGGCGTCCAGATCAGCGAGAACGCCAGAGCGAACTCAACCGATCCAGCCGAGCGCATGAAGAACTCCGGTGTGAAGCCGAGCGCCATTTCCGGATGCGACGCGAACAGCGGGAACGACCACTCCGGGTAAGCCCACTTCTCGACCGACGCCCACATCAGGGTGACGCCGGCGGTCCAGCGCACGATGTCGAGGGCGCGAAAACCGAACAGATCTTTTTGCAGACCGGTCAGCGCCAGATAGATGGCGACGCCGAGGAACACCGGATAATCGGCAAGATGGAAGACGCCGTAATTCCAGATTCCGACGCCGAACAGGACGAAGATACCGGCGGCCGACAGCGGCATCGTGCGGCGTGACAGCATGCCGGCGGCAATGCCGAGTTGAATCGCGCCGATCAGCGGTGACGATGTCTTGAGCTCCGGCGTCAGCAGAATGCCGCCGATCGCCCAGATCGAAATGAAGAAGAACGCCGTGCAGGCGCGAAAAATCATCTCGATATTTTCGCGAACCCAGGTCGTCGCACGCTCAATCGCGCGCAGCATCGCGATGCCGACCTCGGTCACTTCGAGGAGGCCGCCGGCCATCAACGTCATCAAGGTGAGGCCGAACAACACCTCGAAGTCGGTGCACAGCACGTTTTCGAGACCGCGCGGCTGGCCCGCAACGTCGTAAGCGCAGAACCATTTGACGTGAGCGCTTGCTGCACCGGCACACAGAGCGTTAACCATAAAGCCAAGCGGAAACGCTGCCAGCAGCGGCAGTCGCCTCAACGACCCGGTCATTTCCAGAAGCCTCCCACCCGCAACGCAACTTCACGGTCCAGTTCTGCCGCCCGCCCCAGCGCACTGGAATAACTAAGCTTTTACCAGATTTCTTAGGACCTCGGTTAATCAATCTTAAGACGTGGTTAACCTTTGAGGCAGGGCACCGTGAGTGATTAGAATTTTCGGGATTTTTTGAGGCGGTCCGCAAGCATTCGTCCCTAGAGTTCCACACGTGCGCGGCATGCGCGCGGAGGGAACTTCATGGCGGCCAGCTTCAGTCTCTTCACAATCGCACTCGGCAGCGCGCTCGCGCGCCTGGCGGAACGCGCGACTGTTCGCACCGAGACAATGGAAGCGGCGGCGGGATTTATGCTGCTTGGCGGTTTCGCAGCGATCGGCTGCGCGCTGCCGGTGATTCTCTAGACTTTTTTCAGCGCGGCAAGACCGGCAGCGGATACGGCTCCGCCGCGCTGTTGAGCGTGCGCAGGAAGGCGATCAAATCGGCCTTCTCGTCTTTCGTCAGATTAAGCGGATGAATGTCTTCCGACCGGCTCGGCCGATCTATGCCGCCGCGATTGTAAAGGTCGATCACCGCCTCGAGCGATGCCACCGAACCGTCGTGCATGTACGGGCCGCGGCGCGCGACGTCGCGCAGCGTCGGCGTCTTGAACGCGTGCTGCAATTTCACTGAAGTCGGAAACAGCTTGCCGCGGCCGGTGTCATCCTTGGAGGCCGTGCCGATGTCGTGGAATGACGAGTCCGTGAAAGCCCAGCCGCTATGGCAAGCCGCACAATTCGCCTTGCTGTTGAACAGGTCGAAGCCGCGTTTGGCCGCGTCACTGATGGCTTTTTCGTCGCCCGCGATCCAGCGGTCGAACGACGCTTCCGGCGAGACAATCGTGCGCTGGTAAGTCGCGAGAGCGAGTTCGATGTTCTTGCGTGTAACTCCGCCTTCGCCGAACGCCGAACGGAAGGCTTCGACATAGCCGGTGATCGCGTTGAGCCGGGAGATCATTTCAGCTTCCGGCAGATTCATGTTGGTGGCGCCGGCAATGGGGCCCATCGCCACCGCTTCGAGATTGCGGAAATGGCCGTCCCAGCCGAGCTTGGGGACCCAGGCGACGTTGAGCAAAGTCGGGCTGCGCAGCGGCAACGGCTTCTGGCCTTCGCCCAGCGCGAGGCCGCGACCGTCACCCCACGAAAGGCCCGGGTTATGACAGGTGGCGCAGGAGCGCACGTTCGATCCGGACAAGATCGGATCGAAGAACAGCATCTTGCCGAGCTTCACCTTGGCGTCGGAGTAGGGATTGCTTTTCGGAAACGGGATCTCAGCCGGGCGATGATAATTCTTCCGCCACTCGGCACGCCCGGCCGATTCACCGGCGAAGATCTTGTCGCCGACAACTAGCAGCACCCATGCCGCCGCGATGACCGCGGCCGCGATGCGCATATTTCCGGGCCAATGGGATGTTCCCATAGCGGGACAATTGATCGTCGCGGTTGCTGAACGGTTAAAATGGTGCCCAGGGGCGACGTCTATAAAAGACACGGCTTCAGAGATTTAAGCTGCCCCCACGGACTTCCACTGATTTTTAATGAGAATTTCGGCCGATCAATCCGGCAACAAAAGAGGCCGCCCTTTTTGGAGCGGCCTCCGAGCTGGCTGTATGTCAACCGCTCTGACCGTGCTTGGCCAAGGCCAGGCGCGGTGTTCTGACTAGAGGCGCAAGACCATTGCCAAGATCGCGATCCCCAAAGCTATGGGGATGACAATCGGCGGCACAAACCATCGACTCATCGAAGCCTCCTGCCGGGGTGAAAAGTCGCGAGTGGCTAATCGGCGTTTTGCAAAAGCTGAGCGCCGGAGGTGAAGGTCGGCCCGTCCACTCGTAAAACGTACATCGCGATAAAAATCACGATGATCGCGAGAGTTGCTGTCACCCAATGGGGTGGGTAGAGGCTCATCTTCTTCATGGTGCCGGGCTCTCAATCGAGCGGCGGGTATCTTGCCTAGGGGCGTTATTGAGGCGGGCCTGTTTTTCCGCCTCTTCAAATCGATCTCGTAAAATCTGATGCTTCAGTTGCAGCGTGGAAGGCAGCCTAATCACGCGGGCAAACCTGCGTTCTTTCATTGTCAGCTTCCATTCTTCGGTGAACCGCCTTCGTTTTCCCAGCGGTCGAGGGCAAAAAAGCCCGGCGAAGTTGCCGGGCTCCCCTTGCGACACAGCGTGTCTATGAAGCCACGAGGCTTACTTCTGCTGCTCGGAAGGCTTTGACGGCTGATTGCCTTGGTCCTGCTGGGCGGGCTTGGCAGGGGCACCTTCAACGGGGGTCTTCGGGGCTTCATTGGAGTTCACCGGAACATTTGTCATTGTATTTCCCTCGAAAAGACCTGAAAAATATTTTCCAAGTACATTGGTAATATTGTGTGCCGATTCAAAATTACAATGGTAGAAGGATTTTTTATTTCACCTTCAAATGTAAAAGCGCGATTCCGCAAGAATAGCGCGAAGTGAACAATATCCTGAAGTTTGTCGTCCTTATCGTGCTGCTCACGACCGCCTATGTCACTTGGCTTGGGGTTGGCGGAGCAGAGCGCGGACTAACGCCCAGCCAGCGCCGGGTGGCTGGGATTATTTCGATTTTCGGATGGGCGCTTACGGTTGTCTTGGCCTCGATAGCCTGAGGGCGGAGGTGATTTTAAAAGGCAACTCCGCGTGCCAGTACCGCGTATCCGTCCGTGCTACTGGGAAAACTGATGACCACCATGGGCCGCAATAGCTTTCGCGAGCGCCCGATAGGTAAAGATCACAGCCTCCTCCATCGTGGAGTTGTTGCCCTCAGCAACGGAAGCTTGGTCGGATGGCAGCGTCGGGTCGGCCAATGTAATTGACCAGACGAACTGACCATTACACTCGTCAATCGAGCCGACGAACTTCCCGCTCATTACCCGAAGCATATGTCATTCCCACTGAGAAGTGAAGGACGCACTTGAGCGCCTATGCTCACCCCAATGCGCGAGATCATTCGAGCGTAAGATCATGCTCCTCAACGATCCGGCTGAACGCTTCGGTGGCACTTTTTATTTGATAACGCAGACGATCATCCCGGTCGATTGGCATTGGTCGAACGATCTTGAAAACAGATCCACTTGAACCAGGCATCCGAGAGGTAAAGAAAACAGTTTGGCCGACACGAAATCGATGGACCACTAACTTTCTCCTTAGTTCAGCAAGCGCTGAAGCGGATAGTCTTGTGCGTCGTATAGGCCGCGTATCTCTTCTGAACCGAAACATCGATTTTCGGTTTCCAGCACCGTGCCGCTCAACATGGTTGCGGGCACTTCTTCGATCACGTGCCGGATGGCATCGGCGGCTGTATCGAAACGGCGATAGTTTCCGCGTCTATTGTTTGGATCGACGGAAGGACTTGGCCAAAGGACGGCGGGTGCGAGATAATTGAACTTCGACATGGCGCAATCTCTCTCATCACTCCGGCGGGCATTCGCTCAAAAACAATTTGAGCGCCCGTTGTCCGAGTTTGTGCGCCATACCGGCAGATTGATAGGCGTCTGTCGATTGCATTACGGGGCTCAAGCGGCCCGCACGATAGATTTCCCAGCGCCATGGGCGCGGCGGTCGCTCGCGTAGCTTCACGACGACTGAAAAATCATTGTCGTTGTCAAAAAAAGTATTCAAGACTTCGGTAGTGCGCTCAATTGGCGCAAAAGACCAGCACTATTCCGGCCCGGCAATCAGCGCCCCGCGATCGCCCATCGTGCCCCATAACCAAGACCCCAGATAAGGGCAGCACCGATCAGGGCTAATGCTGCAACATCCAGCTCTCCTCGCATGAGGTCCTCGACACCTTCGCCGATGAAGAAAAGCCCCCAAACGAGGGCCAGAACGAAACCGAGCCAATATAAGGCGTGGCCAAACATCGCTCTCATTCCGTCGTTTCCGCCGCTGCCATTCGGAGAATGAGCAAAAACAAACCCGCGCTCAGTTTCCCGAGCGCGGGCGCAAACCAGTCCTCGCCAGTACATCCGTGGTCGAGGTCAATGGCCTGTTCGTTAAAGCGCCTGCAGGTTTTCCGCGGACGACTTGCCGTTCTTGGGGTTCTGCGTCAACTCATACGAGAGCTTCTGGCCCTCATTAAGATTATGCATTCCGGCGCGTTCGACCGCGCTGATGTGAACGAACACGTCGGTTGAACCGTCGTCGGGCTGGATGAATCCGAAGCCCTTCTGCGAGTTGAACCACTTTACTTTGCCTTGTGACATAACAACCTTTTCCATAGGTGATCGCTTGCGCAAAACGCGCGGAGCGTAGATTCAATTTTGGGACAAGGTCATCAGTCAGGCGCGCACTGAGCGCGGCGGGCCAAATCAATCGGCCGAAAATCGATGACGGATATATAGCACGACGAACCGGGATAAACAAGGTAAGCCGCAGAAGCGGTAAATGAAGCTACCTGCGAGCAGTTCGCGACTGGTTCCAGCACCGCGCATCCGATTATTCGTTAGGACATTCTCGCCAACCGGCGCATGGTGAGCCATGCACAGATCTGAATCGATTGCCGACAGCAACGCCAATCCGCCGTGCTGTCCCGCTTGCAAACGCACGATGCTGTTGTCCGGCATCGAATGGGATACCGAGGTGCGCGACCTCTACACCTTCGCCTGCGATGAATGTGCGCAGCGCGAAGTGCGCAGCGTTCTCGCCGCCTAGTTCGTCAGGCATAGTCACTTTGCGGACGCGATGCGGCAGAACGACTTCATGTTTTTGAGGACGTCTGTTTGCGCCCGCTAACGAGACGTCCAATATAGGCGCCCATCCTTCTCCGAGTGGGTTCGTCAAACATTTCGCCAAAAGGCGGTGCCGGTTCTCGACGGCACAGTTCCTCAAACCGAGCCTTCAATTCCTGTAGCTCGGAAGCGTCCAATTCAACTGGCACTTTAAAGGGTCCTTCCGACCCTAAGCGGGCAACGCGCTCCGAGAACTTTCGTTGCACCCCGAGTAACTCAGATGCAGTCAGCCATTACCAGCAGCGGCATCAAGAACGCGGTTGTGTTCGTGCTGTTCCCGAAATGAGCGCCTTCGCGCCGACCTCGGGAAAGCACTCGACGCAAACGAAAGACCCGGCGAGAAATATGTGTGTCGTCTTCTTGCGGCAGATCGGACACGCGCTCTCAAACGTCCGCGCTTCGTCGGCTTCCGGCTTTGCTCTCGGGTCTGTTGCCTGCCCCATTAGCGCATTTTCGCGCCACTCGAAAATCGCTGCAAGGAAGAGGTTTGATCCGGAAATCAGTGGATGGGACTTTGGCGCGAAAAGCCCAACGTCATCAGGCGCTACTGATGGTAATTGGTGCCCAGGGGCGGGATCGAACCACCGACACTGCGATTTTCAATCGCATGCTCTACCAACTGAGCTACCTGGGCGCCAAAATCCGCCGGAAACCGGCGGATCGGAAGAGCGCCGCGTTATAAATGGCCGCTCCCGGCCTGTCCACCTCAGGCCGAAAGCCCCAGCGCCTCGCGGAACCGTTTCTTAATCACGACGCCGTCGCGCTCCGGCAGCACGCGCGGCGGCTCTTTGGCCTCGATCGCGACGCGCGCGAAGAACAGCCCATCCGGTGACTTGAGCCGCGCCGCGAGCGCCTTGAGGCCGGCCTCATCGGCAACATCGATGCAGTCGGCGATGCCAGCGCCGCGCGCCACGGTGAGGAGATCGACGGTCGATTGGGTATGGCTCGGCTGGCCGCCGGTCTCGCCATAGAGGCCGTTGTCGAACACGATCACCGCGAGATTTTTCGGCTGCTGCACGCCGATGGTGGCCAACGCGCCAAGGCCCATCAGCATCTCGCCGTCACCGGTGATGACGGCGACGCGCTTTTGCGGTTGCGCCAGCGCAAGACCGAGGCCGATCATCGCCGCGCCGCCCATCGCACCCCACAGATAGAAATTCTTCGGGTTGTCGCCGGCGGCAACCAGATCCCATGTCGTCGAGCCGAGACCCGGCACGACCAGCAAATCCTTCGAGCGATCGGCGACGAGTGTTGCCATCGCGGCGCGGCGGTCGAATTTCATTTCACCCACACTTACTTCGTCCAAACCTTTTTGCCGATCAGTTCCTGCGACAGCAGCACCGCTACGATGCGCTCGTCACCATAGGCGGATTGCAGCGCGCGCTCGGCGACGCCGGCCACTTCATCCGGCTTCTTCACGCGCATGATCTCCGCATCGCACAGCTTGAGCACAGGCTCGACCGCCTGCCCCATCGGCACCTGCCACGGATTGAACTCCTCCCACTCGCCGCGCATGGTGATGAACATCGGCATCGGGAAGCGGCAGGTGCGCGACAACGACAGCATGTTGATGCAGTTGCCGACGCCGCTCGACTGCATCAGCAGCGCGGCGCGCTCGCCGCCGAGCCAAGCCCCGGCCGCCAGCGCGACGCCCTCTTCCTCGGTGGTCAGCGACACGGCCTGCATCTCCGAATCCGTGGTGCATCTCTGGATCAGCCGCGAATGGCCGGCATCCGGCACATAACCCACCTGCCGCACGTCGCTGCGCTTGAGCACACCGAACAACTGATCGGGCCAGTTCACGTTACTCATTCTTTTTCCGCCTGCTCCGCGTCCCTCGGCTTGTCGCCGTCTTCGTCCTCATCGTCGTCCTTCACCGGTATCGCGTAAACGCCGGACAGCCAACGATTAAGATCGACATCGGTGCAGCGGCGCGAGCAGAACGGCTTGAATTCATTGACCACCGGCTTGCCGCATATCGGACATGCTTTTTCAGCCACCGGACGCCCTCTTCCTGTCGCGCTCGCGCAGATCGGTCTTGAGGATCTTGCCGTAGTTGTTTTTCGGCAGCGCCTCGACGAACACATAATCCTTCGGCCGCTTGAAACGAGCGATCTCGGAGAGGCATAGGCTGTCGAGTTCGGGTGCCGGCGCATCGCCGACGACATAGGCGACCACGACCTCGCCCCATTCGGCGTCTGGGCGGCCGATCACCGACACCTCGCGCACGGCTGCGTGCTTGAGCAGCACCTCCTCGACCTCGCGCGGATAAATGTTGGAGCCGCCGGAGATGATGACGTCCTTGGAACGGTCCTTGAGGCTGAGATAACCGTCGGCGTCGAAAGCGCCGACGTCGCCGGTGTGCAGCCAGCCGTTCTTCATGGTCTGCGCGGTGGCCTCCGGATTTTGCCAGTAGCCGGACATCACCACATCGCCGCGGCAGATGATCTCGCCGGTTTCATCTGCCGGCAGCGGGCGATCGCCGCCGTCGACCACGGCAACCTCAAGGCAGCTATAGGGCTTGCCGGCAGAGCCGAGCCGTTCCAGCCAGCGCGGATGATTTCGGTCGGGAATCTCGTCGCGGGTGAGCCGCGTGATGGTCATGGGGCTTTCGCCCTGCCCGTAAATCTGCGCGAGCCGCGGGCCGAACCGGTCCAGCGACTTGCGAACATCCTCGACATACATCGGCGCGCCGCCCCAGATCAGCGTGCGGATATTTGCCGGATCGCCGTCGATGTTCGAGTCGACGAGGCGCTTCACCATCGTCGGCGCAGCGAACATCGAGGTGCGCCGCCACTTGGCGAACAGGGAGAAAATCTCGTCAGGCTCGAAGCCGCCGGATTCCGGGATGACATTGGTGCCGAGGCGCAGCACATGGGCCATCACGTAAAGGCCGCTGCCATGGCTGAGCGGCGCGGCGTGCAGGATCGAGTCGCCGGGCGAGGCCGGATCGACCTCGGTCAGATAGGCGAAGGTCGCCTGCGCCAGCGAGCGGTGGCTGAGCATCGCCCCTTTTGGACGGCCGGTGGTGCCGGACGTATAGAACAGCCACGCCAGATCGCCGCCGTCGCGCGGCTCGACGGCGATAGGTTCGGCAAACAAGGCATCATATTCCTTGCTGCCGAACACGATCAGCCGTTCAAGGCTGCTCGGCGCATGCGGCGCTATCTCGGCGTCGAGACCCTTGCTGGCAAAGCAGACGCGTGCGCCGGAATGTTCCAGCACGTAGCCGAGCTCGCGGCCGTGCAGCTTGGCGTTGGTCGGAACCGCGGCGAGCCCGGCATGCCAGATCGCGTGCACCGCCTCGATGTATTCGACACAATTCTTGGCGATGACGGCGACGCGATCGCCGGGCTTGAGCCCGAGCTTGCGCAACCCGCCGGCCAATTTTGCCGTGCGCGCCGCCAGCTCGCCGTAGGTGTGCGCGACACTTGCGCCGTAACCGATCGCCGGCAGATCCGGATGACTCAATCCTGAGCGATGAAGCCACGCCGCAACATTCATTGGACTTTTTCTTCGCGCGTGATCTTGTCCGAAAACCGGTACCCACTTTTCGGCATCATCATGCGCGCTAGACCGCGTTGAGCCAGCCGAACCGGATCGGGAAGCCTTCGCCGCCGAGCAGCGTCATGGTCTCGTAGAGCGGCAGGCCGACCACGTTGGTATAGGAGCCGACGATCTTGACGACGAAGGTGCCGGCGATGCCCTGCACGGCATACCCACCGGCCTTGCCGCGCCATTCGCCGGAGGCGAGATACCCTTCGATGTCTTCCGAGCTCAGGCGCTTGAAACGCACGCGTGTCTCGATCAGCCGCTGGCGGAACGCCTCGCGCGGCGTGACGATGCAGATCGCGGTGTAAACGCGGTGGCTGCGACCGGACAAGAGCCGCAGGCATTGCGCGGCCTCATCGAGCATCTCCGCCTTCGGCAGAATGCGGCGGCCGACCGCCACGACAGTGTCGGCGGCAAGAATGAAAGCTCCGCGCAGTTCGTCATCGAGCTTGACCGCCTCGAGCGCGGCATAAGCCTTGGCGTGCGCCAGCCGGTTGGCATAGGCGCGCGGCAACTCGCCGCGCTTGGGCGTCTCGTCGATATCGACGGGCTTGAGCGCGTCGGGCTCGATCCCGGCCTGATTGACCAGGGCGAGACGGCGCGGCGAACCGGAGGCGAGAACGAATTTGGGACGGCCGATCATGGATGCGGGAAACTACTGGAAGGCATGCGTTTTCTCAACCGATCACTCATCGCCAGCGACCCCGCCAAACCGCTCTCTAATCTGCTTCGTTAACTCGTCGCGCACCGAACGGTAGGCGTCGAGCCGCTGCTCGCGATTGCCCTCGGTCGCGGTCGGATCGGGCGTCGGCCAGTATTCGATCCTGGACGGGATGCGATGGCTGAGGCTGATCGCCTTGTGATGCGCGCCGGGCGACAGGGTAACGATGAGGTCGAAGTCGAGCCCCTCGAGGTCCTCATAATCCTCGAAATCGATCGGCCGGTGCTTGGCGATATCGATGCCGACTTCCTCCATCGCCACGACCGCGAACGGATCGAGATCGCCCGGCGCGACGCCCACCGAAGCGACGCGCATCGAGGGAAACATCTGCTGCAACAGTCCTGCCGCCATCGGCGAGCGCACCGCGTTCATCTGGCAGGCGAACAGCACCGCGCGCGGCCTTGCCATGGGCTCACCCGCGCCAATGCAGGACGCACACCAGGGTGAACAGGCGACGCGCGGTGTCGTGATCGAGCGCGACCTTGCTCTTGAGCCGCTCCATCAGGACGCGTGAGCCGTCGTTGTGGATGGCGCGGCGACCCATGTCGAGCGCCTCGATCTTGTCGGGCGTCGCGGTGCGGATCGCCTGATAGTAACTGTCGCAGATCGTGTAGTAGTCCTTGACGATCCGACGCAGCGGCGACAGCGAGAGAAGGTGCGCGACCACGGGCTTGCCATTTTCTCGCCGGATATCGAACACCAGCCGCGCGCCGTCGACCTTCAGATGCAGGACATAGGGTCCGTTGTCGTCGTCGATCGGTGCGAACGAATTCTGTTCGAGCAGATCGTAGATCGCGACTTCGCGCTCGTGCTCGACATCGGAATTTGAGCGCCCGATCGATTCTTCGTCGAGCTCGACCTTCACAAGCCGCTGCTTGTTTTTTGCCGGGCTCATTTGGCGTTGAGGCGGATCGACACCGAGCGCGCATGCGCGGCCAAGCCTTCCGCCTCGCCGAGCGCGATGGCCGCGCCGCCGAGCGCACGAAGCTGCTCGGGCCCGCACTTGAGGAACGACGTGCGCTTCATGAAATCGAGCACGCCGAGCCCCGACGAGAAGCGGGCCGAACGTGCGGTCGGCAGCACATGGTTGGAGCCGGCGACGTAGTCGCCGATCGCTTCCGGCGTGTGCGCGCCGACGAAGATCGCGCCGGCGTTGCGGATGCAGTCCGCCATGCGCTCGGCGTCGGCGCCGACAATCTCGAGATGTTCGGGCGCGATTTGGTCCGTGAGAGCAACCGCGTCGGCGAGGTCGGCGAGCACGATGATGGCGCCGTAGTCCCGCCATGACGCCCGCGCGATATCGGCGCGCGGCAGCGTTTTGAGTTGCGACTCGACGGCCCTCTCGACCTGCCCGGCCAGCGCGGCGTCGTTGGTGATCAGGATCGACTGCGCGCTCGCGTCATGTTCGGCCTGCGCCAGAAGGTCGGCGGCGATCCAGTCCGGATTGGCGGTCTTGTCGGCGATGACGAGAACCTCCGAAGGGCCGGCGATCATGTCGATGCCGACCCTGCCGAACACCACGCGCTTGGCCGCCGCGACATAGGCATTGCCGGGGCCGACGATCTTGGCGACCGGCTTGATGGTCTGCGTGCCGTAAGCGAGCGCCGCCACCGCCTGCGCGCCGCCGATGCGATAGATCTCATCGATCCTGGCGAGCTTCGCCGCGGCCAGCACCAGCGGGTTCAACCTGCCGTCGGGAGCCGGCACCACCATGACGATGCGCGGCACGCCCGCCACCTTGGCGGGGATGGCGTTCATCAGTACCGAGGACGGATAGGCGGCGGTGCCGCCCGGAACATAAAGGCCGACAGCCTCCACCGCGGTCCAGCGGCCGCCGAGTTCCACCCCGAGCGGATCGGTGAAGCGGTCGTCCTTCGGCTTCTGGCGGACGTGGTAGGCCTCGATCCGGTCGCGCGCGAGCTTGAGAGCGTCGAGCGCCTTCGGGTCGCACGATTTGGCAGCGGCATCGAGTTCCGCCGCACTTACGCGCAACGTCGCAGGCGTCAGGTCGAGCCGGTCATATTTCCTGGTGAGTTCGATCAGCGCAGCATCGCCGCGCTCCGCGATATCGTTGATGATGGCGCGCACCGCCTGATCGACGTCAGCCGACACCTCACGCTTCACCGCGAGAAACGCGCGGAAGCGGTCGGAAAAATCAGCGTCGGTGCTGGTAAGACGTTGCGGCATGACCTTCAACTGGCGGGCGGAACCGTTCGTCCGCAGACAGGTCAATGGGTGATGGCCGCGGGCGCGTCAACCCCGCGCCGCGGCGAACCGCGGCGCGTTCAGGTGAAAAGACAGGGCGATCAGTTCGCCTTTGCCTTCCGCTTGGACATCTTCACTTTCTTCGCCGGCGTGTAATCGCACGGCAGCACGCAAACGCCGGTGCTCGGCCAGCAGGCGCTCACGCCGGAGACGCACGCCGCCTTGCCGAGATTTGTGCAGAGGCAGCCCAGCTCGGCTTTCGCTGCCGTTCCGGACATCGCCCAAGCGCCCAAAACAACCGCAGCCGACAACACAATGAACTTTCGCATCGCCAATCCTCCTTGAGGGGAAAACCCGGGGAATTACGAGTTCCATTATAGGCGCGCGAATCAACGCCCGTCTCACCCGCAAGAGTTTTGAACCGAAAGATTTGGCGCTATCGGCCGGGGCGCGGCGGGGTGGCGGTCAGCTCGCCATCGGCATGGGCCGGACAGGTGGCGGTGGTCCAGCTTGGGCCCAGATCGGCCAGCTCGGCTTCCAGGCATTCGACTTCCAGGCGGATTTCAGCCCCGCCGGAGAAGGTCAGGGTGACGAGGCCGGCCGGGGTATCGGTCGGGCTGAATTCAACCGACAGCAGATTGAGGACGGCATCCTTATTCTGCGGGTCGAGACCCCGGCTCTTGCAGGACTGCACCCGCTCGAAGCGGAGCGCCGCCCGCCGGCGGCGGTATTCGGGGCGGCCCGACTGAACGGCCCCCTCCCAGTCGAAGCGGTTGAGCGCGGCGACGAAGCGGTGCTCCTGCGGCCGCCACAGCACCTCGGAGGCCTTCACCACCGCGTCCTGCAAATGGGTGGACACGACTTCAAGGTCTTCCCCGTCGAGGGCGATAAACTTGAGCAGGTCCGGGTTGGCGGCCATCAGGCAATCTCAGGTTGATCCCTTGCCGCGCTAGTTAGGCAGACCGCCCTGCCCGCGCAAGCCGGGTCAGAACGCCGGATCGAGCCCTGCCGCCGTCCAGCGCGGCCGGCTGGCCGGATCGCTCAAGGCCGCGAGCAGCGCGGCAGCCGCCTCCCGCTGGGCGCTGACAGCCATAACCGCACCGGTATAGGTATTCGGATTGTCCAGTTCGGCCGGCAAGGGGCCAACGACCGCCGCACCCTTCACGGTCAAAAGCTCGCTGATGAAGCTGCTGCCGATATCGGCCTCGCCGTCTGCCACCGCCTGCGCCACCTCGTAGCCCCGCTTCTTGAGCACGGCGGTCTTGTTGACCTCGCCGGCGATACCGAGGCGGTCCAGCAGGCTGGCGAAGAACATCCCCGAGGAGCCGCCGCCTTTCGGGTCGGTGTAGGACACCACTTTGGCGTTCAGCAGCGCGCGCTTGAAGGCCTCAGGCGTCGAGATGTCCGGCTTCGCCGCGCCCTCGCGAACGCAGACGCCGGTCCGGGTGCGGCCGAGATTCTTGATGCTGCTCGCCACGAATAGCCCGGTCTTGCTCAAAGCGGCCACGGCGGATTCCGACAGGATGGCGAGATCGGTCGTCTCGCCGGCGCCCAGACGCTCGCGCAGCGCGCCGACCGTCGCGAAGTTGAGATCGAGCTTGTGACCATTGGCCCTGGCGAATTCGTCGCCGAGCGCAGTCACCATCGACTGCACCGCGCCGGCGCTCATGACTTTGATGTTGGCCACGGAGGTTACGCGCTCAGCCGTTCGATCTGCGCGCCGCAGGCGGCGAGCTTGTCCTCGAGCCGCTCGAAGCCGCGGTCGAGATGATAGACGCGGTTGACCATCGTCTCGCCCTCGGCGGCGAGCGCAGCGATCACTAGCGACACTGAAGCGCGCAGGTCGGTCGCCATCACCGGCGCGCCGCGCAGCCGAGGCACGCCTTCGATGGTCGCAGTCTGGCCGTCCAGCTTGATCTGGGCACCGAGCCGCGCCAGCTCCTGCACGTGCATGAAGCGGTTCTCGAAGATCGTCTCGGTGATGTGCGACGAGCCGTCGGCCCGCGTCATCAGCGCCATCAATTGCGCCTGGAGATCGGTCGGGAAGCCGGGGAACGGCTCGGTCGTCACCTTCACCGGCGCGATGCCGCCGCCATTGCGGGAAATACGGATGCCCTCGTTGGTCGGCGTCACTGTCGCGCCGGCCTGAACGATCACGTCGAGCGCGGCTTGCAGCAGTTCGGGCCGGGCGTTTTGCAGCAGCACGTCACCGCCGGTCATCGCCACCGCCATCGCATAGGTGCCGGTTTCGATGCGATCCGGCAGCACGTTGTGGGTCGCGCCATGCAACTTATCGACGCCTTCAACGACGATCTTCGACGCGCCGGCGCCGGTGATTTTGGCGCCCATCTTGGTGAGACAGTCGGCAAGATCGCCGACCTCCGGCTCTTGCGCCGCGTTATCGATCTCGGTGGTGCCGCGCGCCAGTGCGGCGGCCATCAATGCGATGTGCGTGCCGCCGACAGTCACCTTCGGGAAGACGATCTTGCCGCCACGTAAGCCCTTCTTCGCCCGGGCGATGACATAACCGCCGTCGATTTCGATTTCGGCGCCGAGCGCCTGCATCGCCATGATGAGGAGATCGACGGGACGGGTGCCGATCGCACAGCCGCCGGGCAGCGACACCTTCGCTTCGCCCATGCGGGCGACCAGCGGCGCGAGCACCCAGAAGCTGGCGCGCATTTTCGACACCAGATCGTACGGCGCGGTGGTGTCGACGATGTTCTTCGCCGAGATATGGATGGTGCGGCCGCTGTAGAGATCGGCGCCGGCACGCTTGCCGGCGATCGTCACGTCGACGCCGTGATTGCCGAGGATGCGCTGGAGCAGGACGACGTCGGCCAGCCGCGGCACGTTTTCGAGGATCAGCGTGTCCTGCGTCAGCAGGCTCGCGATCATCAGCGGCAGCGTAGCGTTCTTGGCGCCGGAAATCGGGATGGTGCCGTTGAGTTTCTGCCCGCCGACAATACGAATGCGATCCATTCCAGCCCCTGAGGATAATGGTCGAGGGTAACACCTTCGCCCACCGATTGCGGCGAAAGTCCGGTCCTCGTTAACCGGCCTTTTCGCCCTCGGCCGGCGCGCGGCGCGACTTCAACTGAGCCTTGCGGCGTTTGAGGTTTTCGCGAAGCTGCCGCGCCAGCCGCGCTTTCCGCCGTTCCTGCTCGGATGTCTTTTCGGCCATGCCGCAACATAGGTGCGCCATTTGCCGCTGCAAAGGGCACGTAAACGGCGGCTCGACATCACGGCAATGATCGGATATTCCGCAGGCCGCCCGGCTCAAAAAGCCCGCATATGCTGCCGTAGCTCAGTGGTAGAGCACCTCATTGGTAATGAGGAGGTCGAGTGTTCAATCCACTCCGGCAGCACCAGTTTCCGTAGGTTAGGAAGCAAGCGGCGCCGCCTGCTGCCTCGCCATCGCCCGCACCACCGCCTGACGGCCCTGCCAGAACCGTAACAGCCGCTGCGCCGACGCCGCAGACAGAGCATCGAACTGCCTGTGCAGATCGTCGAGCTCCGGCTGCTCATGCTGCTGCGCCGCCGGCGTCACCGAGATGATCACCTCGGTACGATGCCAGTCGAGGCCGAGCGACCTGCACCGCACCACCATGCCGAGGTCGTTGGCCGAATAGAAAAGGCGTTCGACGTCCTGGGCCGGCAACTGCCCCAGAACGGCAAGACCGGCGATGGTTTCCGGCACGCGCTTTTCGTTGGCGTATTCGAGCAGCTTGCTGTGGAACAGCTCGGTATCCTGGCTCATCGCCGTCATGGCCTGGTGCGCAACGGCCGTCGTGTGCGTAGAAGGCCGCTTCGGTGCGACCTGCGCGGAAATGTCGGCCAGAACCTGCTCGATCGCTTGCCGCCGCTCGGGCGGCGCATCAGCCAGCATCTTCTTGCGGACGATGTCGGTTGCTTGAGCGACCAACTGCTGGAACAGGCGCGTCGGGATATCGTTGCGCGCGGCGATCGATTGAGCAAGGCGGTCGTCGCCGTCAGCACGCAGCACCAGCTTGGCCATGCCGAGGTTCGAGAACTGCGCGCCGGCATTAACGGCCAGCTCGTTGGCGACCTGCGCGTCGCCGTAATCCACCAGCACGTCGGTGACCGCCGCGCTCAACTGCGACCGGGCTGCAATCTTGGCAAGATGCGCCTGGCTCTTGAGCTTGGCGATTTCGATAATGTCGCCGTCGGTCAGGCGGCGCGAGCGGATCAAAATAGGCGCGGCCACGTTGACGTCGTCATGATTGGCGAGGCGTCTCACCGTATCGGCCGGCGCGTTTGCCATCGTCGAGAGGCGATGACTGAGTTCGGCGGCGGCGCGGCTTTCGACATGGCTGATGAGCTGGCCCATCACGCCGTCAAACAATTGCGCCTGCTGCTCGTTGGAATTGTCGGACGAAGCGACGAAAAGGTCGGTAACGCGCCGCAGGATGTCGGTGCGCTTCTCGCTGGAGGTGCCGTGAAGGGCGCCCTCCACTTCCGCGATGATCGACAAGGCGGACGGCATCGGCACGCGCTCCACAGTCAACGGTTATATCGATGCTGAACTTTACGCTATAGTTGTAAAATATCGGTTGCAGGAGCGACCGATTACAATCGAGCATACCGCAAGATTTTCTTAACGATCAGCTTGCGGCGACCAGCCGAACAGAGCGCGCCGGCGGACGGCCCACCATCTCGGCATAATGGGCGATCGGCTGCGGACGGCCGATCAGGTAGCCCTGCATGCCGTCGCACGACGCCTTCGCCAAGAAGTCGCGCTGCTCCTTGGTCTCGACGCCTTCGGCGATCACCGGCAACTGCAAGCCCTGCCCGAGGCCGATCACCGCGCGCACGATCGCGGCCGACTGCGGCGAGTTCAGCAAATTAGCGATGAAGACCTGGTCGATCTTGATCTTGTCGAACGGGAACGACTGCAAATAGGACAGCGACGAATAGCCGGTGCCGAAATCGTCCATCGCGATACGGACGCCCAGCGCCTTGATCTGGCGCAGCGTCAGCAGCGCGCGGTTGAGGTCGCGCACCAGCGCGGTCTCGGTGATCTCGAGTTCGAGCCGGTGTGGCGCAAGGCCGGTCTCCAGCAGGATGCCGTGAACCGTCTGGGCGAAGCTGGTGTCATAGATCTGCATCGTCGAAACGTTGACCGCGACCGCCAGCGGATTCGGCCATGACGCCGCCTCGCGGCAGGCGGTGCGCAGCACCCACTCGCCGATCTGCAGAATGGCGCCGGCTTCTTCGGCGATCGGAATGAACATCGCCGGCGAGATGTTGCCGCGCGTCGCGTGCTTCCAGCGCAGCAACGCCTCGAAGCCGCTGACGATGCCGGTCTTCAGGTCCTTCTGGGGTTGATAGACCAGCCGTAATTCATCGCGCGCCACGGCATGGCGCAGGTCGTGCTCGATCATCCGCCGCTCGCGGACTTCGGCGCCCATTCGTGCCTCGAACACGCGATAGGTGTTCCGGCCTTCGGTCTTGGCGCGATAAAGCGCCGTGTCGGCATGGGTGAG
>DASZXA010000030.1:0-32537 GCA_035546455.1 Pseudolabrys sp.
GGGGACGAGCGGAGTGGGGCCTACCGGTTCACGCTCTCGCGCACCATGATCTCGAGCAGCCGCTTGATCTCGCGTTGCTGCTCGGCCTGGCCGTCGACCCAGTCGCGGATCATCTGCTGCTCGTTGCGCATATGGGCGACGAGACCCTGGATCGCATCGGCGAGGTTGGCCATGGCTGTGGTGCTGCCGCGGTTCGATCCCATCTCCTCCACGCTCGTGCGCAGCCGGTCCATGGCGGCCTTGATGTCGCCGTCCGGCGAAGGCCCGCCTTCGCCGACAACCTCGCGGACCGTGGTGGCGAGCCAGTCCTCGAGGTCGGTATAGAAGCGGTTCTGCGCCTGGCTCGATTGCAGGTCGAGGAAGCCGAGGATCAGCGAGCCGGCGAGGCCGAACAGCGACGACGAGAACGAAATGCCCATGCCGCCGAGCGGCGCGGCGAGGCCTTCGCGCAGCGAGTCGAACATCGACCCGGAATCGCCGCTCGCCTTGAGGCCCTGAATGACGGCGCCGACCGACGACACTGTTTCGATCAGGCCCCAGAATGTGCCGAGCAGGCCGAGAAAGACGAGGAGGCCCGTCATGTAGCGCGAGATGTCGCGCGCTTCGTCGAGGCGCGTCGCGATGGAGTCGAGGAGACTCCGCATCAGTTGCGCCGACACCGCCATGCGGCCGACGCGGCTGCCGAGGATCGCCGCCATCGGCGCCAGCAAGGTCGGCGGCCGATCGACGGCGAGGCCGGGATCGGCGAGACGGAAATTGTTGACCCAGGCGATTTCCGGATAGAGCCGGATCACCTGCCGCAGCGACAGGATGACGCCGATCGCCAGCACGCCGATGATGAGCGCGTTCAGCCCCGGGTTGGCCATGAATGCCGTGGCGATCTGCTTGTAGAGCAGGAACGCGAGCAGGCCGCACAGCACGATGAAGACCAGCATCCGGAACAGGAAGATGCGCGGCGATGACAGTTTCAGCGGATCGGAGTCGGATGCCATGTGGCTTGCAATGTCTGTTTCGTGGCCGATGCGATGCGTGCAGGCAATATGCCACAGACCGGTGACAATGGGAAAACTTGGACGAGCCGGCCGGTCGCGTCCGTTAAGCCGCCGATTGAGTTCAAAATGCGACGGGAAGGCGGGCCTTAACGCGCCGACTTGAGCACGCGCAACGCCTCGCGCTGCGTGATTTCATTGCCGGCGACGATGTGACCCTTGTCCAGCATCGATTCGCCGCCGTCGAGGTCGCGGACATAGCCGCCGGCCTCGCGGACCAGCACGATGCCGGCCGCCACGTCCCAAGCGGACAGGTCGCGCTCCCAATAGGCGTCGAAGCGTCCCGCGGCGACAAAGGCGAGGTCGAGCGCCGCCGCGCCGTATTCGCGCAGACCGCCGACTTGAGACTGCATCGCGGCAATCTCCCGCCCGTTGAGGGGGAGGTCGCCGCGGTTCGGATGCGGCAGGCCGCAGCCGACGAGGGCATCCTTGAGTTCGCGTCGTGCGCCGACACGGATGCGATGCTCGTTGAGGAACGCGCCCTTGCCCTTTTCGGCGACGAACATCTCATCGGTCACCGGATTGTACACGACGCCGGCGATGAGCGCGCCCTCGCGCTCCAGCGCGATCGAAATTGCGAAATGCGGCACGCCGTGCAGGAAATTTGTTGTGCCGTCGAGCGGGTCGACGATCCATGTGTGCGTCTTGTCGGCGCCCTCGCGCCGGCCGCCTTCCTCGCCGATGAAGCCATAACCCGGCCGCGCCTTGGCAAGCTCGGCGTAAAGCGTCTCCTCCGCGCGCTTGTCGGCGGCGCTGACATAGTTGCCCGGCCCTTTGAGTGAGACCTGAAGTTTTTCGATTTCGCCGAAGTCGCGTTTGAGTGCGCGCGCGGTTTTGCGCGCGGCGGCGATCATCACATTGAGAAGCGCGGAATGGACCATGGCGGCGTGATCTGCCCGCCGCCTCACGCGGCGTCAAGGGCGCAGCTTCAGCCGTGGTCAACGCGGGCGCGGCTCGGTGGCCAGCCATTTCTTGGCGGCTTTTTCCGCCGCATCGCGGTCTTCCGGCTTCTGCTTGCCCATGTAGACGTCGAGCTCGGGATCGCCGCGGCCGTCGGTCCGGGCGATGATGTGCCATTTCATCGCCTCGACCGGATCGGCGGCGACGCCCTGGCCCGACGAGAGGATGCGGGCCAGCCGGTTCTGCGCGATCGGCGAGCCGCGCTTCGCGGCGTCCGTAAGCATCTTCACCGCCGCCGCTTCGTTTCTCGGCGTGTCGGTGCCGTTGAATTGCGCGATGCCGAATTCCACCATCGCGTCGAGATTTCCCGCCAATGCGGCCTGCTGCATCAGTTGGGTCGCGCGCTTGGTGTCCTTGGCGACGCCCTGGCCTTCCTTATAGAGCGTGGCGAGCGCGTATTGCGCCTCGGGCACGCCGCCGCGTGCCGCCATCTGAAACAGCTCGGCGGAGCGTTTCACGTCCTTGCCGACATCGTCACCGCGCAAATAAAGCAAGCCGAGATTGTAGGCGGCGAACAGGTTACCGGCCTTGGTGGCGGACTCGAACAGCTTCACGCCCGCGGTGTGATCGGGCGGGCCGCCGCGGCCCATGAACTTGAAGATCGCCAGCGCAAACATCGCCTGTGGATCGCCGAGGTCGGCGGCACGCCGGTACATCTGCGCCGCCTTGGCGTCGTCGCGACCGACGCCGAGCCCGTTGGCGTAAAGCTCGGCGATCAACGTCATGGCTTGCGGGTCATTGTTGGCCGCCAGCTTGTTCGCTTCCCGCAATGCCGTGAGGAAGTGACCGCGCTGGTAGGCGCCGAATGCATCGTCGGCGGTCGTCGCCGGTTTGACCGGCTGGGCCAGCACCGGTGCGCCAAGCGCCGTGAGAAGAATGAGCGTGCCGATCAGCCTCACGACACAGACTCCGGCAGATGCAAATGATGTGCGGTGTCGGCAATCGCCGCCGCCGCGCCGTGCGGATCGCGCCAGATGAAGTCCGCCGCGATGAAATCCGCACCGGCCGCGACCAGCGGAGCGATCTCTGTCATGTCGTTGGCATAGGCCACACAAGGCAGTTCAAAAAGTTCCGCCGCCCAGGCAACCCGCTCCTGTGTCGCATTCAGGGCGGCGCCCGGTTCACCGAACATGATGTAGTCGGCGCCGGCTTCGGCGGCGCTCATCGCATCATGGCGGCTGGTCAGATCGCCGGCGCCGGCGATCCGCTCGGGCTTGAGTTGTTCGAGTGCCGCATTGAAAGCGTCGATGCCGGCGAGATGTGCGCCGTCGGCACCCCCGCGCGCGACAAGATCGGGATGTCCGTCAAGCAAAAGGGCAGCCCCCTTGTCCTGCACGACAGGCGCAAGCGCCTTGACCCGGTTGATCAGCGTGCGCTCGTCGCCATCGGCGAGCCGCATCAGCACCGCGGCGATATCGGCCGCACCGAGCACGGCCGTCAGCTCGGACGCGAACTGGGCGGCGTCGGTGACCGGCGGAGTAATAAGATAGAGCCGCGGAGCCGGGCGCGGCTCCGCCTGTTTGGGGCGTGATGCCATGACGGCGTCATGGTAGCGCAATCCGACGGAAAGAGGGCGTCCCGATTATTTCCGGGCCGCCGCGTCGGCGACCTTGACCTTCTTGCCTTTGCCGCTGGGCTTGGCCGCGTCTTTCGCAGGGGCCTTTTGCGTCTTGCCGTGGGCCGTTGTGTCCACCTTGCTCTGGTCTTTCGGCTGTTCGTCAGCCGGGTGGATCGCCATGGCCTGGCGGACCGTATCTTTCTTATGCGGTTTGGCGGCGGTCTTGGCCGAGGCCGTCTTGGTCGTGGCGGCAGCCGTCTTGATGATGACGGGGGCTTTCGCGACCTTCACCGGCACATCTTTGGTCTGGACCGGCGGCAGGGGGATTTGCTCAGGGCCATTGGCGGCATAGAGGCCGGCCTCGCGCTGGCACGGCGCGTGCTCCGGCACGCGGATCGGCGCGGCGCTCGCCGTCTTGACCTTCCACTCATCGGCTTTCTTGCCGGTGATGATCTGCACGTAGTCCAGCGTTTCCTGCGGAAGCTTGCCGCGCTTGTCGAGCCAATCCTGCACGCGGCGCGGGCCGGCGTTGTAGGCGGCGGCTGCGAGGCCGACATTGCCGAACTGCTTGATCAGGTCGCGCAGCAGGCGGGCCGAGGCGCGCACGGCCTGGAGCGGATTGAACGGATCGTCGAGGCCGCGCTCGGCGGCGGTTTCCGGCATGAATTGCGCGACGCCGATCGCGCCGGCCGGGCTGATGACATTCTGGTTGAAGCCGCTTTCCCGCCAGATCAACCGGATCAGGAACGGTGCCGGCACGTCGTTGTTCTCGGCGGCGGAAGCGAGTGCCTCGCACACTTCGGTGTGGGGAATCGCGCGATGCGGCGGAATTGGAATCCGTTGCTTGGGTCCATCGAAGCCGTCCGCGACCGCATCGAGCGCGGCAAGCGAATCGCCGGCCCGGGGAGCCGCCGATTCAGCGTTGATCGTCGACTCGTCTTTCGGAATCGGCGCGATTGCAACGTCGTCGAAATCGATGAGTTGTTGCGTTGTTTCGGCAGGACCCGCGAGGGTCTCGCGCTCGACGGCGCTGCCATCCGTGGTTTTCTCAAACCGCGAGGCGCCGGTTGTGGCCGTCGTCGAATTCGGCTCGGTCAGGCTTCCGGCCGGGCTGACCCAGGCAGCGGACATCAACAGGCACGTCACAAGCAGCGAGTGGCGCATCACCATTCCAGAACAGCGTCATCTCGGCACCGTCCCCAGCGCGGCCGTCATGACTCTTGAGTGAAGGAAATTCCCCCCGGTTGATCACCCGGTCGTGAAGTTTGATCGAGACGCTTTTGTGGCGGGTGTATCGATCCGGGACAAAAAATCTCCAAACGAGTTCCGTTGGAACTTCGGCACCTGAGTTATTATTTGCTCACCATGAGCAGAGCCTTCGTCAAGGAAACCGACGCCGTCGACACGCTGCCCGAGCGGCCGGTGTCGGAGCATCCGAATTACGTCACCGCGCGCGGCCTCGCGCTGATCGAAGAGGCACTTGCGAAAGCGGAGAAGGATTACGCGGCGGCGCAGGCCGCGGCCGATCGCGAAGCGCTCGCGTCTGCCGGCCGTGACCTGCATTACTGGCAGCAGCGCCGCGCCAGTGCGGAACTTGTCGCGCCGCCGCCCGACACGGCCACCGTTCACTTCGGCTCGAAGGTCACCATCGCGCGCGACGACGGCCGCAAGCAAACCTGGCAGATCGTCGGAGAGGACGAGGCCGAGCCGGCGCGCGGCACGTTGTCTTACGTGTCGCCCGTTGCGAAAGCGCTTGCCGGCCGCAAGGTTGGAGACCTTGTTACGGCCGGCAATTCGGAAGCCGAAATCGTCGCGATCGAGTAGGCCTCAGGGCATCGGGATCGGGCCCATATCCTTGGGCACCTGGTAGCCCTTCTGCACCGCCGGTCGTTTCGCGATGGTCTCGTACCAGCGCTTCACATTCGGATACTGCTTCATGTCGATGGTCTGCCACTCGAAGCGCGAGATCCACGGCCAGATTGCGATATCGGCAATCGAGTATTGATCGGCGACGAACTCGCGGCCTTCCAGCCGCGTATTGAGCACCTTGTAGAGCCGGTTGGCTTCCTTGAGGTAACGCTCCTCGGCGTAGGGCGCCTTGCCCTTGTTGTACTTCACGAAGTGATGCACCTGGCCGAGCATCGGGCCGACGCCGCCCATCTGCCACATCAGCCATTCGATGGTGCGATAGCGGCCTTCGCCGGATTTCGGCAGCAGCATGCCGGTCTTGTCGGCGAGATAGATCAGGATCGCGCCCGATTCCATCAGCGACATGTTGTTGTCGCGATCGACGATCGCGGGGATTCGGTTGTTCGGCGCGATCTTCAAAAAGTCGGGAGCGAACTGCTCATCTTTCGAAATGTCGATCGCGTGAGTTGTGTAGGGAAGGCCGAGTTCTTCGAGAGCGATTGAAACTTTGCGGCCGTTCGGTGTGGTCCATGTGTAGAGATCAATCACTGGTGAAATCCTTGCGGGGAACTTGAGGGAACACGGAAGCGGGTGAGCGCGTTATGAAGCGGAACTCATAGCAGGAGGCTACTATGAAGCTCAATGTTATCACGCTTGCGCTCGTTGCGACCGCTTTCGGTGCGCTGAGCGCGAATGCACAGACCACTACCGTGATCGAAGCGGCGCCGCCGCCGGTCGTTGTTCAGCCTGCGCCGCCCGCGGCGGTCGTGGTTGAGCCCGCGCCGGCCCAATCGACCACGGTTGAGCACAACAACATGGGCCTGTTGGGCAATCAGACTCGCACCACGACGCAGACGACCGGTGCGGGCATCGACTGCACCAAGCAGACCGTGCAGACCAACACGTTGCTCGGCTCGTCGTCGAACACCAATACGACCTGTCAGTAACGCTAGAGTCTGAACGAATTACCAGGCGGCCCGGATTTGTCCGGGCCGCCTTTCGCTTGCGGCAGGAACGGAAGCGCGCTGACTTACGTTATGCCAAGGCGGGATTCGAATTAAGGAGGCGAACATGAAACTGATTGGACTTGCCCTTGCGGCGACGATTGCGACGGCGGGCTTTGCTTATGCCGACAGCGTGACGGTCACCGGCGGCACCAGCGGCGTCGTGGTGAAGGAAAAGACCCAGCCGGATGTGGTCGTGCATGAGCGCGCGACGGTTGGCGCGAGCGTCGACTGCACGAAAAAGAAAGAGACGCACGAAAACAATCTCACCGGCACCAAGGTCACCAAGACCACGAAGAACTGCGACTAGTCTTCGCGGACATGAAAAAGAAAAGGCCGCGGATTTCCGCGGCCTTTTTCGTATTCGTTAGCCGCCGTGTCAGGCGGCCTTCTTTTCCAGGTCCTGCTTCCACTGACCGAGCGCGGCGAGGCCGTTCATTTTGGCGCGGTGGGTGAAGGCGCGCTGTGCGGCGGCGACGTTCTCCGGCTTGCCGGCCCACGTCGTTTGCGGCGCATGCTGGAGGGCGCGGCCGTAGGAGAAGGTCAGCGCCCATGGCAGGTTGCCGATCTTGTTCATGGCGTCGAGATGCGCGGTGGCGTCCTCGTCGCTTTGCCCGCCCGACAGGAAGGCGATGCCCGGCACGGCGCCCGGCACGCAAGCCTTGAGCACTTTCACGGTACGCTCGGCGACGTCCTGCACCGAGGCTTTCTTCGGCGACTTCTTGCCCGGCACGACCATGTTCGGCTTGAGCACGATGCCTTCCAGCGCGACCTTCTGATAGTAGAGCTGCTGGAACGTCTCCTTGAGCACGAACTCGGTGACGAACTGGCATTGCTCGATGTCGTGGTCGCCGTCCATCAGCACTTCCGGCTCGACGATCGGCACGATCTGCGCCGCCTGGCAGAGCGCCGCGTAGCGCGCCAACGCATGCGCGTTGGCGGAGACACAGGTGTAGCTCGGAATGCCTTTGCCGATATCGATTACGGCGCGCCATTTCGCGAAGCGCGCGCCTTGCTCGAAATATTTCGGCAGCCGGTCGGCCAGTCTGTCGAGGCCCTTGGTGATGAGTTCGCCCGGGCACTCCGGCAGCGGCGCGGTGCCTTCGTCCACCTTGATGCCGGGGATCGAGCCCGCCTTCTTGATGAGATCGACCAGCGGCGTGCCGTCCTTTGCCTTCTGCCAGATCGTCTCGTCATAGAGAATGACGCCGGAGATGCTCTTCATGCCTTCGGTCGAGCGGAACAGCATCTCGCGATAGTCGCGGCGATTGTCCTCGGTCGATTCGACGCCGATCGCGTCGAACCGCTTCTTGATCGTGCCGGAAGATTCGTCGGCGGCGAGGATGCCCCGGCCGGGCGCCGTCATCGCAACCGCGATCTTGTTCAATTCGGTGAGGTTCATCTTTCGCTCCCTCTTATCCTCTCATTTTACCTTCAACGCCTCGACCCCGGGCAAGTTCTTGCCTTCCATCCACTCCAGAAAGGCGCCTCCGGCGGTCGAAACATAAGTGAAATCGTGCCCGACATGGGCGTGGTTCAGCGCTGCAACGGTGTCGCCGCCGCCTGCGATGGACACAAGTTGCCCGGCTTTCGAGCGCTTTGCCGCATATTGGGCGACTGCAACGGTCGCCCTGTCAAAGGGCGCCAACTCGAAGGCGCCCAACGGGCCGTTCCAGACCAAAGTCGCCGCATCGTCGATCGCCGCCTGAATGCGCTCGACCGATTGCGGGCCGACGTCGAGCATCATGCCGTCGGCCGGAATAGCGTCGACGCCGTAATCGTGTGACGGAGTGTTGGCCTGGAAGTGATAGGCGACGATGGCGTCGATCGGCAGGATGATCGCGCAGTTCCGGTCGTCCGCCTTGTCCATGATGCGGCGAGCCGTATTGGCCATGTCCTTCTCGGCCAGCGACTTGCCGATCGGCATGCCGCGCGCGTGCAGGAAGGTGTTGGCCATGCCGCCGCCGATCACCAGCGCATCGACCTTGGCGATCAGGTTTTCAAGCAGCTCGAGCTTGGTGGACACCTTGGCGCCGCCGATGATGGCGATCACCGGCTTCTTCGGCGCGCCGAGCGCCTTGTCGAGTGCCTCGAGTTCGCCCTGCATCGCGAGTCCGGCGTAAGCGGGCAACTTGTGCGCCAGTCCCTCGGTCGAGGCGTGCGCACGGTGCGCTGCCGAGAAGGCGTCGTTGACGTAGATGTCGCCGAGCTTGGCGAGCGCCGCGACGAACTGCGGATCGTTTTTCTCTTCTTCCTTGTGGAAGCGCGTGTTCTCGAGGCAGAGCACATCGCCGGGCTTCATCGCAGCGACGGCCTTCTCGGCCGCCTCGCCGATGCAATCTTCGGCGAAGGCGACCGGCTTGCCGAGCACGCGCGATACTTCCTGCGCCACCGGCTTGAGCGATTCCTTCGGGTCGCGGCCCTTCGGCCGCCCGAAATGCGAGAGCAGGATGACCTTGCCGCCTTTGTCGGTGATCGCCTTAATGGTCGGCGCGGCGCGCTCGATGCGCGTCGCATCCGTCACCTTGCCGTTCTCGACCGGTACGTTGAGGTCGACGCGCACCAGGACGCGCTTACCGCCCAGGTCAGCCTGATCGAGCGCGCGGAAATCCGGCATCGCGTTACTCCGCGCGCCCTAAAGCAGCTTCCCCATCGCCACGGCGGTATCCGCCATGCGGTTCGAGAAGCCCCACTCGTTGTCGTACCACGACATCACGCGCACCAGCGTGCCGTCCATCACCTTGGTCTGGTCCATGTGGAACGTGGACGAGTGCGGATCGTGGTTGAAGTCGATCGAGACGTTCGGTGCGTTGGTGTAGGCGAGGATGCCTTTGAGCTGCTGCTCGGAGGCGCGTTTCACCGCGTTGTTGATCTCGTCCTTGTCGGTCTTCTTCTTGGCGACGAACTTGAAGTCCACCACCGAGACGTTCGGCGTCGGCACGCGGATCGCGACGCCGTCCAGCTTGCCGTTCAACTCCGGCAGCACCAGGCCGACGGCTTTCGCCGCGCCGGTCGAGGTTGGGATCATTGACAGCGCCGCCGCGCGGCCGCGATAGAGATCCTTGTGCATGGTGTCGAGCGTCGGCTGGTCGCCGGTATAGGCGTGGATCGTCGTCATGAAGCCGCGCTCGATGCCGATGGCGTCGTTGAGCACCTTGGCGACCGGCGCGAGGCAGTTGGTGGTGCACGACGCGTTGGAGACGATCTTATGATCCTTGGTCAGCTTGTCGTGGTTGACGCCATAGACGACGGTGAGGTCGGCGCCGTCGGCGGGCGCCGACACCAGCACGCGCTTCGCCCCGGCCGTCAGATGCGCCGAGGCTTTATCCTTCGCGGTGAAGATGCCGGTGCACTCCAGCGCGATGTCGACGCCGAGGTCCTTCCACGGCAGCTTGGTCGGGTCGCGCTCGGCCGACACCTTGATCGCGCCGTTGCCGACGCTGATCGTGTCGCCCTTCACGGTGACTTCGCCGGGGAAGCGGCCGTGCACGCTGTCGAAGCGGAGCAGGTGAGCGTTGGTTTCGACCGGTCCGAGGTCGTTGATGCCGACCACCTCGATGTCCTTGCGGCCCGCTTCCGCGATCGCGCGCAGCACATTGCGGCCAATCCGGCCAAATCCGTTGATTGCAACCCGAACAGTCATTCCCGGCTCCTTGAAAACTACTTCAGCGCGCCTTCCGCTGCCGCGGCGACCGCCTCAGGGGTAATTCCGAAGTGCTTATATAGGTCCTTGTATGGCGCGCTTGCGCCAAATTCGCGCATGCCGACAAACAGCCCGTCGGTTCCGATGACGGCGTCCCAGCCCTGCCGGACCGCAGCTTCCACGCCGATTTTCACCTTGGCGTCGCCGATCAATGCGCGCCGCGCAGCCTCGGGTTGCTCCATCAGCAACTCAAAGCAAGGGATGGAGACGACCCGCGTCTTGATGCCCTTGGCGTCGAGCAATTTCTTGGCGTTCACCGCGATCTCGACTTCCGAGCCGGTGGCGAAGATCGACACGTCCGCTTTGCCGCCCGCCGAAGCGATCTCGTAGGCACCGGCCGCGCAGCGATTCTTGTTGGCGAAATCGGCTGCGAGTTGCGGCAGGTTCTGGCGGGTAAGGGCCAGCACGCTCGGCCGGTCTTTCGATTCCAGCGCAAGCTGCCAGCACTCGATGGTCTCGACCGCGTCGCACGGCCGGAATACGAGCAAATTTGGAATCGCACGCAGCGAGGCGAGCGTTTCGACCGGCTGGTGGGTCGGGCCGTCTTCGCCCAAGCCGATCGAGTCATGCGTCATCACATGAATGACGCGCTCGCCCATCAGCGCGGCGAGGCGGATCGCCGGGCGGCAGTAATCGGCGAACACCAGGAACGTGCCGGAGTAGGGAATGATGCCACCGTGCAGCGCGATGCCGTTCATCGCGGCGGCCATGCCGTGCTCGCGGATGCCGTAGTGGATGAAGCGTGCGCCGAAATCGGTCGGCGACATCGCCTTCATTGCCTTGGTGCGGGTGTTGTTCGAGCCGGTGAGGTCGGCGGAGCCGCCGATCATCTCCGGCACCGCCGGCACCAGCCCTTCCAGCGCAAACTCGGACGCCGAGCGGGTTGCGATGTTCTTCGGCTCCGCAGTCAGCTTGTCCTTGATGCCTTTCACGGCATCGGCGAGCGCCTGCTTCGGCAGTTCGCCGCGCATGCGCCGCTCGAATTCGCTGCGCTTGCCGGCGTCGAGTGCGCCAAGCCGCTTGTTCCACTCGGCATGCGCGCCCTTCGCGCGTCCACCCGCGCTGCGCCATGCATTAAGAATGTCGGCAGGTACTTCGAACGGGGCCGAGTCCCAATGCAAATTCTTGCGCGCACCGTCGATCTCGTCCGCGCCGAGCGGCGAGCCGTGAGACGACGACTTGCCTTCCTTGGTCGGCGCGCCGAAGCCGATCTTGGTCTTGCATGCAATGAATGTTGGCCGATCGGATTTCTGCGCGCGCTCCAGCGCGGCGGCAATTGCTTTCGGGTCGTGGCCGTCGATGCGCTCGGCGCGCCAGCCCGACGCCTCGACACGCTTCACCTGATCGGTCGAGTCCGACAGCGAGATCGAGCCGTCGATCGAGATGCCGTTGTCATCGAACAGTACGATGAGGCGATTGAGTTTCAGGTGGCCGGCCAGCGCGATGGCTTCCTGCGAGATGCCTTCCATCAGGTCGCCGTCGGAGCACAGCACATATGTCTTGTGATCGACCACGCTGGCGCCGAACTCGGCCGCCATGTGCCGTTCGGCAATCGCCATGCCGACCGCGTTCGCGAGACCTTGACCCAAAGGTCCGGTCGTCGTCTCGACGCCTTCGGTGATGAAGTTTTCCGGATGCCCCGGCGTCTTGGAATTGAGCTGACGGAAATTCTTGATGTCGTCGATCGACACGCTGCTGTAGCCGGTGAGATAGAGCAGGGCGTAGATCAGCATCGAGCCGTGTCCGGCGGAGAGCACGAAGCGGTCGCGGTCCGGCCATTTCGGATCGGCCGGATCGTATTTCAGGAACTGCGTGAAAAGGACGGTCGCGACATCCGCCGCGCCCATCGGGAGGCCGGGGTGCCCGGACTTCGCCTTCTCGACCGCGTCCATTGCCAGTGCACGGATCGCGTTCGCCATGCGGTCATGTGCGACGCCCGCCGCTTCAGCCTGTCGCGCCATCGGCGCCACTGCTGCGGTCGAAGAAGAAGCTGAATTCATGGATTTTCCGCCCGTTTGATCGGTGGATAGGGAGCCGCGCCCTGTGAGTCAATGTGAGGAGGCAGGGCCCGGAACTCCATGCACAGGATGCGAAATGTGCGGGCATATCGCGCCCCGCGCATTGACGCCGCGGTCGCGCGGAACGTAAGGTTTTCGGCCTAAATGACTGTCCCTAAAGCACATTCTGAATCGGAAATGAGACGGTCGGAGCCTAAAGCCGAGCCAATGCCCGAACCAAGCGCGGTCGACATAGCTGTCAAACGTCTGGCGCTCGCGCTCGACGCGCTCGATGCCGCGGTCGAGCGCCGCAAGGAGGCCGACCGCAGCGAGGACGGACTCGCGCAGCAGCTTCATGCGCTGGGCATGGACCGCACCCGGCTCGCCGAAGCGCTCGACGCCGAGACCGCACACACCAAGCAGCTCACCTCGACCAATCGCGAGATCGCGCAGCGGCTCGATACCGCGATCGCCACCATCCAATCCGTGCTGGACGAGCAGTGATGGCGGCGATCAGCACCACCATCAATGGCCGCCAGTTCCGCCTCGCCTGCGAGGATGGGCAGGAAGAGCATCTCACCAAGCTGGCGCAGGATCTCGACCGGCGCATCGTCGAGCTGCGCAAGAAGTTCGGTGAGATCGGCGACGTTCGCCTGACCGTGATGGCGGCGCTCACGGTTGCGGACGAAATGTCGGAGGCGATGAAGCGGATTCATCGGCTGGAGGAAGAGCTTGTCGCGATGCAGGACGCCCGCATCGCCACGTCCGACCGCACCAAGGAAGCTTCCGCCGCGGTCGCGCATGCGTTCAACTCCGCAGCCGAGCGGCTCGAAAGTATTACCAAGAAGCTCAACGCGACCTTGGGCGGCGGCGTCGCGCTTGGTTGAGACGTTCGACACAGCCGACGCGCGCGTACGTGCCAGCTTTGCCAAGCAGACCATCATGGCGACGCTTGGCGCCAGTGTTGCGTCCGTGAAAAAGGGCGAGGTCGAGATCGTCCTGCCGTTCTCCGGCAAGATTTTGCAGCAACACGGTTTCATCCACGCCGGCGCGGTGGCGACGATCGCCGACAGCGCATGCGGTTACGCGGCCTTGTCCGTGATGCCGGATGACGCCGCGGTGCTGACCACCGAATTCAAGATTCATCTGTTGTCGCCCGCCAAGGGCGAGCGGATTCGCGCCGTCGGCCGCGTGGTGCGCGCCGGCAAGAAGCTCGTCATCACGATGGGCGAAGTGTTCGCCGACGACGGCGGCAAATCGAAGCAGGTTGCGCTCATCACCGCATCGATGATGGTGGTGGAAACCACGACCGGCCTGAAGGATTGACGCCGCTGGCGCCGGAGCCCCGGCGGGACTACATTTCAACTGCGGGGCTGCGAGGCGCGTCAGGAGGCATTATTCTCGGGGCCTTACGATTCCTTAGGGAGCTGTCCCTGACCGGGCCCGTGGGCTCGGACATATGGCGCCCACCTACTTCTGTAGGTTCCCGGGATCGGTCCTCCAACGGTCATTGCGGCTCCGCACTTCTTTCTCATGCCTGACCTTTCGCCCAACCAAATCGAAAAAGCAGAACTGCGCGCCGCCGCGCTCGCCAAGCGTGAGGCGATGCCGCCGCAGCAGCGCGCCGACGCCGCCAACACCATCGCCGCGCGCGACTTCCCGGTGCCGGTGCCGAAAGGGACGATCGTCTCCGGCTTCTCGCCGATGAAATCCGAGATCAATCCGATCCCGCTGATGAGAAAGTTGTTCGATGCCGGCGCGCAGCTCGCACTGCCGGTTATCGTCGGGCGCGGCAAGCCGCTCATCATGCGCGGCTGGAAGTTCGGCGATCCGTTCAAGGCCGGGCAGTGGGGCATCCGCGAGCCGGTCGCGGAGGCGCCGGAAGTTCACCCCGACATATTGATCGTGCCGCTCGCCGCGTTTGACCGGCGCGGTCATCGCATCGGCTTCGGCGCCGGCTACTACGACATGACCATCGCCGCCTTGCGCGCGAAGAAGAGGATCACCGCGGTCGGCATCGCATTCTCGGTGCAGGAAATCGAGCGCGTGCCGTCGACCGACCGCGACGCGCGGCTCGACTTCATGCTAACCGAGCGTGAAGTAATAGATTTCTCGAAAGGTTAAGGATGCGGCTTCTGTTCATCGGCGATGTGGTGGGACGCTCGGGGCGCGAAATCGTCCAGCAGCGGTTGCCCGGCCTCATCAGGGAGTGGAAGCTCGACCTCGTCGTCATCAACGGCGAGAACTCGGCCGGCGGCTTCGGCATCACCGAGGTGATCTACAACGAATTCCTCGATGCCGGCGCGGATGCCATTACGCTCGGCAATCACTCGTGGGATCAACGCGAGGCGCTGGTATTCATCGAGCGCGCCCCGCGCCTCATCCGGCCGATCAACTACCCGGCCGGCACGCCCGGCCGTGGCGCCGCATTGGTCGAGGCCAAGAACGGCAAGCGTGCGCTGATCATCAACGTCATGGGCCGCATCTTCATGGATGCACTCGACGATCCGTTCCGCGCGATCGACATGGAGCTGTCCGCCTGCGCGCTCGGCAAGGACGCCGATGCGATCATCGTCGACATCCACTGCGAGGCGACCAGCGAGAAGCAGGCGATGGGTTACTTTGCCGATGGCCGCGCCACGCTCGTGGTCGGCACCCACACCCATGCGCCGACCGCCGACCACCGCATCTTCGCCGGCGGCACCGCCTTCATTTCCGACGTCGGCATGACCGGCGATTTCGACAGCGTCATCGGCATGCAGAAAGAGGAACCGCTCAACCGGTTCCTCCGCAAGCTGCCGGGCGCGCGCTTCGAGCCGGCCGACGGCCCGGCCACCTTGTGCGGCATCGCCGTCGAGACCGACGATAGGACCGGCCTCGCCAAAAAGGTCGCGCCGGTCCGGCTCGGCGGCATTCTGGACGAAGCCGTTCCGGCGTTTTGGTCCTGAGTGTTGCATTTCGGACTCTGTTCGCGATTCCACGTCTGACGTAGCTTCAAAGGCGCAGATGATTCGCGCCGGTTTGTGCAGTCCGGCCATTGCACAAACGAGGCGGCGATGGGTTCTCCCAAACTCGCGATCAAGCCGGATTCCGTCGGCGATTCACAGTTGGCGCTGGTTACTCAATTTCTTCCGGCCGGCGCGCGCATTCTTGAAGTCGATGCCGCGTCGCTGACACGGCATCTGCCGTTCGGCTGCATGTATCGCAGCGCCAAGCGCGAAGTCGTCACTGCCGAGATCGCGGCGAAATACGATTTGATCGTGATGCTGGCGGCGCTTCACACGCAGACCGCCGCCGAAGCCTTCCTTGGCGAGCTCGCCAAGGCCGAGCGGCCGCTGCTGGTTTCCTATCGCAATGACGATCGTCTCAGTTTCCACGATCTGGTTCGCCTGATTGGCCGCAATGGTTTCCGTATTGAAACGAGTGCCGCGGTGAGCGACGAAGAAACGCTCCTTCGTCTGGTGCCGGCGCGCAAGCTCGCGGCGCCATCGCCGTGCAGCGTCGCGGTGCTGTCGGGTGGCATGACGTTCGGCGAGCGGCTTGGGCGCCAGATGATCGCGTCGTTGCTGCCGGGCGAAGCCGACATCCATCATATCGATTTCGGCGACCTCAATGCCGCCCGCGAGACTTACGATCTCGTCATCCTCGGCGCCGGGCAGGGCCTGTTCCATCCGCTGTTCGATTCCGACGTGCTCGACATCGTCAAGCGCGGTCGAATCACCGTCGGCATTTTCGGCACCCAGCAGCGCGAGTTGCTGCCGCGCGTCGCGGTCGATCACCTGCTCGACAATCTCGACATCTGGTTTGCGCGGACGCGTGACGACGTGATGCTTTACGGCCGGGGCCGCGACAACGTCACCTATCTCGGCGACTGGCTGGTCGAGCAATTCCCGCTCGGCCACGGCCGCGACGGCGAATTGCTCGCGCTCAACGAGGAAGCGCTGCAGGACCTGCCGCTCGACCGCAGCATTGCCGCCATCCAGCGCCATAATGCTGTGTTCGCCCGTGCCCTGGCGCCGTTCCTTTGCGCGCTCAACAGCGCCGACACGGTGGCTTATGCCGACGAACCAGGCGTGCCGTCCGGCGAATTCCGCAGCCTGCTGATCGATATCTTCGGCCGCGGTTTCCCGGACAACGACTTCTTCCAGGTCGACCGTGAGGCGATCCTGCGCTACCGCGCCCGGGTCCACCGCAATGTCGCCCTGATGCGGACGCGGATCGACGCGCTGTTGCGCGGCAAGAGCGCCGCAGCCTGATATTTCTTTTTTCCGAGGCCCGGCCTATATAGCCGCCGTTCCAACACGGCGGCACTGGGCGATTGAGCGATGGCGGGTCATAGCCAATTCAAGAACATCATGCATACCAAGGGGCGCGCGGATAAGGCGCGTTCCAAGTTGTTTTCCAAGCTGGCGCGCGAAATCACCGTCGCGGCCAAGCTCGGCATGCCGGACCCGGCACACAATCCCCGGCTTCGCGCCGCCGTCATCGCCGCGCGCGCCGAAAACATGCCGAAGGACAACATCGAGCGCGCCATCAAGAAGGCGACCGGCGCCGGCGATGCCGAGAACTACGAGGACATGCGCTACGAAGGCTACGGCCCCGGCGGCGTCGCCGTGATCGTCGAGACGCTCACCGACAACCGCAACCGCACCGCCGGCGACGTGCGTGCCGCCTTCACCAAAAGCGGCGGCAATCTCGCCGAGACCGGCGCGGTGTCGTTCATGTTCGACCACGTCGGCGTTGTGGAATTTGACGCCAAGGCCGGCAGCGCCGATGCGATGCTCGAAGCCGCTATCGAAGCCGGCGCCGACGACGTCGTGTCCGGCGAGAACGGTCACGAGATTTACACCGCGACGGATTCACTCGGCAGCGTCGCGAAGGCGCTCGAAGCCAGGTTCGGCGAGCCGCGCAAAGCGGCGATGGTCTGGAAGCCGAAGAACACCGTCGCAATCGACGACGACAAGGGCGAGAAGCTCATCAATCTGCTCGACGTCCTCAACGAGCACGACGACGTGCAGAATGTTTACGCGAATTTCGAAGTGTCGGACGCGCTGGTCCAGAAGATGAGCGCCTGAGTCATGCCAAGCAGTAGTCCCAGTCCAACGCGCTGGCCGTCAGCCGCGGCCGTGACCTGATCGACAGGGCTCACGGCGGCCGCTGACGGCGGACCGCACAGGTGAGCCATGGAAGACATCCTCTCTCATTCGGAGACGACCGACCCCGCCGTGATGGCAGGCGCGATGTTGCGGCAGCACGTCGCGGACAATGTCGATGCGCTCAACCGCCTCGAGCCTGACGTCGGCGCCGCGGTTCTCGCGCGGCTGCCGCAGGAGCGCGCGGTCGAGGTGCTCGACCAGCCCGAGCTCGATTTTGCGCCGGACATCGTCACCCAGCTTCAACCCGAGCAGGCCGCACGGCTGCTTGGCGCGATGTCGGCCGACCGCGCCGCCGATATCTTCCATCGGCTCGACGAACCCGCCCGGTCGCAACTGCTGGAACGGCTTGACTCGGATAGCCGTGCCTCGATCCAGCGGCTGCTGGTTTATCCGGAGAATACTGCCGGCAGCCTGATGACGACCGAGTTCGTCAGCGTGCCGAGCACCTGGACCGCAGGGCAGACGCTGCAACACGTCCGTCAGGTCGAGCGCACCCGCGAGACCGTTTACGCCATCTATGTCCTCGACCCGCACACCAAGCGGCTGGTGCGCGCCATTTCGCTGCGCCGCCTCATCTCGGTTGAGCCCGATGCGCCGATCCTGTCGGCCGCGCGCACATTGGAGCCGATTTCCGTTTCGCCGCTCACCGACCAGGAAGAGGTCGGCCGCCTGTTCCGCAAGCACGACCTGCTCGCGGTGCCGGTGGTGGACAATGTCGGCCACGTGCTCGGCATCGTCACGGTGGACGACGTGATCGACGCCATCCTCGAGGAAGGCAGCGAGGACGTGCAGAAATTCGGTGGCATGGAGGCGATCGAGAAGCCTTATTTGCAGATCGGTTTCGCCGAGATGATCCGCAAGCGCGGCGGCTGGCTGTGTGCGCTGTTTCTCAGCGAAATGCTGACCGCGAGCGCGATGCAGCACTTCGAGTCAGAGCTCGAAAAGGCGCTCGTGCTGACCTTGTTCATCCCGCTCATCATGAGTTCGGGCGGCAACTCCGGCTCGCAGGCGACCTCGCTTCTGATCCGCTCGCTGGCGCTCCAGGAATTGCGGCTGGCCGACTGGTGGCGCGTCGCGTTGCGCGAGTTGCCGACCGGGTTGCTGCTCGGCGCCATTCTCGGCGTCATCGGCATCGGCCGTATCGCGCTGTGGCAGCATTTCGGCATCTACGACTACGGGGCCCATTGGGCGCTGGTCGCCGCCACGGTCGGGGCGGGCCTGGTCGGCGTCGTCACGTTCGGCTCGCTGGCCGGCTCGATGCTGCCGTTCATCCTGCAACGGCTCGGCTTCGACCCCGCGAGCGCGTCGGCGCCGTTCGTCGCAACGCTGGTCGATGTGACGGGGCTGGTGATCTACTTCAGCGTCGCGGTGGTGATCCTGACCGGCACACTGCTTTAGCCCAGTGCGAACAGCACCAGCGCGGCGGCGGCAATCAGCAGGCCGACAAGTTTCCGTGCGTTGAGCGGCTCGCCAAATAACGTCGCGCCGAGCAGTGCCGTAAACACGAAGCTCATTTGCGCGACCGGCACCAGCACGCTGGCCGGGCCTTGTTGAAGTCCGTGCGCCAGCAACACGAACGCCGTCACCAAAACGATCGCCGCCGGCGCCGAATAACGCAACGTCGTGGTGGACAAAGTCAGTTTTCGGTCCGGCAGGAACGCGAACAGCGTGGCCAGCGACGAGAACGACCAGGCCTGCGCCGACACCAGGGTTTCCGGCAATGCGCCGTGGAGCAGGCCGATCTTCAGCAGCAGATTGGCGACGCCCAGCGAAATCGTCGCGACCACGACATGCACCAGCGAGCGCGCGGTCGAGCGCGTCTTGCCGGTGCCGCGCTCGGCCAGCAGCAGCCACACGGCGACCAGCGCGCACAGCAATGCCCCGCCTTTCGCCGGCGTCAGCGTCTCACTGAGCAGCAGGATCGCCAGCGCCGCGGTGACGATGAAGTTGAGCCGGAAGATCGGCGCGTTGGTGCTCACCGCGCCGTCCTGCAAGCTGCGGGCGAAATTATAGAAACCCGACAGCGAGAACACGCCCGCCACCGCACCCCACCACGAGGCTGCATCGGGATGCAGCGTCCCGGTCAGCCACGCGTAGAGCGTCACCGCCGGGCAATAGACCCACGCCTGCATCATGATGAACTGCCGCGACGGGCTGCCCGCCGCCGCGGCGCGCTTGTAGATGAGGTCGCCGAGCCCGAAGCACAGCATCGCACCGAGCGCGAAGGCGATGCCAGGCGTCATGCCCGCGAAATTCATGGGCGCAGCAGTCCGTCGAACACCGGCAGGCTGACCAGCCCCGATGCTGCGATGATGAGGTAGGCGACGCGGCGATAGTGATCGTCGCTCGCGCGGTGAAACCACCTTGCGCCGAAGCCGAGCGCCGATGCGAACGGAATGCCGAACAGCACGGCGAGCATGATCGTGTGCGCGTTGAACAGCCCGGTCCATGCATACAGCACGATGCCGAGGAACCCGGTCCAGACGAAATAGACCATGATGTTGGCGCGCACGGTCGCCGCGCTGTTCTGTCCGCCGAGCCAGAAGATCAGCAGCGGCGGCGCCGCGATCTGCACCGCGCCGCCGCCGAATCCCGACGCCGCGCCGGTCGCGGCCATCGCCAGCCAGTTCGGTTTGCCGTGGTAGCGCCAGCCGGCGATCAGCGTGATGAGCGCGATCAGCACCAGCACGGCGATCAGCCAGCGCAGCGGCAGCGGATCGACGTAGATGAGCGCGGCGACGCCGAGCGGGATCGTCATCGTGCCGAAGATCGCAACGCCCAGCACCTCCCGTCTGTTGCAGGCAGGCGCGGCCTTGATCGCCCACGGCAGGCTGCACAGTGTGTCGATCAGCAGGATGGTCGGCACCGCGACCTTCGGTTCGTAGATCGCCGAGATCAGCGGCACATAGACCAGCGCCGAGCCGAAGCCGGAGAAGCCGCGCACCAGCCCGGACAGCAGCGCGACCGCCGCCGCAACGGCGAAGCGCGGTTCGGACACGATGGCGGTGAGGCTGGCGAGGTCGAACATCGGAAGGCCGGTTGCGGGCCGGTTCCTTAGCAAACCGGCGGCAAACCCGCGACCTTGGGGCCGGGATGGCAGCCCTGCCGCGCCGGGTCTATCAACGAGGTCTGATGAGGCGACTGATTCGCATTCTCGGCATCGATCCGGGCCTGCGCCGCACCGGCTGGGGCGTCGTCGAGGCCGATGGCAATCGTTTGGTCTATGTGGCTTGCGGCTCGGTGGAGACCAGCGAGCGCGCCGAGCTGTGCGAACGGCTGGTTGTCATCCATGCGGGGTTGAAGAAGGTGATCGATGAATTCGCGCCGGAGGAGGCCGCGGTCGAGAACACCTTCGTCAACGTCAACGGCGCCTCGACCCTGAAGCTAGGGCAGGCACGCGGCGTCGCCGTGCTGGTGCCGGCGCAGCACGGCCTGAGCGTCGCCGAATACGCGCCGAACCTCGTCAAGAAATCGATCGTCGGCTCCGGCCATGCCGACAAGGACCAGATCCGCATGATGATCGGCGTGCTGCTGCCGAAGGCCGAGCCGAAATCGCACGACGCCGCCGACGCGCTGGCCATCGCGATCACCCACGCCAATCACCGCCAGAGCATCGTGCTCAAGGTCGCCGCGCAATGATCGGCAAATTGAAGGGCGTCATCGACAGCTACGGCGAGGACAATGTGATCCTCGACGTTGGTGGCGTCGGCTATCTCGTCCATTGCTCGGCGCGCACCTTGCAGATGCTGCCGCAGCCGGGCGAGGCGGCGACGCTCGCCATCGAAACGCATGTGCGCGAGGACCAGATCAGGCTGTTCGGCTTCACCACCGACCACGAGCGCGAGTGGTTCAAGCTGTTGCAGACGGTGCAGGGCGTCGGCGCCAAGGTCGCGCTCTCGGTGCTCGGCACCATGAAGGTGTCCGAGCTCGCCGAGGCCATTGCGGTGCGCGACAAGGCGGCGGTGGCGCGCACGCCGGGCGTCGGTCCGAAGGTCGCCGAGCGCATCGTCACTGAGCTCAAGGACAAGGTGCCGAAATTCACCTCGCTCGATCCGGCGGTGGTGCAGCTCTCCGGCGCGCTTGAGGAAAATCGCGCGCCACGTCCGGTGGCCGACGCGGTTTCGGCGCTGGTCAATCTCGGTTACGGTCAGCCGCAAGCCGCCGCCGCGATCGCCGCCGCCGCGCGCAACGCCGGCGAGGGCGCCGACACCGCCGCGCTGATCCGGCAAGGGCTTAAGGAACTGGCGAAATGACCACCCGCCGCCTGATGACCGCCGAGAAGCGCGAGGATGACGCCGACGTCTCGCTGCGTCCGCAGCGGCTCGCCGATTTCATCGGCCAGGAGAAGGCGCGAGCCAATCTGTCGGTGTTCATCGAGGCCGCGCGCGCCCGCAAGGAGGCGTTGGACCACGTCCTGCTGGTCGGTCCGCCCGGCCTCGGCAAGACCACTTTGGCGCAGATCGTGTCGCGCGAGCTTGGCGTCAATTTCCGCGCCACCTCCGGCCCGGTGATTGCCAAGGCGGGCGACCTCGCCGCGCTGCTCACCAATCTCGAGCCGCGCGACGTGCTGTTCATCGACGAGATTCATCGCCTCAATCCGGCGGTTGAGGAAATCCTCTATCCGGCGATGGAAGACTTCCAGCTCGATCTCATCATCGGCGAAGGGCCGGCGGCGCGCTCGGTGAAGATCGAACTCGCGCCCTTCACGCTCGTCGGCGCGACCACGCGCGCGGGCCTGCTCACCAATCCGCTGCGCGACCGCTTCGGCATTCCGATCCGGCTCGGCTTCTATTCCGACAAGGAGCTGGAAGACATCGTGTCGCGCGGTGCCCGCGTGCTCGGCATCGGCATGAGCGCGGATGGCGCCAATGAGATCGCCCGCCGCGCCCGCGGCACACCGCGCATCGCCGGGAGGCTGCTGCGCCGGGTGCGCGACTTTGCGCTGGTCGATGGCGCCAAGACCGTCGATCGCAAGATCGCCGACAAGGCGCTCGGCGAACTCGAAGTCGACAGCGCCGGCCTCGACGCGATGGACCGCCGCTATCTCTCCACCATCGCGCTCTCCTATGGCGGCGGGCCGGTCGGCGTCGACACCATGGCCGCCGCGCTGTCGGAGCCGCGCGACGCCATCGAGGACATCATCGAGCCGTTCCTGATCCAGAAGGGCTTCATCCAGCGCACGCCGCGCGGCCGCTTGCTCACCGGCCACGCTTTTCGTCATCTCGGCCTGCCGGAGCCGGCGCGCGATCCGGCGCAATTCGGTTTGTTCGCGGGCGACCAAGAAGAGTAATCGCACGAATGAGCGAACTCGACGGCAAGATCGAAAACGGCCGCCACCTAATGCAGGTGCGTGTCTATTACGAGGACACCGACTTCACCGGCATCGTCTATCACGCCAACTATCTGCGCTTCATGGAGCGCGGCCGTACCAATTACCTGCGGCTCCTTGGCGCAGATCATCGCGCGCTGTTCGAGCAGGCGAGCCGCGAAGCGCCGGGCTTTCATTTCGTCGTGCGCCACATGGACCTCGACTTCATCCGCCCGGCGCGGATGGACGACATTCTCGTGATCGAGACGAAGCCTTCCGAGGTGCGCGGTGCGTCGATCACGCTGCATCAGAAGGTGATGCGCGGCGACGAGCTGCTGATCGAGGCCAGGGTGCAGGTCGCCTTTGTCTCGCAGGGCAAGGCCCAGCGCATCCCCAAGCCGCTCAGAGAAGCAATGGGTGCGGATCTCTGAAATCGGGTGGCGGGTTCGCCCGCCGCGCCCTAGATTCGTCGTCATGGATTACGGCCTTCACATCTTCGATACGCCGATCGGCCCCTGCGGCATCGCCTGGGGCCCGCGCGGCGTCACCGCCGTCTCGTTCCCGGAGCGCAACGTCGCGGAAACCGAACGGCGGCTGCGCCAGAAATGCCCGCAGGCGAAACCGGCCGAGCCGCCGCCGCACATCGTGAGCGCCATCGCCGACATCAATGCGCTGCTGAGCGGCGAGAAACGCGACCTCGCACATATCCCGGTCGATGACAGCGCCACGCCGGACTTCAATCGTCGCGTTTACGCGCTCGCCCGTGCCATTCCGCCCGGCCAGACGAAATCCTACGGCGAGATCGCCAAGGCGCTCGGCGATCCGCTGCTGGCGCGCGATGTCGGCACCGCGCTCGGGCAAAACCCCACGCCGATCGTCGTGCCGTGCCACCGCGTGCTGGCGGCGAACGGCAAGACCGGCGGCTTCTCCGCGCCCGGCGGCGTCGACACCAAGATGCGCGTGCTGACCATCGAGGGCGCGCAGCCCGGCGGACCGACTCTGTTCGACGACCTGCCGTTGGCGCGCAAGCGCTAGCTACGCGCTAAATCCATCGACGCCGCGCGGGCGTTGATGTAAAGACCTTTCACATGCCATGGGGCAAGCAAGGAAGAGGGCGGGGTTTCGGTCCGCGCGGCTATCATCACGGCAACCTCAAGGAAGCCTTGGTCAAGGCCGCGCTCGATCTGATCCGCGAAAAAGGTCCGGCGGGATTCACGTTCGCCGAAGCCGCGCGCTGGGCCGGCGTGTCGCCCGCCGCGCCTTATCGTCATTTCCGCGATCGCGACGAACTGCTCGCAAGTGTCGCGCTGCAAGGCTTCGAACGTTTCGCCGCGATGCTTACGACTGCGTGGAACGGCGGCAAGCCGACCGCGCGCAAAGCATTCGACGAGCTCGGCAAGGCTTATCTCGCTTTCGCGCGCACGGAGCCCGCGTATTACTCCGCGATGTTCGAGGCCGGCGTGCCGCTCGCCGACAATCCCGAATTGCTTGCCGCCAGCGAACGCGCGTTCGGAATTCTGCGCACCGCGACCGAAGCGTTGATCGCCGACATGCCGGCGCGCGGCCGTCCGCCCGCGCTGATGATGGCGCTGCACATCTGGGCGCTGTCGCACGGCATCGCGTCGCTGTTCGGCCGCGGCGATGCCGCGCGCCGCGCGCTGCCGATGTCGCCGGAAGAACTGCTGGAGGCGGGCGCGCTCATCTATCTGCGCGGCCTCGGCGTCGAGAAATAACATTCGGCTGTCGTCCCCGCGAAAGCGGGGACCCAGTACGCCGTGCCGTTACTGATTGACCTCAGTCGTCCGCGACTACTGGATGCCCGCTTTCGCGGGCATGACACTTGAGGCGTACCGCGCGTCGCCTATCTCTTCCGGCACGTGATCTGAGAGAGGGAACCCGCGCGCGATTGCCGCACCTTCGACACACAAAGACCCCGTCGCCACCCTTGACACTCCCCGGCACTCGCTCTACCTATGTAAATGTTATTAACATTCACACGTGAGGGCTCAGCTATGCCAATCACCGCCAAACTCGACGAACTCGGAAGGCCCGCCTGGATCGCTGCGATGGTCCTCGGCTTTGTCATCTGGTGGCCGGTCGGCCTGGCCACCCTGGCGTTCTTGATATGGAGCGGACGAATGGGATGCGGACATCAATACGGCCACTGGGAAAACAAGATGGAACGCATGCAGCGCAAGATGGACTGGATGCGCTCCCGCATGGGCGGCGGCCCTGCCTGGGGCCGGCCGAGCGGCAATCACGCCTTTGACGAATATCGCGCCGAGACTTTGCGCCGTCTTGAGGAGGAGCAGAAGGAATTCCGCGAGTTCCTTGATCGGCTCCGCTTCGCCAAGGACAAGACCGAGTTCGACCAGTTCATGGCCGAACGGCGCAACAAGCCGCCGGAACAGCCGCAAAACTGACCGGCAATACCCGAAAAGACCGAAAGGCCGCCCTATCCGGGCGGCCTTTCTTATTGCGGTAATCACTCTTTAACCGTATTGGCGCTGTTTTACGGCTGCCGTATCGCGTGTTCGCGGCCCTCATTCGGTCAATTTCAGCGGCTTTCGCTGCTTGCCGGACGGGACATTGCCGCAAAGCCATTAGCTCGGGCCGACTTCAGTCGGCCGCATGTTTTCTGGGACCGCCGCAAAGGCGAAAAGGGACGTTTCATGAATCCTGCCGACGTCGGCCAGTCGGTGCTGCCGCTCACCTCATCCGATCTTTCGCTCTTCACGCTGTTCTGGCACGCGCACTGGATCGTTAAGGCGGTGATGATCGGCTTGCTCGTCTGCTCGGTCTGGGTCTGGGCCATCGCGATCGACAAGACATTCCTGTTCGCACGCACCCGCCGTGCGATGGACAGCTTCGAAGCCTCGTTCTGGTCCGGGCAATCGCTCGAGGAGCTTTACCGCACGCTGTCGTCGCGCCCGAGCCATTCGATGGCGGCGCTGTTCGTGGCTGCGATGCGCGAATGGAAACGCAGCTTCGAAGGCCAGGCGCGCTCGTTCGCCGGCCTGCAAACCCGCATCGAGAAGGTGATGGACGTCACCATCGCGCGCGAGATCGAACGGCTGGAGCGGCGGCTGCTGGTTCTCGCGACGGTCGGCTCGGCCGGCCCCTTCGTCGGCCTGTTCGGCACGGTCTGGGGCATCATGACCAGTTTCCAGTCGATCGCCGCCTCGAAGAACACATCCTTGGCGGTGGTCGCGCCCGGCATTGCCGAAGCTTTGTTTGCGACCGCAATCGGCCTTGTCGCCGCCATACCGGCGACCATTTTTTATAACAAGTTCGCGGCCGAGGTGAACAAGCAGGCACAGCGGCTGGAAGGTTTCGCGGACGAGTTCGCCGCCATCCTGTCGCGCCAGATCGACGAGCGGGGAGCCTAACTTTATGGCGGCCAACGCCGGCACACCGAGCATCGGCGGCCATCGCCGCAGAAGCCGCCGTGGCGTGATGAGCGAGATCAACGTCACGCCGATGGTCGACGTCATGTTGGTGTTGCTCATCATCTTCATGGTGTCGGCGCCGTTGCTCACGGTCGGCGTGCCGATCGATCTGCCGCAGAGCCAGGCCAAGAGCCTCGATCAGGACAAGGAGCCGCTGACCATTTCGGTCAATGACAAAGGCCAGGTCTATTTGCAGAATTCCGAGATCAAGGTCGACGAGCTGGTCGACAAGTTGAAAGCCGTGGCCGACGCGCGCGGCGGCACCGAGGCGCGGGTCTACGTGCGCGGCGACAAGAAAGTGGATTACGGCACGATGATGCAGGTCATGGGCCGCCTGTCGGGCGCCGGCTTCCATCGGGTCGCGCTGGTGACCGAGTTCGAACAGGGCAAGTAACGCGAGCGAGATGCAGATCGAGTTCAAATCGGCATCGGTGATTTCGGCGGGGTTGCACGCCGCGGTGCTGCTGTTCGCCTTGCTGACATTCTCCGGCGCGACGCTCGAGGCGACGCCGCCGGAATCGATGCCGGTCGATCTCGTCACCGCCGACGATTTCTCCAAGATGGCGAAGGGCGCCAAAGACGCGCCGAAGGCCGAAAAGCCGCAGCCGCTGGTCGAGAAGAAGGCCGAGATTCCGAAGCCGGTCGAGGAGCAGAAGCCGAAGCCCGTCGAGAAGAAGCCCGACGTGCAGGCGGCCAAGGAGCCGACTCCGCCCAAGACCGAGCAGCAGAAGCCGGATCCGATCGCCGAGAAGCTGAAGGATGAGCCGAAGCCCGACGCGCAGAAGCCGCCGGAGAAGAAGGTCGAACTGCCGCCCAAGAAGCCCACGCCGCCGCCCAAGCCACAGCCGAAATTCGATGCCGAGAAGATCGCCGCGCTGCTCGACAAGCGCGATGTTACCCGCGAGGCCTCGGCCGGCGAAACGCTGAACGACAAGCCGTCGCTCGGCGCCGCCAAGGGCGAGGCAGCTCAACTCTCGCAATCCGAAATCGACGCGCTGCGCGCGCGCCTGCGGCAATGCTGGAGCCCCCCGGTCGGCGCCGCCAATGCGCGCCTGGTTGTCATCTATCGCGTCCTGTTCCGCAAAGACGGCTCGCTCGCCGCCGCGCCGTCGCTGGTGCAGGCGCCCGCCTCGGAGCCGGGCCCGGTGCTTGCCGAATCGGCGCGCCGCGCGCTGTTGCAGTGCCAGCCCTACACCATGCTCAAGCCGGAACATTACGAGCAGTGGAAGGACATGCAGATCACTTTCGATCCGCGCGACATGTTCGGCGGCTGAACGCATTCATAGAAATCATTTCATGAAGAACCCAATGTCTTACAATCTCACTCGCCGTCATCTCTTGCTGGCCGGCGCGGGCGCCGGTGCGATGCTCGCCGCGACCGGCCCGGCCGCCGCCGTGCTTCGCCTCGACGTCACGCAAGGCAACGTGCAGCCGATGCCGATCGCGCTGCCCGAATTCGTTCCGGGCGCACCCGCCGAAGCCAACCTCACGCGCGACATTACCAACATCATCGCCGCCAATCTTCAGCGCAGCGGCCTGTTCGCGCCGATCAATCCGGCGGCCTACATCGAAAGGATCTCCAACACCGACGCGGTGCCGCGGTTCCCGGATTGGCGCGCCATCAACGCGCAGGCGCTGGTGGTCGGCCGCATTACTAGGCAGCCGGACGGCCGCCTGAAATCCGAATTCCGTCTGTGGGACGTGTTCGCCGGCTCGCAGCTCACTGGACAACAGTATTTCACCTCGCCCGACAACTGGCGCCGCGTCGCGCACATCATCTCCGACGCGATCTACGAGCGCCTCACCGGCGAGAAGGGCTATTTCGACAGCCGCGTCGTGTTCGTCGACGAGACCGGCCCGAAGGATCGTCGCGTCAAGCGCCTTGCGCTGATGGATCAGGACGGCGCCGGCGTGCGCTATCTGACGCGCGGCGACAATCTGGTGCTCACCCCGCGCTTCAATCCGTCGACCCAGGAAATCACCTATATGTCGTACGAGCAGGGCAGGCCGCGGGTCTATCTGCTCAACATCGAGACCGGCCAGCGCGAGATTGTCGGCGACTTCCCCGGCATGACGTTTGCCCCGCGGTTCTCGCCCGACGGCCAGCGCGTCATCATGAGTCTCCAGCAGGGCGGCAATGCCAACCTGTTCGTGATGGACCTGCGCTCCAAAGCTACCACGCGGCTCACCGAAACCCCGGCGATCGACACCTCACCGTCTTATTCACCGGACGGCTCTCGCATCGTCTTCGAATCGGATCGCGGCGGCTCGCAGCAGATTTACGTGATGGCGGCGGGCGGCGGGCAGGCGCAGCGCATCAGCTTCGGGCAGGGCGGCCGCTACTCGACCCCGGTATGGTCGCCGCGCGGCGACTACATCGCCTTCACCCGTCAGGCCGGCGGCAAGTTCGCGATCGGCGTCATCAAGCCGGACGGCTCGGGCGAGCGCGTGCTCACCGAAGGCTTCCACAACGAAGGCCCGACCTTCGCGCCGAACGGCCGCGTCATCATGTTCTTCCGCGATGACGCCGGCGGCGCCGGTCCGCACCTCTACACCGTCGACATCACCGGCCGTAACGAGCTCAAAGTTCCGACGCCGAGCTTCGCGTCCGATCCGGCGTGGTCTCCGCTGCTTTCATAGCGCGCCACATTTTCACCGCGCCTTAACCATAAGGAAGTGTTCCCGCCGTTGCGGGGCATTTTCTTGGATGTAGCAAGCACTCACTAAGGTTGACGGAACGTTCGTTTAACGAACGCCCTGTTAGATCATCTGCATGCCGGGGGGCAATTGTTGTGTGTGCGTAATGGAGGCACCGGAATGAAAGTTGGAAATATCATTCGCGGCGTGCCGCTGGTCGTCGTGTTGATGGCGGGGCTCGCACTCGGTGCTTGCGCCAACAATCCTGCCGACAATGCCCAAGCCAATGCGGCGGGCGCAGCGACGCCGGGCAGTCAGCAAGATTTCGTCGTCAACGTCGGCGACCGCGTCTTCTTCGAGACCGACTCGACCGAGCTCACGCCGCAGTCGCGCGCCACGCTCGACAAGCAGGCGCAGTGGCTCACCAACTACAATCGCTACAGCTTCACCGTTGAAGGCCACGCCGACGAGCGCGGCACGCGTGAATACAACCTCGCGCTCGGCGCCCGCCGCGCCCAGGTCACGCGCGACTACCTGGTCTCGCGCGGCATCAACGCCCAGCGCATCCGCACGATCTCGTATGGCAAGGAACGTCCGGTCGCGGTTTGCGACGACATCTCCTGCTGGTCGCAGAATCGCCGTGCGGTTACGGTGCTGAACGCAAGTTCCTGAAGGCTGGTCACATTTTCGACGCAGGGCGCTCTATGCTAGGGAACTGGCATAGGCGCCCTTTGTGCTTTGCTCGGGGCTGATCAAGACATGACGACGATGCGAAAGATTTCTCAGGTGGCGGTCATCGCCGCAGTGTTGCTGGCTGCCGGCGGCGCATTCGCGCAGGACCGTCCCGGTCTGCTCGACAATTTGTTCAATCGCGGCGAGTCGAGTCAGAGCCAGGGTCAGATGCAGGACCCCCAGGCGAATGCGTCTGACATGGCCGTGCGGCTCGATCGCATGGAAAATCGTCTGCGCGAGATGACCGGGCAGATCGAACAGCTTCAATTCCGCAATCAGCAGCTCGAGCAGGAGATCGCGCGCCTCGGTGGCGGGGCGCCGGCGGCTGCTCCGCCGCGCGGCGCTGCGCCGATGGCAGCCCCGCAAGCGATGCCGCAGCAAGGAATGCCGGCGCAGGGTATTCCGCCCGCGACGACCGGCGGCAAGCGCTCCGACGTGTTCGACCCGTCGCAAAATCCCGGCGCGCCCGGTGCGCCGCGTTCGCTCGGCGGTGGTGGCCCGGTGCAGAGCGCCGCACCGCGTCAGGATTACGCCGTCGGCGCTCCCGGCGGTCCCGCCCCCGGTGCGCCGCTCAATCTGTCGGGCGGCCTCCCACAGGCCCAGACCGCGAGCGCCGATCCGAATTCCGCGCTGCCGGCTCCGCCGCCGCGCAACCCCAGCGCCACCGGCCAGCAGCTTGCGACGCTGCCACCCTCGCGCACGCCCAAGGACGAATACGAGCTCGCCTACGGCTATGTGCTGCACAAGGATTACGACCTCGCCGAGAAGGCGTTTGCCGACTTTCTGAAGCGCAACCCCAACGACAAGCTGGCGCCTGACGCGCATTATTGGCTCGGCGAGAGCTACTTCCAGCGCAAGAAATACCAGGACGCCGCCGACTCCTATCTCGTCGTGGTGCGCAACTACGAGCACGCCGACAAGGCGCCGGATTCGCTGCTGCGGCTCGGCCAGTCGCTGGCCGCCATCGGCCAGAAGGAAATGGCGTGCAGCACGTTCGGCGAGGTCAACCGCAAGTATCCGCGCGCCTCGGCCAGCGTGAAGCGCGGTGTCACCGCCGAGCAGAAGCGCGTCCACTGCTAATGCGCTAGTATCGCCCCATGGCTGGGGCGATCGACCAATTCCCGATTTCGGCTGACGAAGCGGCGGCGCTGTTTAGCGATCTCGCCGGCGCGCCCGGATTGCTGTTGGCGATCTCCGGTGGCCCGGATTCGACTGCGCTTTTGTTTCTCGCCGCGCGCTGGCGCAAAAAGACGAAAACGAAACTCACCGCCGTCACCGTCGACCACGGCCTGCGCAAGGAAGCCAAGCGCGAAGCCGCCGCCGTCGCCAGGCTCGCGAAGAAACTCGGCGTGTCTCATCGCACCGTGAAGTGGACTGGCGCCAAGCCGAAGTCCGGCATCCAGCAGGCGGCGCGCAAGGCGCGTTACACGCTGCTCGCCGCCGCGGCAAAGAAAGCCGGCGCCTCGCACATCGTCACCGCGCACACGCTCGACGATCAGGCCGAGACGGTGCTGATGCGGATGGCGCGCGGCAGTGGCATCGGCGGGCTCGGCGGCATGGCGCGGCGCAGCCGGATCGGCGACCTGACATTGCTGCGCCCGTTGCTCGACATGCCGAAGGCGCGGCTGGTCGCGACCTGCCGCGCGGCGAAACTCGCCTACGCCGACGATCCCTCCAACATCGATCCGAAGTTCACCCGCGCGCGGCTGCGCCCGCTGATGGCGGTGCTCGCCGCCGAAGGGCTCGATGCCCGCCGGCTCTCGTCGCTGGCGCGCCGCCTGCGCCGCGCCGACGCCGCGATCGAGGCGGTGGTCGAGCGCGCCGCCGCGCAGTGGCCTGAGGCCGAGGGTGCCACGATCATCCCGGCCGCCGGTTTCGCCAGCCTGCCGGCTGAGGTGGCGCTGCGGGTGCTCGGCCGTGCGATTGCCAGCCATGCCAGCGAGGGGCCGGTTGAACTCGGCAAGCTGGAGGCGCTGGCCGCCGCGGTCATCCCGGCGGTCCAGAAGCCAGCAAAAGTGCCATTCCGGCGCACTTTGGCCGGCGCTTTGGTCACGGTCGCCCAGGCCGGCTTGCGGGTCGAAACCGCGCCCGCCCGCCGCGCCTTAACCAAACGCCGCGCCGCCGCGCCAAAGCGGGGGAAAACGCGGTAAATTGCCGCCGCTATTGGCCCTTTGCGCCATTGGCAGGGTGCGCCGCCCTTCCTACATTGGTCGGGGACGGCGTTAATCCGCCATGAAGTCGAGGCAACTTAAGGTTTGGGCCGCCGCGCCGGCGCGGACCCAAAAGATAAGGTCGAGGGAATGAACGCCAACCTGCGCAATTTTGCCCTCTGGGTGATCATCGTTCTGCTGCTGTTGGCGCTGTTTGCGCTGTTCCAGAATCCCAGCCAGCGCACGACGTCTCAAGATGTTTCCTTCTCGCAGTTGTTGACCGAGGTCGATGCCGGCCGCGTCCGCGACGTCCTGATCCAGGGCCCGGACATCCACGGCACCTTCACCGATGGCCGCGCCTTCACCACTTACGCGCCGAACGATCCCGGCCTGATCCAGAAGCTCTACTCGAAGGGCGTCTCGATCACCGCGCGTCCGCAGCAGGACAATGTGCCGTGGTTCGTGTCGCTACTCGTGTCGTGGCTGCCGTTCATCGCGCTGATCGGCGTCTGGATTTTCCTGTCGCGTCAGATGCAGGGCGGTGCCGGCAAGGCGATGGGCTTCGGCAAGTCGCGCGCAAAACTTTTGGCGGAAGCGCACGGCCGCGTGACGTTCGAGGACGTCGCCGGCGTCGAGGAAGCCAAATCCGATTTGCAGGAGATTGTCGAATTCCTGCGTGACCCCGGAAAATTCCAGCGGCTCGGCGGCCGCATTCCGCGCGGCGTGTTGCTGGTCGGCCCTCCGGGCACCGGCAAGACGCTCATCGCGCGCGCGGTCGCGGGCGAAGCCAACGTGCCGTTCTTCACGATCTCGGGCTCCGACTTCGTCGAGATGTTCGTCGGCGTCGGCGCCTCGCGCGTGCGCGACATGTTCGAGCAGGCCAAGAAGAACGCGCCGTGCATCATCTTCATCGACGAAATCGACGC
>DASZXA010000031.1:0-3495 GCA_035546455.1 Pseudolabrys sp.
GCGCAGCGCGTCCTGCGTCAGATCGAGCGGGAAGCCGTAAGTGTCGTAGAGAGTGAAAGCGGTCTCGCCGTCGAACATGTCGCCCTTTTTCAGCGACCCGCTCTTGTCGTCGAGAATGGCAAGGCCGCGCTCCAGCGTGCGGCGGAAGCGGGTTTCCTCGAGCTTCAGCGTCTCGGTGATCAGCGCCTCGGCGCGGATGAGTTCGGGGTAAGCCTGCCCCATCTCGCGCACGAGCGCGGGAACGAGCCGCCACATCAAAGGATCTTTCGCGCCGAGCAATTGCGCGTGGCGCATCGCGCGCCGCATGATCCGGCGCAGCACATAACCGCGGCCTTCGTTCGACGGCAGCACGCCGTCGGCAACGAGGAACGACGAAGCGCGCAAGTGATCCGCGATCACGCGATGGCTCGCCTTGTGCGCTCCTTCGGCGGCGACACCCGTGAGCTCGACGCTCGCGCGGATCAGCGCCTTGAAGAGATCGATGTCGTAATTGTCGTGAACGCCCTGCATCACCGCGGTGATGCGCTCAAGTCCCATACCCGTGTCGATGGAGGGACGCGGCAGATTCTCGCGCTTACCGCCGGGCTGCTGCTCGAACTGCATGAAGACGAGATTCCAGATCTCGATGAAGCGGTCGCCTTCGCTATCCGGCGAGCCCGGCGGGCCGCCCGGAATCTTGTCGCCGTGGTCGTAGAAGATTTCCGAGCACGGGCCGCACGGGCCGGTGTCGCCCATCGCCCAGAAATTGTCCGAGCCGGCGATCCGCACGATCTTGGAATCCGGCAGGCCGGCGATTTTCTTCCAGAGGTTGAAGGCGTCGTCATCGTCGACATAGACGGTCGCCATCAGCTTCTCTTTCGGCAGCCCGAATTCCTTGGTGACCAGGTTCCAGGCCAGCTCGATCGCGCGCTCCTTGAAGTAGTCGCCGAACGAGAAGTTGCCGAGCATCTCGAAGAAGGTGTGATGCCGTGCGGTATAGCCGACATTGTCGAGGTCGTTGTGCTTGCCGCCGGCGCGCACGCATTTCTGCGCGGTCGCCGCGCGCTGGTACGGGCGCTTCTCGAGGCCGGTGAAGACATTCTTGAACTGCACCATCCCGGCATTGGTGAACATCAGGGTCGGGTCGTTGCGCGGCACCAGCGAAGACGACGCCACCGGCTGGTGACCGTTCTTCTCGAAATAGCCGAGGAAATGCGACCGGATGTCGTTGACGCCGCTCATGATACGCTGCTGTCCGCCCCGCTTTTGGGGCTAAAGCCCCGTCCTGCTTGATGTTTTGTTCGGCAGCTTATGTAGCGGCGGGGTTGGCGCGAGTCCACCCAACTCAGACCATTAAGGCCGCTCGGCGAATGCCAGTTTCGCCGCCAGCGCGATGAAGGCGCCGCCTAGCGCCCGCTCGAACCACGCCTTGAGCCGCCCGCGGCTGTCGAGCATGGCCGCCGAGCGCCCAGCGAGGAACGCAAGCCCGATCAGCCAGACGAAGCCGATCGCGATCACCAGCACGCCCAGCGCGGCGAAGCCGAGCGGCGCGTAGGCCGCGTGTGGCGACACGAACTGCGGCAGGAACGCCACGAAGAACACGGCGACCTTCGGGTTGAGCACATTGGTGAGGAAGCCGGTCCAGAACACCGAGGATGTGCGCAGCGCCTGCGCCTCCTGCGTGGCCGCGGCGGCGCGTCCCGCCGTGATGATCGTCCGCAATCCGATGAAGGCCAGATAGGCCGCGCCCGCCCATTTGACGACGTTGAACGCCGAGGCCGACGCCGCCAGCAGCGCCGACAGGCCGACCGATGCCGCCGTGACATGAACGAGACAGCCGGTCATCACGCCGAATGACGCCACCAGCCCTCCGCGCGCGCCGTGCTTGAGGCTCTGCGCGAAGACGAGCGTGCTGTCGGGACCGGGCGTGATCGCCAGCAATACGCAGGCGACGATAAAGAGCGCGATATCGTGAATGCCGAACATGCGTTGAAGCTAGCGCAAGCGCGGCCTGCATCCAATCCTGTCGTCCCGCGAAAGCGGGACCCAGTACACGCTGCCATCAATTATTGGGCGCGGTGATTACTGGATGCCCGCCTTCGCGGGCATGACAGCAGCGACCACAGCGTCACTGAGCCATCGATTATACAGACCAAACGCACATCGCCCCCGTCCTCGGTTGCGGCCGCGTTATGCAGCCGGGTGCCGACGGGGGCGATACGCGCGACATGACTCAGAACTGTAAGTCGCTGCTCCGGATCGGGTGCGCCTTCACACGGCGCAACCCCGAAATGTCTTCAACTCAAACTCGTCATCTCCTGGACGGCACTGTCTCCTAGCTCGCGGCGATCTCCAGCGGGCACGGCCCGTGACAGATCACGCGGCTGTGGTCGGTCCAGAACTCGCCGAGCAGATTGCGGGCATCCTGCTCGGTGCCACCGGCATCGGTGACGACGTCGCGGTTCTCCCCGGTAATCATGTCCTCCAGATAGAACCAGTGGCGCTGCGCGCCCCTTGCAGCCGACATGACACCTCAGGCCTCCGCGGCCTCGTCGCCGGCGTCATCGTCGTCGTCGCCCGCTTCCTTCTGGGCTTGCAGCGCAACGTCGGTGAGAATGCCGGAGTTCTGACGCACCGCCGCCTCGATCGCATTGGCGACGTCGGGGTTGTCCTTGAGGAACTGCTTGGCGTTCTCGCGGCCCTGGCCGATCCGCTGGCTGTCGTAGGAGAACCAGGAGCCGGATTTCTCGACCACGTTCGCCTTGACGCCGAGGTCGATCAGTTCGCCGAGCTTGGAGACGCCCTCGCCGTACATGATGTCGAACTCGACCTGCTTGAACGGCGGCGCCAGCTTGTTCTTCACCACCTTGACGCGGGTCTGGTTGCCGACCACCTCGTCGCGCTCCTTGATGGCGCCGATGCGGCGGATGTCGAGGCGCACCGAGGCGTAGAATTTCAGCGCATTGCCGCCGCTGGTGGTCTCCGGCGAGCCATACATGACGCCGATCTTCATGCGGATCTGGTTGATGAAGATCACCATGGTGTGGGACTTGTTGATGGAGGCAGTGAGCTTGCGCAGCGCCTGGCTCATCAGCCGGGCCTGCAGACCGGGCAGCGCGTCGCCCATCTCGCCCTCGAGCTCGGCGCGCGGCACCAGCGCTGCGACGGAGTCGACGATCAGCACGTCCACCGCGCCCGAGCGCACCAGCGTGTCGGCGATCTCCAGCGCCTGTTCGCCATGATCGGGTTGCGAGATCAGGAGTTCATCGACATTGACCCCGAGCTTGCGGGCATAGACCGGATCGAGCGCGTGTTCGGCATCGATGAAGGCACAGATGCCGCCCTTCTTCTGGGCCTCGGCGACGCAGTGCAGCGCCAGCGTCGTTTTTCCTGAGGATTCCGGCCCGTAGATCTCGACCACCCGCCCCTTCGGCAGGCCGCCGACCCCAAGCGCAATATCCAGACCGAGCGAACCCGAGGAAATCACCTCGACGTCCATCGACTTGTCGGCCTTGC
>DASZXA010000032.1:0-33327 GCA_035546455.1 Pseudolabrys sp.
CGGCGTTGAGCGCCTTGGCTTCGGAGCCGGCGGCGGACGCATCCGGCGCGAACATGAATCCATCGAGGCGGCCGATCACGTGGCCCTCGACGGTCACTTCGCCTGTTTTACCGATGTCGGTTTCCAAACTGGTGTTCTCGCGTAGCCTTCGCATCAACACGCTGGTGCGGCGGTCGATGAAGCGCTCCGACAGGCGCTCGTGCAGCGCGTCAGACAACCTGTCCTCGATTGCACGGGCGACGCCTTGCCAATGCTCGGGATCGGCAAGCCAATCCGGCCGGTTGGCGGCGTAAGTCCAGGTCCGTACATGCGCAATCCGGTTCGAGAGAGTGTCGATGTCGCCGTCGGTCCGGTCGGCGTGAGCCAGTTGGGTCCGGAACCAGTCGGGCGGGATACTACCCTCCCGCATCAAGAATCCATAGAGGGTGACGGCCAGTTCCGCGTGCGTGGCCGGCGCGATCTTGCGGTAGTCCGGCACTTGGCAGACATCCCACAACCGCTGGACGGCCATTTTGTCCCGCGCCATGCCGCGCACTTCTTCGTCGCGCGCAGCGTGATCCAGCACCTGAATGTCCTCGGCAATCGGCGCGCGGGTTAGCCCCTGCTCGTGCGGCGTCGCGGCGAGCGAGGCCTGCAAGGCGCCGATCGACGAAAAATCCAGATCGGAGTTGCGCCATTGCAACATCCGGATCGGCTCGAAAACGTGACTTTCGAGTGCGCGGACCAGCTCCGGCTCGAACGGATCGCAGCGCCCCGTCGTGCCGAAGGTACCGTCGCGCGTGGCGCGGCCGGCGCGACCGGCGATCTGCGCCAGTTCGGCAGGCGTCAGCTTGCGGAATTGGTAGCCGTCGAACTTTCGGTCGGCGGCGAAGGCGACGTGATCGACATCGAGATTGAGTCCCATGCCGACCGCGTCGGTTGCCACGAGGTAATCGACATCGCCCGATTGATAGAGCTCGACCTGCGCATTGCGGGTGCGTGGCGATAGCGCGCCGAGCACAACAGCCGCGCCGCCGCGCTGGCGGCGGATCAATTCGGCAATGGCGTAAACTTCTTCCGCCGAGAATGCGACGACCGCGGACCGGCGCGGCAAGCGAGTGATCTTCTTCTCGCCGGAATAAGTCAGCGTGGAGAGCCGCGGGCGGCTGACGATATTGGCGCCAGGCAGCAGCTTCTCTACCATCGGCCGCACAGTGGCGGCGCCCAGCACCAGCGTTTCTTCGCGGGCGCGCAGATTGAGCATGCGGTCCGTGAAGACATGACCGCGCTCGAAATCGGCGCCGAGTTGCACTTCGTCGATGGCGAGGAAGGCGACATCGAGATCGCGCGGCATCGCCTCGACGGTGCAGACCCAATAACGCGCGTTGGGCGGCTTGATCTTTTCTTCGCCGGTAATGAGCGCGACCAGGGGAGCCCCGACCTTGGCGACGCAGCGGTTGTAAACCTCGCGCGCGAGGAGCCGCAGCGGCAGGCCGATCATGCCGCTCGAATGCGCGAGCATCCGCTCGATGGCGAGATGGGTCTTGCCGGTGTTGGTCGGCCCAAGCACGGCGGTGACGCCGGCGCCGCGCGGCGAGGATGATTTAAAGGGGGTCATTACGCGTCCAAACTGGCGCTACGCAGAGCTATATCGGTGCGGTGAATGGTGTTCTGTATCACAATGCGACGATCTAGCTGCTTGTTGTCGGCCAATGGCCGTGTGTTTGTTAAAATAGGGAACGAGTCTGGAACGAACCGCGCCCGAATCACTGACTCGCATCGAGTTCAATTTCGTTCACGGCCACATCTGGGCCGCCACATCACCCTCGCCACTAGATCGAGTAGCGCCCTTTTTGCTCATCCGGATTTAGGCGCTGAAGTCGTTAATTCCAGCGCCAAATCACTGAGTCTTGCTGGGCTTGCTCGCGTGTGAGGCGCCGGCAACCGCGATAAAGCGCGTCGCTTCGACGACGCCCTGCCCGAACGGCGTGCCGACCTGGGCGCGGAATGGCACCAGCACCCGCGTGCCGGCAATCGGCGCCAGCCAGACCTCGATGTCCCGACTCTTGATGAGGTACTTGATGGCGGCGCGGCTCGGAATGAAGCCCGAGACCGGCGTGAATGCGACCGAACAGACGACTGCCGGGCCGGCATAGCCCTTCTCGGCCTTCACTGTTTCGGTGCGCTTGTAGGCAAGCTTGAGGTCGTAGCGCATTTTGCCGTCGAACACGGCGAGCGTGCGGTTGCACACCTGCGGCGACGTCAACTCGCCGGTTCCCGGCACGACCGCGAGCGAGGACGTCATCGGGTCCAGCACGCCCCGGCGGTGCTCATCCGTCACCGGAATGCGCTTCGGATTGGGATCTTCCGGCGGATCGATCTTGAACTCCTTGACGTTGCCGGCCGCGACCGTCATCCGGATTTCTTCGGTGTGCTTGCCGGATTTAATGGTCGCCGAGTAATTCGAGGCGACCGACTTGCCATTCGCCAGCGTGCCCTGAACGGCACCGGTGCCGCTACCACCGACAAACACCTTGATGAGGCCCGTGGTCGCGCCACTTGCCGCCGCCGTGTAGTGGGCGTCGCCGATGTCGATGACCCAACTGCCCTTGCCGATCGGCAGGCCGGCGAGTGACGCCTGATAATGCGCCTCAAGCTTGCCCTGCGCGTGCGCCGCCCCGGCGAGAACGAGCAGCGGCAGGCACAGAATGGTCCGGCGGAATTTCAGCATGGCCTTACTTTCACATGGCGGTTCCGCAGCGAAAACCCCGCGAGACGCCGTCTCCCATGATTTCTGCATCAAAACTGCGGCCAACTTGGGTTGGATTCGGCTGAATCTTCGACGCAAAATACGCCGCAAATAGCGTGAATCCGGGCGGATTGGCGCGCTTGACGGCCCAGCAGGCCATCCCCTATACGTCCCCGTCTTCCCGATCACCATTTGCGCGACGCTGCGGCGGCGCGGGATTTTTGAGGGTTCTACAATGTCGTTTCGTTGCGACCTGACCGGCAAAAAGGCTCTGGTCGGCCACAAGGTCAGCCACTCCAACATCAAGACCAAACGCCGCTTCCTGCCGAACCTGCGCGCCGTCACCCTGACGTCGGACACGCTCGGCCGTTCGGTGCGCGTGCGCGTTTCGGCCAATGCGCTCAAGACCGTCGATCACCGCGGCGGCCTCGATGCCTTCCTGCTCAAGGCGAAGGACGAGGATCTCGCACCGAAGATGCGCGTGCTCAAGCGCGCCATCGTCAAGAAGCAGGCCGGCGCTTAATCGCACAGGCTGCCAATTCTATTGAAATGGCCGGGGCATGCCCCGGCCGTTTTGTTTTCGGCTATTCGCCGACTAAGGCGAATTGCAGCAGCAGCGTGCGCTGGAACGGCAGAAAATTGTCGTCCGAGATCAGCGTGAGAATCGTCTCGCCGCTCGCGTTGCGGTGAACGCCGAGGCCTTCCATGTTGTCGATCTCGTAGCCGAGGTCCGCCTCGATCAGATTTTTGCCGTCGATCACGGCGCCGGGCTTGATGTCGGCGAGCGGGATGCGGCGAATTCGCATCGACAGTCCGCCGTGCAACAGCGCGAAGCGCCGCTCGAGCAGCAACAGGTCATCCGGCAGCGCAATGCAATCGCTGACATCGAAATCGTCGTGACGCTTGACGGTGAAGCGCTCGGTGTTCTTGGCGTCCTTGCCGTCGAGCAGGAACGACCGCATGTTGCCCGCCTCGTCGAGGCTGCGTTCGGTGACGACGATCAGCTTGTCGCTCAGCGGCGAACCTTTCGCCGGCGCGGCGAGACATTCGAGGCTGAGATTGAATGCGAGAGTCTTGAAATCCGGCGGCACCGGGATCGGTTCGCCGCGGGCGGCGAGGCCATCGCGCCGGTAATTGAATCGCACGATCTTCTCGACGCGCTCGAAGCCGACATAGAGCATGCCATCCCGCTCGGTCAGCGATTCAGAGTCGAACCAGTTGCGCGCGGCAAGCGGCTTGCCGTCCTGCCCGAGCATCGGCGCCATCTCGGCGTCGGCGATGCCGGCCGGCTTGCCGTCGCGATAAACGATGCGGCCCCGCAGCCAACTGCCGCGATCGGATGCGGAGACAAAGTGACTGCCGTCCGGCTCGATGTGCAGTTCGGAGAAGCCACCGAACGCCTTGTATTTCGACGACAGCACCAGGCCGCCGCGGAATTCCAGCGCACCGAAGCGCGTGCGCGAAGGATCGCGCGGCTCGAACGACGCGATCGGAATCGCCGAAACCTCGATACGAGCCGGGCCGGGGATATTCTCGCTGGATGCGTTGTGCGCGAAGACAAGGATAATCGCGCCGATGAACGCAATCGCAAAAGCCCGGCGACGAAGCAGAACGCTCAAGCCACGCGCCTGCGCATGCGTGTACGAGCCGGCGCGGCTTCCTCGGCGGCATGCTCTTCGAACAATTCAGCGAGCTTCTCGGTCATCGCGCCGCCAAGCTCCTCGGCGTCCACGATGGTGACGGCGCGCTTATAGTAGCGCGTGACATCGTGGCCGATGCCGATCGCGATCAATTCGACCGGCGAGCGGTTTTCGATCTCGTCGATGATGAAACGCAAGTGCCGCTCGAGATAATTGCCGGGATTGACCGACAGCGTGGAGTCGTCGACCGGCGCGCCGTCGGAAATCATCATCAAAATCTTGCGCTGCTCGGTGCGCGCCAGCAGGCGCTTGTGCGCCCAATCGAGCGCCTCACCGTCGATGTTCTCCTTGAGCAGGCCCTCGCGCATCATCAGGCCGAGATTCTTGCGGGCACGCCGCCACGGATGATCGGCCGACTTGTAGATGATGTGGCGCAGGTCGTTGAGCCGGCCCGGATTGGGCGGCTTGCCGGCGGTGAGCCACTGCTCGCGTGACTGGCCGCCTTTCCAGGCGCGGGTGGTGAAGCCGAGGATTTCGACCTTGACGCCGCAACGCTCCAGCGTGCGGGCGAGAATGTCGGCGCAGGTCGCAGCCACCGTGATCGGGCGGCCACGCATCGAGCCCGAATTGTCGAGCAGCAGCGTCACCACGGTGTCGCGGAACTGCATGTCCTTCTCGGCCTTGAACGACAGCGCATGCATCGGGTCGATCACCACGCGCTGGAGGCGCGCGGTGTCGAGCAGGCCTTCCTCGAGATCGAACTCCCACGAGCGGTTCTGCTGCGCCATCAGGCGGCGCTGCAGGCGGTTGGCGAGCCGCGCCACCACGCCCTGCAAATGCGAAAGCTGCTTGTCGAGATAGCCGCGCAGGCGGTCGAGCTCTTCCGGCTCGCACAACTGCTCGGCCTCGACGGTTTCGTCGAAGCGGGTGATATAGGCGCGGTAGTCGGGCCCGCGCGGCGCGTTGTCACCATGATGGCGCGGCCGCTGCGGCTCGCCGGGCGACTCGGCATCGCCCATTTCGGCGTCCTCGGCGAAGTCGGCCTGTTGGGCATCCGCCGCCTCGGCGGTGCTGTCCGGCGACTCTTCGCTCGACATTTCCTCCTCGGCGGCCATGCGCTCGGAGTCTTCGTTTTCCGCGGCTTCGCCGTCCTGGCCCTGCTCCTGCTGGCGCTGATCCTCGTCGCCCTCCTCGTCTTCCTCGCTGTCGCTCGATCGGTCTTCGCCCATGTCGAGCGCCTCGAGCATGTCGTGGATGACATCGCTGAACAGGCGCTGGTTCTCGATCAGATCGTCGAGCCGGTCGAGATCGCGCGCCGCGGCCTTCTCGATCATCGGACGCCACAGGTCGACCAGCTTCTTTGCCGCCGCCGGGGGCGCCTTGCCGGTGAGCCGCTCGCGCACCATCAGAGCGAGCGCGTCTTCGAGCGGCGCGTCGGAACGGTCGGTGATCTGGTCGAACTTGCCGCGGTGATATTTGTCGTCGAGCATGGCGTCGATGTTGTCGGCAACGCCGGTCATGCGGCGCGCGCCGATCGACTCGACGCGGGCCTGTTCGACCGCCTCGAACACGGCGCGGGCCTGCTGCCCGGTGGGCTGCAACCGGCGATGCAGAGCGGCGTCGTGGCAGGCCAGCCGCAGCGCCAGCGCGTCGGAATGGCCGCGCACGATTGCCGCTTCGGCGCGCGTCAGCTTGCGCGGCGGTTCGGGCAACCGCGCCTTGCCACCGATCATGCCCGGCCGTTCGGCCGCGAACGCGACTTCAAGATCGGGCTTGCGCGCAATCGCGCGCATGCAGCCGGTCACCGCCCGCTTGAACGGCTCGGCCGGCGACTCCTTCGGCGACGGCTTGCTCTTGCTGTTGGAGGCCATCGTGAGCGCCTCTACCGCGCGTCAGCTCAACGCCACGTTCACCGACGACTCCGGCAATTCGGCGCCGAAGCAGCGTTGATAGAACTCGGCGACGATCGGCCGCTCAAGCTCGTCACACTTGTTGAGGAAGGTGAGCCGGAACGCAAAGCCGACGTCCTTGAAGATGTCGGCGTTCTCCGCCCAGGTGATCACCGTGCGCGGGCTCATCACCGTCGAGATGTCCCCGTTCATGAAGGCGTTGCGGGTGAGGTCGGCGACCCGCACCATCTTCGAGACGATGTCGCGGCCCTGATCGTTGCGGTAGTGCTTGGCCTTGGCCAGCACGATCTCGACTTCGTTGTCATGCGGCAGATAGTTCAGGGTGGTGACGATGTTCCACCGGTCCATCTGCGCCTGGTTGATCTGCTGGGTGCCGTGATAGAGGCCCGAGGTGTCGCCGAGGCCGACCGTGTTGGCGGTGGCGAACAGGCGGAACGCCGGATGCGGCTTGATCACGCGCGACTGGTCCAGCAGCGTGAGGCGGCCCGAGGATTCCAGCACGCGCTGGATCACGAACATCACGTCCGGACGGCCGGCGTCGTATTCGTCGAAGCACAGCGCGACGTTGTTCTGGTACGCCCACGGCAGGATGCCGTCGCGAAATTCCGTGATCTGCTTGCCGTCCTTGAGGACGATGGCGTCCTTGCCGATCAGGTCGATACGGCTGATGTGGCTGTCGAGGTTGACGCGCACCATCGGCCAGTTGAGCCGCGCGGCGACCTGCTCGATGTGGGTCGATTTGCCGGTGCCGTGATAGCCGGTGACGATGACGCGGCGGTTGCGCGCGAAACCGGCGAGAATGGCGAGCGTGGTCGGCTTGTCGAAGCGGTAATCCGGATCGGTATCCGGAACGTGCTCATCGGCCTCGGAATAGGCCGGCACTTCCATGTCGCTGTCGATGCCAAACACCTGGCGCACCGACACCTTCATGTCGGGCATGCCTGAAACTTCCTGAACTGCGGCGGTCATTGATCCTCCGTGGCTTCGGAACCGCGAAGCCCGTGCGGGACGAACTGGGGTAGGCCGGATGTCGGGGCCAACCTAGCAGATGGCTTTCCGGTAAAAAACCCGACCTGTGATCGAGTTCAATGCAATCTTTTCAATAAGATAGGCACGCCGGCGTGATGTTTTGAGGTCAGCCGAAGCCGTTGGCCTTCAGGTGATTGTAGGCCTGGATGATATCGACCAGCCGGTCCTGGCTCGATTTATCGCCGCCATTGGCGTCCGGATGATGGCGCTTCGCCAGTTCCTTGAATCGGGCCTTCACCTGCGCCGCCGTGCAGCCGGCCTCAAGGCCCAGCGTTTCCAGCGCCTTGCGCTCGACATTGCGGACGATGCGCTGCTTCGGCTTGTGATCGGGATCGGGCTGCGAGTTGGTGCGGCCGTTGAGCTCCCGGATCACGCCGAGCGGGTCCATTGCGGCGTCGAAGTCCGGCTTGCCGCGCTTCTGAGTGCCCATCTTCCAGGTCGGGCGATGGCCGGTGAGCGCGTCCTTCTGGTAGGCCAGCACCTCATCGTCCTTCATGCCCGCGAAGTAGTTGTAGTTCGCGTTGTACTGGCGAACGTGATTGACGCAGTAATTCCAGTAATCCTTCTCGCGGCCGCGGCCTTTCGGCGCCTTGTGCGTCGCTTGTTCCTTGCAGCCGGCCCATTCGCAAACGGGACCGTTGGTTTTGGCCCGGCGATCCTTGGACGGCTTGACCTTGATGCTGTCGAATAGTGGCGAGTCGAATTTCATGACCAAACATTATGCGCTTTTGCGCGCGACCCATTCAAGGGCGGCGGGAGCATTGACTTGAGTTTTTGTTTTCACTTAACGGAATGAGATGCGAACAATTGACACGATCGAGCGAAAGCTGAACGACGCTTTCACGCCACAGAGCCTCAAAGTGGTGGATGAATCGCACCTGCACGATCCGAGCCACCCCGGACATCGCCCGGAAGGTCAGACCCATTACCGCGTCTATATTGTGGCGGAGGCCTTCAAAGGGAAGAGCCGGGTCGACCGCCATCGCATGATTAACACCACGCTGGCGGCGGAACTTGCCGGCGGCGTGCACGCGCTGGCGATCCACGCCACCGCGCCGGGGGAAAACTAGCCGGCGGCGCGTTGCGCCTTCGGCAGCGGCTGGATGCGCAGCGCAGTGATGCGGTTGCGCGCGCGGCGCAGCACCCGGAAACGGAAGCCGTGGAACGTGAAGCTCTGGCCCGGCTCCGGGATCGAGCGCGCCTCGTGAATGACCAGGCCGGCCACCGTGGTCGCCTCGCCGTCCGGCAAATCCCAGTCCATCACCCGGTTGAGGTCGCGGATCGGCACCGCGCCGTCGACATTGACGGAGCCGTCCGACTGCTTGCGCACGCCCGGCATCTCAACGTCGTGCTCGTCGGTGATGTCGCCGACGATTTCCTCGATGATGTCCTCGAGCGTGACAAGCCCTTCGACCTCGCCGTATTCGTCGACCACCAGCGCACACGGCGTGCGGCGGCGGCGGAACGCCTTGAGTTGCTCCGACACGGGCCGCGTATCCGGCACGAACCATGGCGGCGCCATCAGCGCGGGGATGTCGAGCTTGTCCGGGTCGCCGTCGACCGCATGCAGCGCGCGCAGCAGATCCTTGACGTGCAGGATGCCGACGATGTTTTCCTGCTTCTCGCGCCACACCGGCAGCCGCGTCACCGGAGAAGCAATCACCGCATTGACGATGTCTTCCGGTTTGTCGTCGCCGCACACCGTAATCATCTTGGTGCGGTGAACCATGACGTCGGAGACTTCGAGCTCGCCAAAGCGGAAGACGTTGGTGATGTATTCGGCCTGCCCTTCCTCGATCTCGCCGTGCTCCGCCGAAGTTTCGACCAGACCTTCAAGCTCGACGTCGGTGAGGATGTCGTGGCGCTCGCCCTCCTTGACGCCGAACACGCGCAGGATCCCGCGCGCGCTGGCGTTCAGCAGCCAGTTCAGCGGATAGAACACGACATAGGTGACATTGAGCGGATAGGCGATCCACAAGGCCACCGGCTCCGGCTGGCGGATCGCAAAAGTTTTCGGCACCTGTTCGCCGACCACGATGTGAAGCGACGAGAACACCAGAAAACCGACAAGAAACGACGTGAAGTGCAGCGCCTGTTCGGGCATCCCGAGCGGCGTCAGCAGCGGCCCCAGCAAGGCGGAAACGGTCGGCTCGCCAACCCAGCCGAGACCCAGCGAGGCCATGGTGATGCCGAGTTGGCAGCAGGCGAGATAGGCCTCGACATTCTTCAAGACCTTCTGCGTCAGGCGCGCGCCAGTGATGTTCTTTCGCGCCATCGCATCGATGCGAAAGCCGCGCGACTTCACCAGCGCGAATTCGGCCGCCACGAAGAATGCGTTGGCCGCCAGCAGGAAGATCGCGATCAGCAGATTGACGATCGTTGAGTTCATCGGAGCGAGGAAACTTGTTCCGCGAGAAAGCCGCGCACTTCGGCAGGATCAACATCGTTGGCGACGAAGGCGTTCCCGATGCCGCGCACGAGGATGAATGTGAGCCTGCCGCGCTTCACCTTCTTGTCCTGCGCGATCAGCGACATCAGCCGGTCGACGTCGGGTGGCTCGTTGAACTTGTCGGTGACGCGAACCGGCAGCCCGCTCGTCTTGAAATGGCGGACGACGCGGGCCGCGGCGTCGGCCGGAATTAACCCGCGTTTCGCGGAGAATTCGAAGGCCATGACGATGCCGATCGCCACCGCTTCGCCATGCAGCAGCTTGCCGGAGAAGCCGGCATCGGCTTCGAGCGCGTGACCGAAAGTGTGGCCGAGGTTGAGCAATGCACGTTCGCCGGTCTCGCGCTCGTCGCGCGCGACGATCGCCGCCTTGCCGCGGCACGCGACTGCGATGGCGTGCTCACGTCCCGGTCCACCGGAAAATACATCCTGCCAGTTGGATTCCAGCCACGAGAAGAAGCCGGAGTCGGCCAGCAGACCGTACTTCACCATCTCGGCGTAACCGGCGATGAACTCGCGCTTCGGCAACGTATCGAGCAAGGCCGTGTCGGCCAGCACAAGGAGCGGCTGGTGAAATGCGCCGATCAGGTTCTTGCCCTGCGGCGAGTCGATGCCGGTCTTGCCGCCGACCGAGGAGTCGACCTGCGCCAGCAGCGAGGTCGGCACCTGAACGAAATCGAGGCCGCGACGGACGCTCGCGGCGGCGAAGCCGGCAAGATCGCCGATCACGCCGCCGCCAAGCGCCACGACGAGATCGTTGCGTTCGATCCGCGCCGCAATCAGCGCCTCGCAGACTTTCTCGAACGTGGCGTAATTTTTCGAGCCTTCGCCGGGCGCGACTTCGACATGCGTATGGTAGATGCCGGCCAGCGCGGATTGCGCCGCCTTGAGGTGCGCCTTCGCGACATTGGCGTCGGTGACGATTGCAACGCGTGCGCCGGGGCGCAGCGCCTTGATGCGCGCGCCGAGCGAATTGAGCACGCCGCGGCCGATCACAATATCATAGCCGCGTCTGTCGAGCGCGACCTCGACGATCGTTTCGCCGGAACGAGGTTGCGCCGTCATTGCGCTCCCTCCGCCATGAGTCCGAGCTTTCCGGACAGGCCGGCCACCAACTCCTCAACGATGGCGTCGTGCGGCTCCTCGCGCGACTGAACCGTCAAATCGGCCAGCGCGTAGAACGGCTCGCGCAACGGCAGCAATGTCTTGATCTGATCGACCAGCGGGCGCTCACCGCGCCGTTTGGTCCGGCGCAGCAGCACCTCGACATCGGCCTTGAGCCAGACGGACAGACTCTTGGCCGCGATCAGTCCTCGCGTATTGGCGTCCATCACCGCGCCACCGCCGGTCGCCAGCACCTGGGGACCGGCGTCGAGCAGGCGCGCGATCACCCTCGCCTCGCCGGCGCGGAAATACGGCTCGCCATGCTTGGCGAAAATCTCGGGGATGGTCATACCGGCAGCCGCCTCGATTTCGCTGTCGGCATCGACGAACGGGATCGCGAGGCGCGCCGCAAGGCGGCGGCCAATCGAGGATTTGCCGGCGCCCATCATGCCGACCAAAACGACCGAACGCGGGCCGAGCGCCGCGACAATGCGGCTTTCGGCTCCGTTCTGCGCCGCTTTCGGCACGGCAGTCTCGGTCGTCACGGCACCCTCCATGAAGAGGCTCCATATACCAGTTTCGGCCCGATTTGCAGCGTCCAAGCCCATGCTTGCAACCGCAGGCGGGACATGGTGTTGAGGGAATCGTTTAGTTTTGCTGTTTGAATCGGCGCTGATCGGGCGCAGCGCACCAACGGCATCATGAGCGGTTAACAATGCCGAGCCTGTTCAGACTTCTGTTTGCAATCGCGATCATCGTCGGGCTCGGCTATCTGGTCGTGTTCTCGCTCGCCAATTTCGTCGACCTCAAGCCGCGCGAAATCAGCGTGACGATCCCGCCGGACAAGTTCATCAAACGCTGACGAGATGGAACGCGCGGCGCACAAGCAATCCGGCGGAGATCGCGGCAACGGATTGATCGCGCTGTTTCTCGACATGCTGGCGGCCGAGCGCGGTGCCGGCCGCAACACGCTCGATGCCTACGGGCGCGACCTCACCGACCTCGCCGCTCATCTTCGTAAGCGCGGACGCAGCGTGTCGGATGCGGGCACCGACGATCTGCGGGCATATCTCACGACCCTGAGCGACAGCGGGTTCAAGTCTTCGTCGGTAGCGCGACGCATCTCGTCGATCCGGCAGCTCTTTCGCTTCCTCTATGCCGAGAAGCATCGCGCCGACGATCCCGCGGCCGTGCTGGAAGGCCCGAAGCGCGCGCGGACCCTGCCGAAAGTATTGTCGATCGCCGATGTCGACACGCTGCTCAATGCGGCGCGCGTGGCGATGGACGACACGAATGCATCGCCACCGCAAAAGCTGCGTGCCGCCCGGCTGTTGTGCCTGCTCGAAGTCGTCTATGCGACCGGGCTGCGCGTCTCCGAACTGGTCGCGCTGCCGGCGAGCGCGGCGAAGCGCGACCAGGCGATGCTGGTGGTGCGCGGCAAAGGCAACAAGGAACGGCTGGTGCCGTTCAACGACGCCGCCAAGCGGGCGATGGCGGATTACCTGAAATTGCGCGACGACAACGAGCGCGACAGCAAATGGCTGTTCCCGTCATTCGGCGAGAGCGGTCACATCACGCGGCAACATTTCGCGCGCGAACTGAAGGCGCTCGCCGCGTCGTGCGGCATCGACGGCGACAGGATCAGCCCGCATGTGCTGCGCCACGCCTTCGCCAGTCACCTGCTGCACAACGGCGCCGACCTGCGCGTGGTGCAGACGCTGCTCGGCCACGCCGATATCTCGACGACGCAGATCTACACGCACGTGCTGGAAGACCGGCTCAAGAGCCTGGTGCGCGACCTGCATCCTTTGGCTGACGCTAAGGAGTAACGAACTTCAGCCCGAGGATGCCGACGAGGATCAGACCGATGCAGGCCAGGCGGATCGCGTCGGTGGACTCGCCGAACATCAGGATGCCGACGATCACGGTTCCAACCGCGCCGATGCCGGTCCACACGGCATAGGCCGTACCAAGCGGCAAGTGCCGTAAAGCGACGTAAAGCAGCCCAACACTCACCGCCATGGCGGTTACGGTTGCCGCCAACACCCAGAAACGGCCCTGCGCCGCCTTCAGGCCGACCGCCCAGCCGACCTCAAACAGGCCGGCAATCAGCAAAACCAGCCAAGACACAGTCGATGACATCGCCTCGTCTCCTATCAAGGTGACGGGGCCGTCCCCATCTAATGTCGGGAAAACGCGGGGTCGTCCCCGCGCCGATGTTATGTAGGACCGAGCCGGCTCGCGGCAAGGTTGACTTAAATCCCCGCCAATGGGCAGTTTCCGGCCATGTTCGACAGAAATTTAACGCCGACCGGTCATTGATCACTCGATGAGAACTTATCTCGATTTTGAAAAACCGGTCGCCGAGCTCGAAGCCAAGGTCGAGGAGCTGCGCGGCGTCGGCGCTGCCGGTGACTCGCAGGCGATCGGCGAAGAGATTTCACGCCTCGAGGTGAAGGCCGCGCTGGAGCTGAAGGAGCTCTATGGCGCACTGACGCCGTGGCAGAAGACGCAGGTCGCGCGCCATCCGCAGCGGCCGCATTGCCTCGACTACGTCGCCGGCCTGATTACCGATTTCGCGCCGCTCGCGGGCGACCGCACCTTCGGCGACGACGAGGCGATCGTCGGCGGCTTCGGCCGCTTCAAGGGCGAGAGCGTCTGCGTGCTCGGCCACGAAAAGGGCTCCGATACGGAAAGCCGCATCCGGCACAATTTCGGCATGGCAAAGCCGGAAGGCTATCGCAAGGCGGTGCGGCTGATGGATATGGCCGATCGTTTCGGGATTCCGGTGATCTGCCTGGTCGATACGGCCGGCGCCTATCCCGGAATCGGCGCCGAAGAACGCGGACAAGCCGAAGCCATCGCGCGCTCGACCGAACGCTGCCTCGCGCTTGGCGTGCCGAATGTCGCGGTCGTGCTCGGCGAAGGCGGCTCAGGCGGCGCCATTGCCATCGCCACCGCGAACAAGGTGCTGATGCTGGAGCATTCCATCTACAGCGTGATCTCGCCGGAGGGCGCCGCCTCGATCCTGTGGCGCGACACCTCAAAGGCGCAGGAAGCCGCCACCAACATGAAGATCACGGCGCAGGACATGCAGCGCTTTGGAATTATCGACGCGATCATCCCGGAGCCGACCGGCGGCGCGCATCGCGATCCGCAGGCCACGATCGCTGCGGCCGGCGAAGCGATCGCCCAGGCCTTTGGCTCGCTGCGGGGGCTCGATCGTGCGGCGATACGGACCCAGCGCCGCGAAAAGTTCCTTGCGATGGGCCGTAGTCTCGCCTGAAAAAGGGCACACTCCGCGCGCTCAATTGCAGCCGGTTTACAGCCATCGTTGGGGCGTTTTACCCTTGCTTTACCATGCACTTAGACGATGCGGCCGGAGCGGCCTGCGCGCCTTGCGGATGACACAGGTTATGGCTAACGATTGTTCAACACGGGCTTTCGGGGACGTTTTGCGTTGAGCCTTCGGCCTATCACCCGCGCTCTGTTGGCGTCCGCGGCGCTTGCCGCCGCGTTTTTGCTGACTGCATGCGATACCGACAGCGTCGTCCCATCCGGCCGCGCCAACGCGCCGCTATCCGACAGGATGAAGGCGGAACTCAATGAAAAGCAGATGGACCAGGATTCGCCGATCCTCGTCCGCCTGTTCAAGGAAGAATCCGAGCTCGAGGTCTGGAAGAAAAATCGCAGCGGCGAATTCGCCCTGCTGAAGACCTATCCGATCTGCCGCTGGTCCGGCGGACTCGGTCCCAAGGTGAAAGAGGGCGATCGTCAGGCGCCCGAGGGTTTCTACCCGATCACGCCGGGCCTGATGAATCCGAACTCGAACTACTACCTCGCCTTCAACACCGGCTATCCGAACGCCTTCGACCGCGCCTGGGGCCGCACCGGCTCGCAACTGATGGTGCACGGCGACTGCTCGTCGCGCGGCTGCTACGCGATGACCGACGAGCAGATGGTCGAGATCTACGCGCTGGCCCGCGAGAGCTTCTTCGGCGGCCAGAAGTCGTTCCAGTTTCAGGCCTATCCATTCCGCATGACGCCGCGCAACATGGCGCGCCACCGCAACAGCCCGAACTTCGCATTCTGGAAAAACCTCAAGACCGGCTACGACCACTTTGAGGTGACGCATCAGGAGCCGAAGGTCGACGTCTGCGACCGCCGCTATGTGTTCGATGCAGCGGCGCCGGACGGCTCGAATAAGCCGCTGCGGTTCGATCCGCGCGGCAAGTGTCCGGTTTATCAGGTGCCGACCGAGATCGCGTCGCTGATGCAGGAGCGCCGTCAGCGCGACGGCGCCGAGTTCGCATCGCTGGTCAACAGCAACATCGCGCTGGCCGACGACCACAAGGGCGTCGACGGCGGCATGAACCCCGTGTTCCTCGACAAGCTCAACACAACCGGCGACGGCACGCAGGTCGCGTATGCCGCGCCGGGCGCGCTGCCGCGCACGCCGAACCAGCCGTCCGCCCGCGTCGTGCCGCCGGTTCAGCCGACGCAGGTTGCCTCGGCCCAAACCACCGCAACGCAAGTCGCAACCTTGGATGACGACGCCGAGGGTACGCCCGCGAATGTCCCGGTGCCGCGCGTGGCGCCGCAGGCCAAGGAAGGCACCGCCCCGCCGGATCAGACCGGACTGGCGAGCCTGATCGGCGGCATGTTCGGCAGCAGCCAGAGCGAAACGCAGCCGCCGCAACCGCAACCTGTCGCTCAACCCGCGGCGCGCCCGCATCCGACGGCCGTCGCCAAGCACACGACCAAGCCGACGATGCAAACCGCGTCGGCGCCGGCTCCAAAGGCTGCACCGCAGCCGAAGGTCGCAGCCGCGCCGAAGAAGCCCGAGCTTCGCCCGGCTGTGACGCCGGATCCGCAAGTCGCCAACGCGAAAGCCGAGCCGGCGAAAGAACCGGAAATGCGCACCGCGTTCCAGACGCCGGCGCCGAAATCGACGACGATGTCCGGCGCCCAGCCGGTGGTGCCGGCGGGCTCGTTCGAAAGCCGCTGGTCGGCGTTCCGCTCGTTCTGATTTCCGGTCGTGGCTGGGACCAAGCCAGCTAAATCAGGTCACTTCGTGTACGTGCTCGGCTGGGCGGACAAGACCCGGCATCTCACTTACGTCGGCTGGACCACCGACGTCGCCGCGCGATTGAAGACGCACAACGCCGGCAAGGGCGCGCGTTCGACCCGCGGCCGCACCTGGGTGCTGCTTTATTCGGAAGAATGCGCCAGCCGCCGTCACGCCATGAGCCGCGAATGGCACGTCAAACGCGACCGTAAATTCCGCAAGCAGCTTGCCGTGACGCTGACGGGCTAGCCGGCGCGCACCTTGGTCGCGATCGGGCCGGTGTCGCCCATGTCCTCGACATAAGTGACGTCGTCGCCGCGCCCGAGCTTGTCGAAATTGCCGCTCAGCAGGCTGTTGCGGTGGAAGTAGAGCAAGCCGCCTTCCTTCGTCATCAGGTAGCCGTAGTCCTTCTCCGGCATCATTTCGGCAATCTGGCCGACGAATGTCTGTGCGGCTTCATGCGCGTGCGCGCTCGTGCGGTCGGTCCGCTTGTCCTTGTATTTGGCCAGCCGCGTCTCGGCGATGCGGAACGCTTCGTTGATGGCGTTGCGCAAATCCGGCGCCTGGAATTTGCGCTGGAGATGATCGGCCTCATGCGCGACGACGATGTCACCTTTGCCCGGCACGCCGATCTCGATATGGACGACGGGCGGAATGGTGCCGCTGGCATTCTGGTTTCGCTGGTCGACCCGCACGCGGCACGTCGTCATCCTGTCGTAAATGCGCTCGAGCCGCGAAATGTGGTCGCGGATGATGTCCTCGATGCCGTCGGAGGATTCGATGTTGTGGAAGGCGATCTCGGCGGGAATCTGCATGGGGTTACCCGTTATTTTTGACGTTGCCGAGACAACGTTTCGGCGACGCCATGGTTGCGCCAAGGTTCGGCGCTTGATGACATGAATTCGCGGCAAAATATTTCCCCAGGCCGTGAACCGGATATTTGCCAAATCAGCGGCAAACCCCGATAAAATTCCAGACATTCCCCGGAGGTGAACGGAATGAAGCGGCTGGCGGTGGCATTGCTTGTGACCCTTATGGCTGTCCCGGCATGGGCCACGTCAACCAAAGTCGAGCGAGCCGAAAAGCGCTTCGAAACGATGCTGCAGCGGATCGACCCATCCGAGCGGCTCGAGCAGGTCTGTGAATATGCCGCGCTCACCAGAATTGGCCGCGACAAGAATGCGTACCACCCCGATCGCGTGGTGATTCAGGCGATTTCGCCGCCCAAAGTCAGCGGCGACAAAATGTCGGGATCTGGCGCCGCGTTGCGCAGCAAAGGCAAATGGTACCAGTTCGGCTTCACTTGCCAGGCCGCGCCGGACCGGCTGAAGGTGCTGTCCTTCAGCTACGACGTCGGCCACGAAATTCCAGAAGAGCAGTGGGACAAGCTCGGCCTGTGGCGCTGAGCGCGCTCAGGCGAACTTGCCGTGGCAGTGCTTGAACTTCTTGCCGGAGCCGCACGGGCACATTTCGTTGCGGCCGACCTTGCCCCAGCTTGAAGGATCGTTCGGGTTGCGCTCGGCCTGCGCGGCCGCGCCATTGCCGCCGGCCAGCATCGGCGCCAGCGCCGGAGCCATCTCGTTCTCGCCGGTGTCCGGATTGACGTGAGACGCTTCCATGAACGGAAGCTGATTGACCGACTCATCCTGCGCCTGCTGCACCACCTCGACGCGCATCAGTTGCGCGGTCACCGCTTCGCGCAGGCGATTGATCATGGTCTCGAACAGATGGAAGGCTTCCGCCTTGTACTCGTTGAGCGGGTCGCGCTGACCATAACCGCGCAGACCGATCACCTGCCGCAGATGATCGAGCATGACCAGATGCTCGCGCCAGAGATGATCGAGGGCCTGGAGCAACACCGATTTCTCGACGTAGCGCATGACCTCGGGGCCGTACTTCGCCGCCTTGCCGGCCATCCACTCGTCGGCCCGGCGCTCGATGCGCTCGCGCATTTCCTCGCCGGCGATGCCTTCTTCCTTGGCCCAATCGCGCACCGGCAATTCGAGCCCCAATACGTTCTTCAGCGCCTCGTCGAGCCCGGCAATATCCCATTGCTCCGGATAGACGTTCTCGGGGACATAACGCGCCACCAGATCGTCGACCACTTCGTGCCGCATGCCGGTCACCGTCTCGTCGGTGCCTTCTTCGCGCATCAATTCGAGACGCTGCTCGAAGATCGACTTGCGCTGGTCGTTCATCACGTTGTCGAACTTGAGCAGGTTCTTGCGGATGTCGAAATTGCGCGCTTCGACCTTGTGCTGCGCCTTTTCCAGCGCCTTGTTGATCCACGGATGGACGATCGCCTCATTCTCCTTGAGGCCAAGCTTGGTCAGCATGCCGTCCAGCTTGTCGGAGCCGAAGATGCGCATTAGGTCGTCTTCGAGCGACAGAAAGAACTTGGAATGACCGGGGTCGCCCTGGCGGCCTGAACGGCCGCGCAACTGGTTGTCGATGCGCCGGCTTTCGTGACGCTCGGTGCCGAGCACGAAAAGACCGCCGGCCGCCAGCGCCTTTTCCTTCAGGCGCACGATCTGGTCCTTGATCTCGGCGATCCGCCGCTCCCGCTCCGCGCCTTCGACGCCGACGAGCTCCTGGCGGATGCGCATGTCGGCATTGCCGCCGAGCTGAATGTCGGTGCCGCGGCCTGCCATGTTGGTGGCAATGGTGATCGCACCGGGCACGCCGGCTTGCGCGACGATGTAGGCTTCCTGCTCATGGTAGCGCGCGTTGAGGATCGCGAAGACCTTGGCCTTGGTCGCGCCCTCGTCGCCGGAATAGAGAGCGGCAAAGGCGTTCGGATCGGCGAAGTCGTGCTGCTCCCAGCCTTCCTTGCGGAGCATCTCAGCGAGCTGCTCGGACTTCTCAATCGAGGTGGTGCCCACCAGCACCGGCTGGCCGCGCTTCTTGCAGTCCTCGATCAGCGTGATGATCGACCGGTATTTCTCGGCCGCGGTGCGATAGACTTCGTCATCGTCGTCGATGCGCGACAGCGGCATGTTGGTAGGCACGTCGATGACTTCGAGGCCGTAGATGTCCATGAACTCTTCGGCTTCCGTCATCGCCGTGCCGGTCATGCCGGCCAGCTTCTCGTACATGCGGAAGTAGTTCTGGAAGGTGATCGAGGCGAGCGTCTGGTTCTCGGGCTGGATCGGCTGGTGCTCTTTGGCCTCCAGCGCCTGATGCAGACCTTCCGAGTAACGGCGGCCCGGCATCATGCGGCCGGTAAACTCGTCGATGATGACGACCTCGCCGTTCCGCACGATGTAATCCTTGTCGCGCTGGAACAACGTATGGGCGCGCAGCGCCTGATTAACGTGGTGAACCACCGAGACGTTCTCGGCGTCGTAGAGCGAACCCGTTTTGAGCAGACCCGCATCGCGCAGCATGGTTTCCATCTTTTCCATGCCGGCTTCGGTCATGGTGACGGTGCGCTGCTTTTCGTCGACCTCGTAATCGCTCTTGTCGAGCTTCGGGATGTAGCTGTCGATGGTGTTGTAGAACTCGGAACGGTCGTCGAGCGGGCCCGAGATGATGAGCGGCGTGCGCGCCTCGTCGATCAGGATCGAGTCGACCTCGTCGACGATCGCATAGACGTGGCCGCGCTGGACCATGTCTTCCATGCGATACTTCATATTGTCGCGCAGGTAATCGAAGCCGAGCTCGTTATTGGTGCCGTAGGTGACGTCGCAGGCATAAGCCGCGCGGCGCTGGTCGTCGTCGATGCCGTGCACGATGACGCCGGTGGTGAGACCGAGGAAGCCGTAAATCTGCCCCATCCACTCGCTGTCGCGGGTGGCGAGGTAATCGTTGACGGTCACGACATGGACGCCGCGGCCGGACAGCGCATTGAGATAAACAGGAAGCGTCGCGACCAGGGTCTTGCCTTCGCCGGTCTTCATCTCGGCGATGCGGCCTTCGTGCAGGATCATGCCGCCGATCAACTGGACGTCGAAATGGCGCTGGCCGAGCGTGCGCTTCGCAGCCTCGCGAACGGTGGCGAAGGCATCGATCAGCACGTCATCGAGCGACGCGCCCCCGGCAACCTTGGCCTTCAGTTCCGCGGTGCGGGCGCGCAACTGCTCGTCGGTGAGGCCGACAAGCTTCTCCTCGAGCGCATTGATGGCCGCGACCCGCGGCTGGTAGGCGCGAACCCGCCGCTCATTGGAGGAACCGAAAATTTTGCGGGCGACAGCGCCGATCATTCGTAGTCCTCAAACCTTACCGGAAGCCGGCGGAGGTCGGTCAGCAGGCGCTTCGAAATACGCCACTTTTCGGGCAAAACCGATGCGCCACGCTGGCGCGGTGAACTCGCGGGAGACATAGGTGCGGGTCCGTTTCTTGTCAATTAGAGGTGATTTTTGGCTCACGTGGACGTTAATTGCGGGTCGTTTTCTGCCATTGCAAAGCCACAAGCGTTGGGCGAATAGTCCGCCGCCGTCCGCCGATTTGCGCCGGACCTCAAGCTGAAGCCGAACGCGCTTCGACAAGGATCGTTCAATGTCTTTCCGAAAGTTAACCGGAGGCGCGCTTGCAGCCGCCTTGCTGTTGGCCGCGCCGCTTTACGCGCAGGACGCCAAGGACCCGCTGGTCGCCAAGGTGAATGGCGTCGAAATTCACCAGAGCGACCTGGACGCAGTCGAGGCCGAGGCCGGGCAAATCCCGCCGATGACCCCGGACGCCAAGAAAGACTACCTCGTCAGCTTCATGACCGACATGATCCTGGTCTCGAAGAAGGCGCAGGACGACAAGCTCGGCGATACGGCGGAATTCGCCAAGCGGCTCCAGTTCAACCGCAACAAGCTGCTGATGTCGACCCTGCTCGACAAGGTCGGCAAGGACGCGCTGACCGACGAGGCGATGCACAAGGTCTATGACGACGCCATCAAGCAGATGCCGGCGGAGGAAGAAGTGCGCGCCCGCCATATCCTGGTTCGCGTGCCGGCCGGCGACGACAAGGCGAGCAAGGCCGCCGAAGACAAGATCAAGGCAGTGATCGCGCGGCTCAAGAAGGGCGAGGATTTCGCCAAGGTCGCGGGCGAGGTGACCGAAGATCCGTCCGGCAAGGCCAATGGCGGAGACCTCGGCTATTTCACCAAGGAACAGATGGTGCCGGAGTTCGCCGATGTCGCCTTTGCGCTCGACAAGGGCAAGATTTCCGATCCGGTGAAGACCCAGTTCGGCTGGCATGTCATCAAGGTCGAGGACAAGCGATCGAAGCCGGCGCCGAGCTTCGACGACGTCAAGCCGCAGCTTGAATCGTTCGTCAGCCGCAAGGCGCAAGCCGAGCTGGTGACCAAGCTGCGCGCCGACGCCAAGGTCGAGAAATTCTACAAGGTCGAAGGCGCACCGGACGACGCCAAGCCGGACGCACCGAAGCAGTAAAAACGATCGTCATCATCAAAAGGTATCGTGATGGCCGGGCAAGGATAATCCTTGTCCCGGCCATTTCGTTTGAGGCACATTGAAAGCAGTCGAATAAAGAGCCCATTGCTATGAGCACCACCGTTTCTCCCCTCGCCCCGACCAAAGTGCCGGACATGCCCGCGATCGAAGGCGTGCGTCTCGCAACAGCAGAAGCCGGCATCCGCTACGCCGGGCGCACCGACGTGCTGCTCGCTCTGTTCGACGAAGGCACCACGGTCGCCGGCGTGTTCACGCGGTCGAAATGCCCGTCGGCGCCGGTCGAGTGGTGCCGCGCGCATCTCAAGGGCGGCAAAGCACGCGCGCTGGTGGTGAACTCCGGGAATGCCAATGCCTTCACCGGCAAGACCGGCCGCGCGTCAACGAAGCTGACGGCGCAGATCGCGGCGAAAGCCGTCAAGTGCAAGCTCGCCGAAATCTTCCTCGCGTCGACCGGCGTGATCGGCGAGCCGCTCGACGCCAAGAAATTCGGCCCGGTGATGGAAGGCCTGGCGATGTACGCCAAGGCCGGCGAATTTTATCCGGCCGCGCAGGCGATCATGACCACCGACACGTTCCCCAAGGTCGCCACCGCGCGCGCCAAGATCGGGAAAGCAAATGTCACAATCAACGGCATTGCCAAGGGCGCCGGCATGATCGCGCCCGACATGGCGACGATGCTGTCCTTCATCTTCACCGATGCGCCGATCGCAGCGCCGGCGCTGCAGAAATTACTGTCGGAGGGCGTGACCGATACCTTCAACGCGGTGACGATCGACGGCGACACCTCGACCTCCGACACGCTGATGATGTTCGCGACCGGCAAGGCGCGTGGCGCACCGCGCATCGCCCGCGCCAACGATCCGCGGCTGAAGGCTTTCCGCAAGGCCCTGCACAAGGTGCTCGCCAATCTGTCCGAGCAAGTCGCGCGCGACGGCGAAGGCGCGCGCAAGCTGGTCGAAATCAAAGTGGAAGGCGCGGTGTCGGACGCTTCGGCGCGCCGCGTCGCGATGTCGATTGCCAACTCGCCGCTGGTGAAAACCGCAATCGCCGGCGAGGACGCCAACTGGGGCCGTGTAGTGATGGCGGTCGGCAAAGCCGGCGAACCGGCAGATCGCGACAAGCTGTCGATCTGGTTCGGCGGCATCCGGGTCGCCCACAAGGGCGCCCGCGATCCGAAATACGATGAAACCAAGGTCAGCGAGGCGATGAAGAAGCCGGAAATCGCGCTGAAAGTCGCGCTCGGCCTCGGCAAGGGCCGCGACCGGGTGCTGACCTGCGACCTGACCAAGGAATATGTCGCGATTAACGGCGATTACCGCTCGTAACGCCGGATTACCTCTGGCGCCGCGAGCGCCCTCGCGCTTCAGTGATCGCTTTCAATCGCCTTTAACCAAGCACCCCTAGCTTCGGGACGAGTCGTGAGCCTCAAGACCGTACTTGTTGCCGCTTGCGCGCTGATCGATGCCGACGGCCGCGTGCTCCTCGCGGAGCGCCCGGCCGGCAAACCGATGGCGGGGCTTTGGGAATTTCCCGGCGGCAAGGTCGAAACAGGCGAACGGCCCGAAGAGACGTTGATCAGGGAATTGAAGGAGGAACTGGGAATCACCGTCAGCGAGCCGTGTCTTGCACCGCTCACTTTCGCCAGCCACGTCTATCCCGACTTCCATCTTCTGATGCCGCTATATGTTTGCCGGCGATGGGAAGGGATCGTCACGCCGCTCGAGGAGCAGCGCGTGGTGTGGGTGAAGCCGAACCGGTTGCGGGACTACAAGATGCCGCCGGCCGATGAGCCGCTGGTCGCTCACCTGATGTCCTTGCTGTGACTCCCGGTTTCCGAGCAGAGGAAACCATCATGCGACGCCCGATCCCTGCGAAGCTGCGTCACTTCCTCGGCGACGAGGATGGCGCGACGTCGATCGAATATGCGCTGCTTGCGTCCGGCATTGCCGGCGTGATCGTCGCGATGGTCACCGCGATGGGAACATCGCTGCAAGGCATGTACCAGAGCGTCTACGACGGATTTAAGTGAGGCGCATCACGGCCGCGGCTTTTTGCCGGCCGGGATTTCCTTCGTATTGAGCGCGTCGGCGAGACGCAGCTTCGCAGAACCGGGCTTCAGCGGCTTCTGCTGACTGGGATCCGGCGCCCAGCCCGACAGCCAAACAATCTCGAACGTGGCGCGCAACCGGCCGTCGGGATCGGCGAAGCGCTCGCCGTAAATCTCGGCCATCCGCAGCAGTGTGGTGCGTCGCAATGGTTTGCGCCGCCGTTCGGCCAGCGCGTTGGTTGCGCCCATGCGGCGCAGATCGTGCATCAGGTTGAAAGCGGAGCTGTAACGCACGGTGACGCGCTCGCTGTCGATCACCGGCAGTGCGAAACCGGCGCGCTGCAACAGCCCGCCAAGATCGCGAATATCCGCAAACGGCGCGACGCGCGGCGAGAGGCCGCCCTCGATTTCACTCTCGGCCTGCGCGAAGGCCTGACGCAATTCGGTCAGGCTCTCGCCGCCGATCATAGCCGCCAGCAGCAGGCCGTCGGGCTTCAGCGCGCGGCGGATCTGCACCAGCACGCCGGGCAGGTCGTTGACGAATTGCAGCGCGAGCGCCGAGACGGCGAGATTGAGCGAAGCGTCGAGAGCACGGACAACTTCGTCGTCACCGATCTCGATGTGACCGATCGAGCCGACCTTGCCGGTCAGTTCGCGCTGCACCGCGTCAGTGGGCGTGCCGATATCGGCGGCACGCTCGAACTTGCGCAGCACCGCCGCCAGCCGCTCGCCGAGCTCCGCGGCGACGCGGTCGAGCAGGAACGTCTCGGCGCCGAGCGCGCGGGCACGCTGCTGCCGCGCACGCAGCAAGGATCGGTCGAAGATGGTCGGGCCTGAAGACATCTGTTAGCCTCATAGCATGACCGGGCTCGACACCGCTCGCTCGCAAGCGTCGCGTTTCGCGCAAATGCGCGGCGCGCTGGCGGCGTCATTCCGGCTGGCACTCGACGTGGCGCTGCCGCCGCTGTGCCCGGCGTGCCGCGAGCCGCTCGGTGACGGCGTGGGGCTGTGCGCGACCTGCTGGTCGAAGCTGTCGATGATCGAGCCGCCCTACTGCGCGCGGCTCGGCATTCCGTTCACCTACGATCCCGGCCCCGGCCTCCTCTCGATGGAGGCGATCGCCAATCCACCGGCTTATGACCGCGCCCGCGCGGCGGTGCGCTATGACGACGTCGCCCGCGCGCTGGTGCACGCCTATAAATATGGCGACCGGCTCGACCTCGCCCGGCTGATGGCCGGCTGGATGGCGCGCGCCGGCCGCGAATTGCTCGACGATGCGGACGGTCTCGTGCCGGTGCCGCTGCACTGGCGGCGGCTGTGGGCGCGGCGCTTCAACCAGTCGGCCACTCTCGCTGCGGAAATCTCCAGCCTCGGCAAGGTGCCGGTCGCGCATGGCGCGCTCAAGCGCGTGCGCGCCACCGTGCAGCAGGTCGGGCTGTCGAAGTCCGAGCGCGCCGACAACGTGCAGGGCGCGTTCCGCGTGCCCGCCGACATGAAGGCCGAAATCGCCGGCCGCCGGCTGGTCCTGATCGACGACGTGCTCACCTCCGGCGCCACCGTCGATACCTGCGCCCGCGCCCTGCTGCGGGCCGGCGCCGCGCACGTCGATGTGCTGGTTTTCGCGCGGGTTGTCGCACCGCTGCGCAGCCCCATATAAAGGGGCAACCTGTCCGCGAATTGTCACATGTCTCCCGTCCAGATTTACACCACCCGGTTTTGCCCTTATTGCGTCGCCGCCAAGACCCTGCTGAAGCGCAAAGGCGTGGCCTATGACGAGATCGACGTCGGTTCGGCGATAGATCGCCGCGAGGAAATGGTGCAGCGCGCGAACGGACGAATGACGGTGCCGCAGATTTTCATCGGTGACGTTCATGTCGGCGGCAACGACGATTTGCAGGCACTGGAGCGCGCCGGCAAGCTCGACTCGCTGCTCACAAGCGAAAGCAAGGCGTGATGACCGGCGGAAAGTTCAAAGCCGCGATGATCCAGATGCGCTCCGGCCTGACGCCGGCGGCGAACGTCGACGCGGCGGCGAAGCTGATCGCCGAGGCGAAATCGAACGGCGCGGATTACGTGCAGACGCCGGAGATGACCAACATCCTCGCCGCGAATGCCCAGCAGCTTTTTGCCGCGACCAGCGACGAGAGCAGTGATCCGTCACTCGCCACGTTTCGTGACCTGGCGAAGGACCTCGGCATCTACCTTCATGTCGGCTCACTGGCGATCAAGATTCTTCCCGACAAATGCGCCAACCGCGGCTTCCTGATCGACCCGCAGGGCGAGATCGTCGCGCGTTACGACAAGATCCACATGTTCGACGTCGATCTTGCCAATGGCGAGAGCTATCGCGAGTCGAGCCGCTACCGGCCCGGCGAACAGGCCAAGGTCGCCGATCTGCCGTGGGGCCGGCTCGGCATCACCATCTGCTACGATCTGCGTTTCCCCGCGCTCTATCGTGCGCTGGCGGAAGCCGGCGCCAGCTTCCTGGCGATCCCGTCCTCGTTCACCAAGCAGACCGGCGAGGCGCACTGGCACGTGCTGACGCGCGCCCGCGCCATCGAGAACGGCTGCTTCGTGCTCGCCGCCGCGCAAGGCGGGCAGCATGAACATGGCCGCAGCACTTACGGCCATTCGCTGATCGTCGATCCGTGGGGCCGCGTGCTGGCCGAAGGCCGCACCGAGCCGGGCGTGGTGATGGCGGAGATCGATCCTGCCGAAGTCGCCGCCGCCCGCTCAAAGGTTCCGTCGCTGCAGCACGGCCGGCGCTTTGAAGTCATCGAGCCGCTGGCGGAGCCGGCGCACCTGCGCATCGTTCGGGGGCAGCCGTGATCCGCTACACCCTCGTCTGCGACAAGAAACACGAGTTCGAAAGCTGGTTCGCGGACTCGGCCGCCTACGACAAGCAAGCCAAGCGCGGCCTGGTGACGTGCCCGCAATGCGGTTCGGCCAAGGTCGAAAAGACAATCATGGCGCCGCGGCTCGCCAACACCAGGAAGCGCGGCAAAGCGGTCGTCACATCCGCACCGGCGGAGCCGGTCGCGATGCTGTCGCCGCAGGAAACCGAACTGCGGCAGAAGCTCAAGGAAATCCGCGACCACCTGACGAAAAATTCCGAGCACGTCGGCCCGAAATTTTCTGAAGAAGCGCGCAAGATGCACTATGGCGAGATCGAGCATCGCTCGATCTATGGCGAGGCCTCGCCCGAACAGGCGAAAGAGCTGGCCGAAGAAGGCGTCGAATTCCATCCACTTCCGGTGCTGCCGGACGAGCGGAACTAGATACCCGACACCAGCAGCACGACACCGATTACCACCAGCGCAATGCCGATCAGTTCGCGCGGCGTCGCCGGCTGCTTGAAGATGAACTTCGACACCGCCTGCGCCATCAGCACCTCGACCAGTGCCAGCGTGCGCACGCTCGCCGCCGTCGCGATCGCAAAGGCGAGAAACCAGAACTGCGACGCGAACGCGCCCATAAAGCCGGCCAGCATCGAAGGCTTCCATGCCCGCATGATGGCGCGCAGCACCTCCATGTCGCGCACCGCGAGATAGGCCGACAGCAGCACCGATTGGATCACCAGCCCGACGGCCAGCGTGAAGGTCGCGGCGACCACGAAATTCGGCAATTCCAGGCTGAGGATCGCGCCGCGATAACCGATCGCCGAAAGCGCAAACATCGTCCCGCCGACCAGGCCATAGACCGTCGGCCGCATGCTGGTCGCCGACGCCACCGCGCCGGGCTTGAGCGACATCACGATCACGCCGGCAGTCGCGATGATGACAGCGGCGCCAAGTGTCGGCGTCAGCGCGTCGTGCAGGAAGATCAGGCCGAACAGCGCGACCTGCACCGGTTCGGTCTTGATGTAGGCGATCGCGACGACAAAGGAGCGCTCACCCATCGCCGCCAGCATCAGCGCGGTGGCGGCGATCTGCGCCAATGCACCGTCGAGAACCCACGGCCAGAATTTCAGCGGCGGACTGGGGAGCGACGACTCGGTCGCGACCATCACGCCGAGCAGGAAGATCAGGGCGAACGGAAAGCCGAACAGGAAGCGCACATGCGTGGCGCCGACGGTGCCGAGCGTCGCGGTGAGCTCACGCTGCATGGCGTTGCGCGCGGTCTGCGCCGCCGCGGCGATCAGGGTGAAAACGGCCCAGAGCATGGAGGGGATTACTTCTTGGTGGTTTTCTTGCGGGCCGCCTTTTTGGCCGGTTTTGGCCTGGCGGTCGATGCCGTTTTGCGCATGGCCGCCACCATGTAATTGACGTCCATGTCGGACGACAGCTGCCAGCGGTCGGCGAACAGATTGTAGATCACGCCGCGCTCGCCGATCACGTCGAGACCGCCGGATTCCAGCGCAGCTTCAAGCTCATCGGGCGTGACGAACTTGTCCCACTGGTGCGTGCCGCGCGGCACCCAGCGCAGGATGTATTCGGCGCCGACGATCGCCAGCGCAAAGCTTTTCATGGTGCGGTTCAGAGTTGCCGCGATCATCAGCCCGCCCGGCTTCACCATCGATGTACAGGTCGCGACAAATTCTGGCACGTCGACGACGTGCTCAACGACCTCCATCGCCAGCACGATGTCGAAACGCTCACCACCCGCCGCGAGGTCTTCCGCCGTTGTAGCGCGGTAATCCACCTCGACGCCGCTCTCGTCCGCATGCGCCTTGGCGATCTCGATGTTTTCTTCGGCCGGATCGATGCCGATCACATCGGCACCAAGCCGCGCCAGCGGCTCCGACAAGATGCCGGCGCCGCAGCCGATATCGAGAATCCGCAGCCCCTTCAGGCAGTCGAGTTTCTTCGTATCGCGCTCGAAGCGCGCCGCCGCCTGATCGCGGATATAGGCGATCCGCACCGGATTGAGCTTGTGCAGCGCGGCCATCGGCCCTTTCGGGTCCCACCATTGCGCGCCAAGCCTGGCGAACTGCTCGACCTCGCGCGCGTCGATGCTGCTGGCCTTGTTGCTGGCTTGCGGGCTCATCGCGCCGTCACGTAATTGCGGAATTTCAGCGGCGCCTGGATGTTGTGCAACGGCTCGATGCCGACGCCGGTGCCGCGCACAACGATGTCGCCGAAATCGAAAATGCGGCCGAGGATCGACTGGTCGACGTCCACGCTCTCGACCTTGTCCATGTTCATCTCGACGGTGTGGCGGCGGATGAAACCGCGCTTGAAAACGATGCGCTTGTCGGTCACATCGATCTCGGTGGTCCAGCGGCGAAACCAGGCGCGGAATGTCGAGATCCCCGCCAGCAGGCCGATGGCCAGCGCGACAAGCGACCATCCCGGCGAATACTGCATGCCGAAAACATAAATGCCGATTGCCGCGATCCAGAGCAGCACGCCCGGCAGATAGATCATCCAATGGATCGTCGTCGTGAAGACGATCTTCTCGTCCGGTTGCAGGATTTCATGGATGTAACGCGCCATGCTCAACCGATCCGCGGCACGCGGCCCTCGATCGGATAGGCGGGATCGTTATAGCCCGGCGCGGCCGGATGGCCCGTCACCACGAGGTCGTCGATGAACGCCTCGTCCTCTTTGGTAAACTTGGTGTCGAGCGCCTTCACGTAATCGTCCCAGTGCGCTTCGGTACGCGGGCCGGCGATCACGCCGGTGATGAGTTCGTTATTGAGTACCCAGGCGACCGCGAAGTGGTTCGGCGACAGGCCGCGCTTCTCGGCATAGGCCTTCACCTTCTGAGCGGCTTCCAGCGTCTCGGCGCGGAATTCGGTCTGCATCATGCGCTTGTCGGCGCGGCCGGCCCGCGTGTCCGACGGCGCGTCGGCGCCGGGCTTGTACTTGCCGGTGAGCACGCCGCGCGCCAGCGGGCTGTAGCTGATGACGCCAAGCCCGTAGTTCTTGCAGGCCGGCAGATGCTCGACCTCGGCGACCCGATAGAGCGCGTGATAATAGGGCTGGCTCACCACCGGCCGGTCGATCCCCATGCGGTCGCACAGATTGCAGATCTCGGCGACGCGCCAGGCGCGATAGTTCGAGACGCCGAAATAACGGATCTTGCCCTGCCGCAGCAGATCGCCCATTGCGCGGACCGTTTCGGCGAGCGGCGTTGAGTGATCCTCAATGTGCAAATAATAAATGTCGATGTAGTCGGTGCCGAGCCGCTTCAGGCTTTCTTCGGCCGCCTGCATAACCCACTTGCGCGACAGCCCGCCGCGGTTCGGCCCCTCGCCCATCCTGTTGGCGAGCTTGGTCGCCAGCACCCAGTCATGCCGCTGGTTGCCGATGGCGCGGCCGGTCACTTCCTCGGACTTGCCGCCGTTATAGACGTCGGCCGTGTCGATGAAGTTGACGCCCTGGTCACGCGCCTTGGCGACGATCTTGTTGGAGGTCGCCTCGTCGGTCGGCCCGCCGAACATCATGGTGCCGAGGCACAGTTGCGAAACCTTGAGGCCGCTGGCGCCGAGTTTTTTCTGCTGCATGGGTATTCTCTCAAAATCGCCCGCGTTGTCTTAGCGCGTGCCGCGAAGCGCCGCAAAGCGCTTAACCCTCGGAAATACAGACAGTTGCGGGCTCCGGACCGCCTCTATATGAATACGCGCGCTTTCAAGGCCGGCACGACGCCGGCCGAATTTGTCGGGTGTCATGCCGCGTCTCGTAATGAAGTTTGGCGGAACATCGGTCGCCGATCTCGACCGCATCCGCAACGTGGCGCGCCACGTCAAGCGTGAGGTCGATGCCGGCTACGACGTGGCCGTGGTCGTCTCCGCGATGGCGGGCGCCACCAACCAGCTTGTGGCCTGGTGCCGCGAGGCCGCGCCGCTGCATGACGCGCGCGAATACGACGCCGTGGTCGCTTCCGGCGAACAGGTCACCGCCGGGCTGCTGGCGATGGTGCTGGAAGGCATGGAGATCAATGCGCGCTCCTGGCAGGGCTGGCAGTTGCCGATCCTGACCGATGGCGCGCACGCATCGGCCCGCATCCTCGACGTCAACGGCTCCGAACTCATCAAGCGGTTCGAGGAGCGCAAGCAGGTTGCGGTGATCGCCGGCTTCCAGGGCATCCACAGGGACACCGGACGCATCACCACGCTCGGCCGTGGCGGCTCGGATACATCGGCGGTCGCGATCGCCGCGGCAATCGGCGCGGAACGCTGCGACATCTACACCGACGTCGACGGCGTCTACACCACCGATCCGCGCGTCGTTCCGCAGGCGCGCCGGCTCGACAAGATCGCCTTCGAGGAAATGCTGGAACTCGCTTCGCTCGGCGCCAAGGTGATGCAGGTGCGCTCGGTCGAGCTCGGCATGGTTCATAATGTGCGCATCTTTGTGCGCTCCAGTTTCGTCAAGCCGGAAGACATCAATCCGAAGGCACCGCCCTCGGGCACTCTCATTTGCGACGAGGCAGACATCGTGGAACAGCAAGTCGTCACAGGAATCGCTTTCTCCAAGGACGAAGCGCAGGTTTCAATCCGGCGCGTACCGGACCGTCCCGGCGTCGCCGCCGCAATCTTCGGTCCGCTGGCCGACGCCAACATCAACGTCGACATGATCGTGCAGAACGTGTCGGCCGACGGCTCGCACACCGACCTCACCTTCACGGTGCCGTCGTCGGACTACGAGCGCGCACGCATCACCATCGAGAAGGCGAAGGGCGCGATCAATTACGAGCGACTCGACAGCGCGACCGACGTCGCCAAGGTATCGGTGATCGGCATCGGCATGCGGAGTCACGCGGGCGTCGCCGCGCAGGCGTTCAAGGCGCTGTCGGAGCAGAAGATCAACATCCGTGCGATCACGACGTCGGAGATCAAGTTCTCGGTGCTGATCGATTCCGCGCACACCGATCAGGCGGTGCGCACGCTCCACAGCCTCTACAAGCTGGACAAGCAATAAGTGCCCGACGCCAAAGTTGGATCATTGCCGACCGTCGCCGTCATCGCCCCGGGCAATATGGGCTCGGGCGTAGCGACGCGGCTGACGGCGAACGGCGTCCGCGTTCTCACCTCACTCGACGGCCGCAGCGCGGCCAGCAAGCAGCGCGCGACAGAGGCCGGCATGACCGGCGCGAGTGACGCCGAAATCGCCGGCGTCGATATCCTTTTGTCGATTGTGCCGCCGGGTCAGGCCCTCGCGCTGGCCGAGAAACTCAAGCCGGCGCTGCGCGCGTCGAACCACAAACCGGTGTTCGTCGAGTGCAATGCGGTGAGCCCGCAGACCGTCGGCAGGATCGCGGCGGTTATCGCCGAAACCGGCTGCCCGTTCGTCGATGGCGGCATCATGGGGCCGCCGCCGCGCGTCGATAGTTCGCGAACAAGAATGTACGTCTCCGGCCCGGATGCCGCGCGGGTTGCCGAGCTCAACAAATACGGCCTCGATGTTCACATGATCGGCGGCAAGATCGGCGACGCTTCCGCGCTGAAGATGAGCTATGCCGCCTTCAACAAGGGCGTGGTGGCGCTGGGTGCCATTGCCGCCCTCGCGGCGGACCGCGCCGGCGTTGGAGACGCGCTCCGGGCCGCCCTGGCGGAAAGCCAGCCGGCGCGGCTCAACGAGTTGACGCGAACCATCCCGGATATGCTGCCAAAGGCCTATCGCTGGGTAGCGGAGTTTGAGGAGATTGCGGACTTTGCGGGCGGCTCAGAGGCCGAAATCTTCAAGGGCATCGCCCGCCTTTACGACCACATCGCCAAGGATGTGGATGGGCCGAAAACCGAGTCCGGCAAGCTCACCGGCTTCTACAAAAAAGCCACCGACGGCACGAAATAGCGCCGGTTACGGCGCTTTGGCTTGCCCCTTGCATGGGGCATTCGCTATAGCCTCGGCTTAAGCGTGATCGCCGTTCCGGGTCCGGCGGTCGCCTTTCGTACATCTAACGGCCGTACGATGCGGCCATAGGGAAACGATACGATGCGTGGCGCGCTCGGCGGTCCGCGCGTGCTGTTGCGGCGGCTTCGCGAGGTGATGGCGGAGCCCATCAGCGCGCAGGATCGCCTCGACAAGATCGTGGTGCTGATCGCCGCCAACATGGTGGCGGAGGTGTGCTCCGTCTATGTGCTGCGCATGGACGGCACACTCGAGCTTTACGCCACCGAGGGCCTGAAGCGCGAGGCCGTCCATTTGACGGTGATGGGCAGCGACGAAGGCCTGGTCGGCCTCGTCGCGCGCGAGGCGAAACCGGTCAATCTTTCGGAAGCGCACACGCACCCGGCCTTCTCGTATCGTCCGGAGACTGGCGAAGAAATTTACCACTCCTTCCTCGGCGTGCCGATCCTGCGCGCGGGCAACACGCTCGGCGTGCTCGTCGTGCAGAACCGCGCGCACCGCACCTATTCCGAGGAGGAGGTGGAGGCGCTGCAGACCACCGCCATGGTGCTCGCGGAGATGATCGCCTCCGGTGAATTGTCGGCGCTCGCCAAGCCCGGGGCGGAACCGGCGGTGCATCCGCGCATCCATGTCACCGGCACGGCGCTTTCCGAGGGCATCGCGCTCGGCCACGCGGTGCTGCACGAGCCGCGCGTGGTGATCAAGAATTTCATCGCCGACGACGTGCAGAAGGAACTTAGGCGTCTCGACGACGCGATCGCCACGTTGCGCAGCGACGTTGACACGATGCTGGAGCGCGGCGAGGTGTCCGACGGCGGCGAGCATCGCGAGATTCTCGAGGCCTACCGCATGTTCGCCCATGATCGCGGCTGGATGGATCGCATGCGCGAGGCGGTGATGACCGGCCTCACCGCCGAAGCCGGCGTCGAGCGCGTGCAATCTGACACCCGCGCGCGGATGATGCGGCAGACCGACCCCTATATCCGCGAGCGGCTGCACGATCTCGACGATCTCGCCAACCGCCTGATGCGCCAGCTCATGGGCGTCGATCACGCGCCCAGGAAGGACCAGCTTCCGGAGAACGCGATCCTCATCGCCCGCTCGATGGGCCCCGCCGCGCTGCTCGACTACGACCGCAAGCGCCTGCGCGGCCTC
>DASZXA010000033.1:0-38964 GCA_035546455.1 Pseudolabrys sp.
CCGGGAAGAAGGTCGAGACCTCAATCTTCCGAGCCGTCCAAAGCGGTGGGTAAAAAATTGTGACCCCACCGGGGTGGCCGCGGAGCAAACCACATAACACCGCGCGCGGAACGCCGATGATCTCGGCGGAGTCGCGTTCAAATACCCAATTCGCTTCGGCATCGTGAGGTGCCGGAGCACGCGGGTCTTTCGAGGCCCGGCGTTCCGCGCGCCCTTCGTTATTCGGGGCACCGGCAACAGGACTACGGCGTACCCGGCGCCGCAAAGAATACGGGCGATCCCGCTTGTCCGCCGAAGCGTGCTGCGCGAAGGCGGACGCCGACCAAAGAACAGGGCGTGCGGAGCTATGTCCGAAGCCCCAAAACAAAACGCCCGGCTTCCGCCGGGCGCTGTGTTCGAAATCGAGCGGCCGTTACCAGAACTTCGGCGAGGTCGACGCGACCTTCTGCGGGCTGAACGGCGAGTCGCCCTGATGCGGCGCCAGCACGACGACCGTCGCGCCCGGCTTCACCCGGTTGTAGAGGTCGATGACGTCCTCGTTGGTCATGCGGATGCAGCCCGAGGAAATCGCCTGGCCGATATATTCCGGCTGGTTGGTGCCGTGGATGCGATAGAGCGTGTCCTTGTTGCCCTCGAACAGGTACATCGCGCGCGCGCCCATCGGATTGTGCGGGCCGGGACCGACGAAGTTCGGCACGTCCATGCGCTTTTTGATCTCGGCGGTCGGCGTCCAGGTCGGCCATTCGGTCTTGCGGCCAACCTTGGCGACGCCCGACCAGGCGAGCGCTTCTTCGCCGACGGTCACGCCGTAGCGGATCGCCTTGCCGTCCGGCAGCACGTAATAGAGGAAGCGCGCGTCGCTATCGATCACGACCGAGCCCGGGACTTCCTTGCGGTGATACTCGACGATGTGCCGCTTGTACGGCTCCGGAATGTTCACGTCGCCGTAGGGCGCCTTGGCCAGCAGCGCCTTGTCGCGCGGGTTAAGATTCGCTTCCGACGACGGCTCCAAAGTGGCCTGCATGCAGCCGCCCAGCATCAGGGCGGTCACGACGATCGCAAGTCCCCGCATCCCCATTTCAGTCCTCTTGTATGTGCCCGGTTCTGCCAGCCGCATCCCGGGTCTGCCGGGCGGCAATTAACCGAAGAATCCTATGTTTAGCCATGATTCCTGTGCGTTTTGGCCCAAGGTCTTGTGAAGATGTGGCAGGAATGTCGCACTGACGCCACGGTTCCTTCGGGCCGCCCAAGGAAGGTAACCGGCGAGTCATTAATCAACGGTTTACCATAACCTTACTACCCAAAACCCGCAGGATACTTGGCGGCCGGTTGCACGACCTTGTGGCCGTTAGCCATTTGTCACGATAGCTCACGATTTGCTGCGTATTTCCGCCCAACTGGGGGCTTACATCGTGGGCTGAGGGAAACACAGACCAAGAGGGACGAAGCAGGTTTAGTCATGCAGGCCAGAGCATCCGCCGACGAACATCGGGACGCGCGGCGCGACACATCGACCAAGTCGAAACTCGACGACCGCTACGGCAAGATCGGCATCCGCGCCGTCGCCGGCGCCGCTTGCTGCAAAGGCGAGGGGCACAAGGCGAAGAGCGTTCGCCGCGTCCCAAAAGAGTCGGACTGACCGTCCGGCCGCCGTCGCCGCGCAGCACGCAGCGGCGCCCACCGTGCGCGCAAATTCGCGATCGTTGCGCCATTAAGTCCTTGCGCTTGCCGCAACGATAGGGTCATGAGAGTGCCGGGGCTTCGAGTTTCGGCATGCTGTCAGCCTACATTCCAAATGGCTCAACGCTGGAGCGGCGTCCGGTCGAGACCGGGCAGAAGCCGCCGGACGCGGCCGTCTGGATCGATCTGGTCAGCCCGGTCCCGCCGGAGGACAAGCAGGTCGAGCAGCTTCTCGGCGTCGCCGTCCCCACCCGGGAGGAGATGCAGGAGATCGAAGTGTCGAGCCGTCTCTATGTGGAGAACGGCGCCCGCTACATGACCGCCACGTTGATGTGCCGGTCCGACACCATGTCGCCGAAGACCACGCCGGTCACCTTCATCCTCTCCGGCCATCGTCTCGTCACCGTGCGCTATGACGATCCGAAGCCGTTCGCGCTGATCGAGCACAAGCTTGGGCGCTCTTGCTCCGCGAACGTGACAGGCGAATCCGTTTTCGTCGATCTGCTCGACGCCATCATCGATCGCTCCGCCGACATTCTCGAGCGCATCGGCGCCGAGGTCGATCAGATATCGCTGGCGATCTTCGAGCCGGACGACAGCGAAGCGCCGCTCGAATACAACGCTATCCTCAAGCAGCTCGGCCGCAAGGGCGATCTCACCTCGAAGGTTCGTGAGAGCCTCGTCTCGATCAACCGCCTGTTGCTGTTTCTCGCCAATGAAGCCGACACGATGCGCTGGGCGAAAGACACGCGCGCGCAGCTCAAGTCGATGCAGCGCGACGTCGGCTCGCTGTCGGATCACGCGACTTATCTCACCAACAAGGTGACGTTTTTGCTCGATGCGTTGCTCGGCAGCGTCAGCATCAAGCAAAATGACATCATCAAGATTTTCTCGATCGCCGCGGTCGTGTTCATGCCGCCGACTCTGGTGGCGTCGATCTACGGCATGAATTTCCACCACAACATGATCGAGCTGGACTGGACCTACGGCTACCCGTTTGCGCTGATGCTAATGGTTGCAGCGGCGGTGGTGCCGTACCTGATCTTCAAGTGGAAGAAGTGGATTTGAGCCGTCTTCGCTAGACGTGCTGGCCGCCATTGATGTGGATCTCAGCGCCGTTGACGTAAGACGACGTTTCCGTACACAGCACATAGATGATCTTCGCCACTTCGTCGGTGGTGCCGAGCCGCTGCATCGGAATCTGCGCGACGATCTTGTCGGTGCCGGGCGACAGGATCGCGGTGTCGATCTCGCCGGGTGCGATCGCGTTGACGCGAATGCCGAGCCGTCCGAAATCCGACGCCATTTCGCGGGTCAGCGCCGCGAGCGCCGCTTTCGATGTCGCGTAGGCGGCGCCGGCAAACGGATGCACGCGCGAACCGGCGATCGAGGTGACGTTCACGACAGAGCCGTGCCCGGCCTTGAGCTCATCGACCAGACCGCGCGCCAGCATGATCGGCGCGAAGAAATTCACCCGGAACACCTGCCGCCAGGTTTCGATCGTGGTGTCGATCGAGCCTAGCCGCTTGCCGCCGTCGGCCTTAGGTGAGATCGCCGCATTGTTGACCAGCGCGTGAAGCTGGCCGTCGGGCAAGCGCCGTTTGATCTCGGCAATCGCCTCGATGGTGCTCTCGTCGTCCGCGAGATCGAGCTGGATGTGATCTTCCGGCCCCATTTCCCACGGGCAATTTTCCGGGAAGGCGTGCCGCGAGCAGGTGATGACGCGCCAGCCGGCCGCCGAAAACCGTTTCACCGTCGCATGACCGATGCCACGGCTTGCTCCGGTGAGGAGCAGCGTGCGGCGCGGTTCTTTGGCGTTCGGGGTGGCCATCGGCGAAACCTAACTCACGGATAGAGCCGCGTCTTGGTCCATGCTGCCGAAGGTTCGGGGCGCTGGAACACGATGCGGTCGTGCAGACGGAACGGCCGGTCCTGCCAGAATTCGATCGACATCGGCACGATGCGCCAGCCGATCCAGGTTGGCGGTCGCGGCACGGTGCCGATCGCGTACTTTGCCGCATAGACGGCAATCGCCTTCTCGAAGGCGAGGCGGCTCTCGAGCGGCGTCGATTGCTTGCTCGCCCAGGCGCCGATCTGCGCCTGCTTCGGCCGCGTCGCGAAATAGGCGTCGGCCTCCGCGTCGCTGACGACTTCAACCGGCCCGCGCACGCGCACCTGCTTGTTCGAGGACTTCCAGTGGAACACCAGCGCCGCTTTCGGCTGCGCGTCCAACTCTCGCCCCTTTTGGCTCCCTTTATGCGAGTAGAAAACGAATCCGCGCTCGTCGACGCCCTTCAGCAGCACCATGCGGGCGTCGGGCATGCCGCTGGAATCGACCGTCGCCAGGGTCATGGCGTTCGGATCGCGCGGTTCGTTGGCGGTGGCCTCGTCCAGCCAGGCGGTGAAAAGCCGCAGCGGCTCGTCCGCCTGGGTGAAATCACCAGTCGTTAACCAACTCGGGTGTTCAATCGGTTTCGTGTCGGACATCGCGCTCAATCGATCCTTGCAGTCGTCCCGTTATAGTGGAACCGCGGCGGCGCGCCTATGGCGCGGAACTTTAACGGCTGCGGCCCTCGGATTGGCACTCGGCGGCTGCAGCATCGACCTCGACTCCATCTCTATTCCCAAGCCGGATTTTTCCGACATCACCGGCTCCATCACCTCATCCAAGGCGAAGGAGGCTCAGGCCTCGGCGCAACAATTGCCGCCGGAAGCCGATCTGGTGCTGACCCGCGCCGCCGTCAATGAGGTCTTCCGCAGCGAGAAGAATGCCAGCGTGCCGTGGGAGAACCAGACGACCGGCGCGCGTGGCACCGTCACGGCGCTTGCTTCCGCTTACACCATCGACAACACGCAGTGCCGCGATTTCCTCGCCAGCTACGTGGCGGGCGGCAAGGAGTCCTGGCTGCGCGGCGAGGCCTGCCGGGAATCGCAGGGCAACTGGCAAGTTCGGGCCCTGAAGCCCTGGATTCGCTCCTGATTGCCCTCTGCCGCGTTGCATAAACGCGAGGTTCCCCCCACATTGAGATCAGAATCGCCGGTTATGGCGAGGGGCATCTAGCGGAGACACTTTGGCATGCGCGACCCCTATGAAGTTCTGGGGGTATCGAAGAGTGCGGACGCGGCGCAGGTAAAGAGCGCCTTCCGCAAGCTCGCCAAGAAACTCCACCCCGACGCCAACAAGCACGACCCGAAGGCCGCGACCCGTTTCGCCGAGCTCAACGCCGCCTATGAGATTTTAGGCGATGACAAGAAGCGCAAGGCGTTCGACAACGGCGAGATCGACGCCGAGGGCAAGCCGCGCTTCCGCGGCTTCGAGGGCTTCGGCGCGCAGCCGGGCGGCGGCGGTCAGCGCGCTCATTTCGAGACGTGGGGTCCCGATGGCTTCCAGCGCGGCGGTGGCGCTCAGGGCCGCGGCGGCTTTGAGGATATCCTGCGCGACATGTTCGGCGGACTTGGCGGCGCCCGCGCGCGCGGCCGCACGGCGCAGTTCGAGACCGAGGATTTCGCCCAGCAGCATCAGGCGCCGCCGGCGCGCGATCTCGAGGCGATGCTGACCATCAGCCTGGAGGATGCCGCCAAGGGTGCGACCCGGCGTTTGCATCTGCCGACCGGCAAGGAAGTCGACGTCAGGATTCCGGCCGGCCTCACCAGCGGCCAGCAGATCAGGTTGAAGGGGCAGGGCTACCCGAGCCCGTGGAATGGCGGCGTCACCGGTGACGCCATCATCACGGTCAATATCGCCCAGCATCCGATCTTCACCGTGGACGGCAACGACCTGCGGCTCGACCTGCCGGTCACGCTCTACGAGGCCGTGCTCGGCGCCAAAGTGCGGGTGCCGACGCTCGACGGCGCTGTGCAGCTTGCGATCCCGGCCAACACCACCTCAGGCCGCACCTTCCGCCTGAAAGGCAAGGGTCTGCATACGAAATCCGGCACCGGCGACCTGCTGGCGACCGTGCGCATTGCGCTGCCCGACGGCAGCGATGACGAGCTCAAGGAGCTGATGCGCAAATGGCGCGAGAGCAAGGCCTATAACCCGCGCAAGGACATCGAGTAGCGCGCTTTAAGACTTGCGCGTCTCGCTGCGCTCGACCTGGTCGTAGATCGCCTTGGTCACCGTCTCCATCCGGTCGCGATCGGCCGGGCCGCTCACCACATAGGCGCGATTGTCGTCGACCCAGAAGAACGCCGCGGTGCGGTCACTGTCTTTGTAGCGCAGTGCCGTCTCCGGCACCTTGCTCTTCGAGCAGTAGATGGTGAAACGCTCGCCCGACGCGCTCTCGTACATGTAGAACGCCGCGGCGCCATCCGGGCCGGGCAGCAAGCGTCCGCCCACCAGCTTCAGCCCGATTGCCGAAAGGTCGGGAATGCGCTGCTCGTAGCCGAGCCGCTTCGTCAGCCATTGCGTCATGTGCGGTCGCTCGTCGCCCGTCACCTCGACGGGGTGACGCACTTCGATCGTGTAGAGCCTGTGTGCCTCCAGCGCGTCGGCGGTGAGTTGCTCGAAGCCGTTCGTCCGTGCGCTGGTCGCACCATGGGCGAACCAGCCGGTCGCGCCGCCGAGCAGGAATGCCGCACAAGCCGCCGCGGCGGCGATGCTGCGCCAAGGGCGATCCTTTTGCATGACACGTTCGAGCTTCAGGCGCTCCGGCACCGGCTCATCGCTCGTGGCGCCATAGCGCGCGCGGATCGCTTCGCCTTGCGCGCGCCACGCAGCAACTTGCGCCGCGGCATCTTCATGGGTCGCGAGCCACATCGCCACGGCGTCCTGCCGGTCGGCAGGCAATTCGCCGTCCACATAGGCGTGCAACTCGTCTTCAGTGACGGGCAGGTTGTCTTTCGTCATCGCTCCACCTTCGAAGTCATTTCACGCGGCGCAGCGCCGGGCGCTCGCCGTCGAGATAGGATTTGATCTGCGCGCGCGCCCGGGCCAGCCTGGACATGACCGTTCCGATCGGCACGCCTTGAATTTCCGCGACCTCCCGATAGGAGAGGCCTTCGAGAACGACGAGCAGCAGGGCCGCCCGCTGGTCGTCGACCAGCGTCGCCAACGCGCGCTCGATGTCCCTCCCGCCGGCTTCTGGCCCCGCAAGATCCGGGGCGTCGTTGTCTTCAATCGACGACAGCACCGGCCGCCGCGCCAATGACCGCAAACGGTTGCGGTTGAGATTGGTCAGGATCGTGTAGAGCCAGCTCCTGACGTCGCCGCCGTGAAACAGGTGTTCCGAGCGCAGCGCCCTCACCAACGTGTCCTGTACCAGGTCGTCGGCGAGGTCGCTGTCGCGGGTGAGCGCCCGCGCATAGCGGCGCAGAGCGGGAATGGCCGCCTCCACACCTGTCCGGAATCCCGCCACGGCCATTGCTCAATCCCGTTCTGCCGAGAAAAACACCGTCTTGGTGCGGCTTATTCCAGTTTGGCCGCCGGATACAAGGTTACGTCCGCTTTGCTTGCCGGTTACGGTTACGGCGTGTCATAGAGCCGCAGGCGAAGCTGCGAAGGAAAAAGTTAATGGCCGAAAACGCAGGACTGATGCGCGGCAAGCGCGGACTGATCCTCGGCGTCGCCAACAATCGCTCGATCGCCTGGGGCATCGCCAAGGCCTGCCACGAGCAGGGCGCCCAGCTTGCCTTCACCTATCAGGGCGACGCGCTCAAGCGCCGGGTCGAGCCGCTCGCCGCGGAGGTCAGCGGCTTCGTCGCCGGCCATTGCGATGTCACCGACGCGGTATCGATGGATGCGGTGTTTGCCACGATCAAGAAGGAGTGGGGAGCGCTCGATTTCATCGTTCACGCCGTCGCCTTCTCGGATCGCGAGCAACTGAGCGGCCGTTACGTCGACACCACCGAGGCTAATTTCACCAATACGCTGCTGATCAGTTGCTACTCGTTCACGGCGATCGCGCAGCGCGCCGAAAAGCTGATGCCGAACGGCGGCGCGATGCTGACGCTCACTTATTACGGCGCCGAGAAATGGCTGCCGCATTACAACGTGATGGGTGTCGCCAAGGCGGCGCTCGAAGCGTCGGTCCGCTACCTCGCCGCCGATCTCGGCGGCAACAATATCCGGGTCAACGCGATCTCGGCCGGGCCGATCAAGACATTGGCCGCTTCGGGCATTGGCGACTTCCGCTACATCCTCAAATGGAGCGAAGTGAATTCGCCGCTGCGCCGTAACGTCTCGCTGGAGGATGTCGGCAATGCGGCGGTCTACTTTCTGTCCGACCTGTCGCGCGGCGTCACCGGCGAGGTGCATCACGTCGACAGCGGCTACCATATCGTCGGCATGAAGCACCCCGACGCGCCGGACCTTTCGGTCGCCAAAGACGACTAACGCGTAAGTATGAGTCGCATCCTCTATTATCTCCGCCACGGCGAGACCGACTGGAACGTGGAAGGGCGCCTGCAAGGGCAGCGTGACATTCCGCTCAATGCGCGCGGGCGCGGGCAGGGCGTTCGCTGCGGTGAAATCCTTCGCGATCTGTTCGCGCGTGACGGCATCGATGCCGCCGGTCTCGATTTCATTTGCAGTCCGCTCGGTCGCGCCCGTGAGACCATGGAGCTGGCACGCAACGAGCTGGACCTGCCGCCGAAAGACTACCGCATCGACGAACGGCTGACCGAAATCACCTTCGGCGAGTGGGAGGGTTACACCATCGCCGAACTGCGCAACCGCGACCCGCAACGCGTTGCCGCCCGCGAGCATGACAAGTGGCGCTTCGTCGCGCCGGGCGGCGAGAGCTACGAGCAGATGTCGTGGCGGATGCGTGACTGGTACGAAAGCCTGACGCGGGACGCGGTGGTGACCGCGCACGGCGGCACCGCGCGCGGCCTGATGGCCTATCTCGGCATCGCCAAGCCGGCCGCTGCGCCGCTGGTCGATATCGCGCAGGGCGTCGTTTACGTCTTCAACCGCTCGGCGTTAACGCGTTACGCCTGATTTTCGCGCCTTTATTTGACCGCCGCCGATGCGCGGGATACCTAATCGCGCATGTCGTTCAACACCTTCGGCCATATGTTCCGCTTCACCAGCTTCGGTGAGAGCCACGGCCCGGCCATTGGCTGCATCGTCGATGGCTGCCCGCCGCGGATTCCGCTGACTGTGGAGGAGATTCAGCGCGAGCTGGATCGCCGCCGGCCGGGCCAGTCGCGCTTCACCACGCAGCGGCAGGAGCCGGATGCGGTGAAGATCATGTCCGGTGTGTTCACCGACGAGAAGGGCGGCCGGCAGGTTACGACCGGGACGCCGATCATGCTGTTGATCGAGAATGTCGACCAGCGCTCGAAGGATTATTCCGAGATCAAGGACAAGTATCGTCCGGGTCACGCCGGTTATACGTATGACATCAAATACGGCATCCACGACTATCGGGGTGGCGGGCGAGCCTCCGCGCGCGAAACCGCCGTGCGGGTTGCCGCCGGTGCCGTCGCGCGCAAGATCGTGCCGGGCCTGAGCGTCCGCGCGGCACTGGTTCAGATGGGTGACCAGAAGATTGATCGTGCACGCTGGGACTGGAACGAGATCGGCAATAATCCGTTCTTCTGCCCCGATGCCAAGCAGGCCAAGGCGTTCGAGGATTATCTCGATGGCGTGCGCAAGAAGGGCTCGTCCGTCGGCGCGGTGATCGAGGTGGTCGCCGAAGGCGTTCCCGCCGGCCTTGGCGCGCCGATCTATCGCAAGCTCGATGCCGATATCGCCGGCGCATTGATGGGCATCAACGCGGTCAAGGGCGTCGAGATCGGCGATGGTTTCGCCACGGCGGCGCTCGGCGGCGAGGAGAACGCCGACGAAATGCGCATGGGCAACGATAGCAAGCCGGTATTTCTCTCGAACCACGCGGGCGGCATTCTGGGCGGCATCTCGACCGGCCAGCCGATCGTGGCGCGTTTCGCGGTGAAGCCGACCTCATCGATCCTCACTCCGCGCAAGACCGTCGATAAATACGGCCGGGACACCGATGTGATGACCAAAGGCCGGCACGACCCCTGTGTCGGCATTCGCGCGGTGCCGATCGCCGAGGCGATGGTGGCGTGCGTCCTGGCCGATCATTATCTGATGCATCGCGGGCAGGTGGGCGAAGGCGCGCCATGGCCGCAGAAGCCCTGAGATAAACGTGTCCGACAGTCACCAGCGTGTTGAAGCCGCTATTGCCGCCTTTGCGAAGGGCGAGATCGTGGTCGTCATGGACGACGACGATCGCGAGAATGAAGGCGATCTGTTCGTCGCCGCCTCCCTCTGCACCCCGGAGAAGATGGCGTTCATCATCCGCCACACATCCGGCATCGTCTGCGCCCCGCTGGCGGCAGACGAGGCGCGGCGTCTTCATCTCGACCCGATGGTGGCGCACAACGACGCGCCGCTCGGCACTGCCTTCACCGTCACGGTCGATGTCCGGCACGGCCTGACCACCGGCATCTCGGCGGAAGAGCGCACCAATACCGTCCGCGCTCTTGCCAACGGCAACATGGGCGCCGCCGATTTCGTGCGGCCGGGTCACGTGTTTCCGCTGGTCGCCCGCGAGGGCGGTGTGCTGATGCGCTCCGGCCATACCGAGGCCTGTATCGATCTCTGCCGCCTCGCCAAGGTGCCACCGGTCGGTGTCCTCTCCGAGTTGATGAACGAGGACGGCACCGTGATGCGCGGCCCGGCCGTGGCCGCATTTGCCAAGACACACAAGCTGGTCGAACTCTCGATCGCCGACCTGATTGCGTATCGCCAGTCGCGCGACAAGCTGGTGGAGCGCGTCGGCGAGTTTGAGATGCCGTCGGAAATCGGCCCGTTGCGTGGCTACACGTATGTCACGCCGTTCGATCAGGTACAGCATTTTGCTTTCGTTTACGGCGATCTTGGCAACGGCAAGAATGTGCCGGCGCGTCTGCATCGCGCGGACGTTGTCGGCGACGTGTTCGGTGGCGCGCGGCCGCTGCACGCGGCGCTCGGCCGCTTCAAGAAAGAAGGGCGCGGCGTCATCGTCTATCTGCGCGATGGCAGTGCGGGCGTGCCGGTCACCGCAATTCCGCAGGGCGACACGGGAACCGAGGCGGCGCGCTCCCGGCAATGGCGTGAGGTCGGGCTGGGCGCTCAGATCCTCAAGGACCTCGGCATTTCCTCGATCCGGCTGCTGACGTCCAGCCAGCGCACTTACGTCGGCCTGGGCGGGTTCGGCATCGAGATATCTGCCACTGAATCAATCGACGTCTGACGATTTTTAGGGCGGTGTTTCGCCCGGAACGCGATTGCGCCTCTCCCAATAGCGGCAAATAATATCCCTGCACCGGCCGTCGGGGGCGGGCGCGGTGCCTATGGGGAGTGTCGAAAATGGCAACGACGGCGACGGGCGCGGGGGCAACCGCGTGGTACTGGAATCGTTGGTCTCAACTCATCCTGGGCTTGATCGCGATGATGTCGATCTCGAGCCCGCAATATGTGTGGACCCTGTTTACCGGTCCGCTCAATCAAAAACTCGGAACGACGCTCGCGGAATTGCAGTGGACGTTTTCGCTGCTCATCATTCTTCAGACGTGGTGTTCGCCGGCGCAGGCTTATCTGGTTGATCGCTTCGGCCCGCGTGCGCTGATCTCGATCGGCGCGCTGATGTCGGGTGGTGGCTGGGTGCTGTCGAGCTATGTCGACAACATCTGGGCGCTCTATTTCACCTATGGCGTCATCTGCGGTTTCGGCACCGGTATCATCTATGTCGGTATCATCGGCTTGATGGTGCGCTGGTTCCCCGATCGCCGTGGTCTCGCGACAGGTCTGGCGGCCGCGGGCTACGGCTTCGGTGCATTCTTCACCAGTTTTCCGATCGACAGCATGATCAAGAGTTCGGGTTATGCGCATACCTTGGTGGTGTGGGGCATCATCCAGGGCGTGATCGGAATCATCGCCGCGCAGTGGCTGCGCGTTCCGCCAACCGGCTGGGTACCGGAAGGCTACACGCCGGCGACCGCGACGACGATCCAGTCGAAGCGCAGCTATACGCCGCAGGAAATGCTGAAGAACCCGGTGTTCTGGCTGCTGTTCTTCATGATGAGCCTGATGTCGACCTCCGGCTTGATGGTGACATCGAACGTCGGGCCGTTCGCCAAGGAGTTCAAGGTCGCGGACGTCATGGTGCTCGGCATGGCGGCGCTGCCGCTTTCGCTGACGCTGTCGCGCGTCACCAACGGCCTGACCCGGCCGTTCTTCGGCTGGGTGTCCGACCACATCGGCCGCGAGATGACGATGTTCGTCGCCTTCGCCCTCGAGGCGATCGCGATCCTGGTGCTGTTCGCCTTCATCGACCGGCCGGCGTTGTTCGTTGTGCTGACCGGCCTGGTGTTCTTCGGCTGGGGCGAGATCTTCTCGCTGTTCCCGTCGACGCTCACCGATACGTTCGGGCCGAAATACGCCGCTACGAACTACGGCTTCCTGTACATCGCGCAGGGTGTCGGTTCGATCCTGGGCGGTCCGGCGGCGGCGTATCTCAAGCAAATGACGGGTAGCTGGACGTCGGTCTTCATCATCGTCGCAGCGCTCGATATTCTCGTTGCGCTTCTGGCTATTACCGCGCTCAAGGCGATGCGGGCGCGTCACATCGCGTCCAGTTAACGCCGATTTTATTCGCGAAAATGTGAGGCCACCCGGAACTTATCCGGGTGGCCTTTTCGTTGCTTTTGCCGTCTGGCGTGACAGCATGGTCGCGGGGACGATGCCGATGAAGAACCGCCTGTCCGTCATCTCGCTCGCCGCACTGGCCGCCATCGGAATGGCGGCGGCGAGCTTTGCCGCTCCCGGCTTGCCCGCGCTGTTTGCCGACAAGCGCCCCAATGCTATTCCGGTCGATGTCGAACTGGTGCTGGCCGTCGACGTGTCGTTCTCGATGGATCCGAGCGAGCAGGAGCTGCAGCGCGAAGGCTACATCAGGGCGTTGACCTCCACCGAGTTCTTGCGTGCCTTACGCGAAGGCGCGAACGGCAAGATTGCGGTCACCTATGTTGAATGGGCGGGCTCCAACGATCAGAAGATCGTCATGCCGTGGCGGCTGATCGAAGGCCCGGAGTCGGCCGACGCGGTCGCCGGTGAGATTTCGCGCGCGCCCTATCGGCGTGCTTCGCGCACGTCGATTTCCGGCGCGCTGTTGTTCACCAAGGACCTGTTCGACAACAGCGGTTATCGCGGCCTGCGCCGCGTGATCGATGTGTCGGGCGATGGCGCCAACAATGCCGGCGCGCTGGTGGTGCCGACCCGCGACCAGGTGCTGTCGATGGGCATTACCATCAACGGCCTGCCGATCATGCTGAACCGCCCCAACATGGGCTACATGGATGTGGCCGAGCTCGACGTCTACTACGAAGACTGTGTGGTCGGCGGTCCCGGTTCCTTCGTGATCCCGATCCGCGAGCGTGAGAAATTCGTCGAGGCAACGCGGACCAAGCTGGTGCTGGAGGTGGCGGGCCGCACGCCGGAGGCGCGTGTCATCCCGGCCAGCGCCGAGAAGCCGCGTGTGTCCTGCACGATCGGCGAGAAGATGTGGCAGGAGCGCTGGGGCGGCTACGGCAGCCCCTAGCGCTTGCGAAACCGCGCCACGATTTCGACATGCGCTGAATAGCGGAACTGGTCGACCGGAGTGACGGTGTCGATTATGTAGCCGCCATCGGCCAAGATCTTCGCGTCGCGGGCAAACGAATCCGCGTCACACGATACGGCGACGACCGTCGGCACTTTGCTCGATGCCAGCTCGCGCACTTGCGCCTGTGCGCCCTGCCGCGGTGGGTCGAACACCACAACTTCGAATTTGTTGAGTTCGATCGGCACCAGCGGCCGTCGGAAAAGATCGCGGGCCTCTGCAGCCACCGGCTTGAGGCCTTTGCCGCCGGCCACGGCGCGCTTGAGCGCGTCGACCGCCGCCTGATCGCTGTCGGCGGCGGTAACGCGGGCTCTTTTCGCCAGCCGTAACGCGAACGGCCCGATACCGCAGAACAGGTCTGCGACGTTCTTGGCGCTGCCTGTATATTCAAGCACGAGCGCTGCCAGTGTTGCTTCGCCGGCCGTTGTTGCTTGCAGGAATGCGCCCGGCGGCAGCGGAACGGCGATGCCATCGACCGTCAGCGTTGGCTGCGCGCGCTGCGCAACCGTCTCACCGTGACGCGTGATCCGCGCCAGCCGGTGCGCTTCTGCGACTTTCGCCAAAGCCGTTGTGGCGGCGCTGTTGAGCGCGCCGCTACCGCGTACGTCGATATCGAGTCCGTTGTCGCTGGCTGTGATCTGAACATCGAGCGGCTTCGCGCCGCCAATCGCTTCGGCAATCGCCCGGGCCGCCTCAATGCTGCCCGCCATCGACGGCGCAAGAATAGGACAGCGCTCGATCGGCACGATGTCGTGGCTGCGTGCGGCGGCGAAGCCTACCTTGAGCATGCCGCCCTGCCGTCGTGCGTGCAGTACGATACGGCGGCGGCCTTCGCCATGCGCGTCGATGATCGGGTTGACGGTCGTCTCGATGCCGACAGCGGCGAGAGCTTCGATTACGCGTTGCCGCTTCCACTCCTGCTGCTTCGGCAGCGCCCAATGCTGAAGCGCGCAGCCGCCGCAGGTGCCGAAGTAGGGCGAGATCGGCTCGACGCGATCCGGGCTTGCGGTCTCGACATTTACAAGCTGGCGGCGCTCCGATTGACCGGGTGCGGCTTCGACGGCGACCGTTTCGCCGGGCAGCGTATACGGCACATAGGCTGGCCCATCGGGCGTGTCGGCGATGCCGTCGCCGCGATGGCCGATCCTGTCGATGACGAGGCGCTCGCTCATGCCCCGGCTTTAGCCGAGCAACCTCGCTCCACGCAATCAGTGCGTCGGCGAGGGCATCATGTCCGGCAGGAATCCGCGCCGGGTCAGCGCCTCGAAGCGCCACAACAGCAATGCTGCGTAAACCGCAAGGCTGACGGTGAAGCCGATCCAGACACCGGTGACGCCGAGGTGAAACTGGAAAGCCAGCGTGTAACAAGTGATAAAACCGATCAGCCAGAAGCTGACGGCCGCGATCGCCATCGGCACGCGGGTATCGTTCAGCCCCCGCAGTGCCCCGGCGGTAACCGTCTGCAGGCCGTCCATGATGAAGAACGTCGCGCCGATCAGCAGCAGGCCGGCGGCAATTGCGATCGTTTCATCCGCGGTCGCAGTTCCGACGTTGATGAACGCGAGCGGCAGTACATGGCGCGATGCCGCGATGAGAACCACCATCGCCATCATGAAGCCGCCGCCGAGCGTGATGGCCGCGTAGCCGGCCCTTCGCGTCCCGGCCGGGTCGCTCCGTCCGACTGCGTGGCCAACCCGCACGGTCGCCGCCATCGAGATGCCGAATGGCACCATGAAGACGATGGCCGCGATCTGCAGCGCGATCTGGTGCGCGGCAAGTTCTGTCGTACCGATCATGCCGACCAGCAGCGCCGCCGCGGCGAACAGTCCGTACTCCAGCAGGAACGATGCGGAGATCGGCGCGCCGACGACCACAAGCTTGCGCAGCAACGGCCAGTCGGCACGCCAAAACCGGCCGAGCACCCGGTATTTCCGGAACGGCCGCTGCGTGTAGCAAACCCAGAGGCAGGCGATCACCATGCCGACGTTCACGAGTGTGGTTGCCACGCCGGCGCCCAGCATTTCGAGGCGCGGAAGACCGAACTCGCCAAAGATCAGTGCATAGGCGAGCAGCGTATTGATCGGGATTGCGACCAGCGTGATCCAGAGCGCGGGCTCCGGCCGGTTCACGGCGCCCATGAAGCTGCGAAGTGCGATGAACCACCAGCCCGGCACCAGGCACCAGGCAAGTCCGATCAGATATCGGCCGGCCATCACGGACGCAGCCGGCTCCTGGCCGAGCCACAGCAGGATTCGCTCGCCCTGAAGCTGCAAGGCCGTCATCGGCACGCCAAGTATGACCGAGGCCCACAGTCCGACGCGAAGCGCGCGTCGCACCATCCGCGGCTCCCGCGCGCCGAATGCCTGCGCGGCTAATGGCGCGACAGCCGATACCAGCCCCATGCCGAGCACGAAGCCGACGAACAAGATGACTTGCGCGAGCGCCGCCGCGGCCACCGCGCGATCGCCCAGCCGGCCGACCAGGGCGAGATCGCTGGTCATCATCGCAACTTGCCCGAGCTGGGTCAGCGCGATCGGAGCAGCCAGCTTGACCGTATCGATGATTTCGCCGCGCCAAAGCCTGGTAACCGGCATCGCATGAGATTGAGAAGTCGACATATGTTCGCACAGTAGAGTGAGTTGTGGCGAGACAACGGCGTTCTCCGCCGGGATCGCGGTTATCGTGGTGACGTGTCGCCGCAGTGACACATATCAATGCAGGTCACGGCTTGCATCGATTTGGGTGATGTCAACCGCGCCCAGCGCCGAGCAGGAATTCCCGATTCCCGTCGCCGCCCTCGATCGGCGAAGGGACGATGCCGGCGACGCGCCAGCCGACCGAGACAGCGAGATTTTCAACGTCCTTGCAAATCGCGGCGTGCACAGCCGGATCGCGAACGATCCCCTTGGTCACGCGTTCCGGTCCGGCTTCGAACTGAGGCTTCACTAGCGCCACAAGTTGCGCCTTGGCGGCCATCAGCGCGGTGATCGCCGGCAGCACCAGCCGTAGCGAAATGAAGCTCACATCCACGACGGCCAGCTCGGGTAAAGCGGGAAGTGAAGGTGCGGCGAGCGTCCGGATGTCGGTCTGCTCCAGCGACAAGACATCTGCTCGGCCACGTAAACTCGGATGCAGTTGGTCGCGACCAACGTCGACGGCGATAACGAGTCGTGCGCCGCGTTCGAGCAACACTTGGGTAAAGCCACCGGTCGATGCGCCAACGTCGATACAAGTCCGCCCACGCGGATCGAGCCCGAAACAGTCCAATGCCGCTGCAAGTTTCACGCCGCCGCGTGACACATAAGGGTGCGCAGGCGTCGCGCTCAGCGGTGCGTCGACTGCAAACTCCTCCGACGACTTGCGGACGACAACATCACCGGCGCGAACCAGGCCCGCTTCGATCGCGGCCTGCGCCTTGGCGCGGCTGTCGAACAGCCCGCGCTCGACGAGAAGGCGATCAATGCGTCGGCGTTCGCTCATCGGAACTCCATGCATGTCATTTTGTTATTGAAGAGCATTGATCATGTGCATTGGAGCCGAGCATGGCACGTCGATATTCGAAGACTGCATCGAAATACGTGAAGAAGGCGATGCGCAAGCGCAAGAAAGGCACGTTGCGCAGCGGCCGCAGCAAAAAGAAAGTGAAAAGCCGCAAGCAGGCGATTGCAATTGGCCTGTCGGAAGCCCGCCACGCCGGGGCCAAAGCGCCCAAGCGTAAGCGTCGCCGGTAATTATGCGAGCTTGACCGTCTCGGCGCCAATGTCCTTGCCGAGCGCCTCGAACACCTTGGCGACGATGCCTTTGGCATCGAGGCCGGCCCTGGCGTACATCGCCGCTGGGGCATCTTGATCGAGGAAGACGTCCGGCAGCACCATGCAGCGCACTTGCAGGCCGCGATCGAGCGCGCCGGCCTCGGCCAGCGCCTGCAGGACATAGCTGCCGAACCCGCCGATCGCGCCTTCTTCGATTGTCACCAGTACCTCGTGCTCGCGCGCGAGGCGCAGCACCAGGTCGGTGTCGAGCGGCTTGGCAAAGCGCGCATCGGCGACTGTGGCTGATAGCCCAAGCGCCGCCAGTTCGTCGGCGGCCTTCAGGCATTCGCCGAGCCGCGCGCCAAACGAGAGCAGCGCGACCTTGTGGCCCTCGCGCACGATCCGGCCCTTGCCGATCTCCAGCGGCTTGCCCTCATCGGGCATCGGCGTGCCGAGCCCTTCGCCGCGCGGATAGCGGAAGGCGGAGGGGCGGTCGTCGATTGCGGCTGCGGTCGCCACCATGTGCACCAATTCAGCCTCGTCGGCCGCTGCCATCACCACAAAGCCGGGGAGGCAGCCGAGATAAGCGACATCGAAGGCGCCGGCGTGGGTCGGGCCATCGGCGCCGACCAGCCCGGCGCGGTCGATCGCGAAGCGCACCGGCAATCGCTGAATTGCGATGTCATGCACGACCTGGTCATAGGCGCGCTGCAGGAAGGTCGAATAGATCGCGGCGAACGGCTTGAAGCCCTCGGTTGCCAGCCCGCCGCAGAATGTCACCGCGTGTTGCTCGGCGATACCGACATCGAAGAACCGCTTGGGAAACTCCTTCTCGAACTGATCGAGCCCGGTGCCGGACGGCATCGCCGCGGTCACCGCGACGACCTTGTCATCTTTGCGCGCTTCCTTGACGAGGCTTTCGGCAAACACCTTGGTGTATTGCGGAGCGCCGCCCTTCGATTTCGCCTGCGCGCCGGTCGCCACGTCGAACTTCACGACGCCATGATATTTGTCGGCCGAAGTCTCGGCGGGCGGATAGCCTTTGCCCTTCTGCGTGACGACGTGAACGATGATCGGGCCGGCCTTCGCGTCGCGCACGTTCTTGAGCACCGGCAGCAAGTGATCGAGATTGTGGCCGTCGATCGGGCCGACGTAATAGAAGCCAAGCTCCTCGAACATCGTGCCGCCGGTCCAGAACCCGCGGGCGAATTCCTCGGCACGCGCCGCCTTCTGCTCGAAGAACTTCGGCAGGTGCTGCGCCAGTTGCTTGCCGATGTCACGGAACGTCCGGTAGGTCTTGCCGGAGATCAACCGCGCCAGATAGGCCGACATCGCGCCGACCGGCGGCGCAATCGACATGTCGTTGTCGTTGAGAATGACGATCAGCCGCTCGTTGCGCGCTCCGGCATTGTTCATCGCCTCGTAGGCCATGCCGGCCGACATCGCGCCGTCGCCGATTACCGCGACCACATTGTTAGTGCGGCCGGCGAGATCGCGGCCCACCGCCATGCCGAGCGCGGCGGAAATCGAGGTCGAGGAATGCGCCGCGCCGAACGGGTCGTATTCGCTCTCGGCGCGCTTGGTGAAACCGGAGAGTCCGCCGCCCTGGCGCAGCGTACGGATGCGGTCGCGCCGCCCAGTCAGAATCTTGTGCGGGTAGGCCTGGTGGCCGACATCCCAGACCAGACGGTCGGCCGGCGTGTTGAAGACGTAATGTAGCGCAACGGATAATTCGACCACGCCGAGTCCGGCGCCGAGATGCCCGCCGGTTTTGGCGACCGCGTTGATGGTCTCCCGGCGCAACTCGTCGGCAAGCTGCGGCAGTTGCTCCGGCGGCAGCGCGCGCAGGTCACTTGGCACTTTGATGCGGTCGAGCAGGGGTGTGGTCGAATCTGACACTGAAACCGGTACTCCAAACGCCCCTAGGCAGGCTTACAATACATTTCTATTTCACGTCGAGCGGTTCGCTGCCGGTCGGCCGGCTGCCCGCGTCGAGCGTGATTTTTTCGACCCGCGCCTCGGCGGCGCGCAAAAGTTCCTCGCAGCGGGCCTTCAGCACCTCGCCGCGCTCGTAGATCGCCACCGATTCTTCGAGCGGGACCTTGCCCTCCTCGAGGCGCTTGACGATCGTCTCCAGTTCCTCGATCGCCCGCTCGAAGGGCATTTTCTTGACGTCGGTATTGTTGGTCTCGGCCATGCTCTTGTCCTTACCGGTAATATAGGCGCGATCAGCGCCTGGGGCGAGCCGCATCGTGCCGTGCCTGCATCAGGCCGGGCCAGATTCGGTCGAGTAAAACCACCGCTTTATTGACAAGGCCGGGCACAATAATCGGCTTGCCGCGCATCAGGCCGTCATAGCCGGCGCGGGCGACGAGATCGGCGCTCCGGTACATCGCGGAGGGAAAGGTGCGGTGGCCGAAGCCCGCGCGGTTGAAGAACGGCGTCTTCACCGGGCCGGGGCAGAGCGCGCTCACCCTGATGCCGCGCGGTGCCAGCTCGCGCTGCAAGGCGAGCGAGAGCGACACGACATAGGCCTTGCAGGCGAAATAGAGTGCCATGTTCTCGCCGGTCAGGAAGCCGGCGATCGAAGCGACGTTGAGAATGCCGCCCTTGTGAAGTGCGAGGCTGTCGGTGAAGCGCAATGACAGGTCGGTGAGTGCGCGGCAGTCGAGGTCGATCATCGCCAGTTGTTGGTCGATATCGTGATCGGCGGCAGGGCCGTAGAGCCCGAAGCCGGCATTGTTGACGACATATGATGGTGCGAGATTGCGGCGCTCCAGCGCATTTGCCAGCCGCGTCACGCCGCCACGGGCGGCGAGATCGGCCGGAATGACGATCGGCTCCTTGTGGCTTGCCGCGGCGATGGCCGACGCTACATCCTCCAGGTGCTCCTTGCGCCGCGCGGTGATGACAAGCTGATGCCCGTGCTCGGCGAACACGCCGGCCAGTGCCGCGCCGACGCCGGACGAGGCGCCGGTGATCAGCGTGACCGTCTGCGGCTTGTTCGGGGTGCGCTTGATCGCCACGGGACAATGACTGCAAGATGCAAGACAACTGAGATTGAATGCGGCGCACGCTAGCGCAGCGTGTCAGGAACGCAAGGCAAGATGGCTGATCTGAAGGATAAGATCGTTCTTGTGACCGGCGCTGCGGGCGCGATCGGTGGCGCGATTTGCGCGGCCATTGAACTGGCCGGCGGTAAAGCCGTTGCAACCGATCTGGCAAAGGGGCAGGGCGTTGCCCATGCACTCGATGTCACCGCTGAAGCAAGCTGGCGGAGTGTCGTCGACGAGATTGAGCGCGCGCATGGCCGGCTCGACGGGTTGGTCAATGCCGCGGGTGTCGTTGCGCTGGGCACGGTCGAGGAGCTCGACCTCTCCACATGGCGGCGCGTGCTCTCGATCAATCTCGACGGAACCTTCCTCGGCTGCAAATATGCGATGCCGCTGCTGCGCAAGACAGGCGGCGCCATCGTCAACCTGGCGTCAGTGTCCGGCCTGGTTGGCGGGCATAATCTTGCCGCCTACAACGCCTCCAAAGGCGGCGTATCGCTGCTGACTAAGTCCGTGGCGCTTCACGGCGCGCGGCTCAGACCGCCGGTGCGGTGCAATGCGATCTGTCCCGCCTTCATCGAAGGCCCGATGGTCGACGATGTCGCCGGGGCGACGAGAAATCCGGACCGCGCGATGGAAAAATTCGCCGCCGCGATCCCGCTCGGCCGGCTCGGCAGGCGTGAAGAGGTCGCAGCGTTATGTGCTTATCTGCTGTCGGACGAAGCGGGCTTCATCACCGGCGCGGATTACCCGATTGACGGCGGCCTCACGGCGCAATAGTCACGCCTTCATCAGCTCGGTGACGTGCGCACCAGCGGAGCGTGCCAGCCCTTGCAGGTCGTAACCACCTTCGAGCATCGAGACGATGCGGCCTTTGGCGCTGTGATTGGCGACATCCATCAGCTTCTGCGTCGCCCAGGTGTAGTCCGCTTCGACGAAATTGAGATTGGCGAGCGGGTCGCGGGTGTGCGCGTCGAAACCTGCCGAGATCACCAGTAGCTCGGGCCGGAAGCCGCGCAGCCGCGGCAGGATCACGCTCTCCATCGCTTCGCGGAATTTCTCGCCGCCATCGCCGGCGCGCAGCGGCGCGTTGACGATGGTGTCGAACTCGCCACGCTCGCTGGTCGAGCCAGTGCCGGGATAAAGCGGCATCTCATGGGTCGAGCAATACATCACCGTTTTGTCCGACCAGAAAATGTCCTGCGAGCCGTTGCCGTGATGCACGTCGAAATCGACGATCGCCACGCGTTCGAGACCATGCTTCTTCTGCGCATAGCGCGCCGCGATCGCCGCGCTATTGAACAGGCAAAACCCCATCGGCTTGGCCGTTTCAGCATGGTGGCCGGGCGGGCGGGTCGAAACGAAGGCATTGGCGTGCTCGCCCGCCATCACCTTGTCCACCGCCAGCGTGCCGCCGCCGGCGCAGCGCAGCGCCGCTTCGAAGCTGCCGGGCGACATCACCGTATCGGCGTCGAGCCCGATCAGCCCTTCATCCGGCGATGCCTCGCGGATCGCGTCAACGTAATCCATCGGGTGGCACAGCGCGATGGTGTCCGCATCGGCCATCGGCGCCTGCGCGCGAATCAGCGCGTTGAACGCCTCATCGCCAAAGGTCTGCGTCAGAGCGCGGATGCGATCCGGCCGCTCGGGGTGACCTTGGGGCGTGATGTGATTGAGGCAGGCTTCGTCATGGGAAACAAGGAGCGTGGACATTCCGCGTTCTAGCGCCGTTAGGTCCGCTGGCCAAGCGTCACGCCCTTCGGCGGCGGCGACGTGTCGGGCACGAAAAAGTCCGGCCTCAGGGACTCCTTCGGGTCGACGCGGTAGCGCTCGAAGTCGGTGACGCCCTCGGCGGCGAGGAATGTGTCGTCGATCAGGAAGTTGCCGCTGAAGCTGACCGGCTTCTGGAAAATCCGCCACGCCGCGTCGGCCATGATGTCCGGTTTACGAGACCTTCGCATCACCTCGTCGCCGCCGAGCAGGTTCTTGATCGCGGCTGTTGCGATGGTGGTGCGCGGCCACAACGCGTTCACTGCCACTTTGCCACGCAGCTCGCCGGCGAGGCCCAGCACGACCAAGCTCATGCCGAATTTCGCCATCGTGTAGCCGGTCGATGGCGCGAACCATTTCTCCTGCATGTCGAGCGGCGGCGAGATCATCAGGATATGCGGGTTCGCCGATTTGAGCAGATGCGGGATCGCGTGTTTCGACACCACAAAAGTGCCGCGCGCGTTGATCTGGTGCATCAGATCGAAGCGTTTCATGTCGGTCTGCGTCACCGGCGTGATCGAGATGGCGCTGGCATTATTGACGACAATATCGAGTCCGCCGAACGCGGCGGCGGTCTTGTCGATCGCCTCCTTCACCGCCACCTCGTCGCGCACGTCGACCGCGAGCGGCAGCGCCTTGCCGCCGGCCTTCTCGATCTCCGTCGCTGCGGTGTAGATGGTGCCTTCGAGCTTCGGATGTGGCTCGGTCGTCTTGGCGGCGATGGCGATATTGGCGCCGTCTCTGGCCGCGCGCAGCGCAATCGCCAGCCCGATGCCGCGCGACGCGCCGGTGATGAATAGCGTTTTTCCCTTCAGCGACATCTCGCAATCCTCGCTCAATCCGACTAAATGGGCGGCGTCACAGATCTAGAGAGTGCCATGCAACTGACCGGAATTCACCACCTGACCGCGATCTCCGCGGACGCGCCAAACAACAAGAAATTCTACACTGAAGTCCTTGGGCTGCGGCTGATGAAGAAGACCGTCAATCAGGACGAGGTGTCGGCTTATCATCTGTTCTACGCCGACGGACAGGGCTCGCCCGGCACCGACATCACCCTTTTTCGACTTCAAGGCGCCACCCGAAGAGCGCGGCAATAACAGCGTGTCGGTGATCGGTCTGCGCGTGGCGGCCGGACAGAACAATCTGCTGTGGTGGCATAACCGGCTCACCGATGCGGGCGTGAAAGTCTCCGAGGTCACGCAGCGCGACGGCCGGATGACGCTCGATTTCATGGATCCGGAGGGGCTTCGACTGGCGTTGGTCGATGATGGCGGCAAGGGCGAGGCGCATCCCTGGGGTGAGAGCCCGGTGCCGGCTGAACGCCAGATTCGTGGCCTTGGTCCGATTGTGATGACGGTGCCCGACCTGAAGACCACGCACGTCGTGCTCACTCAACTGATGGAGATGCGGCACGTGCGCGATTATCCGTATCCGGGCATGCCGCGTGATCGCATTTACGTCTACGAGATGGGTGAGGGCGGTCCCGCAGCCGAATTGCATGTCGCGCTGCGGCCCGATCTGCCGAAGGCAAAGCAGGGCGCCGGCGGCGTGCACCACGTCGCGTTCCGCACGCCGGACGACACTCAATATGACGCCTGGGCCGAACGGCTTACCGCGATGAAGGTGCCGAACAGCGGCAAGATCGACCGCCACTGGTTCAAGTCGCTCTATTTTCGTGAGCCGAACGGCGTGTTGTTCGAGATCGCCACCGACGGGCCCGGCTTCGCGGTCGATGAGCCGCTCGACCGGCTCGGTAACAAACTGATGCTGCCGCCGTTCCTGGAAGAACGTCGCACCGAGATCGAAGCCGGATTGAAGCCGTTAGGCTAAGGCCGCTTCGGCCTTCGTCACGCTGTCGCCACCTTCGGTGACCTCACGCTCGAGGCCGCCACTTTGTACCGCGATGTTCTCCGCAAAGAAGCGCGCTAGCGCCACGCGGCTCGCACCTGCCGAACCGTCGCGCAGCGAAGCAAGCGCGTCTTCAGCCATCATGCAGCCGCCGGCCGCCGTGCCGAACAGCCGCAAATAAGGCGTTGCGCCGGCCAGCGCGGTATCGGACGATTTCTGCGCCAGCAGCCATTGCGTTGTGCGCGCCAGACTCTCGACAGTATCGCCAAGCCGCACGGCGGTTTCGCCCAGTGTGGGATCGTTCACTGCTTTCACTTTGCTGACGATGCCACGCAGCTCGTCAATATAGCCGTTGACCGTGTCGCCATCGTTCAGCGGCACTTTGCGCGTCACGAGATCGAGCGCCTGGATGCCGTTGGTGCCTTCGTAGATCGCGGCGATGCGGGCATCGCGATAATGCTGCGCCGCGCCGGTTTCCTCGATGAAGCCCATGCCGCCGTGCACCTGCACGCCGAGCGAAGCCACCTCGATCCCGATGTCCGTCGAAAATGCCTTCGCGACCGGCGTCAGCAGCGACGCGCGAGCGTCGCCCGCCTTGCGCGCCGTCTCGGTCTTGCTCCGCTGCGAGCGATCCAGCGCCACTGCGGTTGCGTAGCAGATCGAGCGCGCCGCGTGGGTGAGGGCGCGCATCGTCAGCAGCATCCGCTTTACATCCGGATAGCCGATGATGGTCGACTTGCCCTGCTTGCGTTCGCGCGCATAAGCGAGCGCCTGCTGCGTCGCGCGCTCGGCGATGGAAACGCCGGACAGGCCGACGGCAAGCCGCGCGCGATTCATCATCGTGAACATGCAGCGCATGCCTTCGTGCTCTTTGCCGATCAACCATCCGGTCGCACCGCCTTTGTCGCCGTAGACCATCGTGCAGGTCGGAGAGGCGTGGATGCCCATCTTGTGCTCGACCGAATGCGCCCGCACGTCGTTTCGCGTGCCGTCCGGCAGAAACTTCGGCACCAGGAACAGCGAGATGCCTTTGGTGCCGGGCGGCGCATCCGGCAGCCGCGCCAGGACGAAATGGATGATGTTGTCGGTAAGGTCATGCTCGCCGTAGGTGATGAAGATTTTTTGCCCGGTGATGCGATAGGTGCCGTCGGAGGCGCGCTCGGCCTTGGTCCGCAGCGCGCCGACGTCCGAGCCCGCCTGCGGCTCGGTAAGTTGCATCGTGCCCATCCACTCGCCGCTCACGAGCTGCGGCAGATATTTCTGCTTGAGCGCATCGCTGCCGAAGTCGTGCAGCGCGTCGATCGCCGCCATCGTCAGCACTGGGCCGATGCCGAACGCCATCGAAGCTGAATTCCACATTTCGATGCAGGCGGCGTTGACCGCCTGCGGCAGTTCCTGGCCGCCGAAATCGGCGGGCGAGGCGAGACCATTCCATCCGGCGGCAGCCCACGAAGTGTAGGCCTCCTTCCAGCCGGGCGGCATCGTCACCTTGCCATCCCTGAATGGTGTGCCGAACGTGTCGCCAACACGGTTGAGCGGGGAGATCACATCGCCGGCGAACTTGCCGGCTTCATCGAGTACGGCATCGACGGTTGCGGCGTCGAGGTCGCCATACAACCCTTCCTCGAGTGCCTTGCCGAAGCCGGCTGAGTGCTTGAGTGCGAAGGCAATGTCGGAAACCGGCGCGCGATAGGTCATGCAGCCAATCTAGCCGGGCCGGAAACACCGTCAAAGCGCATGATTGCTCGTGGCTGCGGGCGCGGCTATGGTCCCGCCGCGATTGCGCGATTCATTCAGGAACTGTCGGCACAATCGCTCCCTGCGAAGCGTTGGGGCGTAGCCAAGTGGTAAGGCAGCGGATTTTGATTCCGCCATTCCCAGGTTCGAATCCTGGCGCCCCAGCCAGCCACCCCGCAGATAACGTCGGGTTGAATCTTTTGGCCTAACTGCGTCCCGTTTAGGCCGGATGTCCGCGGCTTTCTGCCTTGATCGTAACAGGCTCAATCAAGAGAGACCCGCATCCGACGAATCTCACCGTATTTCAGACCGAATATCTCTCGAGGGGCGTTTGGTGGTTGAAAAATCTTCGACGCTTCAGTCTCTGATTTGAATTCTTTCCACCTGGCCAGCCACCGGCACCGCACAACCTCACAACCTCATTCCTCGAACATTTCACGAGCTCGGTTGTGTTCCCGGTGTTCTCGAATTGTGCACGTCCAGTTGTTCACGCGCCCTCGCGTTCCTTAGCTCGGCAAGGAGTCGCTGCACTTCCTTGTCTAGCGCCGCCTGATCTTCATTCAACATGGCGAGCGCCGCTTGCGCCGTAGCCGTGTCGCGTTCGCGGCGCGTGAGGTCCTTGATTGTGTCTAGTTGGCGGGCGATCTTGAAGCGCCCTTCCGCTGCCCGGCGCTCGGCAGCGATCAGTTCTTGTTCGATGATCTCGCGGCTCATCAGCGGAGTGTCGCGCTACGCGAAAGCTGCCGCAAGTCTCAATAGAACGCTTGGCCGCGCTCACGGATCAGCCATAAGTCGCTGAAAAGAATGAAAGTGCGATGCCGATCAAGTCGGCTCGTCTTCCTCTTCTTTCTCAGAGGCCAGCACGTCATGCCAGCTCCGACCATCGGGCAGTGGCGTGTCTATGCTTTCCGTTCCGTAGCCGCCCTTCTCGTAGTTTTGTTTCCTTGCAGCGGTAATAAACGGATTGACCTTCGAGGGGTCTTTCTGAAGTACATCAATCAGCGCTTTGTCTTCGACCCACGCGAGCCCAATCATACTTCCTATGTCAGCGCGTAGATCGCCTTGAATTTGCGGCGGGATAACCCCGTTGATCGCGAGCAGGATGCCGTTTTCTGATGATCGCTCGGTGAGGTAGGGCCATTGGAGAACTGACCGCGGCTCGGCCTTCTGTTTCTTGCGCAACGCTCGCAATTTCTTGTCACGCGCACGGATCTCATCGCGGTTGGCGGCGTAATACGCGCGGTGCTTGACTCGCTGTTCTTCTCGCCAGACCTCAAGTCGGCCGGCCGCCGCAAGCCTTGCGATCTTGCGATGATAACCTGCGCGATGGTGAGCTTTCACCCGATCGGGGTTACGGTCCTGCCAGCTCTGGACTTGCGCCAAGACGCGATCAGGATGCTTTCGCCTGTATGTCTTGTGATTATTGCGGACAATTTCCGGATGGGTTTTCTTGTATTCTCGATTCTTCGCCCGGATTTGCTCCCGATTGGCCGCTTTATATCGGTGCGAATGGTCGAGATAATATTGGCGGTTCTCAGCGTATTTCTTTTGATTGTTTGCCTTCTGGAACGCTTTGCGACACGGCTCACAGCGTTTGATCGTCGTGGCTGTCAAAGGAAATGGGAAGCCGCAGTCAGGGCATCGCCGAAATTTGTACCTCAGCCATTTGACTAAACGGCGCTGTTCGCCGGGCGCGAGGTCGCGTGAGAGGGAATGCAGATCACCTTTTGCTAGTACGTCACTGATTTTACCGCGTTCCCATTCACCAAGCATGGCGCATCTCCACGTTGCTGACGACTGCAGATCGTTTGCCTGCATTGGAGAGGCGGCAAGGGAGGCGTCGGTGGATATGGGGAGTAACGGGGATGCCGCCCGGCCGGATTATCAAGCGTTAGACGGTCGACTAAAGCTGGCTGAGCCACGCGACTGTTTTGCGCGCGGCGATCGAGCCGGCCTGTCGGTGATCGCCTTCAACATTAATCACGGTGCCGCCCGTTACCACTGCGCGGGCTGCCTTATCCCTCGAGCCGACGACCCATAATAACTTTGCGCCTTTCAAATCGGCGGCATTGCGGCGCATGAGAGCAGGGCCGTCAGGGTCAAAAAAGCTGACGTAAGCTTCTGCCGTCGTCCTGGTCTGAAAGGCTTGGCCCTGATTTACGTCCGAGAACTGGGCGACTTGTTTGCCGCGCCCGTCGGCTATCATCTGCTTCGCGCGGGTCAAACTGTCTTGTGTGAAGCGAAGAAAGCGGTCCGGTTGATGACCGGGCGAAATAGCAATGATCGCCTCGACGCCGGGACGTCGAGCGCCGTATCCCAATGCGACGTTCGCGCCGATGCTTTGGCCCACGAGCGCGATATGCTTGGCCCCTCGCGATCGCAGGGCGGCAATGTGGCTCGATATTTCGTCTAAGGTAGCCTCATAGGTTCGGTAGCCGTTGGCCCATGACATGGTTGGCGCCACGACCTTCGCGCCGGCGCCACGTAGCGCTGCAGCGACGGGTTCCAGCGCGCGTCCCGGCCCCGATTTCCCGTGGAGGATGACGACGCCCCAGCCTTGCAGATTATCGGTTGCTTTGGCGGGTGCGCAGATAACGCCAGAGAAAGCCATGACGAAAAGTGCAAAAAAAATTCGCACGGGGTTGCCTCCGAGTTTCCGTTGCCAACGGCAGTCAGTTTAATATGTTTTGAAGGAGCGACGGCAAGATGGAGGCAACACCAGATGGTCAGGATACTATCCACGTTCGCAATCATGGCAGCAGCCGGCATTCTGCTTTCTCAGCCCGCGTTTGCGAAGCTGGGCGACAAGGCAAAACAGTCGGCGGAACCTTCCGGATATACTTGTAAGAGCGGCAAAGCCGTTCGGGGTAAGAAGGGCTGTAAGGAGTACGGCGGCACCAACTAGAACGAGCCCTTTCATACTGCTCATCGCAGTCGCACTGCGATGCCGATTGCCCTTTGTGTAGGGCGAATTCCGGTGCGGGGGGCTTCGCGCTATCGCTGCCGCTTGACGGCAGGCGAGGGTTTGCTGCAACCGTCGGCGGGATGCGCGTGCCGGAATTCGAGTGGCTTCAGTCGCGGGCTTTGTCGCTTCACCTGCCTGGGTACCCAGACAGTTCATTGCAATCTCTGGTTCGAATCCTGTCTGCCCAGCCAGCCACCCCGTAGATTACGTTCGGTTGAATCATTTGGCCTAACCGCGTCCAGTTTAGGCTGGATGTTCGCGGCTTTCTGCCTCGCTCGTAGCGGGTTCGATCAACAGAGACGCGCTTCCGAGGGATCTCACCGCGTTTTGGACCGAATATCTCTCGGGGGGCATTCGGTGGTTGAAAAGTCTTCGACGCTTCAGTCTCTGGATCGAATCCTGGGCGCTCAGCGAGCCCCGGCAGATAATATTACGCGAGTATTTGGCCTAGCCACCTCCAGTTTGAGCCGGCCATCCGCGGCCTTTTTCTTTTGATGACTAGAGATACCCGCATTCAACGAATCTCACCGCTTTCCGGATCGCTATCTCCCGAGAGCGCCTTGGGCGTGAATCACTGAGGATCGAAAACGGCAATTGTACCCCCCTTCGAGTCTCTCTTTGCCGCCCATGTTTGACTCGGCGTCGCTTGGGGGCGCTTTGGCGCTTGCGTAAAATTGACTAGCTGCGTTTTAGCTTGCAACAACAGCTCTCGATAATGAGGTGACGCGGTGGCCATCAAATATGGAAAAGGGTCCGGGCAGTCCGCCGATACAGTGACTGATCCTCAGAAGCTGTTTCAGGCCTTGCCGTCCAAGGCCAAGAAGTACGCATATCTTCGAGACGTTCAAGGTGACGTTTTGGCCAAGTGGCACGGTGCCCCTAAGAGCCGCGATACCATCATTAAAATGAACACTGGTGGCGGCAAGACCACTGTAGGTCTTCTTCTTTTGAAAGCTTGCTTGAATGAGGGTGTCGGGCCCGCGGTGTACGTCGCGCCAGACCACTACCTGTGTTCTCAAGTTGAGAAAGAAGCTGTGGCGTTAGGGCTGTCGACGGTCAAGGATCCGAGATCTCCGGACTTCAAAACCGGCCGAGCAATCCTCGTCGTGCCGGTGCACGTCCTGTTCAACGGGATGTCCAAGTTCGGGGTTGGCAGCGCACCAGAGATTCAAATTGGTACCATCGTTATTGACGATGCCCACGCGAGTTTGGCAACAATCGAACAGCAGTTCACGTTGCGAATAGAGCGGGATGATCCTGCGTTTAAGCCGCTACTCAATTTGTTCGTCGCTGATCTCCGGACTCAATCCATTACTGCGACGCAAGAGATAATCAACGAGGACCCTCGCGGCTTTGTGCAGGTACCTTTTTGGGCGTGGCAAGAGAAGCAGTCACAAGTAGTTGGTATTCTCAGCAAGCACTTAACCAAAAAGCAGAACGACTTCGTATGGCCGCTCGTAAAAGAAGACATTGCCTCGGCCCGTTGTTTTTTTTCCTCCTCCGGAATCGAGATTTCTTCTCGATGCCTGCCAGTCGACGTAATTCCTAGCTTTGAGCAGGCCAAGCGACGTATCTACATGACTGCCACTTTGGCAGAGGACTCTGTGTTAGTGACTACCTTCGGGACTGATCCGAAGGCCGTGGAAAGTCCGATAACTCCGAAGACCGCCTCTGATCTCGGCGAGCGGATGATCCTCATTCCTCAGGAGATCAACACAAAGCTTGTAGATGAAGAGATCAAGGCGTTTGTCGCAGGGTATAGTAAGAAAACGAATGTTGTTGTGATCGTGCCCTCCGGGAAGCGAGCGGAGTATTGGCAGGATGTTGTAAGTTCAGGATTGATCTTAACTGCCGACAACATTGCTAATGGCATAAAGCAACTTCGATCGTCGGCCGGCAATTTGGCCGTTCTCGTCAATAAATACGACGGCGTCGACTTGCCGGACGATCTTTGCCGGATATTGGTAATTGACGGCGTGCCGGATACCCGGAGGCTGTTAGATCGATACGAGCAAGGCACGTTATCAGATAGCGATCGATACCTGAGCAGACAGGTTCAGCGTATTGAGCAAGGAATGGGACGAGGGATTCGTTCTAACGAGGATTATTGCGTCGTTATTTGCATGGGCTCCCGCCTTCTAAACGTTCTTTATGCTCAGGGAGCGGTGCGTCATTTTTCTCCCGCGACCAAGCGGCAGCTAGAGTTGTCGCGGGACATCGCTGGGCAGATCGCGAATAAGGGGTTGGCCGTTATTGGTGAAGCCGTGGATGATGTCCTAAAGCGCAACAAGGATTGGATTACCGCCGCCAAAAATGCGCTGATCGAGGTTACATACGGCGATGTGTCACTAGACGATATTGCAATATTGCAGCGTAAGGCCTTTGACGAATTCCGGCGCGGCAAATCTGAGCAGGCGGCGCAATACTTGCAGGAAGCAGCTGACAAGACATCCGATCCGCGCGTCAAAGGATGGCTTTTGGATCAGACTGCGGAGGCTTTAAACAAGCACGACAAGAGTGAGAGTCAAAAGCTGCTCGCTGTAGCGATAGAAAAGAACCGGAGGGTAACTCGTCCGCTGGCCGGTATTGTCTATCGAAAGATCAGTACCGACGACATGAACCAATCGATCGAGGCATCCAAGTATCTGAAAGCTAAGTATTCGATGGGGGCAAACGCAGCCGTTATCGGGATGGCCGGCGTGCTCGCAGATCTTGCCTTTAACGAACTCGGATCAGAGGAGTTCGAACAAGCGTTAATGGATCTGGGTTTACATCTCGGTTTCCACGCTCAGAGACCAGAAAAAGAGAAGCTGGGAAAACTGGATGTGATTTGGGGCGTTGGTGTAGGCCAATACCTCCTCTTTCCGTGCAAAAGCGAAGCAACAGCGCCAGCTATCTCGAAGCAGTATGCCGATCAAGCAAGTGGCAACATGAATTGGTTTGCTAACACGTACGGAAAGTCGGCAAAGGCAACACCTGTAATCGTGCACCCGTCAAAGGTTCTCTCCGACGATGCATTTCCCCCAGACGAGACCCGAGCTATCGCAACAGATGAGCTCGCAAAACTTCAAAAAGCCTGCACCACGTATATCGCCGCTATCAAGGATGACCTTGGAAATGCAAGGAAAGTGAAGGATGCCCTCATCGCTAATTCGCTTGTCGGGAATGAATTCATAAAGACATTTACGGTTCTCCCGAAGAGGAAGAGCAAATCAAAATAGTTGTCGATACTGGCTTGCGATCAAATCGCCTCGTCGGCCGTTAAGCAACAGCCGCTGGTTTCGCCATCGGCTTGATGTGCACCGCGCGTAGTTTGCTATTGAATCGCCTTGTCCAGATAGCCGTCGTGCCGATCACGTCATGCAGCGCCACAGCCTTCATCATGACTTTGGTAAAGGCGCATGTCCTGCCGGGCTATTCGAGGATTGAAACCTCTCAGCCCGCAGGAAGAAAAAATACTGTGTGCACTCTTCCTTTGCTTTTGCCAGATAGAGTTGGCAAGCTAAGGTTGTGCTGAAATGTTACGGTAGATCGATCGACGATGCCGAGTGCCGACCAAGTCAAAGCCCTTATCGCTTCAATTACCGATGGCGATGACGCGCATTTCTTTTCCGTTGCGATGCAGATCGCGGCGCACGAAGCCCGTCTGGGCCACGGCAAGTTGGCAGAAGAAATTCGTGATCTTGTTGACCGCGCTAAGACGCGGCCCAAAGCCAATGCACGTGGACCGATCCCGATTGCGCGGCCGCGTGGCGAAGCTGCAGAGCTACTAGCGGTTTCCTATCCTAACGTTCGCTTGAACGATCTCGTGCTTTCGCAAGCTACGCGCAGGAAGCTTGAGCGCGTGATCCGCGAACATAGAGCAATTCAAGTTCTTCGAAGCCGGGGTATGTCACCTCGACGGAAGTTATTGCTCGCCGGAAAGCCAGGCACGGGCAAAACAGTAACAGCGTCGGTGCTTGCCGCGGAGCTTGGGTTGCCACTGTTCGTTGTACGGTTAGATGGATTGATTACTAAGTTTATGGGTGAGACGGCTGCCAAGCTTCGTATTGTGTTCGAAGCCCTGAACCAGACCCGCGGTGTTTATCTATTTGACGAATTCGATAGCATCGGTTCCGCAAGAGCTCTCGGCAATGACGTGGGCGAAATACGCCGAGTGGTGAACAGCTTTCTTCAAATGGTAGAGCAAGATATGTCCGACAGCCTTATAGTGGCTGCCACCAACCACATCGGTATTTTGGACAGGGCGTTATTCCGTCGCTTTGACGACGTAATCAATTACGAATTGCCTGATCGTGATCGCATCGTAGCTACCTTGAAGCTGAAGATTGGAAGCTTTCAGACTCACCAAATTCCGTGGTCTCGCATCGCAACTCGCGCGAAGGGGCTCAGTTATGCTGATATTACGAGGGCGGTCGAAGATGCGATCAAAGATGCATTAGTCCACGACCGCACTTTCATAACAGGCAACGAGCTGATTCATTCAGTTGAGGACCGCAAAAATGCGGTTCCAAACAAACACAATCAATAAAGCCGTTGGGATACGGCATGGCCCTGCATCCGCATCTATTCGTACAAACGACTGCCGAACCTCAACGCTTCACTAGCCCCAGTTCTGGCCCGCGGGATGGTTTCAACAAACCTCCCCGCAATCGAAAGGCTCACGCTAACGCTCTCATCGAGCGTGTTTTGGAACTGCAGCCGGTCGCGCAACAGCGTACACAGGCTCAAAAGGCGCAGGGGATTAGTGAAGGTCTAGGAATTGTACTCACCTTTAGTAGCGAGCCAAACTTTCCGCTCAAATTCGAAAGTCTCGACCTCCAGCAAAGTAATATTGAGCTCTTGTCCGTCAAAACCTTGTCCAACAATAGCACGCAAGCGACAGTCTTCGTGCCTGATGGCAAACTCGAAATATTCCTCAAGCGTATGCGTGCTTATCGCAATGAGAACACGAAGGCGCGACGCGAAGATGGACCTACGCGGCCCAAGCACCAAGACCTAATAGAAGGTATCTCGGATATTAGCGTTGCGGCCTTGGAAGCGTTTTGGACCGAAGAAGAAGTGCCCTTTCCGCAAGTTAACGTGGACATGACCTGGGAAGTTTGGCTCCGCAACGGTGGTGATATTGACCATGAGGCCCGGCTCCGCCAGCACGCACCCAAATTCGACCTTGTCGTTTTGGATGAGAAATTAAAGTTCGTTGATCGAGTTGTTGTGCTCGTCCGCGGAACCGGCGTCAACCTTGCGCGGTCAGTTGAGATTCTCGGCATGATCGCGGAACTGCGATTGCCGAAAACGACAGCCGGTTTCTTCACTCGTATGAATCCCGGCGAACAGGGTGCGCTGGTTGCGGGTTTGGCAGCGCGCCTTTTGCCTCCGCCTGTAGGCAGTCCTTACGTGTGTTTGCTCGACACGGGGCTCAATCACAGCCATCCGTTGTTGACATCAATGGCCGACGGCAACGATCTCCACACCTATAAACCTGCTTGGAATGTTGACGATAGAGGCGGCCACGGCACGCCTATGGCCGGCTTAGCAACGCTGGGTGACTTGACTGATGTCCTGGTTGGAACGGGAAATATTGCCTGCACTCATCGTCTGGAATCGGTGAAGATTATCCATGAGCCAGATCCTACGCATCCCGATCTCTATGGAGCTGTGACACGCGAGAGTACGTTCCGCGTTGAAGTGAAACCCGATCGAAAGCGCGTCTTCTGTATGGCCGTGACCTCTATAGACGGTCGCGATCGCGGGCGTCCTTCATCGTGGTCAGCTGCGGTCGATGACCTTGCGGTAGCCGCAGGAGACAGCGAGGGTAGGTTGCTCATTATTTCTGCAGGCAACACAAGCGACGAGGGGCGCGCCCAGTATCCAGATTCGAACTTCACAGACGGCATTCACGACCCCGCTCAAGCTTGGAACGCGCTAACGGTAGGCGGTTACACCGACAAGTACACGATCGACGCAACCCGGTATCCGGGCTGGGCTCCACTGGCTTCTCGCGGTGATCTCAGTCCCTGCAGTTGCACTTCAACGACTTGGGGCCGATGGGCCATCAAGCCAGACATCGTTATGGAAGCCGGCAACATGGGAATCAATCCAACGTTGCCTGGGCCTGATTACATTGATGATGGCCTGCAGCTACTGACCACCGCTCACAACTTTGTACTAGGGAGGCCGCTTACTAGTTTTGGTGATACAAGTGCGGCTGCAGCATTGGCTTCTCGCCTAGCAGGGCAAGTTTGGGCGAAGTATCCAACGCTCACTCCAGAAGCGGTGCGGGGCATCATCGTGCATTCGGCGGAATGGACGCCTGCGATGCTTGCCCGTTTTACGGACGATCAAGGCGAGGTTGACCGTAAGAATCTCTTACGGTGCTTTGGTTACGGTGCGCCGAATGTCAGGAAGCTTATGTCAAGCCTCGACAATTCGCTTACGCTTATCGCGCAACACCAGATACAGCCGTTTTTTAAAGAAGATGGCACGGTCAAGACACGCGATATGCAGCCGCATCCGCTACCGTGGCCGACCGCAGTCCTAACGGCTCTCGGGGACACTATCGTGAAGATGCGCGTCACACTTTCTTACTTCGTCGAACCAAGCCCTGGCGCCCGAGGCTGGGTTTCAAAATATGGGTATCAGTCACATGGCTTACGTTTTGCAGTCCGTAAGCCGTTGGAAAGCGACCAGCAATTTAGAGAACGAGTGAATGGCTACGAACGGGATGAAGACTATGAGCCGCCCGGATATGCGGACGGCGGCTGGATGTTCGGCCACCAATTTCGGTCCCTAAGATCTTTGGGCTCAATCCACAGCGATACCTGGGAGGGCACTGCGGCCGACCTCGCCGCGCGAGGAGACTTGGCGGTTTACCCAACGATGGGCTGGTGGGATAAGCGCGCCAAACTTGAAGGTTGGCAGAAATCCTCGCGCTACGCGCTCATTGTCACAATCGAGACGCCCGAGGAGCAGATGGATATTTACACGCCCGTCGCCAATCAGGTTGGCGTTGCTATCGTGAATGAGGTTTAGACGACCGGTACCAGTGGAACTGCTGGTTCAAAACGCCACCGTTCCTTCTACCTCCGCACAACTAATCGGCGTGCTAGTCCGGGGCTCCATCCTTGTCGAAGCATCGTCGTGGCCGCATGCCAGCCGATTGTGCGTCAATCGAATCCAAGTAAAGCGCGTTGTTCGCTCCAGTAAGGGGAAAGGCGGAAGCTCAGTCGCATCAATCTCTTCGCGTTGAGTCGTTTTGGATGTCGGCCATTGACGATCGCCGATACGATCGACGGCGCAAGCCATCGGAGGCGAAGCAGGCTATAGATATAAGCAGAGCTGACGTTTTCTACTTGAGAAACCTCTTTCACCGAAAGATTTCGATTTGCATTGAGGCGGGCTTGGACATCATAGGCCCTCGCAATAATCCGCAACAGCGCCATGTCGCACATAGCACCTGCCTTTGTTTGATCGATCACTAATTTCATCTCGCGAGCTACTCTCTGCAGCTGTGCTGATACGGTTAGAATGATTGCATCGCCGGAATCTTTAGATTCAAGCGATTGCTCGCTGAGCGACTCGGCGACTTTGCCATGAAGCAAGGCAGCTAATCTGTCATTGTGCATTTCGATCTTGATCTCTTCCGAGCCAACGACGACACGACGAAGGAGAGGCAGGATCAGCGTCGTCCTCGTCTGATCTTTCTCATTTAGCTGTCGAGCGATCCTGGCGGCACATTTGATAGCGGCCGATCTTTGCCGAGACAGGCCAAGCCGCTCGAATACGTCGATCAGTTCCTTTGGGTCGGAGAAGAAGCGCCGAATTTTTTCAACGACCACATCCTCGAGATTGCCGGCGGGAATTCGCTGTTTGGTCTCGTTCGTCCCCGCGACTAAGGCGGCTGACACATAGTACCGATATCGCTTGCCCTTCTTCGATGTCCAGGTCGGTGTCAGCCGCTCGCCGTGCTCATCGAAGAGCAGTCCGGTCAGCAGGCTGGGCTCTTGTGCATTGGCGCCGTTCGTTCGCGCGACTCTGTTTTGCGCAAGCAGGGCCTGGACGGAGCTCCAGAGCGCCTCGTCCACGATCGCCTTGTGCTCGCCCGGATAAGCTTTTCCTTTGTGCGTGGCTTCTCCCCGATAAGTCCGATTCTGGAGCATGAGATAAAGTGCGCCCTGGGAGAGCTTTTGGTGCCCATATTCGGAGCCATCGGCGCGGAAACGGCGCTTGCTGCGGATGCCGGCTGCGGCGAGATCGTCTCGGAGCGCCCGGACTGATTGGAGTTTGAGATAGCGCTGGTAGATTTCGACGACGGTCTTGGCTTCGGCTTTGTTGACGGCAAGTTTGCGGTCTTTGACGTCGTATCCAAGCGGTACGGTACCTCCCATCCACATGCCTTTCTTCTTGGAGGCGGCGACCTTGTCGCGTACCCGCTCGCCGATCAGCTCGCGCTCGAATTGGGCGAATGACAGCAGGATGTTGAGCGTCAGCCGTCCCATACTGGTGGTGGTATTGAACTGCTGGGTAACCGACACGAAGGAGACGCCGCAGCGGTCAAATATCTCAACCAGCTTGGCGAAGTCCGAAAGCGAGCGGGTCAGGCGATCGACCTTATAGACGACGATGACATCGACGCGTTTCGCCTCGATATCCGCGAGAACCTGCTTGAGGGCAGGGCGCTCCATCGAGCCGCCGGAATAGCCTCCGTCGTCGTAGGTCTTAGGGATTGCCGTCCAACCTTCTTGCTTCTGGGATTGGATGAACGCCGCGCATGCCTCCCGCTGGGCATCCAACGAGTTGAAATCCTGCTCCAGGCCTTCTTCGGTCGATTTGCGCGTGTAGATCGCGCAGCGAGACTGCCCCATAGGCCGGCGCGGGAATGGTTCTGTCCTAGCCATCGGAAGCGTCCGCCGAGCGGCGTTTATCCTTGGCTCCCAGTCCGAAGAAGCGGGGGCCTGACCAATGCGCTCCTGTGATCGCTTGAGCGATCTCGGTCAGGGACGCATAGTTCGCGCCGTCATATTCAAAGCCATCTTCGGTCACAGTCACGGTATGCATTCGGCCGTGCCATTCTCGAACGAGACGGGTGCCGGCCTTCAGGCTGAGATTCGGCGCCGGCCCGACCCGGCCTGTTTCCCGCAAGGTCTTGGCAAGTGTCGCGAGCTTACGAAGTGTCGCTTTGCCGAGCCCCCCGTGCTGCAATTCCTGACGTCGATATCCAATGCCTAAGACAAGGAGATCACGGCTGATCCTAGGCGGATCTTTTTCGTAGAGGCGTCGCCATTCGCACCGAAGCTCGTCGAGGCTCATGGTGGGTTCAACAAACTGGGACGCTTGCGAGGCGGGCCCGTTCGCAGTGGACCGCCCGGCGGAAGCTAGTCGCCTACTCGATTGAGAGCGTTTTTGAGCTTCAACTTGATCGGCTTCGCCGTCGCTCTCCGATGGATGCAATTCTGACTCCGGACGGGTACGGAGCAGGAGAGGGTCGGTCAATCGATTATCTCCCCTTGCAGTTCGGTGCGGATTAGTAGGATTGCTTGCAACATCCGGTCCGAAAGATGCGCTAGATCTTCGACTCCCATGATGAGTTCGACGGCGGCCTTCATCTGACCTTTGTTGGCAAGGATTACGGCGGCATCGGCAATGCCGGCTGCTTGATTCAGATTGCTACTAATCTCCTGTAGGAGGGTGTGGATGACTGGTTCGGCTGGGGCGGCTTCCATAAACATCTCCTTTGGTAGAGATGCATGCACGCTCCGTTTTCGGCCGAAGTCGAGTGCATTCAGAGCAATCATGTTGCGGAGAGACAGGCAGCCCGCAGCTGCTTTTGGGCGCTATTTTATTGCTTTACGATCGGGGTACGTTCAATCGTGCTCGCCGAGCCGTCGGATGACGACCCAGTCACAGTCACAATCCGTACCAAAAGCGGCGAACGAAAAGAAATAACGAAAGCCAAATCTGGAGGAAGGCCGCGCTAGGTACCGTGTACGAGATCCACGAGACAATAAAAACGAAAATTATTACGAACGGTCTAAAAACGAGGAATACGGATCGCGCCTTTAGGATGTCGGTGCAAATTGATCTACAACACCACAAGAAATAGATCGACCAAAGAAGGCCGATTCCACTTGCAGCGACCATTGTCGCATCGTTGGCATCCAACTCTGCCAAGAGTCCTCTCCCCGCCTTAATTGGCTGCGCCCGCTCAAAGCGCAGTCAACTGGTGGTGGTTACCCCTTACAGTTGTTGTTGCATTATAATGCGTCGCACTAAAAGACAACTGCCGATTTCTTTGCGTCATGGCGGAAGACGCAAAGCGGCTGGTCGGCGCAAATGTCCGCAAGTTGCGGCTTTCCGCAGGTATTTCCCAAGCGGAGCTCGCGACCCGAATGGGCGTCGATAGAGCCTATGTGAGCGGCCTCGAAGCCGGGCAGCGTAATCCAACAATCGTTACGCTGTGGCATCTCGCAAAGGCATTGAATGTAAAAATGCGCGAGCTCTTTAAGGAAGCTCGCGCTTAACTCCGGATTCGCATAACGCAGGTTATG
>DASZXA010000034.1:0-35415 GCA_035546455.1 Pseudolabrys sp.
ACGTGACGCAGCTTGCGCTTTACCGCGCTGTGCTCGCCCGATTGTACCCAGACCGGCCCGTGCGCGCCGCGCTCATCTGGACGGAAGTACCTGATTTAATGGAGATTCCTGCCGCCGCGCTGGAAGCCTCGCTCGCCAGGCTCACCAGCGCGTGAGGCCGCTTGACGCTCCCCCATCGCGTTCATAGGTTCGGTTCTCCTCAATCCGCGCGAGTCGCGCTTTCATATTGAAAACAGAGGTGTTTCATGGCCGTCGGCAAAGTGTCGGACGCAAGCTTCGAATCGGACGTGCTGAAGGCGGCCGAGCCGGTAGTCGTTGATTTCTGGGCGGAATGGTGCGGCCCGTGCCGCATGATCGCGCCCGCGCTCGAGGAAATCGCCGGCGCGATGGGCGATAAGGTCAAGATCGTCAAGCTCAACGTCGACGAGAACCCGAATACCGCGTCGAAATACGGCATCATGTCGATTCCGACGCTGATGCTGTTCAAGAACGGCGAGATCGCCTCGCGTCAGGTCGGCGCCGCGCCGAAGCAGAAGCTGCAACAGTGGATCCAAGGATCCGTCTAAGTCTCGGTCTGACGCGCCGCTGAAATCAGTTACGAAACGGCCGGCCTCAGCGCCGGCCTTTTGCGTTTGGAGCCGCGCGCTACTGCGGCAGCGTGCCGTTCGCCTTCAGCACTTCGCCGGCAAGATAAAGCGAACCGGCGATCAGGATGCGCGGCGGCGGGTCGAGATCGAGCTTGCCGGCCGCATCGAGCGCGGCGGCGAGATCGTTTCGTGCCGTCGCCTGCAGGCCGATGTCGCGGGCGAGCGCTGCAAGCTGCTCGGCCGGCATGCCCTTCTCCTGGCCCGGCACCGGCACCGCGATCAGGCGCTTCGCCAGCCCGGTAAAATTGCGCAGGAAGCCGGCATTGTCTTTCGTGGTCAGCATGCCGACGATCAGTACCAGCGGCCGCGACACCCGCTCTTCGAGGTCCGCCAGCGCGGAGGCGATCGCGCGGCCGCCATCCGGATTGTGCCCGCCGTCCAGCCACAACTCGCTGCCTACCGGCGCAAGCTCGGCGAGCTTGCCTTGTGCCAGCCGCTGCATGCGCGCCGGCCAGTCCGCCTGAACGACGCCCGCCTCGTAGGCCGACAGCGGCACGTTCAACTCCAGCAGCGCGCGGAGGGTCGCGATGGCGAGGCCGGCATTCTCGAACTGATGGCGGCCGTAGAGCTTCGGCGCCGGCAAATCGATCAGCCCGTCGTCATCTTGATAGACAAGGCGCCCCCGCTCTTCGGTCGCGGTCCAATTCTCGCCGGCGATTCTCAGTGGCGCTTTCATCCGTCCGGCTTGCCGCTCGATCACCGCCAGCGCATCGCGAGGCTGCGAGGCAACGACGACCGGCACGCCGCGCTTGATAATGCCGGCTTTTTCCGTGGCAATCTTTTCCAGTGTGTCGCCGAGAAAATCGGTGTGATCGATCGATACCGGCGTGATGACGCTGGCCAGCGGCTGCTCAATTACATTGGTGGCGTCGAGCCGGCCGCCGAGACCAACTTCCAATATGAGTATGTCGGCGGGGTTTCGCGCGAATAACAAAAACGCCGCCGCGGTGGTGATTTCGAAAACCGTGATCGGCGCGCCGCCGTTCGCCTTCTCGCATTCGGCGAGTGCCGCGGAGAGCTCGGCATCGCTGGCCAGCCGCCCAGCCAACCGAAATCGTTCGTTGTAACGAACGAGGTGCGGCGACGTGTAAACATGCGTGCGCTTGCCGGCGGCTTCCAGCATCGCACGGAGAAAGGCGACGGTCGAACCCTTGCCATTGGTGCCCGCGACATGAATGACCGGCGGCAATTTCCGCTCAGGATGATCGAGCGCAGCGAGCAGGCGTTCGATTCGCTCGAGCGACAGGTCGATGCGCTTGGGATGCAGCGCCATCAACCGTTCGATAATGGAATCGACCTGGCTCATCTCATCAATATGTCATGGCAGGCGAGGGAACGCGCGCTCAGTCAAAATGTCGCTTGGTATTACGGTGTCGAGGCCGTCGCCGGGATCGGCAGCATGTCCCGGGCCGCCGGCGCGATTCCGGGCGCCTTGGTCAGCAGCCGGCACAGGTTCGACAGAGTTCCACGCAACTGGTGGCGATGCACGACGATGTCGACCATGCCATGCTGCTCAAGGTACTCGGCGCGCTGGAAGCCTTCCGGCAGCTTCTCGCGGATGGTCTGTTCGATCACGCGCGGTCCGGCAAAGCCGATCAGCGCGCCAGGCTCCGCGATGTGAACGTCGCCGAGCATCGCGTAGGACGCCGTGACGCCGCCGGTGGTCGGATTGGTGAGCACGACGATATAGGGCTTGTGCGCCTCGCGCAGTTCGAGCACCGCCGCGGTGGTGCGCGGCAACTGCATCAGCGAAAGGATGCCCTCCTGCATGCGCGCGCCGCCGGATGCGGCGAACATCACGAACGGCGTCTTGCGGCTCGCCGCTGTTTCAAGCCCGGCGATCACAGCTTCGCCGGCCGCCATGCCGAGCGAGCCGCCCATGAAATCGAAATCCTGCACCGCGGCCGTCACCGGCAGACCGTCGAGCTTGCCGAAGCCGACCTTCACTGCGTCGGTCAGGTTCGTCTTGGTCCGCGCATCCTTGAGCCGATCCGCATAGCGCCGCTCGTCGCGGAATTTCAGCGGATCGATCTGAACCTCGCGGGTCGGGATGTCTTCGTATTCGCCGCCGTCGAACAGCGACTTGAGTCGTGCCGGCGCGCTGATGCGCATGTGATAGTTCGATGACGGAATGACAAACTGGTTCGCCTCGACGTCCTTGTAGAAGACGAGTTGGCCGGTCTCGGGGCACTTGATCCACAAATTCTCCGGCGTCTCGCGACGCAGGAAGCTGCGAATCTTGGGCCGGACGACGTTGGAAATCCAGTTCATGAAAACCCTCGAAACCGGCTGAGATGTAATGCTGAACGGTGAACAAATCCACCGTCACCACGAAATAAAGCAAATATCAGGCGCGCTTGCGCACCGAGACGCGCTTGAAGCGCGCCACCTGCTGGGTCGAGGGCATTCTCTTGTCGGCTTCACCCTCGTCGCGGGCAAGATTTTCGATAATGGTGAGCAAGGCCTTGCGCGTCGCCGCAACGTCCGCTGCGGACACGCCACGGACGGCGATGCTGTTAACCTCTTCCGCCAGCGGTACCAGCCGATGCCGCAGCGCGCGGCCTTTCGGCGTGAGGAAGATAAAGACTTTCTTGCGGTCGCCCACGCGGTGGCGTCGCACGACGTAGCCAAGCCGCGCCATCGCCTTGAGCGCGGAGAATGTCGTCGGCTCCATCACGCCGGCGCGCGCGCTCAACTCGCGCTGCGTCAGCCCATCGCCCTCCCAAAGGATCCGCAGAAATGTCCAGTGACCGAACGATACCGAATGTTCGGCGAGCCGCACTTGCAACGCGCGCACCAGCGAGCGCGTTGCATCCTTGACCAGATGCGCAAGGCGATCGTTCGGCACAGCCTCGCGCCAATGGCGCAAAATGACGTCGGTCTCTGCCGTCTCAAGCCGCGGCCTGCGTTTTGAGCGGTTATTCAAACGATTCTAACCTCTCGACAATCCAGCATCGCTTCCCATAAGCTTAGATATCTAAGTTTATGGCATGGCCGCAGAAAGCCACAAGCCAGGGAGCACATCATGAGCCCCGAAGAAAACGACCTGCTCTGCCGCGTCGAAGGCGATGCCCCGATGGGCCGGATCATGCGGCGGCACTGGATTGCCGCTTGCCTCTCGGAGGAAGTCGCGGAGCCCGACGGAACGCCGATCCGCGTGCGGCTGCTTGGCGAAAATCTCGTCGTGTTCCGCGACAGCAAGGGACGGGTCGGCGTGCTCGACGAATATTGCGCGCATCGCCGCGCCTCTCTGGTGTTTGCCCGCAACGAGGAATGCGGCCTCCGTTGCCTTTATCACGGCTGGAAGTTCGACGTCGAAGGCAACATCGTCGAGATGGCGTCCGAGCCGAAGGATAGCCCGCTTTATGAGCGGCTGAAGCACAAGGCGTACCCGACCCGCGAAGCCGGCGGCTTCGTGTGGTGCTACATGGGACCGCCGGAGGAGATGCGGGCATTCGAGCCGCCCGCCTTCGCGCCAACGCCGGATGCGCATGTGAGCGCCACCAAGGTGCGGGTCAACTGCAATTGGGCGCAGATCCTCGAAGGCCAGATCGACTCGGCTCACTCATCCAGCCTGCACTCCTCCGACATGGTACCGGCGCAGGTCGATGGCGCGAAGGCGACCGACACGCATTGGGAGCGCCCGTCGACCGACAAGGCGCCGCGTTTCCAGATCGAGCGCACCGGCTATGGCTTCCGCTACGCGGCGATCCGCAAGCCGATCAAGAACGCGGACACCCACGATTACATCCGCACCACGGTCTACATCGCGCCGTACACCGCTCTCATTCCGCCGAACAACGTCCACAACGTCGCAACGCTGCTGACACCGGAAGACGACACCCACACCATCTTCTACTTCATCGCCTGGAACGGGACCGACAAGCCCGGCATCGGCGCCGATGCGTGGCGCAAGTTCAACGTCCTGCAATGGGGCATCGACGTTGACGATAAATTCGACGGCATCCGCACTTACGAGAACAACTACCAGCAGGATCGCGCGGCCATGAAGGCCGGCAACTTCACCGGCATCAAGGGCATCCCGGCGCAGGATATCGCGATGTGGGAATCGATGGGTCCGATCGCCGACCGCAGCATGGATCGCCTCGGTGCCAGTGACGTCGCGGTCGCCGCGTTTCGCCGCCTGATGGTTCAGGCGGCACGCACGATGCAAGATGACGGCAAGGCGATCGGCGCCTACGATACGAAAATCCCGCATGCCAGGATCAGCTCATACGAAGGCGTGGTGCCGAAAACAACCAACTGGCGCGAACTCGGCGGGGGCAGCGAAACCCCCACCGCCAGCGCGAGACAAGAGCAACTTCAGGCAGCAAAATAAACGAAAGAAACCCTTGGGAGGATTGCACATGAAAGCGAAACTACTATCCCTGCTGCTTGGCGCGGCAGCGATGCTTGGCGCCAGCGCGGCGTCGGCGGAAGACACCATCAAGCTCGCGATCGGCCAGCGCGGCAACTGGGACACCTCGGTGTCGGAAGTCGGCCAGCGCGCCGGCATCTTCAAGAAACACGGCCTCGTGCTTGAGATGGTCTACACGCAGGGCGCCGGCGAGACGCAGCAGGCGGTGATTTCAGGCAGCGTCAACATCGGCATCGCCGCCGGCGTGATGGGCGTGCTCAGCGCCTATTCGAAAGGCGCACCGGTGCGCGTGATCGGTGCCGAGACGACCGGCGCCGGTGATCTCTACTGGTATGTGAAGGCGGACTCGCCGATCAAGTCGCTCAAGGACACCGCGGGCAAGACCCTCGCCTATTCGACCAATGGCTCGTCGACCCATGGCGTCGTCAAGGCGTTCATGGCGCAGTACAACCTGACGGCCAAGCCGACCGCGATGGGCGGCCCCTCGCAGAACCTCACTGCGGTGATGTCGGGTCAGGTGGACGTCGGCTGGGCCGCGCCGCCGTTCGGCCTCGACCAGCTCGACAAGAAGGAAATCCGTATCATTGCTACCGGCAACGATGCCTCTGTGTTCAAGGGCCAGACCGTGCGGCTCGATATCGCCAACGCCGCCTGGCTCAAGGACCACAAGGATGTCGTGACGCGCTACATGAAGGCGTACCGCGAGACGGTCGACTGCATGTACAAGGATCCGAAGTGCATCAAGATTTACTCCGAATGGCTCAACATTACGGAGGAGAAGGCCAAGCGCACACGTGACGGATTCTTCCCCGGTGATGCGATCAACCCGGACAGGATTGTCGGCCTTGACCAGATCGTGAAGGACGCTGTTGACCTGAAGTTCACGGCGCAGCCACTCACCAAGGAGCAGCTCGCGGACCTGATTCAAATTCCGCCGCGCTAATCCACTGGACGAACAAACCGCCGTCTCCGTTCAAACGGAGGCGGCGGTTTTTATTTGGACTTGCGGGCGGCCCTGACGCCTTCGGCGATGGACGCCACGAGGTCGGTCACGGCTTTCACGCTGCCAGCGCCTGCCTTGCCGTCCTTGTCCAGCGTGCCGCGCAGCGCATCGACTAGTGCCGAGCCGACCACCACGCCGTCCGCGCCTTCGGCAATAGCCTTCGCCCGCGCGGCATCCCGGACGCCGAACCCGACGGCAACCGGCAATTGGGTGTGCTTCTTGATCCGTCCGACCGCTGCGCCGACCTTGCCGGCGTCCGGCGCGGCTGCGCCGGTGATGCCGGTGATCGACACGTAATAGACAAAGCCCGAGGTGTTCTTGAGCACTGTCGGCAGCCGTTTGTCGTCCGTGGTCGGCGTCGCAAGACGAATGAAGTTCACCCCCGCCTTCAGCGCCGGGATGCACAACTCCTCGTCTTCTTCGGGCGGCAGGTCGACGACGATCAGGCCGTCAACGCCGGCTGTCTTTGCATCGGCGAGAAAACGGTCAACTCCGTAGATATAGATCGGGTTGTAGTAGCCCATCAGCACGATCGGCGTGGCGTCATCGCCCTTGCGGAATTCCCGCACCAGCGTGAGCGTCTTGTTCATGTCCTGCCCGGCCTTCAGCGCGCGAACACCGGCGGCCTGGATCGAGGGGCCATCCGCCATCGGGTCGGTGAACGGCATGCCGAGCTCGATCACATCGGCGCCCGCTTTCGGCAGCGCCTTGGCCAGCGCCAGCGAGGTCGCATAGTCGGGATCGCCCGCCATGGTGAAGGTCACCAGGGCGGCGCGGCCTTCCTTCTTCAGGTCGGCGAAACGCTGTTCGATGCGGGTGGTCACTTTTTTGCGCCCAGATAACGCTCGACCGAGTCGAGATCCTTGTCGCCGCGGCCGGAAATATTGACCACCAGCAGGTGATCCTTCGGCTTGCCTCGCGCCAGGTCGGGGAGCCGCGCCAGCGCATGCGACGACTCCAGCGCCGGAATGATGCCCTCGAGACGGCTGCACAGTTGCAGCGCCGCCACCGCTTCGTCGTCGGTCGCGGTGAGGAATCTCACGCGGCCGATATCGTTAAGCCAGGCGTGCTCGGGCCCGATGCCCGGATAGTCCAGACCGGCCGAAATCGAGTGCGCTTCCTGGATCTGCCCGTCTCCATCCATCAAAAGATAGGTGCGATTGCCGTGCAACACGCCTGGCTTGCCGCCCGTCACCGACGCGGCATGTTGCTTGTCGAGGCCGTCCCCCGCCGCTTCGACGCCGTAAATTGCGATAGTCGGGTCGTCGAGGAACGGATGGAACATCCCCATCGCGTTGGAGCCGCCGCCAATGCAGGCGACCAGCGAATCCGGAAGGCGGCCTTCGGCGGCCTGCATCTGCGTCCGGATTTCGTTACCGATCACGCTCTGGAAGTCGCGCACCATCGCGGGATAGGGATGCGGGCCGACCACCGTGCCGATGACGTAGAACGTGTCCGCGACATTGGTGACCCAATCGCGCAACGCCTCGTTCACGGCGTCCTTGAGCGTGTGTGCGCCTGACGTCACTGGCCGCACTTCAGCGCCGAGCATATTCATGCGCAGCACGTTCGGCTTCTGCCGCTCGATATCGACCGCACCCATGTAGACGATGCAGGGCAGACCGAACTTCGCGCACAACGTCGCGGTCGCGACGCCGTGCATGCCGGCGCCGGTTTCGGCGATGATGCGCGTCTTGCCCATGCGCTTGGCCAGCATGATCTGGCCGAGCACGTTGTTCACCTTGTGCGCGCCGGTGTGGTTGAGGTCTTCGCGCTTGAAGTAAATCTTGGCTCCGCCGAAATGTGCGGTCAGGCGTTCGGCAAAATAGAGCGACGACGGCCGGCCGACATAGTGCACGAGATAGCCGTCCATCTCCTTTTGAAAGGCCGGATCGACTTTGGCGGCGGCATAAGCTTTCTCCAGATCGAGCACGAGCGGCATCAGCGTCTCGGCGACAAAGCGTCCGCCGTAGATGCCGAAGTGACCGCGCTCGTCGGGACCGGTGCGGAAAGAATTTGGACGCTGCACGCTCATCGCAGCTCCAGCAGCGGCTTCGCGCTCCGCTCGGCGGCGCGCGCTGCGCGGATGAACTTGCGGATCTTGTCGAGGTCCTTTTCGCCGGGCGCGCGCTCGACGCCGGACGACACGTCGACGCCCGGCGCGTTGGTGATCGCGAGCGCCTGCGTGACGTTGCTCGCGTCGAGTCCACCCGACAGCATGAAATTGATTTTCGGATCGATGCCCTGGAGCAGCGTCCAGTCGAAGGTGCGGCCGAGCCCGCCGGGCCGCGTCGCATCCTGCGGCGGCCGCGCGTCGAACAGCAGACGGTCGGCGACGTTGGCGAATTCGCGGATCGGCGACAGGTCGCTCCGCTCGGAGATCGGCAGCGCCTTCATCACCGGCAGGCCGAACCGCGCGCGCACCGTGGCGACGCGCTCCGGCGTCTCCTTGCCGTGGAGTTGCAGCATATCCGGCTTCAGCGCGTCGATGATCGCGCGCAGCGCGTCGTCATTGGCGTCGACCGTCAGCGCCACCTTGCCAGCGCGGCCTTTGACCTGCGCGCCAAGCACCTTCGCCGCTTCGAACCCGAGGTTGCGAGGGCTCGGCGGAAAGAACACGAAGCCGGTGAGGTCCGCGCCGGATTCCAGCGCGACTTCAAGAGCTTCCGGGGTTTTCAGCCCGCAGATTTTAACGGTCAAAGCCATGGCAGCCGCGTTCTAGCGGTTTCCTTTCCGTCCCGCAAAGTCGGAGAATCAGGGCACCGGCGGCAGCACCAGAGGCGGCTGCCGCGGCTCGTCGGTGCGGCCGGCGTGCCCGGACCGCATGGCGTCGATCTCGCTGTGCAACTCTCGGACCTGCGCATCGAGCCGCCGCGCCGAACGCCGCCACCACGCCTGCCGCATCCACGCCGCAGCACCGCCGATGATGACGCCGATAATCAGCAGCACAAAGATGATGATGAACAGCGGCAGCGTCACCGCATAGGCCGGATTGACCGACGAGAACGGATCGAACGACACCGTCACCACCTGCCGGTTCGCCACCGCGAAGCCGACCACGACGATCAGCAGCGGAATGACGATGATCGCGGTGATAGTTTTGCGAAACATGATCCGATCCTGCCTCGCGGCCCGAAAATGAAATCGCCGGGCGTAGCCCGGCGACGATAACTCAAACCGGACCTAAAACGAACTCAAACCGGCGGCGTCTTGTTCAGCCGCTCCCGCATTTCCTTGCCGGTCTTGAAGAACGGCACCGACTTCTGCGCCACCGAGACGTGCTCGCCGGTCCGCGGGTTGCGGCCGGTCCGGGCCGGGCGGTGCTTGACCGAGAAGGCGCCAAAACCCCGCAACTCGACCCGGTCGCCCTTGGACATCGCCGCGGTGACCTCATTGAGGATCGCGTTGATGATGTTCTCGACGTCGCGCTGATAGAGATGCGGATTCTGGGAGGCGATGCGCTGGACCAGTTCGGATTTAATCATGGACCTTTGTCGCCCTCAGTTGGAGCCTGAAGGGTGCCAAAGCGCCAATAAGCCGTCAAGATTGAGTCGCTCGACCGCTTGCACTGCACCCCAGTCTTCGATGCGCCGCGCAAAAGCGCTCAAGCCGACGGCATCGAAGGTCCAGGCCGCGATATGCAGGAACGACAATTCGCCGAACCGGGGCCTCAATGAAACGTCTCGCACCGGCGTATTGGCGGGAATCTTCTTCTCCTGCTCGAGCCAGGCCAGAGCGGTCTTTTCATTGCCGATCGCATCGACCAGCTTGAGGCCGATCGCCTGTCGCCCGGTGAAAACCCGGCCGTCCGAAACCTTGGTCAGTTCGCTGTCGTCCATCTTGCGGCGGTCCTTCACCAGCCCTTTGAACCAGGCATAGGAATCCGCGACGATCGCCGCGATGGCCGCCCGGGCCTCCGGGCTGGTCGGCTCAAACCCACTCGGCGCAGCCTTGAGCGGCGACGACTTGATCGACTCGACGTTGACCCCGACGGTCTTCAGGAGCTCGGTGAAATTCGGGTACTGAAACAGCACGCCGATCGACCCGACCAGCGAGGTGTCGAGCGCGATGATGTGGTCCGCGGAGATGGCGGCGATATATGCCCCCGACGCCGCGAGGCCGTCCACCACCACGACCATCGGCTTCTTGGCCTGTAACCGGCGCAATGAGTCATAAAGCTGCTGCGAGCCGGCCGTGGTGCCGCCCGGCGAGTCGAGATGGACGATGACCGCCTTGGCCGGCGACTCGCTCAGCTTTTCGAGCGCCTCGGAGCGATCCTGATTGTCACGGATCAGGCCGGTGATCTTGATGCGGGCGATATAGCCGCTGCCGGTGTCCATCCAGGCCGACGAAGGAATGGTGATGTAGGCCACAACGGCAATCGCCGCGACCGCAACGATCGCGGCGGCGACACGCCAGAATGTGAGTTTACGCCGCATACGGCGGCGATCGACGATGGCATCGGCATCGAGCGTCATGGTTCGCTCCTAGGCCAAAAGAGAACTCCGGGCGCGGCGATAACCGCGCCCGGAGAGTAGCATCACTCTTCAGCCTTCTCGGTCTCGGAGCCGTCGCGCTTCTTGAGCGCGGTGCCGAGAATATCGCCCAATGTAGCGCCCGAGTCGGCCGAGCCATATTGCGCCATGGCTTCCTTTTCTTCGGCCACTTCCAGCGCCTTGATCGAAACGCCGACCTTGTGGGTCTTGCGGTCGAACTGGGTGACGCGGGCGTCGAACTTCTGCCCGACCTGAAAGCGATCGGTGCGCTGATCGCCACGGTCGCGCGCGAGATCGCCGCGCTTGACGTAGGCGCTCAGGTCGGTGCCGACAAGCTTCACTTCGAGGCCGTTCTCCTCGATCTTGGTGACTTCGCAGGTGACGACGTCGCCCTTCTTCATCTCGCCGGCAACGCCTTGCGACATCGGATCGCCAGCGAGCTGTTTCACGCCGAGCGAGATACGCTCCTTCTCGACATCGACGTCGAGAACTTGCGCCTTCACCATGTCGCCCTTCTTGTACTCCTCGATCACCTGCTCGCCCGGACGCTTCCAGTCGAGGTCGGAGAGGTGAACCATGCCGTCGACGTCGCCGTCGAGGCCGAGGAACAGGCCGAACTCGGTCTTGTTCTTGACCTCGCCTTCGACAACAGAGCCCGGCGGATACTTCTCGACGAACGCTTCCCACGGATTGCGCATGGTCTGCTTGAGGCCGAGCGAAATACGGCGCTTGACCGGATCGACTTCGAGCACCTGCACTTCGACTTCCTGGGAGGTGGAGACGATCTTGCCGGGATGGACGTTCTTCTTGGTCCACGACATCTCGGAAACGTGGATCAGGCCTTCGATGCCCGGCTCCAGCTCGACGAACGCGCCGTAGTCCGTGATGTTGGTGACGCGGCCGGTGAACTTGGCGCCGACCGGATACTTGGCCTCGATGCCCTGCCACGGATCGTCCTGCAACTGCTTCATGCCGAGCGAGATGCGGTGCGTCTCGTGGTTGATCTTGATGATCTTGACCTTCACCGACTGGCCGATGTTGAGCACTTCAGTCGGGTGATTGACGCGGCGCCACGCAATGTCGGTGACGTGCAGCAAGCCGTCGATACCGCCGAGGTCGACGAACGCACCGTAGTCGGTGATGTTCTTGACCACGCCGTCGATGACCTGACCCTCTTCGAGATTCTGCACCAGCTCCTGGCGCTGCTCGGCGCGCGTCTCTTCGAGAACGGTGCGGCGCGAGACGACGATGTTGCCGCGGCGGCGATCCATCTTGAGGATCTGGAATTGCTGCGGCGAATTCATCAGCGGGGTGACGTCGCGGATCGGACGAATATCGACTTGGCTGCGCGGCAGGAACGCCACGGCGCCGTCGAGGTCGACAGTGAAGCCACCCTTGACCTGATTGAAGATGGTGCCCTGCACCTTCTCCTGCGCGTTGAACGCCTTCTCGAGCTTGCCCCAGCTCTCCTCGCGGCGCGCCTTGTCGCGCGACAGCACTGCTTCACCGAGCGCATTTTCAACTCGCTCAAGATAGACCTCGACGGTATCGCCGATCTTGATGTCGGACTGGCGGCCCGGCGCGGCGAACTCGCGCATCGCGACGCGGCCTTCGGTCTTGGCGCCGACGTCGATGACGGCCATGTCCTTCTCGATGCCGACGACCTTGCCCTTGACGACGGTTCCTTCGGACGGCGTGCCGCCTTCCGAGAACGACTCTTCGAGCATCTTGGCGAAATCTTCACGCGACGGTGCAGTAGCGGTGGCCATGTAGTCTCCTAAAGCGGGGCGCCGGGGTTTGAATGGCGTTCCGATGCGCGGGCCAAAGGTTTCCGCAAACCTTCGGCGGCATCCGAAAAATCGGACGCCAGCGCTAATACCGTGCGTTCGGAACGAGGGTTCGTTTCAGGCCGGTCATCGAGACGCGAACGGGGCTCTGTTCCTCCAACAACGAGGGGCGGTCAGCCGCGCCCTCGGCCCGTTCGGGTGGCCTCGACGATGTCGATAGCGGCCCGGATTGCCGCGTCTATATCCAACTGCGTGGTATCCAGCAAGTGCGCGTCTGACGCGGGTTTGAAGGGGGCAACGGCCCGGTTGGCGTCGCGTTCATCGCGCTTCTTGATATCGGCCAGAATGACCGAAAGCTCGGGCTTTTCACCCCGTCCTTCGGCCTCCTTGAAGCGCCTGCGGGCCCGCTCCTCCGGCGAGGCGGTCAGAAAAATCTTCACCTCGGCCTGCGGCGCGATCACGGTCCCGATGTCGCGGCCGTCCAGCACCGCACCGGGCGATTGCGCGGCAAAGCGCTGCTGGAACTCGATCAGCGCGGCACGCACCTCCGGGATCGCCGATACCACCGAGGCGACATTCCCGATCGCGTCGGTCTTGAGCGCCGGATCGCTCAACTGCGCCGGATCGAAATTCCGCGCGGCCGCAATCGCTGCCGCCTGATCTCCAATCTTGCCCGCGTCCAGCACGGCCTTCGCCACCGCGCGGTAGAGCAATCCGGTGTCGAGATGGCGATAGCCATAGTGGGCGGCAAGCTGGCGGCCGAGCGTGCCCTTCCCCGATGCAGCCGGCCCGTCGATGGCAATAATCATGCGCGGCAACCTATCGGCTGACAGCGTGGACGCCAATGGGCCGGTCTGATAGAGACGCGCATTCATTTTATCGACGAGGCCGCGTGCGTACACCCCGCAAGGTCAGGCAGGTGTTGCGATCGCCAACCGTTCAATGGACGGTCGGCGCGTTGGCCGTCCTCTATATGCGGCTGGTGCGGCTCACCAATCGTCTCGATCGGCCGGAGCCGCCGCCCGGCGGCCCGTTCATCCTGGCCACCTGGCACAGCCGGCTGTTTCTCCTGTCTTATCTGCGGCTCGGCGATCGTCCGTTGATCGCGCTCATCAGCGGCAATCGCGACGGCCAGCTCATCAGCAAGATCGCGCGGATGTTCGGTATCCATAATGTCGCCGGCTCGTCCTCGCGCGGTGGCACGCAGGCCATCCGCCAGATGATCCGCCTCTCCCGCGACGGCCACAGCATCTACATCACACCCGATGGCCCGCGCGGCCCGGCGATGAAGGCGCAGCGCGGCATCGTCGAGATAGCACGGCTGACCGGACTGCCGATCCTGCCGGCGGCGGCGAGCACGTCGAGCGGCGGCGAGCGCAACACCTGGGACCGCATCCTGGTGCCCTACCCGTTCGGCCGCACCGTGGTGCGCTGGGGCAAGCCGATTCGTGTCGACGACAATTCGGACGTTGCAACCGTTTGCGCCAAAGTTGAGAACGCGCTGACCGACCTGCAGCAGCGCGTCGACCGTGCTTGCGGCCGCCCGCCGGTTGAGCCTTTCAAGCCGCGAAGCAAGCCGCGCAAGCTGGCGACGAGTAACTAAAATGTCCGCCACAAGCCGTCTCGCCAGCTTGAAGAATCTGCTCGCGCATCTGCGCGGCGTGACCAAGCTCGACCTTGGCTTCGTGCTTTGGGACGGCAGCACAGTGCCGGCCGATCTTTCGCCAACCGCACTTGCAATCAGCATTGCTGACGAAGGTGCAGTCGGCGCGCTGGTGCGCAAGCCGAAGCTCGACACCATCCTCAATCTGTGGGTGTCGAAGCGGATCGACATCCGCAACGGCACGGCGTTCGATCTTGCAGGGATCGGCAATCGCGTGCGCGGCCGCGACCTGCGCGCGGCTATCGACAGGAAACTCGCGTTCTCGACCGCGCTGAAATTCCTGTTTGTGCCGCGCGGCGGCCCATGGCCGCTCGAAACAATCGGGCAGGACAAGCCAAGCGATGGCAGCGAGCGCGAGAACAAGACCAACATTCAATATCACTACGACGTCTCGAATGCGTTCTACACGCTCTTCCTCGATCCGGAGATGGTCTATTCCTGTGCCTACTTCACGGATTGGACAAACGACATTGCGCAGGCGCAGCGCGACAAGCTGGAAATGATCTGCCGCAAGCTGCGCCTGAAGGAAGGCGAGCGCTTCCTCGATATCGGCTGCGGCTGGGGCGCGCTGGTGTGTCATGCTGCGAAGAACTACGGCGTCAAGGCGCATGGCGTGACGCTGTCGCAGACCCAGTTCGATCTCGCGCAGGAAAAGGTGAAGCGGCTCGGCTTGCAGGATCGCGTCACGCTGGAATTGCGCGACTATCGCACGCTCGACGGCAAGTTCGACAAGATCGCTTCGATCGGCATGTTCGAGCATGTCGGCATCGACAATCATCCCGCCTACTTCAAGACGGTGAAGCGGCTGCTCGCGCTGGACGGCATCTATCTTCATCACGCCATCACCCGGCCCGCCAAACGCGACGACAAGCAGTTCCGCAAGAAACGCGCGGAATACGTGGCGATCACGCGCTACATCTTCCCCGGCGGCGAGCTCGATTACATCGGCATGTCGGCCGGCAATCTCGAGCGCTTCGGCTTTGAGGTGCATGATATCGAAGGCTGGCGCGAGCATTACGCCCACACCTGCCGGCTCTGGCACGACCGGCTGCTCGCCAATTATGACAAGGCGGTGCAGGAAGTCGGTGAGCACAAGACACGCCTGTGGCTGCTTTATCTCGCCGGCTGCTCGCTCGGCTTCGAGCGCAGCACACTCAACATCTTCCAGACAGTCGCGACCGTGAAAAAACGCGGCGCGTCCAGCTTGCCGCCGACCCGCGCGGACCTTTATCGCTAGCTCAGGTCCGCGCCGAGCGAGCGCATCAGCTCGGTAAAGCCGGGGAAGCTGGTGGCGATGAACGTGGTGTCATCGACGGAAACCGGCTGATCGCTGGCAAGCCCCATCATCAGAGCCGACATCGCGAGACGATGATCCATGTGCGTCGCGACCATACCGCCGCCGGGCGCGCGTCCTTTGCCGTTGACGATCATGTCGTCACCTTCGACCGTCACGTCGACGCCGTTGACGCGCAGCATGTTGGCGGTCGCTTCGAGTCGGTCGGATTCCTTCACGCGCAATTCCGACAGCCCGCGCATGATCGTCTGCCCTTCGGCGAACGATGCCGCCACCGCCAGAACCGGATACTCGTCGATCATCGACGGCGCGCGCTCGGCCGGTACTTCGACGCCCTTGAGCGGCCCCGCCTTGACGCGCAGCTCCGCGATTTCCTCACCACCATCGTCGCTGACGTTGCTGCGCTCGATCGAGGCTCCCATCTCCTTGAGCGTCGTCAGCAGACCGGTGCGCAGCGGATTGGTCATCACCGCTTCGAGCTGAATGTCGGAGCCCGGTACGATCAGCGCCGCGACCAGCGGAAACGCAGCCGACGACGGATCGGCCGGGACGAGCACGTTCGCCGCTTCCAGCTCGGGTTGCCCCTGCAGGACGATCCGGCGGCCGATGTCGTTGGTGCCGGTGTGCTTGACCGAAATTTTCGCGCCGAAGTGCTTCAGCATGCGCTCGGTATGGTCGCGCGTCGCCTGCGCCTCGATCACCGTCGTCTCGCCCGGCGCCGCGAGACCCGCGAGGAGCACTGCCGACTTGAGCTGTGCCGACGGCACTGGCGGCTCGTAGACGATCGGATACGGCTCGGCCGCACCTTGCAGCGTCAGCGGCAGGCGGCCCTTGTCGCCGACCTGTTTCGTCTTGGCGCCCATCCGTTCGATCGGATCGAGCACCCGCTGCATCGGCCGCGAGCGCAGCGAGGCATCGCCGTCGAACGTGACCGTGATCGGCGAGCCGGCCACCGCGCCGATCGCCAGCCGGCACCCTGTGCCGGAATTGCCGAAATCGAGCGGCCCAGCCGGCGTGGCAAAGCCGCCGACGCCGACGCCGCGCACCTTCCACACCGCCTGCCCCGCCGCATTGACGGTGCGCTCCGCATGGGCGCCCAGGGCCCGCATGGCGTCCGCCGTGCGGTGGACGTCCTCGCCTTCCAACAGGCCGGTGATGGTGGTCTCGCCGACCGTCATGGCGCCGAGAATCAGCGCGCGGTGCGAAATCGACTTGTCGCCGGGCACGCGGATGCGGCCGGCAAGCGGTCCGGCGCGGCGGGCGGTCAGCGGGCGAACGTCTGTCACTGCCAAAAAGTCCTGAAAACCGCAGCCGTCCTACCATGCGCTGGCGAGCGGCGTCATCCGGCGAGCGGCGAAAACCCTTATCGTCGGCCCATTCTCGCTATTGACAGGCGGGCCGCAACTAGCCAAGTCAAGCACCGAATTTTCCAGACATGGCTCAAGGAACCTGACGTGGCAAAACCCGACCTTGGCACCAAGCGCGTATGCAGTGGCTGCGGTGCGAAGTTCTACGATCTGAACCGCACCCCCATCGTTTGCCCGAAGTGCGAAACCGTCTTCGTGCCGGTGGTGGCCGCCCCGCGGACCCGGCCGGACACCAAGGTGGCGCCGGCCCCGGCGCCGGTCGCCGAAGCCGTGGTGCCGGAGACGGCAGATGCCGAATTTGTGTCGCTCGACGACGCCGAGGCCGAGCAGCAGGGCAAGAAACCTGCCGGCAAGGGCGAAGAGGGCGAGGCAGAAGGCGATGACGGCATGGACGCCGCCTTCATCGAGGAGCAGGAAGAAAGCGGCGACGTCACCGATATCATCGGCGAGACGCCGATCGAGAAGGAAGAGGAACAGTGATTGCGTGTTGGTCAGCGATCGGTAACCGATCTCTGATCAACTGATCCCTTAAGGGGCCATAGCTCAGCTGGGAGAGCGCCTGCATGGCATGCAGGAGGTCGGCGGTTCGATCCCGCCTGGCTCCACCAAATTCCTCAAATACAAAACCCGCCGCAGCGTTCGCGCGGCGGGTTTTTGTTTGTCGATCCGATATCAGCGCGATGCGGTCTTGTTATGGACCTTCACCAGGCTCGGCGACGGGCCCCAGACCGGCTCGTCGCTGCCATTGCCCCACGCGTAGGGCCGGTAGAACGAGTGCAGGCCGAAGCGCACCAGCTTGTGCATCTCGCGCACCCAGTTCGGCCGCACATAGGCGGCGTGATAGTGCGTCGATTTGCCGACTTCCGGCACGTAGATCTGCCCGTCGAGCGTCTGCCGCGCGATGCGGTTTGCCACCGCCCAATGGCTGCGCTCGGTGATAGCTTTGCTCTTGCCGTCGCAAGCGAACGTGAACTGGCACGCGAGATGGCGGCTGGCGTTCTGATAAACGACACCGCACACATCGTTCGGATAGAAGCCTGAGAACACGCGGTTGACGACGACCTGCGCGACCGCCATCTGGCCGCGGACCGGCTCGCTGCGCGCCTCGAAGTAGATCGCGTTGGCGAGGCAGCGTTCGGCGCGTGAATATTCCTTGCCCTTGAGACCGAGGCGGTCAGCCGGCGACATCGGCGGCGCGAGACGAGGCAACGGCACCTTGTCGAGCGGGATCAACGGCACCGCGGTGGCAACGATCGTTGCGCTGTCAGGCGCCGGCGTCGCCGTTTCCTGCGGCGGGCTGTCCAGAGCCAGCAGGCTGGCCAGTTGAATTTCAGCAGGAAGGGCCTGCGCCTGCGAGCGTGCGGCGATATCGGAAAGTTGCATCCCAGCCGGCGTCTTCAGCGGAACCGGTTCCGACTTGATCACGGCCAGCGGGGCCGGTGCAACCGGTGCAGAACTTGACGTCTTGGTGGGAGCGGCGGCCGGAACCGGCCGCGGGGCGGCCGTCAACGCCGGTGAATTCATCGCCATCGCGAAAGCGTCCTTGCGGCTCTCGGACGCAACCGCATCGAGCGGCGATGCGCCGCTCTTTTTGGGCTGAGCGCGGCTGATCGGCACTGCTACGCGAACGGCGTCAGCGGTTACGTTTTGCGCGAGGAGAGGAAGCGGTTCGGTGCCGGTGATCTTGCTGCGCGCCGACTGAACGAGGCTGTCGACGCCAGGGATCGAATGAATTCCGGCGAAATCCAGAACGCCGAGGCTGAGCGCGCCGCATGCCAACGCAATGCCGAGACGCTTGCCGGCGAGCACAAATTTATCGCCGATGGTGGGACCGGAATCTTCGTAGAGATCGCGATAGATGTCGCGTGCGAGCACTGGCCATTCCCCGTTACGCCGATCTTTTTTTCTCGTGATCGGATGGCGGCGATACTAGCGACGGCGAACGCTCATGCGCGGATTCGGAAATCTTTTTGCAAGATCAAGGCAAATACGAATGATTAACTTAACCAAACAACTCGGACATCGGCGCGGTTAATGCGCCCGAGACGGCTCTCGTCGCCAGCGGGTATCGCGCAGGTTCGGCAACCGAAAGCCGCCGCTTTGAAGCGTATTTGCAGCATTCTTGAACCCTTAACCGCCTGCCCCCATATTGGAGGAGACCGGAGCCGGGCGAGTTGCCCGGGTCTGGCGGTCGGGGTGCCTGACAGGATCCCGTCAAAGTCGCTTCAAGCGAGGGCTTTGAAACAATGTCTCGTGTCCCGTCACTCTCCAGCCCGTTCCTGCTTGGCTTCGAGGAGATCGAGCGCGTGCTCGATCGCGTCGCCAAAGGATCGGACGGCTATCCGCCCTACAACATCGAGCGGCTCGCGCGCGATGCGCAAAACCCGGATCGGCTGCGGATCACGCTTGCCGTCGCCGGATTCACCCGCGATCAGCTCGACGTGTCGACCGAGGAAAACCAGTTGGTGATCCGCGGGCGGCAGCAGGACGACAAGAGCCGGCAGTATCTCCACCGCGGCATTGCCGCGCGGCAGTTCCAGCGCACCTTTGTGCTGGCCGACGGCATGGAGGTGCTGGGTGCCGACCTCAAGAACGGATTGCTCTCGATCGACCTCATCCGGCCGGAACCGGAACGGGTGATCAAGACAATCTCGATCAACGAGCAAGAGTGACGAGACGGAAGGACTCGACCGCGTCAACTCAGTGAAAGGAGTCGAGGGCCACATGACTAACATGACGAACGAAAAGATCACCGAACAGACCGCGGCGGCAATTACGCCGGACGCGCTGGCGCATCTCGGCGATGGCGAGATCGCCTATGTGAAAACCATTCAGTCGGAAGACGTTCGCAAGCTGTTTCCGCAGGCGCCGCAGATCGCGCCCGGCATCAAGCTGTTCGCGCTGCACGCCGCCGACGGCACGCCGATCATGCTGACCGATACGCGTGAAGCGGCGGTCGCCAATGCCTGGAGCCAGGAACTTCAGGCGGTCAGCGTGCACTGACATGCAAGCCTGCGACTAAAAGCAAAAGGCCGGGCATCAGCCCGGCCTTTTCATTTGCGGATCAGGCCGCCGCCGGCGGCAATTTCAGCACCGCGTGGAGCGCATCGATATCCTGCGACTCCCGCAGCTTGCGGGCGATTTCCGGATCGCGCAGCAGCCGCGCGATCTTCGCCAGCGCCTTGAGATGATCGGCGCCTGCTCCTTCCGGCGCCAGCAGCAGGAAGATCAGATCGACTTTCTCGCCGTCGAGCGCCTCGAATTCGATCGGCTTTTCCAGCCGTGCGAACAAGCCAAACAACCGGCCGAGTTTCGCCAGCTTGCCGTGCGGAATCGCGACGCCGTTGCCGACCGCGGTGGAACCCAGCCGCTCGCGCTGCTGCAGCACTTCCAGAATCGCGCGCTCGCTCAGCCCGGTCAGCTTCGCGGCCTGCGCCGAAAGTTCCTGGATCGCCTGCTTTTTGTTGTTCACCTTCAACGCCGGAATAATCGCATTCGGCGCGATGATATCGGTGAGCGGCATGAATGGGTCCGGTGGATGTGGGGCTTCAGGCCCGTCGGGTCACTGAAGGCGGCGGACCATAGGGAGGGCGGCGGCCCACGTCAATGCCTCGGGAAAGCCCCGCCAGCGGGCGCTTTCAGGAATTTGCCGCTTTCTTCTCGCGCCGTCGCTGCACTGACGACGGTATTCGCATCGCTTCCCGGTACTTGGCGACGGTTCGCCGCGCGATATCGATGCCTGCCGCGCGCAGAAGGTCGACGATCGTATCGTCGGACAAAACGTCACGCGCGGTTTCGCCATCTATCAGTTGCTTGATGCGGTGCCGCACCGCTTCCGCGGAATGCGCCTCGCCGCCGTCGGCCGCCGCGATTGCGGACGTGAAGAAATATTTCAATTCGAAAATGCCGCGGCTGGTCGCCATGTATTTGTTGGCGGTGACGCGCGACACTGTCGATTCGTGCATGCTGATCGCATCGGCAACAGTCTTGAGATTGAGCGGCCGCAAATGTTCCACGCCATGGGCGAAAAACGCGTCCTGCTGGCGGACGATCTCGCCCGACACTTTCAGGATCGTCTTGGCGCGCTGATCGAGCGCGCGCACCAGCCACGTCGCGTTTTGCAGACAGTCTGCAAGATAGGCCTTGTCCTTGTCGTTGCGCGTCGTTGACGACACCTGTGTGTAGTAGCGCTGGTTGATCAGCACTTTCGGCAGCGTGTCGGAATTGAGCTCGACCTGCCAGGTGCCGTCCGGCGCAGCTTTGACGAAAACGTCCGGCACAATCGGCTGCACAGCTGCCGAGCCGAAGGCGAGACCAGGTTTCGGATTGAGGTTGCGGATTTCCGCAATCATCTCGGCGAGGTCTTCGTCGCCGACGCCGCACAGCTTGCGCAGCGCCGGCAGATCGCGCTTTGCCAACAGATCGAGGTTTTGCACCAAAGCCTGCATCGCCGGGTCGTAGCGGTCGCGGTCCTTGAGCTGGATCGCCAGGCACTCGGTCAGGTTACGCGCGAAAACGCCCGGTGGATCGAAGTTTTGCAGCCGCTCCAGAACGGCGGCGACCCGCGCCGGCGACGCCCCAAGCTTGTCGGCGACGGTATCGATATCGCCGGTGAGGTAACCGGCCTCGTCGACCATATCGATCAGGTATTGGCCGATCATCCGCTCGGCCGGATCGGTGATGGCGAGCGCCATTTGCTCGGTCAGGTGGTCGATTAGCGTCGTTTCCGCCGAAACAAAGGCCTCGAGATCGTAGCCCTCGCCGCTGCCGGAACTCGCGCCAGACCATTCGGAATAGCCGGGCGCGGCAGCCTCAGGCGCGGCAGGCTTGGCGGCCGCCTCGTCGGGAAAGACGTTTTCCAGGTCGGTGCCGAGCCCCTCTTCCATCGCGGCCCGGCTGGTCTGCATGTCTTCGCGCGCCCAGTCGCCTGCCGCGGCGTCGCCGCTCTGAGCCGGCTCAGGCTGCGTCTCGGCACCGCGAACCTCCGGCTCGACTGCACGTTCGAGCAGCGGGTTTTTTTCGAGCTCGTTTTCGACATAGGCCGCGAGGTCGAGGCTCGACAGCTGCAGCAGCTTGATGGCCTGCATCAGCTGCGGCGTCATCACCAATCCTTGCGACTGGCGAATTTCGAGTCGTTGCGCGAGTGCCATCCAATTCCCGGCGAACTGGTCTGATTCTTGCTTGGTTATATCAGTTCGCGGCCGCGCCGGGGATTACAAAACTTGGGCAGCGTACGCCCAAGCTCTGTGCAGTGTTAAAGGCGATGTGCCGGATTACAGCTTGAATTCCTGGCCGAGATAGAGCCGCCGCACGTCGGGATTGTTAACGATGTCGTTGGCGCGGCCCTCCATGAGCACCTCGCCCGAATAGATGATGTAGGCGCGGTCGGTGAGGCCGAGTGTCTCACGCACATTGTGATCCGTAATGAGCACGCCGATGCCGCGATTGGTGAGATGGCGCACCAGCTGCTGGATATCGCTGACCGCGATCGGATCGATGCCGGCGAATGGCTCGTCGAGCAGCATGTAGCTCGGCCGCGTCGCCAGCGCCCGCGCGATTTCCACGCGGCGGCGCTCACCGCCCGACAGCGCGATGGTCGGCGTCTTGCGTAGCCGGGTGATGTTGAACTCCTCCAGCAGCGCGTTGAGGTCTGCTTCGCGGCGGCGCTTGTCCGGCTCGACCATTTCGAGCACCGCGCGGATGTTCTGCTCTACATTGAGGCCGCGGAAAATCGACGCTTCCTGCGGCAGATAGCCCACTCCGAGCCGCGCGCGCTGATACATCGGCAGCGCGGTGACGTCGTAGCCGTCGAGCTCGATGCGGCCGCGATCGGCCGCGATCAGCCCGGTGATCATGTAGAAAACCGTGGTTTTGCCAGCCCCGTTCGGCCCAAGCAGGCCGACCGCTTCGCCGCGGCGGACATAGAGGGTGACATTGCGCACCACTTTGCGCCCGCCAAAACTTTTCTCGACACCGTGCGCGGCAAGATAGCCGTGCCGCGCGCTGTGGCGGCCATCCGCACCTTGCTGCACTTGCTGTTGTTGTTGCGGCCGCTGCGCCGGGGGTTGCGGACGCTGCTGCTGCGTGGGCGAAACCTGCGTCCGCTGCTGCGGTTGCGGATGTTGCTGCGCCGGCCGAATGACCGGCCGCGCCTCCGCACGCTGCTGCTGCTGCGGTCGCTGCGGTTGACGCCGGAAAAACGAAGTGATGTTCACCAAGCTTCCTTTCGCCGCCAGTCGGCGCGCCGCGACCTTAGCCGATTCCGGGGCGTCATGGCGGCGTGCCGGGCAATCCGTCCGCGATTATCTCTGCTTGTTGTCGGGCTTGCCGGGCATCGGCGAATTCTGGCCGCTGCCGGACGGCACGAATAGCCCCTGCACGCGGCCATTATTGCCGCTGCCCGCCTCGACGCGGGAGTAGCCGGTCGTCATGTCCACCACCAGCTTGGTGCCGCGCAGCACATTCTGGCCCTGCGTCAGAACGACACCGGACGAGCCGCCCGTCATCGTGACCATATTGGTGTCCATGTCGAAGATCGCCATCTCACCGGTCGCAATCTGGTCGTTCTGATTGACGACAACGTCGCCGCGCGCTTCGAGCTTCTTGATCTTCTGCTCGCTACCGTCGGCGTTCTTGGCGACCGGTTTTGCCGCGTCGTCTTTTCCAGGCTGGCCGACATAAAAGACCGTCAGCGTCTTGCAGCGCATCGTGGTGTCACCTTGCGTCACGACCACCTTGCCCGTGAAAATCGCAGTCTTGTCCTTGTCGTGAACCTCGAGCCGCTCTGCTTCTATGTTGACCGGCTGCCCCTTGTTCTTGGAGAAACCCTGCATCGCATTGGGCGTGCCGGTATCGCGCGGCGCCTTGCCTTGCGCAGCGGCAGAACTCGCAATCGCAGCACCCATCAGAAGCGCGATAAATATCCGCATCGTCATTTTTATTTCGAACCTTGTTGCGGCGGAACGAACTGATCGCCTTTGAGATTCATCTTCACGCCGTCGAACCGGATAACATTGCCGGATTCCAGAATTTCCATGCGTTGCGCATCGAGCACCCCCTCTTTCATTTCGACATGCACGGGGTCCTCGGTGACGAGCCTGGTGTTGTGGACATCGATAGTGGCGTTATCGATCAGTACCTTGTAGCCGGACGTCGAGGTCACAACCGTGTTGCGGCCGAGCTGAAGCATCTCCGTCTTGGAATTATAGACGCCGTTCGGCGCGCTCACGTCGACATTGCTGTCGTCCTTCATCCGGACCTTGCCCTGCATGTCCTGAAGGTCCACGAGATCCGGCTTGGTCAGATCCTGCGCGGCGGCTTTGGCGACGAACTCGTAAGGCCGCGAGTCACGCGTAAAGCCGGTAATGCGCGGCTGCTGCATGGTGATCTTGGTGCCCGACACAACCAGGTCGCCGCGAATATTCTCCGGCAACAACATCCGCATTGGATTGAACCAGGTCCACAGCACGAAGCCTGCAATCAGCACAACCATGCTGATTGGCACGAAGAACCTCAGCACGCGCACGATGCGCGAATGCGATCGCGCCGTGCGAAACGCGCGTTCGCTGTCGCCGCGGCGCATCGTCCAGAAGCTGCGCGCGGTTTGCAAATCGGGTCTGGCGGCGACTAGCTGATCCATTGCCCTCAAGAATTCCTGAAGGAAAGCATTTTCACGCTTTTACTGTGGACGCTGAATATGGCCCCCAAACGGCGGCGGCCGTCACGACGAATGCGAGAAAATGTCCTCATTCGCCCACCCGCCAAGATCGAGCTTTACGCGATTTGGCAGGAAGCCGAAGCACGCCGCCGCGAGGTCACTGCGATGCTCGCGCGCCAGCATCGTGTCGAGCTTCTGCTTGATGGCGTGAAGATGCAGAACGTCAGTCGCGGCGTAGGCGATCTGCGCCTCGGTCAATTCGTTCGCGCCCCAGTCGCTCGACTGCTGCTGCTTCGACAGGTCGACGCCGATCAATTCACGCGCCAGATCCTTCAGCCCATGCTTGTCGGTGTAGGTGCGCCCCAGCCGCGATGCGATCTTGGTGCAGTAGATCGGGTCGGGCATCACGCCGAAGGTCTTGTAGAGGATGCCGGCATCGAACCGCGCGAAATGGAAAATCTTCAGCTTTGTTTTGTCGGCCAGCAGCGCCTTGAGATTGGGCGCATCGGCGGGCTTCGCCGCGATCTGCACGATGTCGGCCGAGCCGTCGCCGGGCGACAGCTGCACGACGCAGAGCCGGTCGCGGTTCGGATCGAGGCCCATCGCCTCGGTGTCGATGGCGACTGCGCCTTGATAGGCGTTGAGATTTGGAAGGTCGCCGCGATGAAGACGGATAGCCATCTAAGAACCGGTCTCTTTGCGCATGACCTTGTCCGAAAACCCGGTTTCCACTTTTCGGGATCATGCGCCGGGCGTTGGTGCCCAGGAGAGGACTCGAACCTCCACGGTGTTACCCGCTAGTACCTGAAACTAGTGCGTCTACCAATTCCGCCACCTGGGCAAAGGTTTAGGAAACAGGCGGATACCTACGGACGCCCTGTTGGCTTGTCAATTGACGGAAGCGCCGTCCTATACATACGGTCGCGCTTGCGGTATTTGCCGCTGTCACCCACCGCGCAGTTCTCTTAAACCACATGAGCCCGAAAAGCGCCTACGATAGCCTTGTCACCGTTTATGGCGGCTCCGGCTTCCTTGGCCGTCACGTCGTGCGTGCGCTCGCCAAGCGCCATTACCGCATCCGTGTCGCCTGCCGCCGCCCCGAACTCGCCGGCCACCTCCAGCCGCTCGGCCGGGTCGGTCAAATCCAGCCTGTGCAGGCCAACCTGCGCCATCCCGGTTCGGTCGAAGCCGCGGCACGGGACGCAGACGCCATCGTCAACCTGGTCGGCATTCTGGCTGAAACCGGCCGGCAGAAATTCGATGCGGTTCAGCGCTCGGGTGCCGAACTGGTTGCGCAGGCTGCGGCCAAACATGGCGCGCGGATGGTTCAGGTGTCCGCGATCGGCGCCAACAAGGATTCCGCGTCGAGCTATGCGCGCTCGAAGGCACAAGGCGAAGAAGCCGTGCTTGCTGCCGTGCCGTCGGCGGTGATCGTGCGGCCGTCGATCGTGTTCGGGCCGGAGGACACATTCTTCAACCGCTTCGCCGCGATGGCGCGGATGCTGCCGGCCTTGCCGCTGATCGGCGGCGGGCTGACGCGCTTCCAGCCGGTGTTTGCCGGCGACGTCGCCACCGCGATTGCCGATGCCGTCGAGGGCAAGGCGAAGCCCGGGACGATCTATGAAGTCGGCGGGCCCGATGTGCTGACGTTCAAGCAACTGATGCAGTTCACGCTCGACACCATTCAGCGCAAGCGCGCGCTGGTGCCACTGCCCTTCCCGATCGCCAATCTGATAGCGTCCGTCCTGCAATTCGTGCCGGGCGCACCGCTCACGCCCGATCAGGTCGAAATGCTGCGCACGGACAATGTCGTGTCGGAAAAAGCGAAGCGCGATGGCCGGACGCTCGAAGCGTTTGGCATAACGCCTGACTCGATCGGCGTGATTGTACCGACCTATCTCTGGCGCTTCCGCAAGACCGGAGAGTTCAACAGCAGTCACGCGTAACCCGTCGGAATTTCAATGCCGGTCATTACCAATATCGAAGACTTGCGCCAGTTGATGCGCAAGCGCATCCCTCGCGCCGTGTTCGACTATGTCGATCGCGGCTCATACGATGAAATGACGTGGGCGGCGAACACCGGCGATCTACGCGCGATCAAATTTCGCCAGCGCGTGATGGTCGATGCGGACAATCGCGACATCTCCTCGACGATGCTCGGCGAGAAAATTTCAATGCCGGTCTGCATCGCACCGACAGGCCTCACCGGTCTCGTGCATGGCAACGGCGAGATGCTGGCGGCGCGCGCCGCGGAAGCTGCCGGCATTCGTTACACGCTCTCGACCATGTCGATCTGCTCGATCGAAGACGTCCGCAGCGTCATCAAGGGGCCGTTCTGGTTTCAGCTCTACGTATTTCGCGACCGCGGTTTCAGCGAAGCCGTCATCGACCGCGCGAAAGAGGCCGGCTGCACGGCTTTGTTCGTGACCGTCGATTTGCCGATGCGCGGGCAGCGCCACGCCGACCTGAAAAACGGCCTTGAAGTGCCGCCGCGCCTGAGGCTGCACAACGTCATCGACATGATGACAAAGCCGGCCTGGACGACGCGCGTGCTGATGGGCAAGCGCAAGACCTTCGGAAATATCGAAGCCTATCTCCGCAAGAAGAGCGCCGAGCAAAACCGTGGCGGCGTTTGGGCCGCGGGCGCCTGGGCCAACGAGAATTTCGATCGTTCGCTGTCCTGGCGGGACATCGAATGGCTGCGCTCGCGCTGGAAAGGCAAGCTGGTGCTCAAGGGCATTCTCGATCCGGCCGATGCAAGGATAGCCGCCGACATCGGCGCCGACGCAATCGTGGTGTCGAATCACGGCGGACGTCAGCTCGACGGCGCGGTTTCGACGATCGAGGCGTTGCCGAAAATCGCCGGCGTGGTCGCGGGCCGCACCGAAATTCTGTTCGATGGCGGCATCCGCTCCGGTCAGGATGTGCTCAAGGCGCTGGCGCTCGGCGCCAACGGCTGCATGATCGGCCGCGCCTATCTTTACGGGCTCGGTGCGATGGGCGAAGCCGGCGTGCGCAAGGCGCTCGACATCATCGCCAACGAGTTGAAAGTGTCGATGTCGCTGACCGGCGTCCGCAACATCAAGGACGTGACGCCGGAGATTCTCTACGAGCGTCCGCGAGACCGCGGCTAGCGCACGAAGTAAATCGCGATCAAGCCGACGCTGCCGAGCAGGATTCGCCACCAGGCGAACGCCGCGAAGCTGTGGCGTTGCACGTACCCCAGGAACGTCTTCACGACGATCCAGCCGAAGATGAATGACGCGATGAAGCCGACCGCGAGCGCCGGCAAATTGCCGTGCGCGAGCTCGCTGCGGTTCTTGAACGCCTCGAATGCAAACGCGCCCACCATGGTCGGCATCGCCAGCCAGAACGAGAATTCCGCAGCCGCGCGGCGATCGGCGCCGAACAGCATCGCACCGACGATGGTCGCGCCGGCGCGCGATACGCCGGGGATCACCGATATGCACTGAAACAGGCCGATGCCGAAATACATCCACAACGGAAACTCGGTGGCGTCGTGACGGCGCGCCTGCAAATTCATCCGGTCGATCGCCAGCAGCACGAAGCCGCCGAGGATCAGCGTGATGCAGACGATGCGCACATCGAACAGCACACCCTTGATGATCTGGTAGAACAGCGCACCGACCACTGCCGCCGGCAGGAACGCGATCAGCACGCCGATCACGAAGCGTGCCGCCGGCCAGCTGGTGAACATGTTGAGCGCGAGATTCCACAGCCGCGTGAAATAGATCGACAGCAGCGCAAGGATGGCGCCGAGCTGGATCAGCACCGCGAACGACTTGCCGAAGTTGTCGTCGCCCCAGCCGAGCACGTGCTCCATCAGCAGCAGATGGCCGGTCGACGAGACCGGGAGAAATTCGGTCAGGCCTTCAACGAGGCCGAGGACGGCCGCCTTGATCAGATCGATGTAACCGGCCAATGCCGTCATGTTTGCACCGCTATTTATGGGACCTGTGGTGCGAGCAATGGCGCAGCCCGCAAACCTGGGCAAATAAAATCAAAATCGGTCAACAGGTTGATAGCCAGCACCGCCTTTTTATAGTCACGTTTGCTGATTCTCTTGCCGCGACCTTCCGTTCACGGGGCGCATGCTGACATTATTTCATCAACTGCTCTGCCCGCACTCGCGCTACGTGCGTCTGATTCTCGGCGAATACGCGCTCGACGCGCGTCTGGTGGACGAGCGATTCTGGGATAGGCGCGAAGAATTTCTCGTGCTCAATCCCGCCGGCGACGTTCCGGTGCTGGTCGAGGAAGGCCAGCCGCCGGTGCCGGGCGCGGCCGTCATCGCCGAGTATCTGGATGAGCAAAGTGCGCAAAGGCCGCCAGATGGCCGGCTGCTGCCGGCAACACCGGGCGAGCGCGTCGAGGTGCGCCGGCTGGCGAGCTGGTTCAACGACAAATTCCATGCGGAGGTGAGCGGGCCGCTGGTGCGGGAGCGCGTGTTCAAGCGCTTCATGACCGCAGAACAGGGCGGCGGGCCGCCCGATACGGACGTAATCCGGGCTTGCCGGACCAACATACGGTATCATCTGGCCTATGTCGGGTGGCTGGCGGGCACTCGCGATTACCTGGCCGGAGACCGCCTCACCCTTGCCGATCTCGCCGGCGCCGCACACCTGTCTGTCTGCGATTATCTGGGCGATGTACCGTGGGAAACGAACGACGCCGCAAAAGGTTGGTACGCGCGGGTGAAATCCCGGCCGTCGTTCCGCGCACTTCTGGCGGATACATTGGCCGGGATTCCGCCGAGCAAGACCTACGGCGACTTAGACTTCTGAGAGATTCGGCTGAAATAAAGCGCAGTATCGCCGAGCAGGCGAAGGCGCACGGCTTCGACGCCGTCGGTATCACGAAGCCGGATGCAATTCCCCAAGCGAAAGAAAGACTGGAAGCGTTCATCGCTGACGGTGCTCATGGCGACATGGACTGGCTGGCCGACACCGCAGCCCGCAGAGGTTCCCCCACGTCGCTGTGGCCCGAGGTCCGCTCGGTCATCATGCTCGGCCTGAACTACGGCCCGGACGACGACCCGCGCGCCATCCTCGCCCACAAGACGCGCGGCGCGATCTCGGTCTATGCGCGCGGCGAGGACTATCACGAGCTCATCAAGAAAAAGCTCAAGGCGATCGCGCGCTGGCTCACCGCGACCGCGGGCGGCGACGTGAAAGTGTTCGTCGACACCGCCGCGGTGATGGAGAAGCCGCTCGCCGCCAGCGCCGGGCTCGGCTGGCAGGGCAAGCACACCAATCTGGTCTCGCGCGACTACGGCTCGTGGCTCTTCCTTGGCGCGATCTTCACCACGCTCGACTTGCCCGCCGACACGCGCGAAGGCGACCACTGCGGCAACTGCCGCGCCTGCCTCGACATCTGCCCGACCGCGGCGTTTCCGGCGCCGTACCGGCTCGATGCGCGGCGCTGCATTTCGTATCTGACCATCGAGCACAAGGGGCCGATCCCGCGCGAGCTGCGGCCGCGCATCGGCAACCGCATCTTCGGCTGCGACGATTGCCTCGCCGCGTGCCCGTGGAACAAGTTCGCGCAGGCCGGGCGCGAGGCCAAACTGGCGGCGCGCGAGGCGCTGCGCGCACCGGACTTGCGCGCGCTAGCGCGGCTCGACGATGCGCAATTCCGCGCGATGTTTCCCAAGAGCAACGTCAAACGCACCGGCCGCGAACGCTTCATCCGCAATGTGCTGATCGCGATCGGCAACTCCGGCGACGTGACGCTGGTGCCGGACGCCGAACGGCTGCTCGACGACCCCTCGCCTCTCATCCGCGGCGCCGCGGTGTGGGCGCTGTCACAACTGCTACCACGCGATGAATTTGCGGCGCTGAGGCGCGAGGATGTGGATGCGGGGGTGATGGAGGAGTGGGTGGCGGTTTGAGTTTTGGGAGGAAATAATTGGCAAGAGATGATTTTACTAAACCGGTCATTGAACGGCTAGCTAAGCGGGTAGGCATGAGATGCTCTAACCCAGATTGCCGAATACCAACGTCGGGGCCCGACGCCGAAGATGGAGCAACAAACACAGGAGTGGCAGCGCACATTTCAGCTGCTGCACCTGGTGGAGCTCGCTACGACGAGACTCTTACTGCAGAGATGCGAGGAGACATTACCAATGGCATCTGGCTTTGTCAGACTCATGCAAAGCTAGTCGATGATGATGAGCTCACTTACACAGTTGCGCTCCTGAAAGAATGGAAAACAGTTGCTGAGCATATGGCTGCGCTCGAAGCGAGAGGGTTCTCTATTCGAAAAGTCACACCGTTTTCTGACCTGGAGAAGAAAGCACCGAAGCTCATTGCCGAGATGCGCCAAGATTTAACCAACCATCCCTTGGTTAGAGAATTTATCTTGTTATCCAAGAAAGTGACGTACAACGCCGGCCAGACACCGTTCTTCACATACTTCTACGAAGATCACGAATTTCTACCTTCTTTGATGACGATCATGCAGCACGCGGGCGCAATCTACGACGTCGGATTCAATCGGGTGCCGCGCTACAACTTCAAAGAAGAATTCGTGTCGTATCTAATTGACGGCACCTGAGTAGCTGCGGCGCTGTAGTCCTTTATAAAAAAGGCCATCGGAACGCTTGGCAGATGTTGCTCTGAATTCGACATTAGCAAGAGGCGGTTGACGGTATTGTCTTGGATGCCACCGCGCGGGAAAAGGCAAGAAATTCGAGCGGTTTTTTTAGAGGCACTGGTTTTTTCCGTGGCGAGCTGAATCGCTTTGTGCGTTTTTAAGAAACGACTGTTGAGCTGCGCCTCACGATTCGGTTTCGGGCCGCGCTCTTCTAAATTTAAAAGATATTTGGAAACGTCTCGAAAGAGCGCTGGATATGCATCAAAAACCTTCTTGAATGACAGAGTTGCGACATCCACGACGTCCTGCGGAAAGACAAACTCCGAGTTCTCAATACTCCGCGTCAGATTCATGAGGCGAGGTTCCTCCTGTCTTACTCGCCGCTGGATCGTCTGCTTCAGTTCTAACCAACGAAAGGGGCTGTCGGTCACCACGCATGCGCCGGTTGCCTGCGCCAAATACAGTGTCGTCTCGAAATTCGGCTCAAGCTTCATCATGGTGAACTGACCGCCGTCTTTACCACTCAAGCTATCGTCATCTTGCAAAACAGCTAGCGGATCGTCTTCTTTGAGCCGATCCACATAACGGAGTGTCGCCTCCAATGTTTTTTCATCAAGCCCCGGCGACGCTTTGAGCAATTGAGAACGCAATGCCTCTCGCGGCATTAGCATCATGCTGCGCTTGAATTGCTGTCTCATGAGCTCATCGACACGTGGTTCGATATGTCGATTCATTATTAGCCCTGACGTCCGCGATCTAGCCATGTTCATTACTTGATCGCGGTGATGGAAATCGAAGTTGCTTGGATCTGGAATGAGATTCACTACGCCGAATTCCACAAGCGGCATAACTGTCAGAAAGAAAACAACCGTCTTCAGAAACTCCTCGCGGTAGCTTCGAGGATTTTCAACCGGACTGAATTTTTTGTTGATCGTCCCGGCATGAACGAAAGGATGCGCAATAATCAACTCGCCAAAATACAAAGACGCACCAAGTGCAAACTCTGTGATGGTCGTGGGGTGGATAGAGCCGGTGTATACAGCACGACAGGCGCCGTCTGGTTTTGGCAGCAAAGCAAGCAAGTCGGTTTCGAGAGGCCATAAACCCGCATAGAGTTCATAGACCTTGGCAATTTGCTCGTCTTTCAACTCGCGTCGAACTTGAACCCAATCCCTTCCCGGTTTGAGATCAAGAACGTTCACGATTGCGTTCTGCAACATGATGTTGCGCTCGCGGATGCTCCGTTCGGTCCACGTCGGACGCAGTTCGATGGGTTTCGACTCGCAACAATCTTTAAAAGTGCGTCCGTAGCCGCAACCGCAAAAATCCCAGGGCTTCAGTAATTTAGGCGATATATTCTTTTGTAGAAACTCGCGCGGCTTTTCCGTCCTGCCGAATTGGTCTTGATAGTGGACGCGGCCGTCTTTGTACTGCGCAAATACTTCGCCGCCAAAACGCCAGAGGCCGTCCTTAGGCGGCAATAACGTGCCCCGAATTTCTTTCCATGAATTGGAGACGCTTTTTTCCGGATACAACCACTCCTTACGACCGGCGGCGATGTAACGCCGTGCGCGCGCCTTGATGATGTAGTTGATACGCATAACGTCTTCATTTGAGAGCTTGCGCGTTCGAATGAAAGCATCGGTTCGAACCATTGACTGTCGGTAATTGCGAGCGAATGTCCTCTTGTCTAGAGGACCAGTAGACGGATCGTTCGCGTATTCTAGATTGGTGAGGATCAGACAAAAGCTTCGGTTAAGCGGAAAGAGCGTCTGCGACGCCTTCAAAGCGATTGAAGGATCATTCGGATAAAGACATGCGCCCGCGTCAGATGTAGCCGCATGGTTGTAAATCGTAACAGGATGATCACTGACAATAAATTTTATATCGGCATCTTCAGCAGACACTATTTCGCGTACCGCCTCACTCCAGATCGTGCAGTGCATCATGCGGACGCCCTGCATTTCGTACATTAAGTCGTTCTGAGTGAGTGTGGGATACTGACCCTTTAACCAGTCAAGTCCCTTAGGCGTCCGTATTTTCTGAATGTCGATGAATTCAAACAAAGTCTGAAAATGACGATGCCATTCGCCAATGTCAGAAGTTGTGTACGCCCTAACAGCTTTCGACCCTCTGCCATCGATGTCGCCAAACAGGTAGCGCTCAATTTCGTCGTTGACCGACGTTCCGAAAAACGTCGAGTACAAATCACGCTGCTGAAAAGCGCGTGACGTAGGAGCATCAAATAAAGCTCTTTCGGTAATTAGCCGGCCGTTGGCGAGCGTCCGTTGTGGAGGCGTAAGGTCTAAATAGGCAAGCGTATTCCGCCCCGATTCAAAGAATCCTGCTTGATACCATTGCGGGACGTAGTGATTATTCCGTGTCTTCGACATTCTGCGAAGCGAGTCCGCTGTTATCTCCGTCCCTATCGCACGGCGATTCTAGGTCGTTAGGCAAGCCGCCAAATTTTGTTGCCCCTAAAACTCCCCCACCGCACTCAGCAGCCGCTCGACGTCCTCCGGGCGCGACAGGCGGTGGTCGCCGTCCTTGATCAGCGTGAACACCACGTCGTCGCGCGCGAAGCGCCGATCTTAAGCGACGCCCTTCTTCCGCGCGACATTCCATGCGGCGCGGAAGTCCGCCAAGGCAGCTTCCAGTGACAGCCCGTGGCCGTCCGCTTCGGTCCCACCTTCCAAATTTTTGAAAGTCCAGTGCCAAGGCCATCCCTCGTAAGGATGAAGCCTGTATTCATGCCGCCAGACCCGTCCAACGCGGCGGCCGAGAAAAAAGACGTCGAAATCGTTGCCCACATCCCAATTCGGCGCGCGAGGCGCGCTCGGCCGCTTGAGAATGAGCGGCTGCTCCGGCGCGGGCTGGAGCGACAGAAGCACGCGCAGCAACGAAGCCGCGACTTTATCCGGAAGAGGACTCAATCGGTCTTTTGGCATTGGGCGAATTCGGAAGGAGATTCGCCGCCGAGTCCAGCCGCTACATTTTGTGTGCGCATAAAAAAATAGCCCCGCCGGAGCGGGGCTATTTCGAGAGGAAGCAGAGGGGATGTTTAGCGGTTCGGATTCTGCTGGCCGCCTTGCTGGCCACCCTGGTTCTGACCGCCCTGGTTCGGGTTGCCCTGCTGCTGCTGGCCGCCCTGGCCGGGCTTGCCACCCTGCTGCTGACCGCCCTGCTGGCCACCACCCTGCTGTTGCTGATTTTGATTCTGGTTCTGATTGTTCTGCTGGGTCATATGCGTTTCCTTTTTCACGCGAGATGCGTGCTTTATCAACGCCGTTGATCCATCCGCCGTTCCGTTTATGCCGCGCGCCTGTCATTTGACACAGCGAACGGAACTCGACGCGCGCGCCGACGCCGTTTCGCCGCTAATTCAAAACTCCGCCACCGCCGCCAGCAGCCGCTCGATGTCCTCCGGGCGCGACAGGCGGTGGTCGCCGTCCTTGATCAGCGTGAACACCACGTCGTCGCGCGCGAAGCGCTCGACCAGCGCGGCGGCGTGCTGCCACGGCACGTCGGGGTCCGCCACGCCCTGGAGAATGCGCACCGGGCAGCCGGTCTCGATCACGCCGTCCATGATGAGGTGCTTGCGGCCTTCCTCGATCAGCCGGCGGGTGATGACATAGGGCTCGTCCGAATATTCCGATGGGCGCGACCACTGGCCCTTCATCTTGATCTCGCGCTTCACCTCGGCGTCGAACGTGTTCCACATCAGCAGCTCGGTGAAATCGGCGGCCGGGGCGATCAACACCATGCCGGCAAGCGGCGCATTTTGCGGGGCGGCGTTTGGCGTTTCGCGCAACGCGTTGGCCAGCAGCAGCGCGAGCCAGCCGCCCATCGAGGAGCCGACCACCACCTGCGGGCCTTGGCAGAATTCGCGATAGACGGCGAGGCTTTCCTCCAGCCAGCGGCCGATGGTGCCGTCGGTGAACTTGCCGCCGCTTTCGCCATGGCCGGAATAATCGAACCTCGTGACGGCGCGGCCGTGCGCCTTGCCCCATTCATCGAGCGCCTCGGCCTTGGTTCCGCGCATGTCGGACTTGAAGCCGCCGAGCCAGAACAAGGCGGGATTGGCGCCCTCGCGCCGGCGCACCGCGATGGTCCGGGCATCGTCCCCGATTCCTATTGTCAGGGTTTTGAGGCAAATATCGTCCGATGAGTCGGCCACTGATTCGCTCGCTTGCTCCGCCGGCGCGGCAACCGGCCGCGCCCTCTGTTTCGCCACCATACGACCTCAAAGGCAAGAGGCTCAGCGCCGCCAACGCGCCGGCCAACAGCCTGCAGGCGCGGCCGCAGCGCACGCTCGCCGGCGCGACCCTCCTGCAGATCGTGCCGGCGCTGCGCGAGGAGCCGCTCGGCCACGCCGCGATCGACACCGCGCTGACGCTGCTGCAAAGCGGCGCGCGCGCCATCATCGCCAGCGACGGCGGCGCGCTGGTCGGCGAGCTGCGCGCCTTCGGCGGCGAATGGCTGCCGATGCCGAACGAGACGTGGAATCC
>DASZXA010000035.1:0-9291 GCA_035546455.1 Pseudolabrys sp.
TGTAGCTGTTGAGCGAATTGAAGGTGAGGAACGACTGGTTGAACTGCCTGGCCGGCCCGATCTGCGAAACCGTGCCGCCCTTCGGCGCATCCGGATTGACGTAATTGAAGTTCTTGAAGTCGGGCGGATAGGCGAGATCGCCGAATGCCGACATGCCATGCCGGTCGGCTTCCTGCGCCGGGGCCGGCGCAAGCTTGGCGGCGGCGGCCGCGCCTGCCGAGAGAACGAGGAGTTTGCGGCGGCTGATCAAGACTTCTGCGGCAGCTTGGCCGCCTTCTCGGCATCCCACCACCAGATCAGCGGGAATGCGGCGTTGCCGTATTTCGGCATGGTCGGGGGCCGGTCGAAGCGATCCCAGCGCGCCGTGCGCACCTTGCCGTAGGTCCATTGCGGCACGACGTAGAAGTCCCACAGCAGCACGCGATCGAGCGCGCGGGTCGCCGCCACCAACTCGGCGCGGTCCTTGGCGAAGATGACGCGGTCGATCATGGCGTCGACCGCCGGGTTCTTGATGCCGACAACGTTGCGCGAGCCCGGCTGATCTGCGGCGGCCGAACCCCAGTAGCCGCGCTGCTCGTTGCCGGGCGACAGCGACTCGCCCCACGACGCGACGATGATGTCGAAGTCCCACTGCCGCAGCCGGTTTTCATATTGCGCGGTATCGACCACGCGCACCGCGGTCTCGATGCCGATGCGCTCCAGCGACGGCTTGTAGAACAGCACGAAGCGTTCGGTCGCCGGGTCGTCCGCCAGAAACTCGACGGTAAACTGCTCGCCGTTCCTGTTCACCAGCTTGGTGTTCTTCACGTCGTAACCGGCCTCGCGGAACAGCTTGAGCGCCTCGCGCAGATTGGTGCGTACCTTCTGCGGATCGCCGCTGACCGGATTGGTATAGGGCGTGGTGAAGACTTCCGGCGGCACCTGGTCTTTCACGGTGTTGAGGATTTCGAGCTCCTTGCCCTCCGGCAGGCCGCGCGAGGCGAGCTCCGTCCCCTCGAAATAGCTGGCGATACGCTTGTACTGACCGAAGAAGATCTGCTTGTTCATCTCCTCGAAATCGAACGCGAAGTTGAACGCACGCCGCACCTTCGGATCCTTGAACTTGTCGCGCCGGACGTTGAACGCGAAAGCCTGCATGATGCCGAAATTGCGGATTTCGAATTCCTCGCGGACCACGCGCTTGTCGGCCACGGCGGGGAAATCGTAGGCGGTCGCCCAGTTCTTGGCGCTGTTTTCGCTGCGCCAGTCGACCTGATCGGCCTTGAAGGCCTCGAGCGCGACGGTGCTGTCACGGAAATACTCGAAGCGGAGCTCGTCGAAATTGTTCTGGCCGATATAGACGTTGAGGTCCTTGGCCCAGTGATCCTTGACACGCTCGAGCACCAGCGAGCGGCCGGGCGTGAAGCTCTTTATCTTGTAGGGACCGCTGCCGAGCGGCGGCTCCAGCGTGGTGTTGGCGATGTTGCGCTTGTTGCCGTTGGCATCGGTGCCTTCCCACCAATGCTTCGGCAGGATGGTGAGCTGACCGACGATCTGCGGCAGCTCGCGATTGCCGGGGCCGTCGAAAGTGAACGTCACCTCGCGCTCGCCGATCTTTTCGGCCTTGGTGACGTGGCGATAATAGGCGCCGAGCTGCGGGCTGTTGTCCTTGAACGCCTGCAGCGAGAAGAGCACGTCGTCGGTCGTGACCGGCTTGCCGTCATGCCAATGCGCTTCCTTGCGCAGCCGGTAAGTGACGGACGAGTAGTCCGGCGGGAAGCTGACGGACTCCGCGAGCAGGCCGTATTCGGTCGACACCTCGTCGAGCGACTCGGTCATCAGGCTTTCGATCGTCAGCGTCATGCCACTCGCCAGCGAGCCCTTCACGCCGGCGACCACGATGTTGAAATTGTCGAACGTGCCGAACGCGATCTGCCGCGCCGCGCCGCCTTTCGGCGCCTGCGGGTTCACGTAGTCGAAGTTCTTGAAGTCTGCCGGATATTTCACGTCGCCGAACAGTGACAGCCCGTGCATCCATTGCTTCTCTTGCGGGAATGCCGGCAGTGCGGACAAGACCGGCGCGCCGAGCAGAGCAACGCCGTTCAACATCAGTGTGCGGCGAGACAACGCCATGCATCGCTCCGAATAACGGGACAGCACCGGAATAGCGGCCAATATAGCGTCGGATTTTTGACAAACAAAAACGGCCGGGTCGCCCCGGCCGTCCTGCTAACGCATTCAACACGCTTATTGTTTCGCGGGCTCCGCCGGCTTCTCGGCGGTCGCCGCCGGCAGCGGCTGCGGGTTATCCGACAGCGAGCGCAGATACGCGATCACGTCGGCGCGCTGGCTGTCGCGCGACAGGCCGGCGAACGTCATGTTGGTACCGGGGATGTAGCTGCGCGGGTTGGTGAGGAATTTGTTGAGCTCGTCGTAGGTCCACGTCCCGCCCTTGCTCTTCATCGCCTGTGAGAAGTTGAAGCCGTTGCGGCCGGTGCCACGCTCGTGACCGACGATGTCATAGAGGTTCGGACCGACCCGGTTCGGGCCGCCCTTCTCGAAGGTGTGGCAAGCGCCGCACTGCTTGGCGACGGCCTGGCCCTTTTCGGCGGAGGCGCTGGCGAGCAATTCCGCGATCGGCTTCTCCGGTTCCTTCTTGGCCGCTTCGCCGCCGGATTCTTCTTTAGCTGCAATCGCATAGCCGGGCTTATCGACTTTATGGGTCGAAAAAACCGCTCCGGCAGTGATGTTGAGGGCCAAAGTGATCAGGCAGCAGCCGAGGATGGCGCCGAGAATCTTGTTTAATTCGAATGAGTTCATCGCAATCGCTCAGGGCGAGGTGTCAGGCAGGGTGGCGATTGGATACCGGTTTGCCGCCCCCGAGGCAACCCGTATAACGGCGCTATGCTCGCTCAAAGCGGGTTATTCGGCCCGATGCTTGGGGTTGTTTCGGACGAGCGGGACCATTGTTCTGAGATGTCTGACGTCCTTGTTCTGATCCCCGCCCGGCTCGCCGCCACCCGCCTGCCCGGCAAGCCGCTGCTCGACATCCACGGCGCGCCGATGATCGTCCACGTGGTGCGCCGAGCGCAGGCGGCGAAAATCGGCGAGGTCGTGGTGGCGACCGATTCGGAACCCGTGCTGGCCGCGGTGGAGAAGGCGGGCGGGCGCGCCGTTATGACGCGGGCCGATCACCCGTCCGGCTCCGATCGCATCTATGAGGCGCTGGAGGAGATCGACCCGGAGCATCGCATCCGCATCGTGGTCAATGTGCAGGGCGACCTGCCGACCATCGACCCGGCCGACATCAAGGCGGCGCTCGGTCCGCTGAGTGATACGAAAGTCGATATCGCGACGCTGGCGGCGGTCATCAAGGATAAAGACGAACTGATCAATCCGAACGTCGTGAAGGCAATCGGCGCCGAAGTCGCGCCGAAGCGGCTCCGCGCCGCGACCTTCACCCGCGCCAACGCGACCGGGCCGGGACCGCACTATCACCACATCGGGCTTTATGCGTATCGCCGCGCCGCGCTGGAGAAATTCGTCAAGCTGCCGCCATCGCACAACGAGAAGCGCGAGAAGCTCGAGCAGTTGCGAGCGCTGGATGCGGGGATGAGAATCGACGTCGCGGTGGTGAACAGCGTGCCGCTCGGCGTCGATGCGCCGGACGACCTGGAGAAGGCGCGGCGGATGCTGGGACACACGAAATGATGCGGCCGAATGCGATGAAGGCGAGACTGAAGGCAGGCGAGCCGGCGCTCGGCATGTCTGTCATGATCCCCTCGCCGCAGATGGTCGAAATGGCGGCGGGCGCCGGCTTCGACTGGGTGCTGATCGACTGCGAGCACGGTACCATTACGCGCGAAAGCGCCGAGCTGATGATCATGGCCGCCGAAGCGAGCGGCATCACGCCGATCGTACGGCCGCGCACCAAGGCGCATCAGGACATCGTCGAGCTGATGGATTGCGGCGCGGCCGGAGTGCAGGTGCCGCATGTCATCACCGCCGACGATGCGCGCGCCGCGGTCGCGGCGGTGAAATTCCATCCGGCGGGCAAGCGCAGCCTTGCGGCCGGCACGCGCGCGTCCGGTTACGGCTACAAGGGCTCGATGGCGGATTTCACGCAGAACGCCAACAAGGAAACGCTGATCGCGGTGCAGATCGAGGACGAAGCGGCGCTCGCCAATGTCGACGAGATACTGAAGATCGGCGGCATCGACGTGTTCTTCATCGGGCCGTCGGATTTATCCGCCTCGATGGGGCATCCCGGCAATCCGAAAGCGGAGCCGGTCGCGAAGGCAATCGACGATACGCTCAAGAAGATCGTCGCTGTGGGAAAGACGCCCGGCATGCCGGCGACCACAGCCAATCTGGCGGCCACGATCGGGAAAGGCGTGCGCTACATTTATACGCATGCGCCGACACTGCTTGGCGCAGCCAGCGCGGAGTTTCTGAAGGCCGCCGGCCGCTAGTCGTTGCGCGCCTGCAAGTCCTTGCGCGCCTTGGCGACGTCATCGGCGGTCACCGGCGGGGCGCCGCGGCCCCAGGCGTTGCGCGCATAAGTCAGCACCGCGGCGATCTCGTCGTCCTTGAGCATGCGACCATAGGCCGGCATGCCGGGCCCGGTCGGCTCGTGATCGGTCTGGACGGTGCGGGCGCCGCGCAGCACCAGCCGGATCGCGGTGGCCGGGTCGCGCGAGCGCAGCACCGACGCATCGGCGAGCGACGGGAACAGGCTCGCCACGCCCTTGCCGTCGATCATGTGACAGGCGGCGCACTGGTCGCGGTAGATCGCGTGGCCTGCTTTCATCGCCGGATCGTTCTCGGCGATCGGCTTGGGCTCGCTGGTGCCGCCCGGAACCGACTTGAGATACGTCGCCATCGCCTTGAGATCGCCGTCTGTCATCTTCGACGAGGCGTGCTCGATCTCTTCAGCCATCGGGCCGGTCGCAGCGGTGATGCGGTTATGGCCGGTTTTCAGGTAGGCGACGATGTCGTCGACCGACCATTTGCCCAGGCCCTTGGCCTCATCGTTGGTGATGTTCGGCGCGAACCAGCCTTGCAAGGGACCGCCCTGCAAGTATTCGCCGGTCTTGTCGCCGCCGAGCACATTTTTCGGTGTGTGGCAGGCGCCGCAGTGGCCGGGTCCGTCGACGAGATAAGCGCCGCGATTCCATTCGATCGACTTGGTCGGGTCCGGCTTGAACTCGCCCTTGTCGAAGAACAGCATGTTCCAGCCGCGCATCGCGGTGCGGATGTTGAACGGGAACGGCAGCGTGCTGCGGTTGACGGCATTGTTGACCGGCTCGACCGTGCGCAGATAGGCGCGGATCGCGCGCACGTCGTCACGCGACATCTTCGTGTAGTTCGGATACGGCATCGCCGGATAAAGCCGCGAGCCGTCCGGGCGGATGCCGTCGCGCACCGCTCTGTCGAACTGCTCATCGGTCCACGAGCCTATGCCGGTCGCCTGATCGGACGTGATGTTGGCCGAGACGATGTTGCCGAACGGCGTTTCGATCGGCCGCCCGCCGGCGAACGCGTCCTTCGAGCCGGGAATGGTGTGACAGGCCACGCAATCGGCTGCGGTCGCGAGATAGCGGCCGCGCTCGACGGAGGTGAAATCCTGATCGCTAGCGCGCGCGCCAGCCACCATGACGGCACCGGCGGCGCACAGGGACAGCGCGATAGCGGCGGCGTTACGCATCGACCAGCGCCCCCGGATTCTTGAGGTACTGCTCGCGGATCGCCTTGGCGGTCCAGTACGCCAGCGCACCGACCGTGCCGGTCGGGTTGTAGCCGGCGTTCTGCGGGAAGGCGCTGGCGCCGGTGACGAACAGGTTCGAGACGTCCCAGCTCTGGCAATAACGATTGAGCGCCGAAGTCTTCGGATCGGCGCCCATGACGGCGCCGCCGTTGAGATGGGTCGTCTGGTAGGTCGTGATGTCGTACGGACCCTTGCGCGGCTTCTTGACCGTTTGCTCCGCGCCCATCGCCTTGGCGATCTCGTCGAGCTTCTCGGTGAGATAGGCCGCCGCTTTCAACTCGTTGTCGTGGAAATCGATATTCATCCGCATCAGCGGACGGCCGAACCGGTCCTTGTAGGTCGGGTCGAGATCAAGATAGACGTCGCGATAGCTGTAGAAGCTGCCGTGCAGGCTGACGCCGCTCGCCGTGCTCAGGTAATTGTCCTTGACGCCCTTCTTCCACTCGGCGCCCCATTTCGGCGTGCCGGGCCGCGTCGGCGTGGTGGTGATCGGCCGGCCATTGGTTTGCGCGTAGGACATGTAGCCGCCGCCGACGAAACCGTGCGGGCCGTGATCGAAATTGTCGCCGTTGAATTCGTCGATCACCATGCCGATCGCGCCGGAGGCAATGAACGGATTGAAGTTGAACTTCGACTTGTCGAAGAAGCCATCCACGCTCGACATGCTCTGGTGCGTGTAATTGCGGCCGATCACGCCGGTGTTGGCTTCGGGGTCGTAGGGCTGGCCGATCTTCGAATGCAGCAACAGTTGGACATTGAACAGCGCGAAAGCCGCGAGGATCACCAGATCGGCGGGCTGCTCCCATTCTTCGCCGCTTGAGTCGACGAAGGTGACGCCGGTGGCGTGCTTGCCAGAGCCGTCGAGGTTGATCCTGGTGACTTCGGAATTGTCGCGTGCGGTGAAATTCGACTTGCGCACCAGCACCGGCAGAAGCGTGGTCTGCGGGCTGGCTTTGGAATAATTGGCGCAGCCGAACCACTCGCAGTAGCCGCAATAGGTGCATGGACCGAGCCGCACGCCGTGCGGATTGGTGTAGGCCTGCGACAGGTTGCCGGACGGTTGCGGGAACGGATGATAGCCGAGCTCCTTCGCCGCCTTGGCGAACAAAGTATGGCCGAAACCCTGCTTCTGCGGCGGCGTCGGATAAGGCCGCGAGCGCGGCCCCTCGAAGGGATTGCCACCCTCCTGGATCTTGCCGTTCAGATTGCCGGCCTGCCCCGACGTGCCGCACAGATATTCGAACGCATCGTAGTGCGGCTCGAGATCGTCGTAGGTGATGCCCCAGTCCTGAATCGTCATGTCTTCGGGAATGAAGGACGCGCCGTAACGCTCGGTGAGATGCGTGCGCAGCACGAAGTCGGACGGCAGGAAGCGATAAGTCTGGCCGTTCCAGTGCACGCCGCCGCCACCGACACCGTTCGGCGGCATGAAGGCGCCCCAACTGCGGATCGGCAGCGCCGTCTCGTTCTTGTTGTGGCGGAAGGTGAAGGTGAGCTGATCCGGCCGCAGGAACAGCTCGTGGCGAATGTGATAGCGCAATTCATCTTGCGCGTAGGTCGGCGGGAAATCGGTCGGCGCATCGCGCCACGGCCCGCGCTCGATGGCGATGACGTCGAGGCCCTGATCGGTCAGCTCATTGGCAAGGATGCAGCCGGTCCAGCCGAGGCCGATAATGACAACATCTTTTCGGGGAAGTCTGCGCGCCATGATTTACCTCGGCGTCCAGTCGATGCGGCCGGCGAGGCTGACCGGCGGCAACGGATAGGGCTGGTTATGTTTTTCGATCCAGTCGAGATAGTTGTAACGCGCGCCGGGGAAGCCGATCATTTTCCACGACACCATGTCGCGGTTGCCGCCATAGACCGGATCGGCGAAGAAGCCCTGCTGCGTGTCCTTGAGGAGTTGCGCGAAGAACTTTTTGCCGTCGATGCCGTCGAGCTTCACGTCGCCGCTTTCGAGTCCCTTCAGCAGCTTGTCCTTGTCGTCGTCGGACAATTCGGCAAACGCCTTGCCGGACATGTTGGCGCGGCAATATGCGTCGATGGCGTTCAGCCCTTTGCGATATTGCGCGGCGAGACTGTCTTTCGATTGAGACCCCTGCTGCGGGGTGCCGGTCATGAAGGGCGGGCGATTGTAGAGACCGTCGCCGTGGCCATACGGCCCCGCCATCTGGCGATCGAGATAGATCGCGCAGCCGGCGTCCTTGCCGCCGGGCGTGTCGGGATCGGGCGGAATGAGACGATCGACCAGCGCCTCGGCGGCGCGCGCTTCGTCGGCGGTGAAGAATTGCCAGGGACCGGGGCGAACCGGCGGCGGCGGATCACCGGCGTTTGGCAGCCAGGGCAATCGGCCGGAAATGATACCGGCTTGAGCGGATACACCGGTGACCAAAAGCCACGCGGCGGATGCCAGCAGATCGCGACGACGCAACATGGAATGAAAGTGTTCGAACGTGGAAGCGCGCGCCCTCCTTGCAGCAACGTGTGACGGAACCCTTCGTTCCTCTAATTCCAAGGTTTTTGCGCGACTGCGCAATTTCCATGTTTTCGCAATGGGTTGACTTGGCTGCCGCCAAGCCGCTAACGCATCGCGCTAAGTCGGAACTTTGAGGCGGGGACATGCCGAAGAAAATCGTGTTTCAGGGCGAGCGCGGCGCGAACTCTCACATCGCGTGCCGCGAGGCGTTTCCCGACTACGAACCGACGCCCTGCCACACCTTCGAGGACTGCTTCACCGCGATCTCGAACGGCGAGGCCGACCTCGGCATGATTCCGATCGAGAATTCGGTGGCCGGGCGCGTCGCCGACATCCACCACCTGATGCCGACCTCGGGCCTGCACATCATTGGCGAGTGGTTCCTGCCGATCCGCAATCAACTGATGGCGCCGAAGGGCGCCTCGCTGCAGACGATCAAGACCGTGGAAAGCCACGTGATGGCGCTCGGCCAGTGCCGCAACGCGATCCGTGAATTGAAGCTCAGAGCGATCGTCAACGCTGACACCGCCGGCTCGGCGCGTGAAGTCGCCGAGAGCAAGGACATCACCCGCGCCGCGATCGCGACGCGGCTGGCGGCGGAGATTTACGGGCTCGACATTCTCAAGGAGAATGTCGAGGACGCCACGCATTCAACCACGCGCTTCATCGTGCTGTCGCGCGAGAAGAAATGGACCAAGGCCGGCAACGGCAAGGTTGTCACGACCTTCGTGTTCCAGGTACGCAACCTGCCGGCCGCGCTCTACAAGGCGCTCGGCGGTTTCGCCACCAATGGCGTCAACATGACCAAGCTCGAGAGCTACATGGTCGGCGGCAATTTCTTCGCCACGCAGTTCTACGCGGATGTCGAAGGCCACCCGGACGACCGCGCGCTGGTGTTTGCGCTGGAGGAGCTGCGCTTCTTCTCCAAGAACCTCACGGTCCTCGGCGTCTATCCGGCGCACCCCTATCGGGACACCTTCAAGGAAGAGACGGCGTAGCCGTCGCGAGCTGCGGCCTGGCTGCCGCCGGCGCCAGCTCTACGCTGCGCAGCAACTTCCGCGACCCGATG